>CAZQYX010000007.1:0-63845 GCA_964597665.1 uncultured Candidatus Peribacteria bacterium | reverse complement strand
AAGAGACGCCGGACGCGTGTCCGCAGCTTGCAAGCATGATCGATCAGCTTTGGGACATGAAGCAGCGAATAGAGATTCATGCAGATGTGTTCAAGTTTTAGGACCCACATTGCGCAAAATTGACAAATATTGTTAAATAGATATAATATTAATTATGGAAACGGACATTGATCGTATTGCCATGAAATCCTTAGAGGCACTGTTGGAAGGTGAATTACCATCAAAAGTTCTGAAGAACATCCCAGAGGTTGCAGACAATATCGCAATTAAGAAAATGGAAGTTGTGAACCAAATTCTCCGTCTGACGAACAAATGCGGCTTCCATGAACTAGGACAAAAAATATTGGATAACGTACCAGAACAGTTTCGGACGGAGGATACTCGGAGAATCGAAGAATATCTGCATGGTGCTCCTTCCCCCCACGCAGGGATCAGGCGTGCAATGTTCTTCGGTAATTTTGAGGAAGCATCCAGACTTCTTACTGCACAAGATACGGAATATGGAATTGCTACTGAATGTGCATCAGCCATGCTCGATGCAGGTCAACCAAGGATGGCATTTCAAGCAATCCAACGCTTTATTTCGGACTTGCGACCAGATTCACGAAACGATGGTCTGAATATCAGCGTCCTAACACTCTATGCAAAATGCGCGCATGCCGACAGCACACTGGCCACAGAATTCATTGAGCATGTTGAACGCTTGCGACAGGAGGGAACTCTCCCCGAGGCCTATGTGGATAGGCTGCTCTATGTGCTGCGACATGGAAAGAAAAAAACAAACTGGAAGAATAGACACGGAGGAGGCAAGTTCCGAAATACTGAATCAATTCATCCAGAGAGCGAGATCATAGAGGCACAGTTGCCCGCAACAGAAGGTAAAAAAAACTTTCTCGAAGCGATGCATAACAATGACTTCGTCAGGGCTCTCAATATTATCGGACAATTAAAGCAAACAGGAACGGTAGATGCGAAATTATACGAGCAACATTTTTTTCGCACTCTTTCTGCGCATGTCCCTCCTCAGGCTGCATGTGAGCAGCTGCTGCAGAAAGCAACCGATGTTCCACAGATGCTGAAATGCTTGCTTTTCACTCTCGTCGTTCATGGTCAAATGACACGGGCGGCAGAACTCTTCGTACGATACAGAGATAGCGACATTAGCTCTGCAAGCATGTTCGGCGATGCTCTGCGGCAGCATGCGAAAACGAAGACAATTGCCGCTATTGCGGATCACATTGCACCTGTCGTCGAACCTCGCGTCATCGTCTTGCTGTTGAAGCCATTATTTTTACATTCCTTTCATAATAATAATCCGCTTTCCCCTTTGATTAATCGCCCCTTCTTTCTCCATCTTCTTCAGGATGAGGAGATGAGTAAGGCTTTCGGTGCGTACGTTCGCGAGAGAGCACGCACAAATCCCCGGGCTAAGGAAATCCATATTCTTCGTCAATTGGAGACAGTGTATGGCGAGAGAGCACATGAAATATTTGGACGTCTCATGCATGAAGATTCATCCGACGAACTCGGCCGCGTTGCCCGGTCTCAATTTTTTGCCGATCCGCATACCATGCTTCGTGCACAGCCAATTGATCGAACGGCCTACTCCGTTGCAACCAATAGGAGCAGACAACAGAACGATCGGTAAGCGTGGTGCTCATGTAGAAACTAAATTTTGATCCACCGAATCCGTTCATCCCCTCTCCACCACGTGCGCTGCCTCTTTGCATAGCGTCGAATTTGGGATGCGATTTTTTCACAGAGGTCTGTAGAGACGCTCCGCTGGAGCGTCTTAGGCACAATGTCTGCGGAGACGCCCCCGCGGGGCGTCTCTACACTCTTAATCGACGCAATGACTTCCCTATACCCGTGACTCTTCATCCCCGGATCCTCCGCGGTATACCCGCGTTCAAGCAGTAACCGGACTTCTTCGACCCATCCTAACTTCAGCATCGCAGCTGTGCGATCGTTGATACGCACTCGCAAAACCTCTGGATCGGCTTCCACTCCGAGGATCAGCAGATCGTACGGACACGAAGATTTAGATTTCTGCGCGGACTTGGGCTTTCCGGTCGTTTCAAATATTTCAAGTGCACGCAGAAGATAGACTTTGTTCTGACGCGGAATGATCGCTACTGACTCCGGATCCACCTTCAAGAGCTTCGCATATAACGCAACACCCTGATCAAGATCATATTCATCTGACAATCGTTTCCGTATCGCAGGATCCGATGCAGTCATCGACTGCAGACCGTCAATAATCGAACTGATGTAGAGCATCGAACCACCAACGAGCATCGGGAGATTCCCCCGCGCATGAATCGCATCGATCGCTTTCGTCGCCTCTGTCGCATACCAAGAAATCGTACATTCCTGCTTGGGATCGAGAACATCGAGAAGATGGTGCAAGACACCCTGCATTTCTTCTGAAGTAATTTTTGCCGTGCCAACATCGAGGTATTTGTAGCACTGTCTGGAATCGCCATTGATAACTTCTGCAGATCTCTTCTGAGATTCCAGATATTTTGCGATGCGAATAGAAAGATTTGTTTTCCCGGAAGCGGTCGTACCGAGAAGCACAATTAAGGGCTTTTTCGGCTTCGATGATAAGAAATCCTCGAGATATTGTTGCCACAGAATCTGAGTGGAAGATTGCATTGAATAAAGCATACATCACATCGTCCGCCTCACTCCGGCTCTTCGGAGCCACCTCTCCCAAAAAAGGGAGAGAGGAAACTTTGGAATGACGAAACAAAACCCATTGGAATCGAAAACAGAGCTACCTTCTCCCCAGCCGCAGCGGGAGAGGGGTTGGGGGTGAGGTGGCGATGACAACCAAACTAATCAATTCATCAAAAAAACATACAATGAACTCTTCGAGAACTGCCGCAAAGACTCATTTTTCGCTACAATGGTCTCAACATCGACATCGAAAAATATTTCTGCCTTTTCTCACCTCTCTATGCATCCCCTCATTCAATCGATTGCCAAAGGTTACTCGAAAGGAACCATCAACCCGAGGAACATGCTCATTCCGACGGTCATCGAGAAATCGCAATTCGGCGAACGTGCGTACGACATCTACTCGCGCCTCATGGAGGAACGCATCGTCTTCCTCGGAACCGCCATCGACGATGCCGTCGCCAACACCGTCATTGCGCAGCTCCTCTTCCTCGAGAAGCAGGACCCGAAGAAAGACATCATCTTCTATGTGAACTCTCCGGGCGGACAGGTGACATCGACGATGGCGATGTACGACACGATGCAACTGATTCAACCCGATGTCTCGACCGTGTGTCTCGGTATGGCAGCCTCCGGCGGCGCCATCATCCTCATGGGTGGGCAGAAGGGAAAGCGTTTCGCACTTCCTCACTCCGAAGTCATGATTCACCAACCTCTCGGCGGAACCGAAGGTCAGGCAACCGACATCGCGATTCACGCCGAACACATTTTGAAGACCAAAGAACTCCTGAATCAGATGATTGCAGATCACACGGGTCAAAAACTTGCGAAAGTGAAAATCGATACGGAGCGCGACAAATATCTGACCGCAAAGGAGGCGCTCGAGTACGGGATCATCGACCGGATCATCTCGAAACCAGGCAAATAGCAGCGGCCCCCCGCCTGAATGACATAGTCGGGCAGGTCCGTGGCCGCGGCGTTTCTCTATTTTTCTGAAGACTCTTCTGTTTCCTGCTCGGGAAATGCATTCATCGCGAGGTAGAAAGCAACCAGCCACACGACAGAAGGATAGGCTGCCATGAGCGTGTCAGGCAGCGGGGAACCGGTCATGACCGTCTTTAGAAGAAGACCGACAGGAATCGAGCCGAGTGCGACTCCTCCTACCCAAGCAGCGACAAAACTGTAGCGACCGGCTGCAAGCATTCCGCCTCCGAAGATCAGGAGTGCCGGGAGAATGTATCCCCAAAGAGTTGCGGGAAAGGTCATCCAACCGAGACCGTCGGTGACATTTGCGAGGAACGGCGCAAAGTCCCGATACTCGGAGATGCCGATCAGCACCATGGAGATGCCGATCGACACCCGAAGTATCGAATTTGAAACGATGGAAGAAGATTGCCAGCGCATAGGAACGATTCAATTATTTACAAGATCCTGTCGAGCAAGCTCCAGTGCAAGGCATTTTGCTGCACGATGCTTTTTTGATCATGTAATAGAGAATGAGAAGAACCGATGCGTTCTGGATCATCGGCATCATGGCACCGGCCGCATTGCCGTCACCAACGAGCACGGCAAGTCCTGCCCAACCGATAATGCCGCCAAGAGAAGCGAGGATGCATGTCTTGCTGAGGCAACAGAGCTGACGCACTGCAAAGAGTAGTCCGCCAACGATCATGAGTGCCGGAACAATGTATGCGAGAATCCCTGCGATTCCTCCAAGAACTGCAGATGTCGGGAACACACCTTTTGCCATACCGACGAATCCACCGATGGTGCGGTAATGATTCACTCCGTATCCGACGAGAACCAAACCGAAAGCAATGCGCGGAATCCATGAAGCGCACTTCGAAGGACACATGGAATTCCCGCATGCGCAGGGAGAACCGGAAGGTGAGCAGCATGACATAGAAAATGGAGGGAAAGAAATTAGACGCATTATTGCATAGACTCCGGATAAAAGTACACTGCTTCCGTGTTTACGCTCATCCGGGAGACCCCTGTAGGCAGACTTGGAAAGATCAAGACTCCTCACGGAGAGATCCCCACTCCATTCTTCATGCCGGTCGCGACGGCGGGAGCAATGAAAGGAATCACGTTTGATGATCTTCTGGCTCTCGGTGCCGATGTCCTGCTCTGTAATACCTATCACCTGCATCTCTCTCCCGGTGAAAAAATCGTGGAAGAGGGCGGAGGACTGCATTCGTTCATCGGCTGGGACAAACCAATACTGACCGACTCCGGAGGATTTCAGGTGTTCTCGCTCAAGAACATACGATCGATCAGTGACGAAGGAGTTGCATTCAAAGATCATCGAAACGGCAATCCCCTTTTCTTAGGTCCCATCGAAGCGATGAACATCCAGCATCGCCTGGGTTCGGATATCATCATGTGCTTCGATGAATGTCCGCCATCAACAGCTCCGCGCGTCGATCAGATAAAGGCAGTTGAGAGGACGTTGAAATGGGCAAGGGAATGCAAAAAAGAACATCTGCGATTGATGATGCAAAAAGAGAAATTGCAGAAAGGTTTGGTAGGTGTGGAAAGTAGGGTAGGAAACCTACCCAACCTACCTAACCTACCCAACCTCCCCTCCCCCCTTCTCTTCGGCATTGTCCAAGGCGGACTCGAACTCGATCTGCGAAAAAAATGTGCGGAAGAATTGATCGCTATCGGCTTCGACGGTTACGCTCTCGGAGGACTCGCCGTCGGCGAAACGGAGCAGGAAATGTATTCCGTACTCGAAGCAATCTGCCCCGTGCTCCCAAAAGACAAACCAAGATACCTTATGGGTGTCGGCGAGCTCCACCAAATCCGAGAGGCTGTTCGCCTCGGTATCGATATGTTCGATTGCGTGTCTCCCATGCGTGAAGCAAGACACGGAAATGTGTGGCTGAGTGATGGAAGCAAGATTCGCATCAGACGAAGTGAATATGCAACAGATCACTCACCGATCGATAGAGACTCACCTGCTCAGACAAGCAAAAAACACCTCAGGAGCTACCTCCATCATCTCATTCGCATCGGCGAACGGTACGGAGAAACGCTCGCGTGTTTGCAAAATATGGGGGTGATTCTGGAACACATAAGGAAATTGCAGAAGGAAATTGATCGTGTGTAGAGACGCGCGATTCGCGAGTCTCGAGTGCTATTTTTTCATCCACCACCTCTTCACCATCGGCACCGACTGCATCGACAAGATAAATCCGACTGTCGGCACAAGCGCACTCAAGAAATATTGCTGATTGCCAATCATCCAGAACGCAAGAACTGCAACAAAATATGTCAGAACTGACACGACAATGATTCTCGTGAAACTCGTTTCCCATGCCTTGTCTTTTTCTACACGCTCGTTGCGCTGTTCGATTGCAAGAACTCTGCGCTCCAATTGTTCCAATTGCTGATCCATACACAAAATCCTACCACACCTCCCAAACCTACCCTACCTTCCCAACCTATTTTGTCACCCCCGTAATCTCTATCTCCGTGTATCCCTGACGATGCCCACGAAGTGTCTTGTGGTAACGCTTCCTGCGCTTGAACTTGCGAACGACAATCTTGTCATCCTTTCCGTGCATAATGATCGTCGCCTCGACCTTTGCTCCTGCAATGTACGGCTTTCCGATCACTGCCTCCTTTCCATCCTCGGAAAGCAGCAGAACCTTATCGAACACAACCTTTGCCCCTTTCTCGCCCTCGAGACTCGGAACATGCATTTTCATGCCCTTTTCAACCTTCTCTTGGAAGCCTGCGATGTCGACGAATGCAAACATGAGCTGGAAGAGTCTAGCGGGCGATCTGTGCGAGCGCAACACCTCTTTCATTCACTCTCAGTACGTGTAAATAAGCACATCACTCCTAAGTTCCACGTTCCGTCTCGGCTCTCTCGGCGGCTCCTTGTACTCTCTTGCTAAACTATCGGCCAGACGACTCAGGTACACCTCAGCATAATCATGAATGTTCCCCAAGGAAGCAGGTTGAATATCATGAGGAGTAGGATGCATCACCGGCCCTGCTCCGTTTTTTTGTTCCACGCGTAAACTTGGGGCGGCACTGGCCAAAACTTCTTGAAAATTAACGACATCGTCGAATCGTTCCATAGAAGCATAATAACACTAGTAAGGCATGTGTCAAATCGTATGGTGGGCGCCAAGGGATTCGAACCCCCGACCCTCTCGGTGTAAGCGAGATGCTCTAACCACTGAGCTAGGCGCCCGGATTGATATCAGTATAACGCAAACAGAGTGAGCATGCTTTTTTTATGGTTCGTCCGCTTGAGGCGGACTCAGCCCACTGAGCTAGGCGCCCTTCAAAAAATATCGTACCACAGTTGCCTTCTGCGAGTCTCTCCCGTACCCTATGTCCGTTATGTCACAGATCCTCTTGGTCATCGAAATCGTCTCCGGCTCACTCCTCGCATTCCTGATTCTCCTGCAGCACCGTGCCTCGGGGCTCTCTGCAACATTCGGCGGAGGAGGTACGACCTACGTCCAGCGTCGCGGAGCGGAGAAAGTACTCTTCACGCTCACGGTCTGGATGGCGGTCATTTTCTTCGTAGTGGCGATTGCAATGATGTACGTGTAACGAAAATCCAAAACCCAAAAAACAAATTCCAATGAAGTTACTGGAATTTGGATTCTGGAATTTGGAATTTTCGTCCCTGCTATACTTTCCCTCACATTGCGCTCACTTCTTCGATTGATTTCGGCCATGACGAGAGTCGAGCGAATTGTGCTCGGCATCCTTTTAGCGTTGCTCATCCTGAGTTTTGGAATGCTCCTCAGACGATTCTACGTGCAGAACACGACGAACGTTGCGGTAAGCGGCGGAACATACATCGAAGGATCCGTCGGAGAAATCCAGCCGATCAATCCGTGGTTCATCACGGGAAATGATGTGAATCGCGACATTGTCACGCTGATCTTCTCGGGACTCATGAAGTACGATCCGGAAAGCGGGCAAGTGATCGATGATCTCGCGACAGTGAAAGCAAGTAGTGATAATCGCATCTTCACGGCAACGCTGAAACCGGATCTCTTCTGGCACGATTCGACGGAGGAGAAACCTCACCCTGTCACCGCCGATGATGTTCTCTTCACGTTCAAAACAATCCAGAGTCCGGAATTTCCAAATCCGATCCTCAAGCAGAATTTTCACGGGATCAACATCGATAAGATCGATGAGAGAACCGTACGTTTCACTCTCAACAAGCCCTACTCCTTCTTCACGAGCAACCTCACGCTGGGATTACTTCCCGCCGCGTCTTTCGAAGGAGTCCCGGTGGGAAAACTGAACCAGGCACTGGACTTCGGCTTTCATCCGATCGGTACAGGCCCCTACAGCTTCTTAAGCCTCCTACAGACTGATCTTAGTAGCGAGATCACCATGAAACGATTCGAGCGAACAGGAATGCCTGCCTACAAAATCGACCGCATTGTGCTCAGAGTCTTCCCTGACTACTCGGCTCTGCTCACGGACATCACGAACCTCAACGGCGTGCGTCTCTCTCCTCGAAATGAAAAAGGCTTGCCAATCCTTCCGAGACACTTTCGGCCGATGTCCTACACCCTGCCGCAGTATGTGGGGCTCTTCTTCAATATGGACCGATCCATCCCTGCGGATCTCGGCATCAGACTCGGGCTGCAACTTGCGACGAACAAGCAAGAGATCGCCGATGCCATTCACGAAACGCAGATCATCGATACTCCCCTCATGGAAATCGACACGGGTGACTGGCGTTACCGTTTCGACAGCAACGCCGCGAAAGGCGCCTTCTTCGAGTCGAACTGGAATATCCCCGAGAAAATCAGACTGCAGCGGCTGCTTGAACAACGCGAGACGAACGCAGTCGGCCCCTTATCAGGCATACCAAGAGTAGCACTCCTCGGAACCGGCGCAGTCCTGACGGTAACGGGATCAACGAAGAATCTGGCAATGCCGCTCTCGGTGAACGGCATCCGTGCACAGACAGGAACGAAACTGCCAGACGGTACCGTGGCAACACTCTCGGGAAGTTGGATCGTGCGTCTTCCTGCAGGCAGCGGCGGAAGCGGCTCACTCAGAATCGGAAACAACCTCGTGCAGCTGACGGACGGCAAGGATGACATCGTCGACACGGCCTTCCTCGAGCGCATCACCGATGCGAAAATCTTCGCACGCTCCTCGGAGGAACAGCAACTCCTCGCGAAATTTCTGCGTTCAAAATCTCTTGCCGAAAACGATCCGGCATCCCTCACCGTACAGGACCTCACGCTGGAAAACGGGTACCTCCGCCGCAAGAAAGACAGCGATCCGGTGCACACGCGCATCGATCAAAAAGGCAGGAAGCTCGGTCTCACGATCCTCACGAGTTCTACGCCGGCAACGTACGGAATCGTTGCCTCCGTCCTCAAAAGACAATGGGAGAGTGTCGGCGTCGATGTCACAATCGACATACCACAGTCCAAGACCGAATTCGAAGAGAAGCTCCTCGGCAGGAAGTATGACATTCTGCTCTTTGGGCAAGCGCTCTTCGATAATCTGGACAGCTATCCCTACTGGCACAGCAGTCAGATACAGGATCGGAGTGGAGAGACGCAGAAGATGAAACTGGACGCATTCAACCTCTCGCAGTACACATCATTTGAGGCAGATGCCGAGCTTGTACGAATCCGCGAAACGAATAATACCGTGTCACGCAGCACCGCTCTGAAGGAATTGAATCAGAGACTCAGAAAAGACATTCCGGCAATTGTTCTCTATTCCCCTCTCTACATCTACGGAGGAGACCAGAGCATCCACGGCATACAGAAAGGAAAATTTGCACTGCATGCTGACAGGTTTTCGATGGCTAAAGAGTGGTATGTCTCCACGAAGCGAGAGTTCCTTCAAGGAAAGAGCTGGCTCAGTTTCCCAGGCTGGTTCTTTGGGCTTGTGCTTTGGCGCTAGTTTGCCTATGATCTTTCGGCTTCAGGCAAGGAATCTCCTGCAGGAAGTCACCCGTATGGAAGTACTGCTTCTTGAGAACATCTCCGGCATCGGACAGAAGAACGATCTGATCGTCGTGAAGAGCGGCTTTGCCCTGAATTTTCTCCTCCCAAGCAGACGAGCACTTGTCGTAACGCCGAGTGTACGGAAGCGCTATGCAGAGCAGATCAAACAGCGTGCTCTCGAGCGCGAGAAAGAGAGAGAAATGCAGTCATCGCTTTCAACCGCACTTGGCGGTAAAACCGTGCACATCACTGCGAAAGCAAGCAAGGCGGGCAAGCTCTACGCTGCGATTGCCGAAGCAGCGATTGCCGAAGCGATCAAGAAAGAGCATGCGGTGGACATTGCAGTAAGCTCCATTGCTATCCCGAAGCCGATCAAGACAGTTGCCTCGCACACGGTGGACATCACCGTGGGAGCACAGAGCATTTCACTGACAGTGGAAGTGAAAGCGGAGGAAGCTGCAAAATAGTGATCGTAAATGAGATTTGTACTATCCTCTACGACGTTATGAGTGAATTTGCCGCACCGGAATCGTGGAACCCAGGTGAGGGAACAGGCAAAGTGTCGGAGAAAGCATCCGAGCAAGCACGGGAGCAATTTGCTGCTGCGGCTGCACAGGGGAAACAAATGGCACGCGATGAGAAACGTGCACGCAAGCGTGATGATCGCGTTGCTGCCACCATCCGGCAATTCCTCGGTGACGAGAAGCACGCGCATCTCTTCCAGCTGATTTCCCATCTCTCCGCGAGAGACTGTCCGTCCGTTTTCGTTCTCGCTCTCCTCTCGCTGATCCATGAACCCTCGCGCGAAGCAGTGGAAGAGTATATTCGCGAGCACGAGATCGTTCTCGATCTTCCGGAAAGTCGGAGCCTCAAGGGTGAAAGTAGTGATCTCAGCACCGAAGTCAAAAGCGCGCTCCTCCTCTGGATATCACGCTTAAGCCTCGTAATGACAACGGACACCGAGAAGATCCTCAGCAAGCTAATGGTCGATGAAGACAATATCGACGGAACCGTGTTGCAACTTGCAACATTCGTACTCGTAGATTTCTTCGAGCAGCAGGAGATGACCATTCCTTTCGACGAGCTGCAGCCTCTCACGATTAAAATTCTGCAGGACGTGATCGAACCGCATATGGAAACGATGGAGAAGTACTTTGCGAGGCTCAGGGAAGAGAAGGGCGGGGAGAAGAAGGAAGATGATGAATAAGTTCATGAAAGATATGACCTTGAGACGCCCCAGCGGGGCGTCTCTACACGTCGTCAAACAAACCTGAATCCGGGCCAAGCCTCTCAAAAAGATCACGAGAAACTTCTGCAATAATTTCATCGGTCTGACGCAAATACTGTACATACGGCATATGCCAGATTGCACATTGATGAGGCTTTCCCCATTTCAACAAAACGCCACCAAGACTCAAAAAGATTCTCATCGATATCCACCGCGGCCACGGAGGGCCGCTGCTTGAGGATGTAGAGACGCCCCGCTGGGGCGTCTCATGAATACAGAGCTGCTCTATCTACCTCTTCAGCACAGCCAAAAACGCCTCTTGGCTCAAGGTAACCCGACCCATCTGTTTCATTCGTTTCTTCCCTCGCTTCTGCTTGTCGAGAAGCTTGTCCTTGCGACTGCGGTCTCCCCCGTACAGATACCCTGTCACGTCTTTCCGGAGTGCCGCAATATCTTCTCTTGCCACGATTTTGCTTCCGATTGCCGCCTGGATCGGTATCTGAAACTGCGCCTTCGGAATCACCTCTTTCAGCTGCTTGCAAATCTTCTCACCCGTATCATGCGCTTCCGAGCGGTGAATGATCTGACTGAGGGCATCCGAAGGCTCGCCGAGGAGCAGGATGCTCATCTTCACCAAATCGTCAGCACGGTAGCCAAGATGTTCATAACTGAGAGATGCGTACCCCGAAGAGGCTGACTTCAATTTGTCGAAGAAATCGAGCACGATCGAAGCGAGGGGAACCTCGAAGTGCATTAACGCCCGATCGTCATCGATGTACTCGAGCGAGAGGTAGATGCCGCGACGATCCTGCACCAGTTGCATCGAAGGCCCGACATCCTGTCTGCGACACACGATTTCGAGTTTCACCCACGGCTCTCTGACTTCATCGATGTACGTCGGATCAGGAAGCTCTGCCGGATTACTGATGAGAGCAATCGTCGGATCGTCTATTTTCAGGAGACTTGCACGCACGACGGACGCGGGACGGGACGCCTTCAGCTTCACCTCGTAGAGCACGCTCGGTGCCGTAATGATGAGCTCGCATCCGTACTCGCGCTCCAGTCGCTCCTGAATGATATCCATATGGAGGAGACCGAGGAAACCACAGCGAAAACCGTTTCCGAGCGCAGTATTATGTTCGTAACTGATCTCGATCGCCGCATCGTTGAGAGAGAGCTTCTCGAGAGAGTCGCGGAGCTTGGGGTACTCATCCGCTTGGATCGGATAGAGACCGGCAAACACCATGGGTTGAATGGTCTTGTAGCCGGGAAGTTGCAGTGCATCGGGGGATGAAGAAATGGTGTCTCCCACACGTGCCTCGGCAACATTCTTGAGTCCTGTCACAATGTATCCGATTTGACCGGCGATCAGCGAAGAATCCGAGATGTACTTCGGTGAAAAATATCCGACATCCTGGACTTCGAAATCCACTTTCGAACCGAGCAAACGTGCTTTCATTCCCTTCCTGAATTCGCCCTCGACAACACGGACGTACGCGACAGCACCGCGGTATTCGTCCATGACAGCATCGAAGATCAACGCACGAGCAAGTTGCTCCGCATTGCTATTCTGGCCACTCGGTGCGGGAATGCGATCAATCACCGCCTGCAGCACTGCATCCACACCGGTCCCCTCTTTGGCGGAAATTTGTAGAATTTCCCCCTTGCTGCATCCAAGCATTTTGATGACTTCGTTGCTGACACGTTCTGGGTCCGCCGCAGGAAGATCGATCTTATTGAGGACCGGAATGATCACCAGATTGTGTTCCATCGCCATATACAGAACCGCAAGTGTCTGGGCCTGAATGCCCTGCGATGCATCGACCAAGAGAATCGCGCCTTCACACGCCGCAAGAGAGCGACTCACTTCGTAGCGGAAATCGGTGTGTCCGGGCGTATCGATGAGATTCAGTTCGGTTCCTTCAAAGTTCATCCGAACCGGAGTGAGCTTGATCGTAATCCCCCGTTCGCGTTCGAGATCCATGGAATCGAGATGCTGCTCTTTGAGCTCACGCTTCTCGAGCGTTCCCGTAAGCTGCATCATGCGGTCCGACAAGGTGGACTTGCCGTGGTCAATATGCGCGATGATGCAGAAATTACGACGGTTCATACGTGATGAGAGCCGCGGCGTAGTCCGCAGACGTCCGTCTCGGCGCGGCCGAGCCGCGACGGAAAGCCGGGCAAAAGTTACGACGGTTCATGGGCATGCAGAATAAGGCGATCTGTCGCTCAAGTCTATGCTGAAAGCTATGCCAAACATTGGAGCACTCGTCTCATCCCCTCCTCTCCCCGCTTCACAAGCATCAAGCACTCTCCCAGTCGCTTCGAATCGTTCTGTAACGCTTTCAGCTCATCGAGCTTGTCTCCCTTTGTCTGGGGAACAATCCTCACGGGAATGCCAATGGCAAGCGCTGCAAGGACACCGTGATACCGCTGCGTGAGGATCTCACGTGCACCGGAAATTTCTGTCAGCAACTGATGCACCGATGTGATCGGAACAATGGAAGCAGTGCCTCCTGTCATCGCCCTGATCTTTTCAGCAATCGATCGTTCGCTCTCGTCCGGCTGCATCAGAAGAATTCTGACTTCATCGAATGGCTTTTTCACTGCAGAAGAGACCTCAACAAAAAATTGATCATCCGAATTCTGCCTCGGTATAATCCCGAGAATTCGTTTCGCGTTCTGCATCGGCTTCCGCTCTGCAAAGACAGAGAAAGCGGGATCGAACGTGAGGAGAGGTGTGCATCGGAGCTTCCATCCTTGTATACGCCTGTGAGATGCTTCGTCACGGACGGAAATGAATGTCGCATGCGTGAAAATCCACTTCGCAAGAAGCTCTCCAAAGACCGTTCGAAACGGTCCGACACCCTGAAATGCAAGCACAAGCCTCTTTTGAAACAGGCATGCAACAATCCCATGCCACCACCAAAGAACGCAGGCGACAACAGACTCACTATCGGTGAAGAGCGATCCGCCGCCAAAGACAATCATATCAGCGCGAGCGATCGCAACAATTGTCTTGGGCCACAGCCGAAAGAACGATCGAAAACCGAACGGCAATCTTGGTACGTCGGTACCAAGAACAGTCCAATGCACTTCGGTGAACGTGGAGACGAAATACTCCCGGAGAGCCTCGTCGCCGATATTCGAGACACCGTAGTTACCGATAAGAAGACAGCGCATACAGTAAGTGTACGGACCAAATTCCAAAAACCAAAAACCAAAATCCAAGAAGTCTACAGTGTGTTGGAATTTGGCTTTTCTTTTTTGGAATTTACACCCCTGCAGGTGCAACCAACTCGGCCTCTTTTTGGATTTCAGGAGCTGCCACGGGTGCTGCCGCTACCGCAAACTCGTCTGAATTCGTGAACCTCTCGCTGATTCTTGCACTCCTGCCGCTCCTACCTCGGAGGAAGTTGAGTTTTGCCCTGCGAACTTTCGCCACTTTCTTCACTTCGATTTTCTCGATGAGCGGAGAGTGGAGAGGAAAAATTTTCTCGACTCCGATACCGGACGCAATGCGGCGAACAGTGAAGTTATGATCCGAAGGACTATGACCTCTGTGCACGCTGATGACTAAGCCTTCGAAGATCTGCACGCGTTCCTTATCGCCTTCCTGCACCTTCTGATGCACACGAACGGTAAAACCAGGCTTCACCTCAGGGCGAGGCTTCATCATCTTCTCCGCCTGTGAAAACAGTGCAAGACCTGTCATAAAGCTGGGAAAGTGTAGGGAATGGAAGGGTGAGAGTAAAGTGAAAAACGAAGGGAAGGTTTGGTAGGTTGGGTACGTTGGGTAGGGAACAAGTAGAGTACAATTGGCAAAAGTAACCTTCCAAACCTACCCTACCTACCACACCTACTTTCTCGCCTCCTCCACTTCCTTCTCAATCTGGTTCAGTACAACCAAATGCCTCGGATCATCGACAATCTCTAGGATGAAACGATCCCGAAGACTGAGGCGATAGAGGAAGTCTGCCTTCGAAAAGAGTGAGTATTTGACGCTTCGCATCGAGGGGTCCTGCGCGAGAAGAAGCTCGATAGCCTCCTTCTTGACGTCACCGACAACGAGCAAATCGACTTTGCTATGCGTACCGACGAAGCTGCCTGCAAGCTCCAGAAACTTGAGTCCCGGAAGCGTCTTGAGCGAAGCTACCGTCGCACTCTCCCCTCCTTTCACTTCCTTACTGAACATGTCATGAAGCTCTCTGAAGAACAGAAAATCCGTGTCCGCCTTGTAGTATTTCTTGCGATTCTTATGGCGTGCCTTTACGAGACCGATTCTGCGTAGATTCTCGAGTTCACGGCGAATGGAGTTGATCTGCTCATGAAGAAGACGCGTCAATTGACGGATGAAATACTCCTCTTCAGGATGCAGAAGGAAGACAGAGAGAAGCTTTACCCTCGTCTGAGAGGAGAACAGTGCTTTGAGAGCCTCATGAGCCATAGTCAATTTTCCTTGGAAGTAGAACGAAAGCTACTGTTCACAAATGTTACTCATGTAGTTGGGGTAGTGCAAGAAAATTGTACAACTATGCTGTACTACTATTATATACAGGATATTTTGTTTATTGGAAGCCATTTAATCATATTTAGCTCTCTATATTTATCTGTTTATTGAACAAATTTTGTATACATAATTGTAGTGAAGAAAAGCAAGCTTCGATGTGAGGTAATACGCTCAGTCTGAAAGGTTCGGTAGGTTGGCTAGGTTGGGTGAGTGAGAAGTCTCTCAAAATTTAGTAGTAGTCCTACCAAACTTACCAAACCTACCGAACCTTCCATTCTTCCCTTCTTTCTGCTATAATTAGGAGAAATGTTCACACACAAAAAACTCCTTATTCGAGCCCTGACACTGGTCGTTCTTCTTGGAACGGCCCATCTTGCAATGACGAGTGGAATTCCTACTGCCTTCGCAGATGATCCAGTGGTTGCTAATCCTGTTGAACTGCAGCAAGCGTTCATGACGGTCCTCTCCATGATTACAACGTTCATGCAGATTCTTCTGCTGATCATTCTGGATATGCTTGGTTACCTACTACAGGGGGATTTCTTCTCGGACGCCAAAATGATGAGCTCTCTCAACAGCATCTGGGTCCTGTCTAGAAACATCATGAACATCATTTTCGCGCTTATGCTGATCGGCGTTGCGTTTTACACCATTATCACCGCAAAAGCTGAGCTGATCAAAAGCAAGTTTGCACAATTCGTCATCGCAGTCGTTCTCGTCAACTTCTCGTGGTTCTTCCCGCGCGTCATTATCGACGTCGCAAATATACTGACGGCAACCGTATACTCGGTTCCGGGAATGCTCGGTCTTGGTACATGTCAAAATTTTGAAGGAACGAAATGCAGGGTCATTGTGAAAACATTGCTGCTGCCTAGTGAACAAGCAGTCGATGATTTTATTGATGTCCAATGCGGTGGCCTGAACAATGCGACCTGCGGTTGCATACGAGGAATAGGGTGTTTACGAAGAGCAGATTATGACTCTCCAGCTGCCGAGTCCATGAACGTGGCACATGCAACGCTGAATCAAATGGCAGTGAGTTTCATTCACATTGATACACTGACGCAGATTCCACCGGAAATTTTTGGAGGTGCTGTTGATCGTGGTATCTTCGAAAGCTCGCTGAAAATCATGATCAATGTGATGATGGTCTTCGTCGTTCAAATCGGCATCGTCCTTCCGATCATCGCTCTGGGAGCCGGGCTCTTCATACGCATCATCATCCTCTGGGTGACGATCGCCTTCATGCCGTTTGTGTTCCTCGGCTACGTTATCACCGGAAAATTGGGGACAAATATTTTCAAATTTGAAACAGATCTTTGGCAGGAGTTTATCAATGCAGCCTTTCTTCCTGCTGTTGTTGCGATTCCGTTCACCATCGGTTTCATCATGCTCAGAACAATGGCGACAGTTCCTCCACCGCCGGGCTTCAACCAGGATTGGGGAATCCCAATGATCAACGGAGTCGGCTCATGGTGGGGTTTCCTGTGGCTTTTTGCAGCCGTCGGCATCATCTACGTCGGTGCGTTCGCGGCGCTGAAGCGAAGTGCAATCACGGCAAAATTCACGGAGAAAATAAAAGCAGTCGGCGATATGGCGTTCGGCGCAGCGGTTCAGCTTCCATTACTTACACCTCTCCCTGTGCCAATTGCCGGCGTCAGAAATGTCGGTGGCCTTCTCAATAAACCGAATCAACTCGCACAGCAAATAAAACTGAGCGCAAAAACAGGAATGCCGTTGGATGCGGCAGCACTGCCCGCACGCGGAGCAGGCGCAGTTGCCAGTGAAGTTTCAGATGGAGCTGTCGGCTCGCTGATCGAAAATAGGACGAACACACAGCATATCATCGAAGCCATCCAAAAACTTGGTACGGACGCCACCCCGGCAGTGATAAAAGAGGAACTGGCGAAATTCACCACTATTCTCGGTGGCGAGCAAATGACATCTGTCCAAAGACTCACGCAATTTAAACAGAAAGTGGAACTCAATGCCGAACTAAAAGCAAAGATCAATCCGGATGCTATTCAGAAAGCAATTGATAAGGAAATGGGCAGAGCAGCATCTCCTGCAGCACCTCCACCTGCGGCACCTCCAGCGGGGGCAAAACCCTAAACATTCTTTATGGGAATAGATATCTTCAGTCACGGCGCACCTCCAAAAGTTGAATCTGTTCCAGAGATGAAGAAAAAACTTGATGAATTGGATCTGCGCCTCAACACGAAAGAGAATCCAAAATTGGCTGAGTATCTGAAAAACATCAAAGAAAAGGTGGATTGGTATTTCGAACGCATCAAAACAAAATCAGGGGCCGTACTCATGCGCATCGAGCAAATGCAGAATGATCCAAACGGTGCTGATGGAGTGACCGCGGCACTGGAGACACTGAAAGAACTGTATGCAGATGCTATCGAAATGCGTGCCGAGATGTTCCCGGATAAAATGCGAAAGGAAATGGGGCTGGAGCCCGGTGCGGATATCGAAGGTGCTCTGAGTAAAGGACTAGACACACTCGGCAGCATGCAATCGAAAGACGGTAGAAATATCGGCGAGGAACTGGGGAAGATCGCGAAGGGACTGTCCGATGAGCCCGTCGACGTGCTCTCGGCACAGAATGCAAAGAGCCGTTACTGGGAACTGGACAGGAAAACCGGATTCCCTAGTATCAAGCCAAGGCAGGTCTCGGAAGATGAAGAAAACTTACAACAAATCAAAAATGAAATCAGTACGACGCAAACATTTGAGCAACATAAGGAGCTCGGGGAAACAATCAAAAAATTGGAACTTGGAATTGCAGAGTTGAAGAGAGTCGATCCAGCGAAGACCGCCACCTACGAGTGGCAAATCGCAAACGCACCGAGGAAAATGGATACGAAGCCTCTGAGGGTACTTGGCATCCTCGGCGGAGGACTGATCGGAGGACTTGGCCTTGGTCACGCACTCGTGAAAGGACACGACGTCACATGGCCGACTGTCATGTGGGCCGGAGTCGCTGCATACTCCCTGAATCCGACTATGTTTCAAGGGAAAACCAAAGATGCAATTCAGGCATTCAAGAAATACAACAGTACAGGGTATCCGAAAACTATTGGCAGGCTGAATATGCAGGCATTCGTGGAACTCAGAGACAAACCGAAGAGTGAACTCAAAGCCTTCAGAGCAAAAATGGCAGTGAAGGAAGCTAGCGAAGAACAAATCACCCCTGCGGATATTGGAACGTTCGCGGAGAAGAATGCTTCGCTCTATAACGTTCTTGTAAAACTAAAGGACAATCCGAAGCAACTACTTGCCACGATCGATCTGGTCATTGACGCTCCAAAGAAAGACCTCGCAATCATCGAAGAGATCATTGAGCACAAGTAACGCTACGCTACCTTCGTAAACTCCTTGGTGAAGCCTTCCAGCAGGTCACCCATTTCAAGTCCGATCGAAACCGTAACGCGCATACCACACTCCGCTCCTTCTTTGGCTTCTTTGATGTCTTTGTCGACATTCTTGAGGGAATTGATGCGACCGGTTCCGACCTGCTCTCCCGCACGGAGAATTCTAAACGGCGTACGCTTGATGAAGCCATCCATTACTTTTCCTCCCACGATCTGCTCCGATTTCTTCGTTAGGAATACGCCTCGAATCTCCAGATGACCAGTGATCTTCTCCTCTTCGACGGGCTCGATGAGGCCCTTGAGGATCAATTCCACTTCCTCAAGAAGCCTGTAAATGATGTCGTAGTGTTTGATCTTCACGCCCTCGCGCTCGGCAGTACGCAAAACTGCCGCCGATGCATCCACATTGAACGCGACGACGATCGCCTGTCCGGCAGATGCCATCATGACATCACTTTCGCTCACATCGCCGATCGCAGCATGGATGACCTTGGGCTGCACGGTATCGGTCGTCAGTTTCTGCAGTGCTTCTTCGAGTGATTGCAACGAACCCTGCGCATCGGCCTTCAGGATGATCTTGAGCTGCGAGAGCTTGCCTTCCGAGAGCCGGCTCACGAGGTCTGCAAATCCGCGCTTGGTCTGCTGCCCTTTGGAAACTGCGTAGGCGGTAAGGTAAGACTTCAGTTCCTTGTCAGTCCCGAACACCTGCAGTATTTCCCCAACGCTTGGGAGCTCATCAAACCCCGAGATCACGGCAGGACCGGACGGGAGAACATCGGAAATGGACTTGCCGAGAGCGTCGCTCAGGGACTTCACTTTGCCGGATGCGCCGCCGCATCCGATGATGTCCCCTACTCGGAGCGTTCCGGTATTCACAATCACGCTTGCAAGCGGTCCTCTCGACTTATCGAGATGACTCTCGACGATGGTCGCAATCGCCCTACGATCGGGATTCGCCTTCAACTCCTCAATCTCGGCCATCAGAAGCACGTGCTTCAAAATCTCCGGAATTCCCTGCTTCGTGAGGGCTGAACACGCAATCATCGGGACCGTTCCTCCCCAATCCTCAGGTTGGAGTCCCTGTGCTGCAAGCTCGCCTTTCACGCGTTCGAGGTCTGCATTCGGACGATCGATCTTGTTGATGGCAACGAGAATCGGGACCCCCGCATCCTTGGTGTGATTGATCGCCTCGATCGTCGTGGGCTTGACGCCCTCTTCTGCAGACACGACAAGAATGACGATATCGGTGAGCTGGGCTCCACGCGCTCTCATGGCCGTGAACGCTTCGTGACCCGGCGTATCGATGAACGTAATGGGTTTGCCTTCAGAGACAACCTGATACGCACCGATGTGTTGCGTGATGCCGCCTGCTTCTCCGGCAACAACGTTGGTACTGCGGATCGCATCCAGAATCGCGGTTTTTCCGTGGTCAACGTGTCCCATCACCGTCACGATCGGAGCTCTCTCGCTCAAAGCAGACGCATCGTCTTTCGTGAGCTCCGCGAGGTTATTGCTGAGCAGTGCTTCCACCGAGACGGATCCGGCATCCCTCTGAATCTCAATACCAAGCTCGAGAGCGATCACCGAAGCGGTATCGTAGTCGATCTGCTGATTGATACTCGCAAGCACGCCGTTCTTCATGAGAGAGGACACGACTTTCGGAACCTGAATACCGGTCTTCTCGGCAAACTCTTTCACCGAAATCTGCGAGGGAATGAGCACAACGCCTGTCTTCTTCTTAATCTGCTCCTGATGCAGGGATCGATCGGGTCTGTCCAGACCCCTTTGGAGCTCGGTCTCGACTCTCCGCTGCTCTCTCTCCTCTTTGGAGAGTGCTTTCGGTTTCTGCTTCTCGAGCGCGACCTTCTGCCGTTCGATTGCATCCTTCGAGACACCTTCGAGTGTAAGCTTCCGGAGAACATTCAGGTTTTCCGTTTTGGGAGGAGCTTTCTTCTCTTCAGAAACCTGCGGCTGCTGTACCGAAGAAACTGCAGCTTGTTCCGGCTTCTCTTCGTCATCGCCCTCGGAAAGCGATCCTCCTCTCATCGCTTCCACCATGTTCCAATCGACCGTGATCTTGCGGCGACCGGCAACGAATCGGATGACACCCATCGCAAGATTATCGGACACTTCGCGATCCGTCGGTTTGACACCGAAGTCGACAGTCTCCAGCTCCTTACGGAGCTCCTGGCCGGTGATGCCTAAAATTTTGGCAACCTGTACGAGTCGCACGTGCAAAAGGGAAAAACAGCGCTCAGCGTACCATAGAAGCCTACGGAAACAAACGCAGACCTACGGAAGCTTTCGCGACTCCTCAAGTTTTTGCGTGACATCGATACTGTGCTTGGGCTTCGAAGATTTTTCTGCGGGAGGGATGGTCGCATCTTGCTTTTTTTCCGGTGGTTTGGCGGTTTGTTTCGGGGGAACAACCGTTGCTGCATGATCGGCCTTCGCTCTCTGCACCTGCATCTCCGTCTTGAGCTGCTGGATGCATTCGATGACCTGCAGCTGAAAGTTACCGTATTTCTTGATCTTGAATCCGGATGCACGCGCATGGCCGCCGCCGCCAAACAGCTTGCCTGCGGCAAGGTTGACATCGATCGACACGGATGAACGCATGCTGGCCTTCAGTCCTCCTTCCTCGATCTCCGTGAAGAGCACATGCACGTCGGCATCGGGAATTGTCGAAATCAGTTCATCCAGAAGCCCTGCAGTCTCCTTCGACGTTGCTCCCATCTCAGTGAGGTCTTCATGACTCACGGCTGACCAGACGATTCCCGTATCCGGATCCATCTGGATCCGGTTCAAAGCACGTCCCCAAATTTTGAGTGTGGAGAGCGGCTTCGTTTTATAAATATGCTGGATAATCTCCTGCTGTCTTGCTCCAAGATCGAGGAGATTTGCAGCAACTTCAAGCGACCTCGGCGTTGTATTCGGATTCTGGAAGCTGCGCGTATCGGTGATGAGACCGGTGAGGAGGAGTGTGGCGATATCCGGCGTAAGAAGCTCCTTCCATTTCGGCTGCGAAAGAATCCACGTAAAGAGAACTTCGGTCGCACTCGCCGCCGTCGGATCGATGAGTTGGAGGTGTCCGAATCGCGTGTTGCTGATGTGATGATCGACATTCAGAATCGGTGTCGATTGGAAGAGATCGATGTGTTCCGTGTAGAACGATCCAAGCAAACCGATGTCTGCAGTGTCGAGTACCACGAGGAGATCGTACGAAGACCCCGCCTCGAGGAAGCTGATGTCCTTCTGCTTGATACTCCCCTTCTTCGGAGTAACGATGATGTTCACCTTATTCTCTTCCACAGTATAGCGAAGCTTGTCGATTTCCATTCCTCCCGCACAATCGAGGGTGATGACAAACTGCTGCTCCGAAGCAATGGAAGTCTGCAGATGCTTGAAGTTTGGAAGGAATTCGAGAGACTCGGGCAACGTATCGGGGCAGATCACCGTGCAGTCCTTTCCGAGCTGCGTGAAAATCGAGTAAGCAGCGAGTGCACTACTGAGGCCGTCGGGATCGACATTCGCATGCGGGATCAGGAGCATTTTTTTGCTGCTTTCGACCACCTTGGTTGCTGCCTGTAGTTCTGAGGGGCTTAACGGCATAATTGCTAATGTTTCTGACTATTGTATCATATTATTATAAGAATATCAATACTGATTTATGTCAAGTATTCAGAAGAAGGGTGAAAGTATATGCCAAAAGAGCACTCAAACGCTAGCCAACTTAAGAATTCATTCCAAGAAAAACCCGGTACCGTAAGGAGGGTAATGGGAAAAAGAAAGCTCTTTGAGCAGCAAGTGATGAACGCTAGTATTTGTCCGCTCACCTCGGGGTGTAGCTTAGTTGGTAAAGCGCCAGGCTGGGGGTCTGGAGACCCAGGGTTCGAGTCCCTGCACCCCGACCAATTGACAAATACAATAGAAATGCAATGATACTGTATGCAATTAGAATCACAATCTCCGGTAAAGGAGGCCACGAAAAAGCTTCAAGATGCATTGGAGTCGTTTCCGGAGAAGAACGAAGCATCGGCCGATGCATTTGCACGCATGGCACACAATGCTTTTACAAGATGCGCTCGCCAACCGATGATTCAACTCCGCGCATTGCTTGCAAACGGCGCATCCAGTGATCATGACCAGTATAAAATAGATGAATTCCTAGACGCAGTGCGAATCTATGAACATGTAAAATCCAGACTCACGAATGAAGAACAAGAACTCATTCTACGTTCCTAGATAAACGGCGACTCGTACACGGCTTTCGATCCAAGCTCCTCCTCTATTCTAAGAAGCTGATTGTATTTACACAGACGCTCGGTGCGGGAGAGCGAACCGGTTTTGATCTGTCCTGACTGGAGACCGACGGCAAGATCCGCGATGAACGTATTCGATGTCTCTCCGCTTCGGTGACTGATGACGGCATTCCATCCGGCCTTCTGTGTCATCTGAATCGCATCCACCGTCTCGCTGACTGTACCGATCTGATTCAGCTTGATGAGCACTGCATTGGCCGATTTCTTCTCGATCCCCTGCTGGATGCGCTTTGTATTCGTCACAAACAAATCGTCACCCACAAGCTGAACTTTTGATCCGAATCTTTCCCTCATCAATGCAAATCCATCCCAATCGTCCTCGCTGTGGCTGTCCTCGATGCTCACGACCGGGAAGTGATTGATCAGCGCACCGTAGAAATCGAGCAGCTTCTCTGAGGAAAGTTTTGTACCGTCAACCGTGTACTTCCCGCTCCTATAAAACTCCGAAGCCGCACAGTCGAATGCCAGCTTCACTTTGCCTTTATGACCCGCCTTCTCGATAGCCTTCATCAGGATGGAACATGCATGATCCGAATCCGCTACTTGCGGCGCAAAACCTCCCTCATCCCCAACCGATGTGACGTACTGAAACTCTTTGAGAATGCTCTTCAGTGCATAGAAAACCTCTGCCCCCGCCTGCAGGGCTTCCTTGAAGGAGACATACTGAACGGGAACGATCATGAATTCCTGAAAACTGAGGCCCGAATCCGCATGCACACCGCCGTTTAAGACGTTCATCAGCGGCACCGGAAGTTTCACCTTCCCGCTCACATCAACACCGTACTGCGCGGCAAGAGATTTCCAGAGTGACTGCTTCTCATTCACGGAGCGCGCTTTGCACACCGCCATGGAGACCGCGAGGATGGCATTCGCACCCAGTTTCGACTTGTTCGGCGTGCCGTCGAGCTCGATCATTTTTCTGTCAATGACGCGATGGTCACTGATATCGAGAGACTTCAGAACCTTTGCGATCGGACCATCCACATTCGCTACCGCCTTCTCGACGGACTTTCCGCCGTACTTCTTCATGTCTCCATCCCGCAGTTCCAGCGCCTCGTGCGTACCGGTGGAAGCTCCCGACGGTACTGCAGCAGTTCCGAACGAACCGTCTGAAAGAACACAATCGACTTCGACAGTCGGAACTCCACGGGAATCGAGAATCTGGCGAGCGTGGAGAGAGGAGATCGTGACCATAGTGCGGAGGATGGTACAGGTTTTATCGCAATCGAAAAAGGTTCGGTACGTTTGGTAAGTTTGGTACGTTCCCCACCTACCCAACCTACCAGACCTGCCCTACCTACGCACAACCACCACAACTTTCGCTCCACTCTCCACCTCTCCCCCGTTCCAATCGTGAATCGCATTCATCATCGTCTCCCACTTGTAGGCATACTGCTCTCCGTGCTTCGTACCGGGATCATTCGTAATTACGTAGCCGTCCTTGGTGTATCCGCGGAGCACGAGCATGTGATACCGAGGACCCGGACGGCGGAAATAGGGATTCCCGAGTTGCTGACCTGCGGCAGGAACAATCACAAGAGAACCGGCTGAGAGCACCGATTTCAAATCATCGATCGAAGGATTTTTGAGAAGTGTTGCAGAGACGGAAGAGTCCTCGGACTTGAGAAGTGTGATGACTTCCGCCGCCGTATCATCGACCGGAAATCCAAGCGCCTCATTCGCAGCGACGAAATGCTGGATGGCTTTTTCGGCATCATCCGGAGAGG
Source organism: uncultured Candidatus Peribacteria bacterium (assembly GCA_964597665.1). GTDB lineage: Bacteria > Patescibacteriota > Gracilibacteria > Peribacterales > Peribacteraceae > SICN01. Next base: position 39,031 of record CAZQYX010000007.1, on the reverse strand, counting down.
CGATCTTCTGACCCGAGAAATATCTGAGCACCATCAGCACGCTCGCCTCTTCACACGCTTCGCCGTGGAGCGCATCCCACTCCCCAAACGGTGCCTGTGATGTAAACGGAACGTCCCAATTGATGTCCGCTCGCAGCGAAGAAGGCGAAGAGGAAGCTGGAGAAGGTAAAGGCGAAGAGGAAGATGAAACGGAAGAAGACTGAAGAGCCGACTCCTCCGGCTCCGGCAGGACAACCTGCTCTTGCTCTGCGATAAGTCTTCTGCGCTCAGAACGCTCCTCAAGAGCAGGAAAAAGTTTCATCGCAATAACAAAAAGTAGAAGTAATCCGAATCCGGCAATCAGCACTTTTTTCATAGAAGTTCATTATGCCTCATTCCGTTGCCTTGCATGCAGCGTTCCGGCGTACAAAGCAAGGAGAGTTGCAGCCAATGCGAATACCGACTCAGGACCGGATTGCGGCAATCCCTTTGGCATATGATCGGCAATGACGGAAGAATGGACTGATGAACGCACGCGATTTTCTTTCACTGTCGACTGTGTTGAAGAGAAAGGAACTGAAGAAGAGTTGTTCTTCGAGACAACGTCAGTATACGTTTCCTGCTGCGGCATCCGAACCATGGCAAGAACCGAACGCATACCCTTCAATGACGGACGAAGAATCGAGACTGACATCGTCTCGAAAATATTCGCCTGCAAACGGTTATTCCATCCCTTCGCCTCAGCCATGAGGGATCCAGCCGTGAAAAGAACAAAGAACGCGCTCAGAACGGCAATACGTACCGTACGACGTCGAATAACATGCAGAGCAAAGAGCACGATGCAACCTAAGCCCAGTGCAACGATCGGAAGACCCCAGAGAAACAGGAAGCCAAGCTTCACAATATTGAACCACTTCCAGTACGGTGCGATAAGTTGCAGGAGCAACCAAAGTGCGAACGCCCCTGCGGGAAACCAATGCAAGAGGCGGAACTCGTAATCGACACGATTGCGTTTAAAAGTCGGTATCAGGAAGATCGGGTACAGCGCGAATACTGTAAAGAAGAGTAGACAGTACTTGAGACCTTCGGGGAGATCAGGCAGAAGCGAGGCTAGAAATGCGGATACGCAAATCAGGAGGCCCAGAATGATCAAATACGCCGTTTCTGTATGATGCTTGAGAGGCACAGGAATGGAGATTTTCCACTAGTCGACTTTGCATGTCAATAGAAAGCAAACTGTTCATTAAAGGAAGGAAAAGAATAGCGAAAAACAATGACGAAAACCTCTCAAAAATTGCAGAATGCGAGGAAACAAGCTGAAATTTTTTGAGATGTATTCGTATACTTCGAGAAAAATTTCAGCGTAGTTGACAAAGCAGTCTGCATTTTTTAGAGGTTTTCTATCGCTTTGCTTTCGGCAGATACTTCTCCCTCTCATCAACAATATGCGCCTGCTTCACGACGGTGTAGTGCCGACGACTGAACTGAATGCATTGGACGAGAACGTAGAGTGCAAGACAGAGAAACCACAGAAACCATAGAACTCGCATCGACAGAAACTGAATCGTTTCGACACGACTGATCGTGAGCACCAGAGCGACGAACCCGAACCAGAAGGAAGCGAGCGGCCAGCCTTTCGTAAGCGTGCGTGTGACAGGATTCTTGCTCCGTACTCTCAGCTGTCCTATCACGAAAGAAAGCGCGACGAGAACCAGCGACACGATAATGAGCGACGTCACACGAGTATCTAGGTAATGCCAGCCGGCAGGATTAGGCCAAAACCAATACGAGAGAAACTGCATGCGCAGAGCTTAGGGAAGGGAGTGATACGGTGCAAGTGCTTACTTCTTACTCCGACCTTCTTGTTTCGACTTCGTCTGAGCCAAAAATTTGTCGAGCTTCTGTTCAAGCCTCCGCTCCGAGGTCGTGCGAATCGGACGAATGAGCAGGTAAACGAGGAAACCGATGACAGGAAGAACCGCAACCAGAAGAATGCAGAATATCTGATAGGGCAGAGATGATGTCCTGAGGAGAATATCGCGGGTGGCAAAGAGCACAAGGAAGATGATGATGCAGGCGGCTGCGACCATCAGAGACTGCACGAGAAGCACCGAAGGATCTGCGGAAAAGAAAATCAAGATACTTTCGAAGAAAGAGGACATTTATAAATGGGGATATTTTCTTCTATGGACGACAACATAAACGATCGTAGAAAGAAGAGCAAGAATCGCAAGCACCTGACTGAAACGCAGCTGGTATTGGGGCAGATCGATCCATGACCTCAGGAAGACGTAGAGGAGTGTAAGCACCGCAACCGATGAACTGTAGACAAGATTCCCTCTCTCACTGAGTTTCTGTTCAATGAGAGCGAGAATACCGAGGCTTGCGAACAGACAGCCGAGGAAAATGAAATCGGTAATCACGGCGAAAACCGGAATCCCAAAATCCCCTCGTAGAAATTCGAAGAGGAAGACGGCGACGGCTGCCGCGATGATGCCGAGGAGAGTCTCCGCACCCGCCCGCTTGCTGTGCTTGCGGATGAGAAGCAAGGCAAACGTGAGAACGAAGAAGAAGAGCGCGTAGTAGAGTTGTACCGGGTGAATCGGCACCGAGTACCGAACGTTGAAGCTGTCCATCACGATGCCCCATGCCTTATTGGTGGGCTTTCCATACGCTTGCGCAGCAAGGAACATGCCGATCCAGTCGAACGCGAGACCGAACGTCGTCGCAGGCAGGAGCACATCAAGCCACTGGAGGAACGTCGCACGTTGATTCCTCGTCGACCAGAAGAGAACGAGTGCAATGCCAATCGCACCTCCGAGGAAGCTGAACTCCCCGTCCCAGACGATGAAGACTCGGGAGAAGTTTTTGGTGTACGCCTGATAATTACCGACGATTGCGAGGAGTCTGCCCATCAGGAGAAAGGCGAGCAGATGCCACCTGGCAGTGTCTTTCACGCTCTGAATACTGAGACTCGCGGAAGCGGCAAGCCGAAGAAAAAATTCGGTGGAGATCCAGATGGCAAGCAGCAGAAACACGACGCGCATCCAGACAATCACGGGGCCGAACTCGATGGCTTCGAACATTGTTGGAAGGATAGCAGGAAAATTTGCCGAACACAGCCCTCACTCTGTCGCTGATGCGACATCTCTCTCCAGCGATCTGGAGAGAGAAATGTCCGTAATCAGAGAAACTCAGGCCCCCTCCTCTCCAGATCGCTGGAGAGGAGGTCGGGAGGTGAGGGCCGTTAACCAATCGACCCCTCCAACCTCCTCTTCTGAATATCCTCCAAGGTCTTCGCAATAAATTCCGCGACGGGAACCGTCACCTGCTTCTTCGTCTTCACATTCCGAACCGTCACCGATTTCTCTGTTACCTCACGATCACCCATCACGAGCAAGTACGGAATTTTCATCTTCTCACCATCGCGAACGCGCTTTCCGAGTGACTCTGACGACGGCATGAATTCACAACGAATGCCATTCTTCTTCAAGTCTGACATCAGCGCCTGTGCATACTCTTCGTGTGCTGCTGCAACCGGCACAAGTGCGACTTGGGTTGGCGCAAGCCAGAGCGGGAAAAGACCTGCCGTGTGCTCGATATAGATCGAGAGGAAGCGCTCGATGGAACCCATGATCGCGGCATGGATCATCACGATCCTCTCTTCCTTCCCTTCCTCATTCATGCAGAACAGATTGAATCGCTCGGGCATGTTGATATCGAGTTGGATCGTCGCCACCTGCCACTCTCTGCCAATCGAATCTTTCGTGATGAAATCGACCTTTGGACCGTAGAACGCAGCCTCTCCCGGAGATTCGAAGAAATCTGCCTTCCGCTCAACGGCAATTTCCCGAAGAGACGCCTCCGCACGCTTCCACATCTCCGGCGTACCGAGGTATTTCTCGGGTGCTTTGGGATCGTGAAGCGAGAGACGAACCTTCAGTTTGCCAAATCCTACTGTCGAGTAGAAGGAATCAACGATCTCCCAGATCGCAAGAATTTCATCCTTCACCTGAGTCTGACGGCAGAACACGTGCGCATCGTCCTGCGTAAAACCTCGAACACGTGAAAGTCCGTGGAGTTCTCCTGTCTGTTCATCGCGATAACATGCGGTCGTCTCAGCGTAACGCTGCGGCATATCGCGGTAACTGCGCTGGCGCGAAGCGAAAATCTGCGTGTGGTGTGGGCAATTCATCGGCTTCATTGCGAACTCGTGGCCCTCACGCGTGGTGATGCGGAAGAGTTCATTGCTGAATTTCTGCCAGTGACCGCTCGTTTCGTAGAGCTCCTTCTTCGTAATATGAGGAATGGTGACGCGCTCGTATCCTTTGGCTGCACGCAATTCGAAGACAAGCTGATCTAAGAGATTTCGAAGCAACGTTCCTCTCGGCGTCCAGAGCGGAAGACCGGAACCGACAAGATCGCTGAACGCGAAGAGATCCAACTCCTTTCCGAGCTTCCGGTGATCCCGACGCTTGGCCTCCTCGAGCATCGCAAGATGTGCCTTGAGCTCTTCTTTACTTGCGAAAGCGATAACATAGAGGCGGGTCAGTTGTTCGCGCTTCTCGTCACCGCGCCAGTACGATCCTGCGATCTTCGAAATCTTGAAGGCATCGGCAGGAATTTCCTTGAGGTTCTCGACGTGCCCGCCGCGACAGAGATCCACGAATGTATCTTCGCCTTTCGGACCGATGTTTGCGTAATGCGTCACCTCGGTCACGTTCTCGTTCTTCTCGAGATCTTCGATGAGCTCGACTTTAAATTTTTGCTTCGCTGATCTCCAGTACTTCTTCGCATCGGTGACGCTCAGCGTATCGCAGCGGAACGTCTGTCCCTGATTGATGATGTTGCGCATTGTCTTTTCGATCATCGGAAAATCGGACTCCGAGATCGGCTCCGGAAAGAGGAAATCGTAGTAACAACCGTCATCGATCGGCGGTCCGATGGTGATCAGCGTTCCCGGCCACAACTTCGTCACAGCCTGCGCGAGGACGTGTGCGAGGGAGTGGCGGAGCTTAAAGAGGTCATCTAGTTGTTGCATGATGAAAGAGTAGCAGAGACAGCTCACCGTGTCGCCAGCCCTACCTCTTTCTCCAGCGTTCGTATCTCGCGCATCAGCTGAGGATCCTCACTCATCTTGTTTGTAATTTTCGTCACAGCATGCATCACCGACGTATGGTCACGGTGACTGAAGGACTCTCCAAGACGCACGTAGCTCATCTGGAGGTGCTTCTTGCCGATGTACATCGCAATGTGCCGCGGAACCAGAATCTCCCGAACGCGCGACTGCCCGAGCATGTCCGGAACCGACACCGAGTAGTACCTGCTGACTTCCTCGAGGACATCTTGGAAGGAGATTGCATGCGGTGGAGGTTCGACGAATCCGACGTCCGCCTTCGGCAGAGTCACCGGTTCATCACCGAGTTTCCGCATAATTTCTGCAATAGATTTCACGGTCGGTACGCAGTGCTCGAGTTCATACTGCGCAACAGCCTGCATGAGGATGCCCTCAAGTTGCCTGACACTGCGGGTAGCATGCTGAGCGATGAAATCGATGACTTTCTGGTCGAGCAGCAAACCGTACTCTTTGCTCTTCTCGGAGAGAATCGCAAATCGCGTTTCGTAGTCTGGCTGACTTAAGTCTGCGATCATCCCGCGCTCGAAACGTGAGACCAATCTCTCCTGAAGACCGGAGAGTTCCTTCGGGGGACGATCGGAACTGATGATCACCTGCTTTCTATCCTCCGTGAGAGTATTGAACGTGTGGAAGAGCTCTTCCTGGGTTCGTTCTTTGTTTGCGAGGAACTGCACATCATCGATAATGAACACATCAACCTCTCGAAAGCGCCTCCGAAACTGTTCCATCTTCTGGTGCTGGATCGCTTCGATCACCTGGTTCGTAAAATCTTCCGTGGTCGTGTAGAGAATCGCCGCATTCGGAAGGGTGCGAAGGATCGCATTGCCAGTCGCCTGCAGGAGATGCGTCTTGCCGAGTCCCACGCCGCCGTAGAGGAATAGAGGATTGTATTTTCCACCCGGATCGGACGCAGCAGCCGAACATGCCGCATGCGCGAGACGATTGTTCGCACCCACCACGAAATTCTCAAGCGTATAGCGGGAGTTTCCGATCTTGCTGGTCAATCCTTCGGTGATTTTCACCTCCGACTTATTCGGCAGCTTTCTCGGCTTCTTCTCGGGAAAATGTTCAAGGAGTCGGAGCGTTCTCTGCAAATCATCTTTGAGCCCATTGTCGACCTGATACACGATCTGATCGATCGTCGGATCGACCTCCCGAAGCGCATCGAGCGTCATCGTCCGATAGTGCTCGAGATGCCAGTTCAGAAACATCGGGAGCGGAAGTCCGACGACGACCGTCGCATGGTCGCGCCCGAGGATCGTGGTGTCTTTGAACCACGTGATGAACTGTCCGCGCTGGAGCTGCGGTTCAATTTTGCGAAGAACGTTCAGCCAGAGATCGAGATCGGGGGAAGTCATTAGAAGAGATGAATCACATCATTGAATGTGATGATGATGATGAGCGCGATAAGCAGGAAGAATCCGATGGCATTGACCATCAGCTCGAACCGCTGGTTCAGTGGACGACGAACGACCATTTCAATGAGGACAAACAGTAGTCGTCCGCCATCGAGAGCCGGCAGCGGAAGGATATTCAGAATTGCAAGACTGAGACTTAAGAGAGCAACGAGACGAAGGTACGTCATGAATCCTTCCTGTACGGAACTGTAGGTCAGTACTGCGATACCGACGATGCCGGTGATGCCTTCCGGCACATGCCCTTTCGTTGCGAGTGAACGGAACAAGTTGAGAATGCCCTGCACGGTCTGCACCGTCATGAATACCGTTTCTTTCTTGGCAAGAACAAGAGCTTTGGTGACGGAACGAAGAGGAGCGGACAGCTTGGCTGCAAAGGGAGAAATGGCGATGCCCGATTTGCCGTCCTCGAGCGTCACCTCAACGGTGCGCATGTTCTTCCCCTCTCCCTCCATCAGAACGTACGTCACGCGCTTCTTCCCCTTCTGGAAATCGACGACATCCGACGGTTTCGCGACCGCCACACCATCGATCGACTGAATCGCACTCTCCTTCACGACACCAGCTCTAGCGGCAGGACCGTCCGGAAGCACATCCGAAATGTAGACACCGGTCTCGAGGAAAATCTCCCCTCTCTCGGACGCTTCCTGCATTTCCTCGATGGACTGATAAAAATTGGGGACCCATCGACCGACAGAAAAACCGAGCGTGAGGAGGCAAATGGCCAACACAAAATTCATGAGTACTCCTCCACAGAGAATAACGATGCGCGCATGGAAACTGGCACTCGCAAAACTGCCGTGTTCAAAGCGTTTCTGGGTGTCGACTTCGTTCTCCCCTTTCAGCCTGACGAAGCCCCCGAATGGAATCCAATTCAGGGAGAAAATCGTCTGTCCTCTTTGAAAAAGCGTCTTTGCCCTTGGCGGCAGCCCGAAGCCAAATTCCTCTACTTCCACACCGAAGAATTTCGCTGCGCAGAAATGCCCGAGCTCATGGATGATGATGAGGAGCGTGAGGAGGAGAATGAACGCGACAACGGAGATGAGGAACGTCATGGAAGAGGGGGACCGATTTGAAGTAAGGAACCGAAGTTACCAGAGGTGTGTAAAACAAAAAAGTTTTCCACATCGCTCTGTCTTGCACGTAGTAAAAGCTGTGACAAAGTAGTAGAAAGTGGGGTGTGTTTTGCAATCACAGAGTGATTGACCAAGACCTATCTTATCCGTACCCTTTGCTGGCGTTTCTTCATTCACATATCGGGCAATTAGCTCAGCTGGTTAGAGCGCCACATTGACATTGTGGAGGTCACAAGTTCGAATCTTGTATTGCCCACCATCACAACAAAAGCCAACTCACATTGAGAAAAGCGTATGCTCCTCGCATGTTCCAGCGCTTCCTCGATCTCTTCTTTCCGAGATACTCACTCTCAGGGAGTGAAGGTCAGTGGATCACGGACGATGAACGAAAGCGCATGAAGCTGTATCCGATCCGATTCGACAAACAGCTGCTTCGAAAAAAAGGAATCAACAGTCTCGACTGTCTGATCGCTGCGGGAAGTTACCAAGCCTCTCCCTTGCTCCGAAAAGCGATCAAAACATTCAAGTACGGACGCATAGCAGATCTTGGACCGGAGCTTGCGCAAAAAATCGTCGAGTGCCTCCCCGGATTATTGCTGCTGCCTGAGGAATATCGAAGTGCTAAAGCACTCGTACTTTGTCCGGTTCCTCTCCACTGGACACGAAAGTTTCAACGCGGGTTCAATCAGGCCGAGATTCTTGCAAAAGAAATAGGAACACAAAAACAGTGGCAGGTATGTACGTTACTGAAGCGCTCGAAAGCAACCGGACATCAGGCATGGAGAAAACGTGAAGAGCGGCTCATCGCCCTCAACGATGCATTTGTCAGTGTATCGAACACTCCCCCACCCTGCATTCTGCTTGTCGATGACATCAGTTCGACCGGTGCAACACTCGATGCGTGTGCAAGCTCTCTGAAGAGAGCGGGTGTGAAGCACGTCGTGGGGCTGGTTGTAGCGTATGGATAAGAACATAATTTGTATTTATAGCAACTTCCGACAGTCGTAAAAACAGCATTTTTCTGCTACAATAAGCAGATTTATGCACACAAATACAGAACAAATTCTCCTCGAGTGGAAGGCTCCTGCAAAAGTCGCTCACAAGCGAAGCGAAAAGTGGTATGTCTCGATGAGTCTTGGTTCCGGAGCAATGATCGTTTACGGCATCCTGACCGGAGCCTGGAGCCTGAGTATCAGCTTTGCAATGCTTGCAGGGCTCTTCTTTCTAATCAGAAATGAGAAGCCTCACGTCCATACGATCATTCTAAGGGACACAGGCATCGAACTCGACGGTAGAAAAACCATCTGGTCCGACTGGAAGCACTTCTGGATCCTTCGGGCCAATGACTACTTCGAACTGCATGCTGAATCCAAGAAGTACCTTACGCCGGATCTCGTGATTCAAACAGGGAACATCGATCCCTACATCATCCGCGACCTGCTCTGCCAATACATCCCGCAGATTGATACGAAGAAAGAAAAAATACTTGACGCCATTATTCGTTTCTGTAAACTATAGATGCTGCGCTGGTTCCAAATTGCGCGCCTTGCCACTGAGCACTCTCCCGAAAAGGAGCAGCGCCTCTTGGCGTTTGCCGCTACTCCAACAACACCCGGAAACACTGAGAACAACTCATCCGAAGCGAATCCGGAACCGGGCAGTAACGTCATGGACTCATTTCTGAGTGGCGTACGACTCTCTCAAAGGCAGCAGTTTCATGATGAGATTTTTAAGGCTGTCGACATGGATAGCCAGCGAAAAGTTGTCGATGAATATCTGCTGGAGATCACGGACAAGATCGGTACAGTCGATCGGGCAAATCTCAATCCGACAAAACTGAACGAGGTGATAGAGCTCACACGCATGAGCATCGTTGAGGAACTCAATAGCGAAGAGACCGATCGCAATACATTGGCTGCAGCACTGCAAGGCATCGACAGTAGCACGGTCACAGATGCAGAACTGCAGAGAGTGCTCGCACTGCATCAACCGATGGTCGAGAAGTACTTCGTACTGCCGAAGACGATGCCCTCACACCAAATCATCAATTTACTGCAGGCACTCCTCAGTAGAGACATCGAGCGCGTGCGAAAGCAGGAACACAAAGCGGAGACTGGGATCAAGTGGGAGTATCTCGCTGCCGATGAATTCGAGAAACTCTATCGAAAAATACGGAATATTCGTTCCAAAGAGCCCGTGCAACTGCCAAACGCGTTCTCCTACGGAACGATCATGGTCTTCAATATCGAGCATGAAGACTTTGCAAAAGACGGCATCGGCGAAAAACTCGCAGAGCGTGCAGTGTTCCATGAGGCAACGCATCTTGCACTGACCAATCCTACCGAAGCGAGATATGGTCTCAAGAAATGGATGGGGATGCTGAAGAGTCATCCGGAATGGAGCAATCTCGAAGCAGCGGTCCAGGAAGTATTCAAACAAGACAGTTCATACCTCAGCGGAGGCGGACGGAATGAACGTATTGCAAATGAAGCACTTGCGATCTACGTAGCGAATAAGAGAGCACCGATCGATCCTTCAATGATTGAAAGTAATCCATCCCTGAACGCACAGAGAGAAGTTTGCGAAGTGCTGGAAAGAATTTTCACCAATCCCAACAGTGAAGAATTCAATACTTGCAGACTGCATCTGGAAGCAACCGTCGATCGCTTCACGGAAGTGAAGAAGAGGAATGGATCTACGAATTCTCCGGATTCTGTCAGCAAACTCCTCATGAAGACGGCCAAAGATCATCAGACACGAGGCAGGCTCCTCAGTGATCTCAAGTCAGAGGGGAACGTTTCGGCTGAGTTGGCGACAAATGCAGACGCAGGAGTCAATATCGCTGAGAAGAAACTGGAGAAAGCAGCCGAAGGATCGGAGACGCTGACCGCAGGAGCCATCAACGCGAAAATCGAGACACTATTTGGGAGACTGGAGACACTGCGCGGACGCTATCCCGCACTCAAGAAGTTGATCGAAGGAACAGAGGGAGACCCCGACCAAAGAGCGCTACTCCTTGCAACAGCCGAACAGAACCTCGAATTTCTCAGCCAGTCCGGAACGGACCTGACACTCCTCAAGAAGAAAGCGGATGCACTGAACAGGTGGGGCGACAGCGAAGAGAGCGGCGGGCTCACCGTTGAAGAGAAGAGCGATTTTGCGGAGACGAGCGGCTTCCCGACGAATCCGTATAAAGACCTACAAATGACCGTTCAGGAAGCAGACGCGCTGGTACAGGGCCAGCGTGACGAAGTCCTGAAGGAACTCAAAACACCTGTCTCGTGGTACGAAACGGTATTCGAGGAGATGAAGCAGGAGATCGATACTGCAGAGGAAGTAGGGCATAAAGAACCGGAGGCCACTGCGGAGGAGGAAATGACCGTTGGGCAGTGGGTGAGGAAAAACGTCCTAAGTAGCCAGGGCGATGTCGTGTGGCTCACACCGCTTAATATCGCCAATATCGTCAAGAAGTACAAAGAGGCCATCTACCAGAACTACACCTCCAACCAGCAGGTAAAGGAGAACAGGATCGCCAAGAAGCTGAATTTCTACAAACCGATCGAACACACCCTCAAGAAGAATGCCCGTTCCACAGACAACACCGAGTCGTCGGAATTCAAGGAATACATCGAGAAAGAAGGATATACCTTCAACGAAGTGTTCGGTCCCGACGGCAAGGGAAAGAGCAGTGGACTCCTCTTCCAGAACAGGCACAACTTCAACCGTGCAAAGGCCGTTCTCGAGTACGCAGCCGACAAGGCGTGGATGTACTTCATGAATCCGCTCGACGGACACAACGTCTACGGCATCGACTACGAGGCAATCGAAGGTCACCAATCATTCGAGGATCTGGTCGCGAAACACGAGGCCGGAAAAACGCATGAAATCCAGCATGGATACGACCGTATCGACAAGATGCCGGACGTTCCGGAAATGATGGAAACGCTCGTGCACGAGCTCCGTCACAAAAACGTCTTCGCAGTGCAGGGTATCATCAAAAGACTGCAAGAGAAAGCCAAATTTTCGCACAGCAATACGTGGATGCTCACAACGATTCTGATGCTCATTCGCGATGAAAGCACGAGAGACCCGACACTGAAGCTCTGTCTCGACAAGGGTATGATCGATAACATTTCGAACTTCACAATCACGCAATCCGCATGGTCCATCACATGGTTCAAGCTGAACCGCAATAAGATCGAGGATTGGAAAAAGGGAGACAAATTCGGCAACAACGAGACGACCCGGGCGATGGAAGTCATCGAAAAACAACTGGCAGAGGGAGGAGCAAAATTCCCTGATACTGATAAAGGCAATCTTGCGAAATACGAAGCCATTGGCATGATCCTTGCAGGGAAAACGTTCTACGAAGGAAACAAGGAAGCGCGGAAGAGAGGGCTCCTTGACTACGGATGGAATCCCGGAGCGCGTGTATCGATCTTCGGATCGGATACAGATCTGACAGCGTATCGCGAGGCATTTCGGGATGTCACCGGGAGCACGGATACAGAACCGGGCAATACCGACTCCGACTACTTCAATCCGGGAAACGGAGGAGCGGATATCATGCTTCTGGATTCATCGCAGACGTCCAAAATCTTGAGCAGAAAATCCACCAGCGAATGGACGTACGAATCCAAGGCGAGAGGTTTCATCACGCAGGTCTTTATGCGCTACGACGAACTCGAGAAAGTCGATCCGGATGCATTGCAGAACTTCAAGAAGGAAATGCAGAAGAAGTTCGATTACTGCGTGGATGGCGTGTGGGATGAATCCAGAAGAAAAGTAGTGGTCACTGACACCGATCTTCAAGGAAACAACATGGTCGATCAGCTCGCGAGCCGCGGACTGATATCAGACGCTAAAATCCAAATACTTGCCAAGTGGAAAGCTGATATCGTGAATGCGCAGCGGAAACCCATGAAGCTGGAAAACTCCACTTCAGGAGGAGCGAATACACGACCAAGGTCACCCGGTGCTACCGAATCCACCCCGAGTGAGCATGCCTCCTAAGTCTGTTTCCTCCCACTCAACTCGGTCAATCTTTACGAATAGTCCCTGTGCGATGCGTTTTCATTTGTAGATTCCTTGTCTGTGGCCGACCGTGAGTACAACCACCAAGATCTGCTTCCTGTGTATTTCATAGAGAACACGATAGGTACCAACGCGCAGCGAAAAGATGCCCTCCATCTCACCATCGAGTTTTTTGCCAACGAATGGATCGTTCTGCAGACATTTGATCGCCTGCCAAATTCGTGACTGATCCTTACGCGGCAGTCGCACAAGTTGCTTCTCCGCTACGCGCTTGATGAGTAATGTGAACAACATACATTACAGTTTGAGCTTCTTTTGAACTTCCTGCCATGGAATAGCATCTTCCAAAGGCTCTTTTTGAGCCTCACGAATATCCTTCACAAGCTGAGGGTCCGACATAATTTCCATTGTCTCCATCCAACTCTCGTATTCATCAAATGACATTAAAACGAGCTTGGGGATACCCTCGTGGGTAACGGCAATGTGCTGTCCGGGTTTCTTCTCGAGACTGAGAAATTTGAAGAACTGTTTTCGTGCAGCGGTTGCCGTGATGAACGTTGTCATAGGTACATTGGAAGGTACAGGTACATTGTAACGTACCTATCACCGGAAAGCAACAGCATCACCCCGTACTCCCGAATCCCCCTCTGGTCTCCGCACTGTGCGAATCGACCTCTTCCCACTCAGCTCTATCGATTTTGACGAATAGTCCCTGTGCGATGCGTTCGCCTCGTTCGACTGTCACTGGCTTTTCGCTCGTATTTTGGACCTGCACGAAGATCTCATCTTTGGGTCCGTGATAATCCTGGTCGATGAGCCCAAGCGAGTGAGGGCAGATCAGGCCCTTTTTCCTCGGAAGAGAGGAACGCGGAAGAATCAATAATGCGTACCCTGCAGGCACTTTCACGATGATATTACCCGGAACCAGACCGATCGCTTTCGGTGCAATTACGGTCGTTTCCCGTGTCACAAAATCGAATGCGGCAGCCCCAGACGTATGGTACTCGGGAAGAGGGAGGCTTTTGTCGATACGTTGGAGAGAGATTTTCATGAAGGTTGGGAAGGTTCGGTAGGTATGGTAGGTGTGGAAGGGCACGGAAGCAAAATTCACGTACCAAACCTACCCAACCTTCCACACCTCCCCTACTTTCCCCCGATCTTCTTCCTCATGAACGTCGGTACTTCCAGCTCCTCTTCATTGAACTGCTGACCGGCAAGCTTCATCACGGCCTCATCGGGCCTGTCGCTACGTGCCTGATCCTGGAGCTTCTTGAGGGTCGGAACATTCTTCATCATCGGAGACGATGCCTGAAGAGTTGTCGATTCCTTCTTCTCATCGAAACCGGTAGCGATCACCGTGCACTTCACCTGACCGGTGTAGGCCTCGTCGATCACGGCACCGAAGATGATATTCGCTTCCGGATCGGCTGCCTCGGTGACGATGCGCGCAGCTTCATCCACCTCGAACATCGACATATCGTTTCCACCCGTGATGTTGAAGAGAATACCCTTCGCACCGCTGATACTAAGCTCGAGGAGCGGAGAGTCGATGGCGGCGCGCGCGGCCTCCGAAGCCCTGGAATCCCCCGTACCGTAACCGATACCCATGAGTGCACTTCCCGCATCCTGCATGACGGAACGGACGTCGGCAAAGTCAACGTTCACAAGACCGTGCACGGTGATGAGGCTCGCGATGCCTTCGATACCGTGACGGAGAATTTCGTCGACGATCTGGAACGCTTCTGTCAGAGGAGTCGTCTTGTCGATCAGCGAAAGTACTTTGTCGTTCGGGATCGTGATCAGTGTGTCTACTTTTCCCTTGAGCGCTTCAAGTGCTTCATCTGCCTGCTTCCTGCGACGCAAACCTTCAAAACTGAACGGTCTCGTGACAACACCCACTGTCAGAATTCCCATGCTGCGTGCAAGCTCTGCAATGTAGGGAGCTCCGCCGGAACCTGTTCCGCCACCGAGTCCTGCCGTAATGAAAATGAGATCCGCACCTTCCATCACTTTCTTCAGTTCCTCGGAACTCTCCTTTGCAGCCTGCAAACCGATGTCGGGATTGGCACCCGCACCGAGTCCGCGCGTCGTTCCTCTTCCGATATTCACCTTCGTCGGAGCCGCATTGTGGAAGAGTGCCTGAGCGTCCGTATTGACCGCGATGAACTCCACTCCTCCGACTTTGCTACTGATCATTCTCGAGACTGCATTCGTCCCACCGCCTCCGACACCGATCACACGGATGATGGCATTCGGAGCGATCTCCGGACGCACCTCCTGATATCCGGCAGACGGCGCACCGGACACACTGTCATCAGACGATGTCTTGCCCTGGGAAGTAAAAGAACTTCCTGACCCAGAGGATGAAGAACTCTTGGAACCGGAGAACAGGGAACGAAGTGTGTCTGACATGGGAAAGGGGGTGAATAAAGTGCGGAAGTGAAAAGTAAAAAAGTTACGGAAGAAGATTTTTGAACCATGAACCGACATGGCCGAAGGCACGCTTCACATCGAAGTCGGCGATCGAAAAGCTGCTACTCCTGCGATTCCCTTCACGGACACCCCAGAGGAGTGTGCCAAGAGCTGTTGCATAGGCAGGGTCATCTACTTTCTCGATGACACCTCCGATCTCGATGGGGAAACCCATTTGCACGGGAAGGCCAAGAACCTCTCTCGCGATATCGAGCACTCCGGGAGCCTTGACGGCGGCACCGGTGAGCAGCGCACCCGCTGGGAGGAGACCGTCTCTCCCGAGGCGCTTAAGCTCCTCTTTCACGAGCGAGAAGATCTCGTAGTACCTCGCCTGCATGATCTCGGCCATGTACTTCTTGCTGACCGTCTGTGTGTCCATTTTGCTGACGGTCGAGAGATCGATCATCTCGCGCTCCTGGATCTCGGCCGGAAGAACAGAACCGAATTCGATCTTGATCTTCTCAGCGGTGTCGATGGACGTCCGGAGACCGATCGCAATGTCATTGGTGACATTCTCTCCGCCGACCGGCAGACACACCGAGTGGAGGATGGTCCCCTCTTCGAAGACGGAAACGCTGGTCGACCCTGCACCGATGTCGATCGTCACGACACCCAGTTCCTTCTGACGCTTCGTGAGCACGGCTTCGGAGATGGCGATGGTCGCGGGTACGAGAGAGTCGATATCGATACCCGCCTGATCGATGCACTTCTCCATATTCTTCACGTGCTGGATCTGTCCCGTAATGATGTGCGCCTCGACCTCGAGACGGATGCCCGTCATCCCGACCGGATTCTTGATCCCGCGCTGCTCATCTACTGCATACGACTTCGGCTCGATGTGCAGGATTCTCCTGTTGCTCGGAATGCTGACGGCCTGCGCCGCCTCGAGCACTCTCGCAACATCTTCAACCGTGATCTCGCTACCAGAGATTGCGATAACACCGCGACTGTCGAACGCTTCGATATGACTACCGCTCATGCCAACGAACACATGGTTGATGGGTACGCCCGCCATTCGTTCCGCATCCTCGAGAGCGGAGATGATATTGTGGATGGTCTCTTCGATATCGATGACATGACCCTTGCGCATGCCAAGACTGGGAGAGAGCCCGACTCCGATGACACTCGGGACCTGACCTCCGTCTCTGTCGTCAACGACAGCAACAACGACACGGATCTTGGCGCTTCCAATATCGAGACTCGACAGTACGCGTTCTTTAGCCATAAAGAGGAATGGTGATGGTGGAAGAAAACTCGAATGTGCTTATGGCGAACACTCTACTGAAACGAATGAAACTGTCGCAATAGTGCTTTGACTACGTTTGGTATTCAAGAGAGGAAAAAAACCGCGAGTGAGAGTTCTTCGAACTTGAATCAGGGAAAGAAAAAGAAAGCGGGATTTCAATTTTTTTATTCAGCAAAATTATGAAGAACACAAAAAGTAGACGATGGCTTAGGCAAAACAAATTTTAAAAACCGCGGTTTTCGAATCATTCCTGCGGGAAAAATAAAATTTCAGGTCGGTTCAAAGCAAAGAAAGCTGTGCACTTTCCTGAACAATCTTCATAGGTTTCTTAAAATCAATTTTGGCTTCTCTCTGCGAAAAATCTATCTTCCTGTCATCCACAAAATGCTGCTGTCCATAGGGTGTCTGCAGCAAGGCTTCAAACCTCTTCATCACGAGAGTGAATTCAAGATCGGAAAAAATTGACCGCACCGCATCGGCATCAACGCCGGAAAATTTCAAATCCGAAAGCGGAACCGAAAGCGGTATGTCGCATTTCAGAATCGCCATGCGCTGACAGAAGAACGCCTGCTCTCTTTCCAGCTCCAGCTTCGTCCTCCAAGAGGATTTTACCTCGGACAAATTCTCGTACATTTTTTCAAGCGTCCCGTACTTTTGGAGCAGTGCTTCCGCTGCCTTGGGTCCGATCCCCTTCACGCCGGGCAAGTTATCGGAGGAATCTCCGACAAGCCCCTTGTAGGCCGGAATTTGCGCAGGGGTTACTCCGTACTTCTTCACGACTTCCTCCGGACCCATGTACTCGGGCGCACTGTACCCCTTATGGGGGATGGCAACGCGGATACGGTTGGACGCCAACTGGAAGAGATCGCGGTCGCCGGTGACGATGGTGACACGGTCGCCCGCCTCCTCGGCTCTGCGTGCATAACTGCAAGCAAAATCATCCGCCTCCATCTGACTCCCCGAAACGCTCTGTATTCCGAACGCATCAATGAGCTGCAATGCACGCGGAACCTGAGGGTAAAAATCATCCGGAGTTGCAGATCTCCCTGCTTTGTACTCCGCGTACTCTAGATGCCGGAAAGTCTTCTCGTCCGCATCGAAACAGAAGACAAGGGAGTCCGGCTCTTCGGTCCTCAGAATCTGAAGCAGCATGGAAGCTATCCCAAACGCGGTATTCACCTGTTCCCCTGAAGATGTCTTCATCGTTCTCGGAATCGCCCAGTACGCTCTATAAAGGAGATGATGCCCGTCGACGATAACCAAGTGCTTCATAGATGATAATCTATAACAATATCCCTGTTTCACAACTCTTGAGGCGTGAAATAGATATCAAAATATGCTACAATAGGTAGATGGCTGTCCTCTCCCCCGCCTACGACAACAAGATTGTGCGCAAGTACTCCGCGCGCACAGTCGAGCATAAGACCGACAATAAAATCGCCCTTCAAGAAAGTGTGGGATGGGTCGACGAACCGAAGCAGCCGGTCGTCTCCATCATCAGCGGCATGACGGAATCTTTGGGTGGCGAACTGATGGAACAGGTCATCGAGGGACTTTTGGAGCTCCCGATCTCACTCGTCATCCGCGGCCGGGGATCGAAAAAGTACGGCGAACTCTTCACAAAACTGAGCAAAAGTCACAGTCATCGCATCGCGATTCTTCAGGATGACGAAACACATCTTCGAAGCATGCTCTCGGGATCGGACATTGCGATGTTCTTCTCGGAACCGGAGCAGGATGATCTGGAGAATGCTCTTCGCTACGGGGTGATCCCCGTCTCGTTACCGCATGCGATGCTCGAGAACTATAACCCTGTACAAGAGAGCGGCAATGCCTTCATCTATGAGAAAGCGACCGTATGGCAGAGCTTCGCTTCGCTCGTGCGGGCTCTCGAGACGTTCAAATTCCCTCATGACTGGCGGACGATTCAGAGGAACGCGATGGAATGCATGGACAGGAAGGATAGTGAGAAGTAAGGATAAAAAATCCAAATTACAGAAACCAAAATCCAATTGGAATTTGATTTTTGGATTTTGAATTTAGCCCAGAGCAGGATGCATGTTGAAGAGGTTCCTACAGGTCATCATCCTTCTCGCCCAACTTACTGAGTCCATTGGAATCATCGTCGTCACTGTCATCGGAATCCTCGAAAGAATCTGCATCATCAAGGTCATCGAGATCAACCGGATCGTTGTCATCATCGTCATCGTCACCATCGCCATGGAAAACAGTCGTGATATCGAACATGCAAATCGGGAGGAAGTGCTAGAAACGCGCGAAGTATAATCGTCCGCGTTCAGTGCGCAAGGTGATTTGGAACTATTGGGAATAAAAGTCCAGAATGGCTGCTCGCCTCTTTTTATACGGATACTGTAGGCTCGCCGTCACTATGACGATCGCACGCTCATTCCTGATCACGCTGACGACTTCTCTGTTTCTCGTGTCTTGCAACCAAAGCGGACAGAACAATCAGGAAATATCGTCTTCATCATCGACAGCAAGCAGTGTGAGTTCGGCAAACGTTGAAACGAGAGAATCTCTTGAAGAGCGAGCAAAAGCTGGGGAGAAGGATGCTCAGTTCAATCTGGGAGCACTCTACTATAACGGCGAAGGAGTGGAGAGAAATCTTGCACTCGCGAAGTCTTGGTTCGAAAAAGCGTCGGCGCTCGGCGAAGTGTATGCGACATTCAACCTCGGGGTGATGTACTACCAAGGCGAAGGAGTAAAGCAGGATCTCTCGAAAGCCCGTGCGCTCTTCGAGAAAGCCGCAGCCGCAGGCAACGAGCGCGCGGAGTTTAACCTCGGCGCTCTCTACTACGGTGGCGAAGGGGTGACGCAGGATTTCGTCAAAGCAAAAGAGCTCTTTCTGCGGTCCGCCAAACAAGGATTCAGCGAGGCTCTCTTTAACCTCGGCGTCATGGAAGCGAAAGGCGAAGGAGGAATTGTCAGGATCGATCAGGCATACGCGTGGTTCGTCCTCGCGCGGGAGAGCGGACACGAAAGAGCGCAGGAAGCGATCGACAGTATCGAGGGTGCACTGAATGCCGATCAACTGAAAGAAGCGCGGGAGTTTGCGGACAAGCTGCGAGCGGAGTTGTCGAAGAAGACAGGAAATTAGCTCTCAAAATTCTTCGGTATCGTTAATGCAGAGGCTGCGCCACTGAACCTAATTGTCATTTCGAGTCTCAGAAGTATTTCGAGAGTTGTGCCTCAAAACAAAATCATTCCTCATTCTGCTGCTATCTTCAAATTTCTCCGAATCGACCCCAAGAAAGTGTTTCTTCAGTGCAGACATAACAACCTGAGTTAGATTCGATGCTAAACCTCCACGGTTCGCATAAGCAGCTTGAGGACTCGTCACTGGTCTATCTGTCTCTAGGGTAAGAAGCATATGCAATTTATTTCTAACAATAATCCCTTGATCATTTTCAATCCTCCATAAATTTTTCCATTTCGTTTGTGCATTGTAATTGAGAGTCCCTTCAACTGACACATCCTGTGACTGGAAAATGTATGGTACAACATTTTCTGCAAAAATTTGAAAAACTTTTTTGCGCACACCTTCTTCCTGCATCGCAATTTCAACAATCGCCTCCTGATCAGTTTTGCTTGCCAGAAAACCTCCGACATCGACATCTAAATCCAACTCAAGAGAATGCTTTGTGTTGACGCCAACAGACCACTCAGCCTCCCCTTTTAGCATTCTCCACTTCATGAATATTATTATAACAATTTATAGTATATATAGCAATATTGGTGGATCGGGTGGGACTTGAACCCACGACCAAGAGATTAAGAGTCTCCTGCTCTACCAACTGAGCTACCGATCCGCATATGAAAAGAGCCCGTGAAGGCTACCAAATCCGTCGAAAGTATTCAACTCAACCGAAAAGCTACAGATGCTCTGCAGAATCTGCATCCAATGGAACAACCTCAGGTTCTGCGGTGTAATCTATCTTCCTGATGATATGAAAATACCGCTTCCTCTCTCCGCCGATTGTCTGTCGAATAAAATCAAGACTGTACTGAACATGACCGGTCTCGCAGTCCGCCTCACCGGAAAGTTCGAGAGTAACGGAGTCAGTATCGCTGCGTGAAAGTCCACTGTGGAGCAAATCGTAGTATATAGAGAGTGAAGAAACTTCATTCGGATGAATATTCGCACTCAAACACATGGTCAGTAAGGAGTTCGTCATTTCATGTAAAACGAGGATCGCTCTACTGGGAACATAAGAGTTTCCCTCTCGTGCAGGGGACAATTCGTCCGAATTCTTCTCCTTAAGAACCCCCTGCATATGCCGAGTCATTGCTTTACCCTCCTCGACATTGATCACCCATTGTTTAGAGACTGTTTGAAGCATGAAATACATTCTCCACCTTCTCAAAATTTTGTCAACTTCCTCACAGCACCTTCCTCGGTTTCAGCATCCCTTCGCGCTTTCTTGACCGTTCGAGAAGCGCGACTGGGAGGTCTTCGAACCATGCAACAAAAGGCTTTTCCGGATCCATATCGCCTTCAATCGGACGTCCGTTTTTGATCTCCTCCCACTCGACAGCAGTGAGACCCCTGCTCTCGAGACCCGAAAGAATTTCTTTGAGCGGCATAACATTCGCCCAGCCGAGGGCATCCGGAGGAAGCGCATTCTTCAGGCTCCACTCCCCGACCGACGTGCGGACGAGAGCGGAGAGATAGCCGCCGCACCGGAGACTGAAACCAAGGTCATGCGCGAGCGAACGAATATAGGTACCGCTGTCGCAGTGCACGCCGAGACGCACGATCGGAAAATGGTAATCGATCACTTTGCAAACGGTGATTGTTGTTTCGCGAGACTTCATTTCGACATTCTCCCCGCGCATCGCCTTCCTGTACGCACGCTCACCACCGACATGGATCGCCGAGAACGCAGGAGGAACCTGCTGGATCTTTCCGAGAAACCGATCGTCGATGATCGCTTGAATCCTCGAAGAATCTTCCGGAGGCAACCAGCCTGCTTTCGGTTTCAATGTCTCGAGCACTCCCTCACTGTCATACGTCGAACTTTCGACCCCGAGAGTTATCTCCGCTTCATACACCTTGGGGAGTGCATTGAAGAGTTCAACAACTTTGAGAGCTTTGCTGCCGACGGCAAGAACCATCAGACCGGACGCGAGCGGATCGAGCGTACCGAGATGTCCGATCTTCCGCTCTGAAAGGATTCGCCGTACCTGAGCCACGATATCGTGACTCGTGGGACCGCGAGGCTTATGGACAAGGAGGAAACCGTGACGCATGTCAGGAGTGTACACTGTCCCCATGTTGTCACTTACTCTCAGTTGGGATCTCTTCATCGTCGTGTTCTTCGCGATCGTGATGAGTTACAGTTTCCTGATCGGAAAAGACCAGTCGATGAAGGTGATCATCGCTGCGTACATCGCCGTCATCGCAACCCAGGGAATCGGCAATGTGTTGATGCGTCTGATCGGCGACGGAGAGATGGTCTTTCGAACGGTCGGGATCCCGGTCGACATCACACTGATCTCTCTCAGTAAGATCTTCGTCTTCGCCGTCTGCATCATCATCTTCGTCACGAGGAGCGGCATAGAGCTAACACACGGGAAAGACACAGGAACAATCCTCACTATTCTCTACACAGCACTCTTCGGATTCTCGACAGCGGGACTCATCGTATCGACAGTGCTCACGTACGCAGGAGGCAACGGCATTCTCGACAGCGCCATCGTCAGCTCCAGCGTTCTCACTCCGCTCATTCAGAGCAGTACGCTGATGCAACTGATGATCCTCAATCAGGACATCTGGTTCACGCTTCCCGCTTTTCTGATCGTTGCCGTTGGTCTCGTCCATAGCGATTAAGTGCATGCAGAGTGCTTGTAGGTTATCCACTTTTACACTCTAATTTCTCTTGTACATTCGAAAGATTCCTCGGATACTGCACATCAGTAATTTTTCCTCTTCCCAACACACTTTTATGAAGAAACTCTTCACTACCATATCGAGCATGCTTAGCTCGTCCGTTGCCTTTGTCGGCAGCAGTGTCGCTGCAGCACTTCCGACTCCGGCTGATGTTCCTGGTCTCGAGACCACAGGTGGCTCTTCCGACAATATCCAGTCGATCATTGTCAAAGTCATTACCTACGTCTTAGATCTCGTGCTGATCATCGGTGTCGTGTACGTGATCATCGCCGGTCTCCGCTTGATCGTCTCCGGTGGTGATGAGGGAGAGAAAGACAAGGCGAAGCAGACGATCATCTACGTCATCGTCGGTATCATCGTCGTGATCTTCGCACGCGTCATCGTGAACTTCGCCGACAACTTCTTCAGAGCGTAGTTTTCTTCGGAAACTTCCAAGACAAGAGCCCTCCGCAGATGCGGGGGGCTTTTGAAAATATACTCTTGCAATCTGAAGACGTGAATCGGATAATATATTCAATTTATCTTCCTCCTCTCATTTTCCTCTCTCCTATGAAAAACCTCCTTACAAAAGCCTCGAGCGTGATCGGATCATCACTGTTCTTCGTACGGAACGCCTTCGCCTCAGGCAATCTTCCCGATCCCGGAGCGATCCCCGGCCTGGAAACACAGCAAGGTGACTCGACCAGTATTCGAAACATCATTATCGACATTATTAAATTCGTCCTCGATCTCGTACTCGTCCTCGGCATCGTATTCGTCGTCATCGCCGGTCTCCGCCTGATCGTCTCCGGTGGTGACGAAGGGGAGAAAGACAAGGCAAAGCAGACGATCATCTACGTCATCGTCGGTATCATCGTCGTCATCTTCGCACGCGTCATCGTGAACTTCGCCGACAACTTCTTCCGAAGCTAAATCGTTCTTCGAAAGACAGAGAAAGAAAGCCCTCCGGAAACGGGGGGCTTTTTCGTTCCGGGTCACATCGAAGGAGTTATCTCCGGTATCAGCGAACGAGTGATCTCCTTCTGTTCCTTCTTTAGTTTCTCCTTCTGCTCCCGCAGCGGTTCTTTGATCCAAATCGCATCCACTGTCACCTCAATAATTTCACTGGCTGCAATTGGTTGTCCGAAGAAAAAGAGGCCTCTCGGGAACATCCATTCCAGGAGAAAGTGACGGGTATCGAACTGGACGTCACTGCATCGTCCAAGAGATTTTCCGGAGCTCCGGATACGGATATGCTGACCAAAAAATGGACGGGGATCTTCGAGATGTTTCTGCAAGCGAATGATCTCACCTGGTGGCGAGAGCATATCAGCCGATCGGATGTGCACTTTTGTCCCGACACTGAGAATATCCTGGGTGGAAAGAAACTTGTCTCCCGTGAAGGAAGGAAGCGTGCGTACGAAGAAGCCAAGGATCGACCCTGTATCGGGATCGACAAGGGGCCTTGCCAGTATCCCTACACAGTCCTGCGTGTCCTCATCGAGGACAAGCGTGCCACGAAGTGCAGACCAGCGAACGTGCATACGGGAAATTGTAACAGAGCATCAGTGTTTTGATCTGCATTAAAACATTGATGAGAAAATACAAAAAAAATTAAAAACCAAAATCCAAAGAGAACTATCCGGAATTTGATTTGATAACAATTGCATTAAAAATACGCACAAGTTGCTCTGCCTCATCAATGAGAACTACGCATACTTTCCTAAGTGATACTTCCATTCTATCATTCAATAAGCGAAGCCAGTACGCGCTCTCCCTAGCTTCCTTCTTCGTTATGCGCATTCTGAAAATTTGGTCTTTTCTACTCAGTGACTCATTAGCTTCGATATAATTTGCACCAACTGAGCCGGATGATCGGACGAGCTGTTTGCAATCTTCCATAAGATCAATTGTTCTCGGAACTTGACGGACAAAACTACGTACATTCCTTGCAAAATCGAATGTTCTATCACCCAAATCACGATTTTTAGCAGGAAGTACAACTTGCATGTGTACGAATGTACACCCATGATGACATCATTGCAAATTGGAATTTGGTTTTTTATTTTTTGGAATTTCTTTCGTTAGCGTATCCTCCCCCTACTCAAGCTCTTGCAGAACTGATACACATCGTCAGGATTGAGGAAGACGATATAGAGCGGAATTAGGAACTGAAACCACCAGATTTCAAGCGTCAGTGTGATGATGGTATGGAACAGGAAACCCCCGAAGAAGAACCATCCCTGAACGCGCGGTATCCAGAGACCGAAGGGAATCAGACACTCGAAGACTTTTACGCTCGCAACCATAAGATCGAATGCTGATTCAGGAAGCCTCCGTACCAGGTACCACGCCAGCGGAGTCGCCCAACGCCCCATGAAACCGTTTCGAAGTACGGCACCTGTTTTCCAGACAGGCAGGAAGAGCTTCTGCCAGCCGACGGCGAAATAGGTGAAGCTGACCTGCAAGGCAAGAAAGCGCTGTGGAAGAATGGAAATCGGTTCCCATGCAAAAAACGATCCCTTCTTCTGCATCATTTCGATGGAGAATGTTTTCCCTCCTCCCGGAAGCAGAAACACCATCAATCCGAATCCAAAGAGCCGATAGAACGACGTTGAGAACAGATACTGCGTGAGCAGGTGAAAGTAGAGCAGGAATCCGATCAGAAGCAACGCACTCGTTCGAGTCCGGAACCCGACGGTAAAGGAGAGAAGCAGACAGAAGATCGATGCAAAAAGAATGTGCATCAGAGAAAGAGACGGGTGAAAGAGAAAGAAGAACAGAGCATGAGACCCGCGAACAAAAGGAACCGTTAGCCCAAACTCTCTGGAAAAAAGGGGGACCTGGATCCACTGCGTTGCGACGTAGAGCATGAGGAAAAAACCAAGTGCGATTCTGACGATCGCGAGCAGGTGCGGCGGCACTTCTCGATGGAAGAATCGATCCCAGGAATGAAGTAAACGCATCATCAGCGTACGGAGGTGATAAACATGTGAGTGGCACTCATGCGGTTTGCGTCGTATCGCTGTGGGGACCTCGTCCACTGATCTTCGTACCAATCCAGACGAACGTACGGATTGCCCTTACGATGCTCATGTTCAAGGATCTGTATCAGAAATGGAATGAGCGCTTGTTCGCGCATTCTCTCATTCTCGAAAAGAAATATCTGCAATCTCTGCCTCGCATTGCGTTCCCCGTGCCGACCGGCAAAGTACAGATCGACTGGCACCAGCGTTGTTGTACCGGAAGCGTCCGTACCGACGACTACAGGCTCCCTGTTTTGGTCATCATCCCCCTGGTACGGTGCCAGCATCCCGTAACTGAATTCAGTGAATGCGGCTAACCGGGGCACCGGTGATTCATGCGTCACCGTCGTGATGAGACCGCCAATGGTGATCAGAAGGTAGACGAAGATGATCGCATCAAGAAGCGTGCGCCACATATCGCCTTCCATTGTATGCTATAATGGAGCCATGCACCTCTTCGCAGGATCGTCGCACCCGGCTCTGGCTCAGGCTCTCGCGAAAGAACTTGGCTGCAAGCTCGGAAAAGTACAACTGAAAGCCTTCAGCTGCGGAGAACGATACGTACGATTCGAGGAAACGATTCGAGGGAAAGATGTCTATATTTTGCAGACCGGAACCGCACATCCGAACGAAGACCTGATGGAGCTTTTTCTGATGTGCCAAGCTGCGAAACTGAGCTTCGCAAAAACCGTCCATGTCCTGCTCCCCCACTTCCCCTACGCACGTCAGGACCGTGTTGCAGAACCGAGAGAACCGATCTCCGCAAAGTTGGTGGCCTCGCTTTTAGAGCATGCCGGCGCCGACCACATCATCACACTCGATCTCCACTCGGAGCAGGTGCAGGGGTTCTTCACCGTCCCCGTCGATGCGCTCGACAGCAGGCCCATCTTCGCCGCGTACCTGAAGGCGAAGAAACTGAAGGATCCGGTCGTCGTCGCACCCGATGCGGGAGGAGCCAAGCGCGCGAAGAAACTCGCAGATCTCATGGATGCCGATCTCGCCATCATGCACAAGAACAGAGTCGCGCATCACGAAGCGGAGATTCTGGAAGTCGTCGGTGACATCGAAGAAAAAACTTGCATTCTCTTCGATGACATCATCGATACGGCAGGAACACTTCTGAAAGCGAAAGAAGCGCTGATCAAGAGAGGAGCGAACAAGGATGTGTACGCCGCTGCGACGCATGCCGTATTTTCTGGGAATGCTCTCAAAAATCTCACGAAGGCAGGATTTAAAGAAATCGTGGTCAGTGACAGCATGCCAGTCAGTCCGAAGTCGCTGAGAGGACTAAAGATCCTGACGATCGCACCGATGCTCGCAACGGTGATGAAACACATCGAGAGCGGAGAGAGTGTGACGGAGATGTACAAAAAATAGCAGCACGGAAAATATCCAACAGGGATGAAGAGGAGTACCATGGCAAATTGCCATGATCACAGCGTGGATCATCATCGGCGCGACGATCGTTTCTCTCGAGTGGATCCTCTGGACGATGTTCCGACGCAAGATCGAGGGTCTGTGCTTTCCGCGTGAGACGGATGAGTCACTCTTCCGGTTCTTCACGCTGGTACGTCTCCGCCTCATCTCCATTCTCCACACACTGTTTCTCATCGCAATGTTCATGATTGCCACCTACTTTCTATGGTAAATACTCTGCCATCCTTATCGGAGCACGATGATCTGCACTTTCAGGGCAGAGATGTCCGAGAGCACTTCCAGTTCTATTTTCGCCAACACTGGATACGTCTCTTAAAACCGTTCTGCCTGACGCTGCTCTGGTCTATCCTCATAGGATTCTTCTGCTTTCTGATTTTTTTGCGGTTCGGCGTAACAGACTTCCAAAGCAGGCACGGCATCCTGTTTGCATTCTTCGCACTCCTGGCCGCCATTCATCTCTCTTTCCTGATGCGCTTCTACACGTACTTCCTCTACATCATCGTCATCACCGACAAGCGCGTGCACCGCATCAAGAAGACACTGTTCTCCGTGGATGATCATCAAACGATCGATCTTTGGACGTTTCAGGACATTCACAAATGGCAGCACGGACCGATCCAGAACATGCTCGGTTTCGGCACGCTGATCATGGAGGCACAGGAAACGGTCATGAAGATTCACTTCGTCCCGCGCATCGGCAGAATCTATGCACGGATCTCTCAACTCCGGGAAATCGCGAGGGAGCGAGTGACGACAGTGCGACGGTGAAACATAAACGTGTCTGCTTGAGTCAAAACTGAGCGTCCAGTATTGTACGCAGGCTCCGGGCGATTAGCTCAGTTGGTTAGAGCGCGACACTGATAATGTCGAGGTCGGCTGTTCAAATCAGCCATCGCCCACCAATCAAAACAACGTTAGAATGGAGAAAGCATTGATCAAAAATTTTGATCAAATAAGATTTCGTCATAAATGTTTCGCCTTGTACAAGCGAAGAACTTGCAACCGAAGCAAGTGTGACATGTAGAATGAATTCGTCATCATACTTCCTTCCCTCTCCTTACTATGTCGCAGAAATCCACTGCAAGCGAAATGACACATATCCTCGTCACGATCGGTGCACTCAACTGGGGCCTCATCGGCGCAGGACATTTCGCAGGAGGGGCGGACTGGAACGTGCTCCATATGGTCTTCGGCGGTGCTCCTATTTTTGAAACGACACTGTACCTCGCCATCGGTCTCGCCAGCCTCTACGGAACGGTTGGATGCTGCTCGACGAAGTCATCCTGCTGCTGCAAATAGCGTTCACGATCAACGTCTACAAAAGAGGCTCTCGTTTCAGAGGGCTTTTTTAGTGAAAGAATTTCGAGGAAGGAACGTCGTTTGGGAGCGCCTTCCCATTCCGTACGATCCTGCGTACCATCTGGAAATCTGCACAGAGTGAGAATGCGTAGGACTCATCTGTTCTCTCGCCTGCAAGATAGACACCGTCCACTCTGATGCAATCGGAAGATGTCTCGTCAGCCTTCACTGCAGTCTGCTGCGTGAAGAGCACGTTATGCTCCAAGAGGAAATTTCTCACCTCGGCAGCAGACTGAGAGGAAAGCTCCTCTGGTACTGAGGAAGTGGAATGCGTGAGCGCGATGGGAGAAGGGTAGGTAGGAAGGTCGCCATGCAACGCAGCATTGATGTCGGAAACAAAGAGGTCTCTCTCTGCACCCGAAAGAAGAGGAAGGAGCACCGCATTGATACGTCTTATTGCCTCGCGCCAGAGGATCGCCTGCTTCGGGAAGCCTGCAGATTCGTATGAAGAAGGAAGTGAAGGAAGAAGTGGATGGAGAACGGATGCAGTGAGCGAAGCATCGGAAGCAGCAGACTCGATGGTAAATTGCGCCCACAGATCGAGAAGGCCTTCGGGAAGCGGACGAAGAGTCGAGAGCGCAATGGCGGGAACAGCAAAGACAAGCTCCGAGCGAGGGAATGACTGCGTTGCAATCCGGAGAGCGATTTGGTCGCCTGTTTCCTTGTCCATCGAACCGGCAAGTACCGAAAGACGCAGCGCGACAATGTGCTGTATCAGCAGATCTGGAAACGTATCCGCAATGGTGAACACGGCATGCACGACGTTCAGCGGGATGCCTGCCTCCGACTCATCGATCAGCCTTGCAAGCAGCATCCTGCGATCGGCATCGGGAAGCGACGGAAGATCTTCCGTAAGAATTGTCTGGAGCAAAGACCGCTCTGCATCCGAAACCGGAGGGAGAGAGGTCACCGGAAGTGAATGACTTTGAGAGAGCTGATCCAGAAACCATGCATGGGGTGTCTTTGACCTCTGTGCTGATCCCGCTTCGTCAATCCGCAATTGATAGCGCGGAGGAAGGATCCACTCCTCACCAGCAACGGTCACGATCAGAGGTGCAGTCAGTGCGATCACCGTCACGGAAGATTGATCCGAAATGGCGACCATTGAACCCATCAGGAGTGTCGCTTCCGCACCGAAACCGAGGCCGATGAAGCTAAGACTCGTTGCTTTCATGAGCGCCGTACCTGCTTCCATCCGCAAAGCCTGTTTCTGATTTGACGAAATCACTCGCGTATTCGGCTGCAAAAAAACACTGAGCGCATGCTCCGGGAGAGAGAATTGCTTCACGTCATCCTGTGACGCAATCTCCTCCTCGTGTCTGAAGGATTCCGCAGGAATCGCTGCTTTCGTGAGAGTAGAAAGTCCGCCTACCCCCAGAAGCAAGAGCATAGTGAGTGGCATTGCGACGAAATGACGGTGACGGAGAGGTTTGTGTGTCATGAGGAAATCCTCTTATTATAGCAGAAAACGTGAAGGTATGGTAGGTATGGAAGGTAGGGAAAGTATGGTAGGTTCGGCGCATTCCCAACCTGTCTTGCATGCGTATTCTCGGAGTCGACCCCGGCATGACCAGAACAGGTCTGGGATTGATCGAAGTCCCGAAGTCCGGAGAGCCAACAGTCATCGAATGGCTCACGATCGAGACCTCCCCAGGACTGCCGATGCCGATACGTCTACAGGAACTTTCTAGTGACCTGAACGATTATCTTCTCGAAGCGAAGCCCGATCTTGCCGTCGTCGAGAAACTCTTCTTCATGACGAATAAGAAAACTGCCATGGACGTTTCGCAGGCACGCGGAGTGATCCTCTCGACATTGAGCAAAAGCGGCATCGAGATCATCGAAGTGACACCCTTGCAGTTAAAGACTACGGTCACGGGTGACGGGCGGGCGGATAAGAAGCAGATCCAAGCGATGGTGAAGAGAATCCTAAAACTGAAAGAAATCCCGACTCCTGCGGATGCAGCCGACGGACTTGCACTGGCGCTCTATGGATGTTTTGTGAGAAGAATAAAATAAGAAAAGAAAGTGGATAAGGAAGAACAGAGAAAAATCCAAATGCCAAAACCCAAATTCCAAGTTGACAGCAAAAATTTTGGAATTTGATATTTGGATTTTGGAATTTATATTTTCCGTACTTTTCCCTCTCCGACGCTCCACTCCTGCCTCTCTCCCCGCATCTGCACCGGATGCGTCGTCGTGATGAACACCTGATGACCTGCAAGTGAGGAAAGCAGCGCCTTCTGATGTTTCGCATCAAGTTCCGACAGCACATCATCCAGAAGAATAACCGGACGCTCACCCCGGACGCTTTGGAAGAGGCCAGCACTCGTGAGAAGGAGTGCGATGAATGCACTGCGTTGCTGACCGCGCGAAGCGAAGACCGCTATGTCACGGTCCAGCGCACGCAGATGCCAATCGTCACGGTGAGGACCAACGGTCGTCGTTTGGAGGACAAGATCGCGCTGCCTCGCATCGAGGAGCAGTGTCCGTAGCTCCGCTTCAATGCTTTGCAGATCTTTCCCGGTTGTCTTGCGATCGTGGATCATGCACGCATCGGTCCACTCCTCTTCTCCGAGCATTGCAATCATCTCACGAAGACTACGGTTGAAGAGACCGATCACCTCGTCACGCGCCAGGGTCAGACGACTTGCAACGACGACAAGACGCTCATCCCAGAGCGTCAGATCATCGAGACCAGCCTTCCCCTCTGCAATGCCGGCAAGCACTGCATTCCTCTGCTTCAGGACACGCTCGTACTCAATTCTGCTTGCCGCAAAATCGGGCTTCAGCTGCGACAGTAGAACATCGAGGAAGCTTCTGCGATGCGACGGCGAGCCCGTGAACATATCGAGATCCTGCGGCAGAAAAACAATCGTGGGAAGCGCACCTATGAATTGGAGGAGCGGCGTTTTGACATCACGAATGAAAAGTGCGGACTGCTTTCTGGGGGTTCGCTGCCATACATACTCCAAGCTCGAAACTTCGCCCGCATCACTAAGGGTATCCGCGCGAATGCGAAAGAAGTCCTCTCCCCACCGTAGTGCATCCGGCGGTTCGGATTTCAGACAGGAACGACCGATCGAGAGGAATGAGAGTGATTCGATGATATTCGTCTTCCCAGCACCGTTTTGGCCAACGAAAAGCTGCAGGTCACACTCGGGAAACCGAAGATCAAGATGGTCATAGGACCGAAAGTGCTCGAGCGAGAGGGAGGTGACACGTATGTGGAAACAGAGGGGAAAGACTTGTTGATTATACTGATCGGCAAAATTTCTGCCTTTTCCGCCTTCACTTTCTTCTCACCTCCTCAAGCACTCTTAGAATCACCTTCAGATATTCGCTGCGCTTCACAAAGGTAGAAAGCTGTTCTGGGAGAACCCAAACGAACTGATCAATCTCATGATGATCAACCTGAATGGCAGCATCCTTCGGTGCTCTGGCCGCCACAAAACAGAGTGTCTGACCGTCGTTGACGGGATGATTGCGCGCAACAAAGTCCGGCGGGAAATCGTAACAGTAGACTTCGGAACTTGAATGAATGACTGCATCGAGGGAAAGTCCCGTTTCCTCCACTAGTTCCCTGAGTGCTGCCTGCTGACAGGTTTCCCCTTCTTCGATGCCGCCCTGCGGAAGCTGCCAGGCATCGCAAGGTCGAGGCTTCTTCACGAGAAGAATCTGATCGACGATGCCACAACCGGTCGGCGTACAGACCTCTGTTTCTTTTAAGACTAGGACGGAAACGGCACGGCGATATTTCTTCATGCGAAAAGGATACCGTTAACAGTTAACAGTTAACAGTTAACTGCTAGCTCGAGTGTTTCTCCTCCTTTAGTTTGGACGGAGTCCTCTTCCTGCAAGGTCCGCAAAATTTTTCAGGAGCTTTAAAATCTGCTTTCTTTGACTTTGTTATTTTATACAGCCCCTTACGCGAAGCGCATTCAGTACAGAAAGCCGCATAATTGGTTCTCTTTCCTCTTGGCATAGCCGCGATACTTTACTGGGACACGGAAAGGAGCGCAAGACCAACTATCTGCCGCTCTGCAAATAGTTAAACGCACTGTTTGCCGCGACTGTTGCCTCGCCTGCAGCCGTCGTGAACTGCGCGAAGTGGTTACTCGCACTCGTAAGGTCACCCGCACCGAAGACACCTGCAACACTCGATCGTTGTGCTTCGTCGACCTTCAGGAAGCCCTTGTCATCTAATGTGCAGCCGAGCTTCACCGGAAGTTCCACCGCCGGATTGGAACCGATCTCGATGAATACACCGTCGACCGTAATCGTATCCGAGCCATTGTATGGCTGATCGAGCTTGATGCCGGTGACCTTCGTCGTGCCAATCACTTCGACAGTATTCCTCTCCAGAACAAACTCAACGTTCTTCTTCTCCTTCACCTTGTCCACCCAGTACGGCTCGGCGCGGAAACTATTCTTGCGATGGACGAGATAGACCTTCGCAGCCACCTGCGCCGCAATAGCGGCACCCTCCACCGCACTGTCCCCTCCTCCGATGACCGCAACGGTTTTGTTCTTATAGAAGAACGCATCGCAGGTCGCGCAGTACGTCACACCCTTGCCTGAGAACTCCGTTTCGCCTTTGATACCGAGATGACGCTTATTTGAGCCTGTCGCGAAGATGATGGTTTTTCCCGTCACTTTCTCATCGCCCTCAAGGCTCAATTCAAATCCGGCACCTGTTTTCTTCGCATCTTTGACATGTGCAATCTTCAACGTCACCTGATCGGTAAAGCTGATCGCATGGTTCTTAAACTTCTCCATCAGATCCGGACCCCGGATCTCTATTTCTCCGGGCCAGTTACCAACCTCCGCCGCCGTATTGCCCATACCGCCGGCTTCGGCACCGACCAGAAGCACCTTTAGTTTGTAGCGTGCACAGTAGATAGCGGCTGTGTAACCCGCGATGCCAAGGCCAACGATAACGACATCGAACATGAGGAGATCATGCCGAGAATGATTGGAGATGTAAATGCAGGAGAGAAAAAGGTTGGGAAGGTTTGGTACGTTTGGTAGGGACCTACCCTACCTACCACACCTACCCAACCTTCCGTACCTTCAATGCAACACCTGAAACATCCACCCAAAAAGTCTCTTAGTACCTTCGGTGAGTCTTGGTCCCGGCCTATTAAGAAGCGAATCGTCGATCACAAACAAATGATTCTCTTTGACCGCTCTCAACTCAGCCCATCCTGCGCGACCGGTGAGAAGTTCCTTGTTTGCAATCGAACCTGCACCGCAGATACTAAGAACGATGAGATCGGGATCGAATGTTTGGATCTCAGAAAGACTCACTTCCCTGCTTGGTGGATTTTTGCCTGTATCGCGGGCGGGAACGCCCGCACTGATTATGGGAAACGGCATGCCTCCGGCAACCTTCACAATGTCCGGTACCCAATTCCCGCTCACCATCGGAGGGTTATGCCATTCCTCGACGTAGACTTTCGCCTTGCGATGAAGTAGCCCCGCCTTGCGCTTCGTGTCGTTAAAACCCTGCTGCATCGTCTCGATAAGTGCATGAGCTCTCGGCTCACATCCAAGAATCACGCCGATCTCGCGAATCGATTCATAAATTTCAAGAATGGAACGCGGGTCCTGATAGATGACACCCAATCCCTCCTCCTTCAGCTTCTTACTGAGCTTCTCCTGCACCAACGTCGACGTAAACACGACCTCGGGATTGAATTCTCTGAGTGCATCGATATCGATCTTCTGATGATCCTTTAGATGCGGTATCGCTTTGGCGGCTTCCGGAAAATCGCTGAATTGGTCAGTGCAGACAATGTTCTTCTGCTGCTCCATCGCAAAAAGAATTTCGGTGACGGCTGGGGAGAGGGAGGCGATGCGCATGACTCGATTGTAATGGAAACAGAAATCAATACAGCAATCCGAGCAAAATCTTGATTTTCTCTCAAAGTGAATTACAATCGCACGCCATGACCACCCCCGAATTCTTCTACGAAGCAAGCGAACAAGGATGGTCATCCAAGCAGAGTGCACAGACGGAATTGGATCCGAAGGCGTGTCAATGCCTAAGTATCTTCTTCGATCAACTCGGCCCCGTTTCGTCTAGAGAGGTATCACATCCTGAAAAGCTCCCTGAACTACTCTCTGCAGGATTGATCGTCGACCGTACACAAGAAGTCATCCGTGCGCGAGCGCTGAAAGCAACGGAACCGGAGACAGCTTTACCTGATGTTCCGGTGTTCTTCTAGAAAACTATTTCTCCGTTATACTCTCAACCAAGTGCCTAGCCATGGTGGCGGAATGGTATACGCGCGCGACTCAAAATCGCGTTCCCGCAAGGGATTGAGGGTTCAAGTCCCTCCCATGGCACCACAGAACCTGTATGCACAATTATTCAGCAACATCGGTTTTGTTCGCCAGTTGCATGTCAAATTTTTTTCGAAGCCAGTGAATGTGCTTCGACACTGCATTCGCGGTCAAATTCATACCATGAACATCATTGAGATGTTCCGCAATTCTCCCGAGATCCGGGCTGTCTTTCATACTGCCTTGTGTATGAAGAAAAGAAGCATCGTGCATCACTTCCAAAAGCAATGCATTCTCTTTTGTATTCCAATCGTTCTTCCCTGCAGCTTTTTTGGCAGCCACACGATGATCTTCTGAAAGATGAGACCTTGCTTGCTTCGCTGCATCTTTTTTGCAGGCAAGGGAAATCTCCCTGTTTGCCTCTTCGTCTACATGTGAAGTAACGATGAGACCGACAGCATTCGTCGCAATCACTGTTCTGCTTTCCATAGATGTACCTCTTGCCAAATCTACCAGATGCAGAAGTTCGGCTATTTCCCGATAAGAATGCTCCTGAAAGCGCAAAAAAACTATTGCCCGTGTTAATGCCGGATTTTGGCCTAAGAAACAAGACACACACTCCGCCTCACTGATAGCATTCAGCTGAGCACGAGTACGACAGCTTTTCCCTCTTTTCGGTCTTTCGAGCTCTTGGTACATCTTAATCATTATAGCACTATTTTAATTTGTGTCTATAATCAACAAAAGTACTTCCGCTACTGTACGCACATGCCTTCGCCTTGCTCAGTCTATACCCACTGCGACGAACTTGAGCGTATACCCGCGAAGAATCGCGAGAACTGGCTTCTGGAATCCGCACTCATCTGCAAGCTACTGAAACCGAACGCAACGGTTCTGCAGATCGGATGTGCAAATGCATCGAGACTGATCGATCTGCAGACAAAGAGACCGGATATCCATTCTCTGGGAATCGACATCGAGGAGAAGCTGCTTTCGGATGCGCGTGAAAATATCGCGAAGGCAAAGATGAACATCGACACACGGCTCTGCGATATCACATCTGATGAACAGTGTGCCGCTCTCGGAGATTTTGACTATGTTCTGTGTCTGAATAACACGCTTGGATACATACCCGATGAAGAGGCAGCTCTCCGGCATATGAAGGCACTGGGGAAAGAAGTTCTTCTTTCGGTGTACTCCGATCCGTTCTCAGATGAACTCGCACGGGAATACTTCGCAACGCTTGGCTTAAAGGTCATGAAGATCGAAGAGAACCGGTTCATCTTTGGTGATTTCAGCTCGGTGAAACGATACGCACAGGAAGAGATTGAAAGGTGGGGAGGATCGATGATTGCAACGACACTTGGTTCGCTCTGTACCCTGTCATAAGCCCCTCAATCACTCCGTAAGATTGATCGATGCATGCGTACCCGTCCGGAGAATTTCGATGACGTTCTTCTCAGGATAGCAAAAAAGAATCAGCCAATTGTGTGCAACATGCATGTCATACACACCCTGCATCGAGCCTTGCAATTCGTGAACACCATACTTAGCAGGAAATGGCGGTCCTTCAGCCAAGATAGACAGAGCCGCCTGTGCCTGTTCCATGTTCCACCCTGCACGTTTCAATTTCTGCAGGTCTTTCTTGAACTGGCGATGCAGCAGCAGTTCACAACGCATCGACGAATGCAGAAATGTCATCATCGGACTTCAGTGTTTTGACGATATCTTTCTTCCCGATCTGTGCAAGAATCTTTTTTTCAGCATCGTCTGTAAATCCGTTCACAGTGATCCACTGGAGCGGAATCGTCCCCCTCGATACGACGTGCGAAAGGAAGAGTCGAACAGCCGATGGCATATCCAGACCATTCTTCTCGATAACAGCCTGCGCCTCTTTCTTTAGTTTGCGGGGAAGACGAAAGTTGAACGTAGTTGAATGCATGTCACAATTGTAGCAATAATCATCACAAGATGCAAGGTCACCTTATTACCGCTGCATTTCTCGTGATCAATTCCTGCAACAGTGAATCTGTATTGAGAGCTATCTCATGAACCATAGCTGCAACAACTCTTAAGGCTTCTTCCTGCGCAGGTGACAATGGCTCACTATCAGTTAGAAATTGAGCCCTTGTAAGAATACTATGACCGTTGCTTACAAGTTGATGTGAAATAAGTGGCTTTAGTTCAGCAATTTTTGCGCAATCGGCAGTTAATTGTGCTGCAACTACGCTAATATCCGGAATGTCTGGATTACTCATATTCTTACTATAACAAACTTTATATAAATGTCTACAATTAACCAAGATCTCCCCTACCTCCGGCGCATCGCAGACCGCGAAAGCCCGGCTGCTATTCTGAGCGAGCCAAAGTTTCTCGAAGCGCAGAAACTGTTTTTCTCGGTCGTGAAAGACCTTGGCGGAACCGTCGATTTCGATATCGCCGATATGCGCGAAGTACATGCCATTGCCGCGCTCGGAGACGTGAGGGGGAAACACGTGCTCGATATCGGTTGTGGATCAGCCGAGCCGTACGTTCTCAGTGATACGTTTCGCGATCGCTACCCGCCGTTCTTCGCCGAGATGATGACAAAGCTCGGTGCGAACGTTACGGGTATCGATAGCAGGAAAAACCCTTCAGCGACGTACGATCACAAAGTCATTGATCTCACGAAGAAGAACTGGAGAAAGTCACTCGATCCCCCGTACGACATCATTGCATGCTTCAATCTTTTCAACGCACCAGAGAGCCCATTTGAACAGGACACGAATCTTTGCGATCGGATCATGGATGACATGCATGCACTCCTTGCCCCTACGGGGCTTCTGATCGTCACGCTGCGCGACGAAACCGTCGATCCCAAAGCGTACGTGGAATCGAAGAAGTTCACCTTGCTGCACCTCGACTCGAATTGTGCATGGGCAAGCCCGAGATAAATCGCTTGTATCTTTGAAGAACACTCTCTTCAGCTCATTTTTATTGATTTAAACTGGAAAAGTACTAGAGTCAAGGTGCTCGATCCTTTACTTCATGGAGGCAAATCATGACTCAGCGCGTCAGAGAGATTCCTCGCAATATCCTTTGCG
This sequence comes from uncultured Candidatus Peribacteria bacterium, assembly GCA_964597665.1. Taxonomy (GTDB): domain Bacteria; phylum Patescibacteriota; class Gracilibacteria; order Peribacterales; family Peribacteraceae; genus SICN01. The sequence continues at coordinate 1,589 of CAZQYX010000007.1, read as the reverse complement.
AAGGAATCGCTGCACGAATGATGAGATTTGGAATGGCGGTGGACATCAAAACCGTCGCCCTTCCGACATCTTCTCCTTCCGCAGTGAATTTCGGTCCCGATCTGGGACACCTGTGCTTTGGGGATGATGAAGAATTATTCCCTCAAGGCGTGCCGGTCTTCGGACCGGTCATCGTGACGCAAAAAAGCGGACAACGGTGGCAAGTGTCACTGCCGCTCGGCGTTGCACCGTACTGGACGAAGCCCATTCTGCTTTTGCACGACTGGGCACAGCCCGACCAAACCTGGAGGAAGCTTCACTTCCTCGAAGCAGCGTCACTTTTGACGCTGAATCCCGGTTTGGGTTGCGTTCGCTACCACACTCCCAATGGAACCGCAGATTGTGCTGAATTGTACTTTCTGGCCGGCAAAATCATTGTCGAATGTGGCAGCACACCCCGTGGCCATCACATGGCCTACACCCAAATGAGCGGAATCAATGTCATCGAGAAACAAGTTCGCTAATCGGATCTCGGATCGAGCACAAAGAAAGCTCCCTGTCACTCGTCGTGATAGGGAGCTTCTCCAAACAAGCAAAAAATGGAATTTTCTGTATCATAGGACCTCACCCATGAAAACGTACTCTTCTTTCATCTTCACTGGGCACTCGTGGAACCACCATGCGGGGAAAATCTCGCTTCGGTATTCGCTGGACCACAGTATCGACTTCGAGGAGACGATTCTTCTTCCTGAACCAGTGAGCGACGATCGACTAAAGAAATATGAATGGGAAATCGAACGTTGCTTGAATGCACTGCATCTCATCGGCGGAATCAGTTACTACAAGACCTGTCTCCCGAAGAAGATCGATATTCCCTATCTGAACCTTACGAAAGTCGATGCGCAGTTCTGGAATTCGGTCTACGAGAACGGACTCGGAGAATTCTTCTTCAAAAACAACATCGATTTCCGGAGCCTCCTTCATTTCCCCTCCAAGGAGATCAAAGAAGAAGAGTCCAACATGATGCGAAAGAGACTGCCTCCAAATGCGATGAAGCGCATCCTCGTGCCGATCGGCGGCGGCAAGGATTCCCTCGTCACCATCGAACTCCTCAAGAAAACAGGTGCCAAGATCACGCTCCTGCGGATGGGTTCGCATCCGCTCATCGATGAACTTGCGCATCTCACAGGTCTGCCGATGATCACCGTGAAGAGATCGATCTCGGGAAATCTCTTTGACCTGAATGCACAGGGAGCATTGAACGGCCACGTGCCGATTACAGCATACGTGTCGATCCTGTCGGTGCTGATTGCACAGCTCTACGATTTTGATGCCGTCGTCATGAGCAACGAGCGGAGCGCGAATGAGGGAAATGTGAAATTTAAAGGCGTCGACATCAATCATCAGTGGAGCAAGTCCCTTGCGTTCGAGCGTGCGCTTAGGCGTTATCTCACAGATTCCATCGGAACGAATATCGAATACTTCAGCTTGCTTCGGCCTCTCTCGGAACTGAAGATCGCAGAGATGTTTACCGCGTACCCACAGTACTTTGATCACATGACGAGCTGTAATACGAATTGGAAGATCCTCGCCCATTCCTCCCCCACCCC
>CAZQYX010000006.1:0-67189 GCA_964597665.1 uncultured Candidatus Peribacteria bacterium | reverse complement strand
GGTTAGGGGTGGGGGTGGTAGAGGCATTCTCATCGCCAACGACGTCCAAGAAAAACGTATCTGGTCGCTCATCACAAATCTGCAACGGTCCGGTGTGATGAATGCAGTCGTGACGAGAAAAGTCGGCCAATGGTTTGCAGGCAACATGACGGAGCGTTTCGATCGCGTGCTCTGCGATGCTCCGTGCACCGCACAGGGAACGGTGCGCAAAGACAGCGATTCTCTCGATTACTGTTCCATGGATAACATCGGGAAGATGGCGAAATTGCAGCGAGAACTTCTAGAGTCTGCCGTGCACGCCTGCAAAGTAGGAGGCAGAATCGTCTATTCGACGTGCACACTCACGCCGGAGGAAAACGAAGAAGTCGTGCGCTCGGTATTGAACAAGTTTAGTACTCAACTTGTGGTCCTCGATCCTGCTGAAATATTGAAGTGTGATTTCTCGAAAGCAGTTGATGATTCGATCAAAGTCCAAGAATCTCTTACTTCTCGAGCCCTCATCCCTAACCCTAACCCTAACCCTATCCCTCAATCCCTAACCCTCGTCCGTCTCTGGCCTCAGACCTACGACACCGAAGGATTCTTTTGTGCTGTTCTCGAGAAACGTGCACCCACGCGCGATCGCGGAAGCTTAAGAGCCCGCAGTGAATCTCATTCGTGGTCGGTACTTCCGAAAGCGAGAGTGAAAGAAATCGCAGAGAATCTGATCGATTGGTACGGAACGTCGTTCATCAGAGAGAATGAAGTTCTTACGGAATACAAAGAACAGCTCTCCATTATGCCTGCGTCTATTCTCGATTTTCATCTGCCGCTTCAGCCATATCTCGGCGGTTTGCCCTTCGGGAAAGCTACAAATCACGGTCTCGTAAGACTTTCACACGAAGTCTCGGTGCTTCGCGGTCTTGAGGCGACGAAGCAAGTGCTCGTCATTACGGAACTGCAGATGCGCGATATGATGAAGGGCACGAATATTCCTGTCTCAAAGCCGGAAGGTATGGATGACGGTGATGTGCTCCTTGCAGTTGATTTTCCGGTGCTCGGTCGGAAGATGATCGTTGGGAGAGGTGTGCTGAAGGCAGGTATCGTGATGAATAGACTTCCGAGGGATATGGTGAGGATGTTCAGCTGATGAACATGTCTCTTGATATCGCTACTGCAGGTTTCTTTTTCAGGCTCAGACTTTTCGCCGTTTTCAATATTTCTTCGACAGCGATCATGAGATCACTTGGAAGCAGAGTTCCGCCTTTATCCAAGACTTCGTCACGCAGCCCGGGTCGATTTGGAACTGCCATCCCGCTCAGCTGTAGTTCCCCCGTGTGTTTGAAGATAACGGCTCGTAGATCGCTATCGACAATGGTTCCCATTGTACATCCGCTCGGTAGTGTATGAATATCGGTCTTTCTGCCGAGTTCGTTAACCCATAAATTGATGGGGTCATCGGGACTTTGCTCCAGTGGCATTCCAAGTCTGAAGAGCAGCTGCTGTACGCGTGCATGTGTCGTACAACGCATGTGATGACATCCGTGGATAACGATTTCATCGTGAGCATTGATTCCCTGTTGCCCTCCGATCAGCATCTCACCAATCGAAGAATCGGGCATGAAGCCATGGCGCGGAATCGACAAGTGACCGTCAAAATTTTGCAGGAGCGGTGGCAATTGTATTTGAATGGAAGGATCAACCACTTTCACTGTATTTCCCTGACTGCTTTCAATTGACTGCATCATTTCCAGCATCATCGTCACAACCGACGATGCGAACACTTCCAAATTTCTTTCCGATCCTTCAAGAAAGACATGTTTATAGCGCGCGAAATGATTCAGTATATTCATGTACATGGTTTGCAAATTTTCCCCAAGCATCAAGTGGTCAAGGTGAACAAGAAGCTTCAGATCTGTCTCATTCTTTTTTCTCCATGCTTCTCTGTTTGACCCCATATCATGCGCTTCATTGAATATGTCGTAGAGACTCGCTCGTCTGCCTTCGATTTCCGTGAATAATTTTTTTGCGATTGTATCGGCACGATCAAAGACCTCCGCGCACTGTAAATCGCTTTGGCTTTCGACGATGGATGCGAATTTCGCACGCAATCTCGTCAATGATTCCGGTCTCGCTTCGCCGTTTGATGATCGGGCATGGTTCAAAGGTAGAGTATTTAAAAAGAATGTATAGAAAAAATCAAGTCCTGCGGACCGAATTGCTTCTCGACACGCCCTATTTCTTTGTGTCAGTTCCAGTAGCCCGAGCCGCAGAAGAGCGTATCGAGAACCGTTCTTTCACAAACACCGCAGCGATTGTCGAATCGCTGCTGCGCTCATATTTCTTGAGGTATACTTCCTCTCCATGGACGCCAAAGACGAGATCAAACTCCGGCTCCCGATCGATCAGCTGGTGTCTCAGTACTGTCAGCTGAAGCGCAAGGGCAGGAGCTTCGTTGCCCTCTGTCCGTTTCATAATGACAGCAAGCCGAGTCTTCTGGTGTCACCCGATAAGGGGATTGCGTACTGCTTCGCCTGTCAGAGCGGAGGCGACATCTTCAGCTTTGTTCAAAAGATCGAAGGGATCGATTTTCCCGCGGCACTGAAAATGCTTGCGGAGAAAGCGGGTGTCGTTCTACCGAAGGAAGGACAGCGTGCAGAGAAGCCAAGCGTCACAAAGGACGAGAAGCAGAGGCTTCGCGAGTGTCTCGAAGCGGCACAGAAGTATTACGCAGAGAAGCTCCAGTCAACTCCTGTTGCGAGAGACTATGTCCTCAAGAGAGGAGTGACTGCAGAACTGCTCAAGATTTTCGGCATCGGCTACGCACCGGATTCTTTCTCGGAGACATATGAGCATCTTCTGAAGGCAGGTTTCTCGAGGGCCGAGATCATTGCCTGCGGCCTCGGGGTACAGAAGGAACTCACGGAGCAGAGAATCTACGATCGGTTCCGTCACCGCATCCAGTTTCCGATCAGCGATAGTCAGGGGCTTCTCATCGGTTTCGGCGGCAGGACCATGGGCGAGAGTGACGCGAAGTACGTCAATTCTCCCGAGAGCGTTCTCTACAATAAATCAGCAGTTCTCTTTGGGCTCTTTCAGGCGCGCGATGCCATTCGCAAAACGCATCGGGTGGTTCTTGTTGAAGGATATTTCGATGCAGTCGCCGCGCATAAAGCAGGGATCGACAATGTTGTCGCTGTCAGCGGAACAGCCCTTACAGAAGAGCACATCAAGATCATCAAAAGGTACGCCGATGAGGTGGTGCTGTGTCTCGATCAGGACAATGCGGGTCAGCTAGCAGCTGGTCGTGCGTTCGATCTTCTGTCCAAGGCACAGCTGAGAATTCTCTCCGTCACGCTTCCAGCGAAGGACCCAGATGAACTCGTGCAGCGCGATCCAGCACTCTTTCGATGCATTATCGAAGAGCAGGCGATTCCCTACATCGATGCCGTTATCGGTCGTCTCAAGACTTTCCCAGATAAGGCCGAACCGAGCGGTAAAAATCGCATTGCTGAGATACTGTTTCCTCTCCTCCTCTCCGTTCCGACATCGGTTGAACTCCGCGCGTATCTCGATAAAGCCGCGCAGGAATTTGGCATCGTTTCGAGCGAATTCGCACAGGATTTCCGTACGTTCTCCCATGCATCTTCCGCTCCTCCTAGGCTTCTGGTGAAGGCAGATCTGAAGGAGGCACCGTTTTCGAGTGCGGAGCTCACAATCGGCCTTGCTCTTCTCTACCCTGCATGTCGTCCAATTCTCGCTGAGTTGATCCCTTTTTCCAGTCCGGAACTGGAGCTCGTTCGAACTACGGTCATGGCGGCACCACAGGACATCGAGGCCCTTGCGGTGCTTCTTCCGCTCTCAATTGATCCTCTTCTTCGCGAAAGGCTCCAAGTACTGGCACTTTATTGCGAAGAAAACTTCCCGTCGTGGTCCGAGAGTCTCGCTCCGAGAGAAGTAAAGAAAATGTGTGGGGCAGCGAACCGAGAGCTTGTGGTTAGTCGCCAGATTGCACTGATCAGCGAGCTTCGGGAGGCGCGCACTCAAGGCAGAGCGGATGAGGAAGCGCGTCTTCTGACGCAGTATCAGCAACTTCTGAAGCTGACGCAAATGGCAAAATAAAATTCCAAAATCAAAATACCAAATTCCAATTGGTTTTTGGTTTCTGGAATTTGATCTTTCCTTCAGCTCTAAGCCCTTGCACTTCGCTTCTTCTCCCTATACTCTCTCTCTACTTTTATGGCATCGCACCCACGAAGTTTCATTCATCAGCCGACTGATGACGAATTGAAGGCGTTTCCTGAGGAGATTCGTCACCTAGTGAAGAAGGGCAGAGAACAGCGTTATGTGACGCATCAGGAGATCTTAAAAGCTGTTCCCAATGCCGAGGAAAATATCGATCTCTTGGATGAGGTCTATAGCCTCTTCGTCGGGCTTGGTATCGATGTCATCGACGTGAAAGACACGCTCATTTGGCAGAGGAAAGCGAGCACGCAGACTGCTGCCCAGCTCCAAGATAGCGAAGCGGGAACCGGAGCGACGACGGCAGCCGATACGGATGATGCATCGCTCGAAGTGGTTGCCACAGCCGGTATCAGTATCACGACCGATCCGAAGAAAGCCGCTGCAGACGATAAGAAAAAGAAGAAAGAGCGCGAGGTGGATCTGCTCGAGATCAGCAATGACTCGGTACGCATGTACCTCTCCGAAATCGGACGCGTTCCCCTCATCGACGGCCGGAAAGAAGTGGAGCTTGCGCGTCGCATTCGCAAGGGAGATGCCGGAGCGAAGCAGCAGCTTGCCGAAGCGAACCTTCGTCTCGTCGTCTCGATTGCCAAGAAGTATATCGGTCGCGGTCTTTCCTTCCTCGATCTCATTCAGGAGGGGAATATCGGACTGTTTCGCGCAGTCGAGAAGTTCGATCCTGAACGCGGTTTCAAGTTCAGTACCTATGCGACGTGGTGGATTCGTCAGGCGATCACCAGAGCCATTGCCGATCAGGCACGTACGATCCGCATTCCTGTCCACATGGTCGAGACGATCAACAAGCTGACGCACACCCAGAGGCGCCTTGTACAGGAGCTCGGTCGCGAGCCGACGGTCGAAGAGCTCGCCGTCGAAATGGAGATGGACATCAAGAAGGTTCGTCACATCCAGAAGATCAGTCAGGACATCATCTCACTCGAAGCTCCGGTTGGATCTGAAGAAGACAGCAAGTTAGGCGATTTCATCGAGGATGAGGAGGCAGTCAATCCCTTCGATGCGACCAATAGACAGCTCCGGAAAGAGAATGTCCATGCGATGTTGGAGTACCTCACTCCGCGCGAGCGAAAGATTATTGAGATGAGGTTCGGCCTCAGGGACGGCATCGGTCACACGCTCGAGGAAGTCGGGAAAGAATTCAGTGTCACGAGAGAGCGCATCCGTCAGATCGAAGCCAAGGTTCTGCAGAAACTGAGGGATCATCCTCGCTCTGTTTCCATTCGCGAGCATTCGCCAGAAGCAAAGATGACCCCCTTCGCTTCACCGTCGTTCATGAGTGGCAAGCAGTGCCCGGAGTGCAGAAAAGGATCGCTCGTGGAGATCCACCAAGGCGGATCGATGTTCCTCAAGTGCGATCGCTGCGCGTATACGATCGAAACGCCGAACGACTAGCCCCGCATGGCAAAAAGTCACAAAAAAGGCATCGCATTCAGTCAGCTGGTTCTCTCGAGCCTCTTGCTGATCAGTAAGAAAAAAAAGGATCTCTCTGTTTCTGTTCTATGCTTTGCTTTGCTCATAGGTATTGTCACGACTTTTACAGGACAGAGAGCACAGCGCCTCCAGGATCGTATAGTGGAAGAACAAGGCATTTCTTGGGAGGAATTACAAATCCGTGTTGATGCTGCCATGACGAAACTCAGCGAGTCAGACGGAAGTCTGCTTCTTAGTCGTATGCATCAGTACGGTTTTCGGACCGACTCGCTTGATCTTCAGTTACAGCCTGAGGATATTGCTTTTGTATTCATTGCGGCAGTGGGTCCGTGGGTTCTTCTCTCATTTCTGCTGAATGCCTCCATTCTTTTTCTTGCATCCGTGTTTTTTCTTTCACTTGCGGCATCCGGTCCATTCTCGGGGTATGACGCGGCACGCACTCTCCCGATCATGACATATAGAATGATCGGTTTGCTTCTCCTCTCTTTCATACGTTCCTTCGTTTGGATTCCTTTCCTCGGTCCGCTTCTCGGTCTCTGGATGTTTCCGCACCTGTCTCTCGCACCTGCAATACTAGCCGGCGGCAAGCAGAGCATCGTCCACAGTCTTCAAGCAAGTATGAGGCGAACCAAGGGAAAGTGGTTTGGCATTTTTTTTACATTGATCGGCCTCTCTCTGGTGAGTCTTGGATTCCTCTTCATCATGATGATCCCTATTTCTGTGACCTCGCTGCTTTCATTCAAGTTGAGCTTCTTTCTTTGGTTGCTGCTTCTTCTCTCTATCATCGCTTTCCAGATGTTTTCTCTTGTTCAAATGAGCGAGCAGATGCCCTGAGGCTGCTATGATAGATGCATGCTGTCCTTCTCTGCTGAATACGAACGCCTGAATCCAGAGCAGAAATTGGCTGTCGACACGGTTGAGGGTCCTTTGATGGTCGTCGCGGGTCCGGGAACGGGAAAAACACAGGTACTTGCCATGCGTACCGCAAATATTCTGAGGAAGACTCATGCAAGGCCGAGCAATATTCTCTGTCTCACCTACTCAACGAGTGGTGCGACCGCCATGCGTGAGAGGCTACGCAGTCTTATCGGACCTGATGCATACGGAGTGACAGTCTCGACGATTCACGGTTTCAGCAATGATATTATTCAGGGCAATCCGCTCGTGTTCGACGACTGGTCTACCCTTGAGCAGATCAGCGATATCGAACGCTACCGCAGCGTGAAGAAGATCATCGACTCGATGCTTCCGGATCTCGTTCTGGTCAATAAGAAACATCCGTATCTGCGCATTCGGGATATTCTGGGAAGATTCAGTCAGCTGAAGCGCGAGGGTCAGACTGATCCAGAGAAGCTTTCCGGCGTTGTAGTGGAGTACGAAGCATCGCTAGCGGAGAAAAGTCGTGACGGAACGAAGGCGCATACGCTCAATCTTCTTCGCGGCAGAAAATTTAGAGAGCTTGTGAATATGTTTCTCAAGTATCAGGAGATGCTTCGGTCGTCCGGTCGCTATGACTATGACGATATGATCCTCACCGTCATCGCTGCTCTGAAAGACAACGATTGGCTTCTTTCAGGGCTCCAAGAGAGGTACCAGTATATTCTCGTCGATGAGTTTCAAGACACGAATGGTTCGCAGTACGAGTTGATCGAACTTCTTACAACTCCTCGTTCTCCGGAGGATAAGCCCAATCTCTTCGTGGTCGGAGATGATGATCAGGCGATCTACCGTTTTCAGGGTGCAAATCTCCAGAATATTCTCAAGTTTCATAGACGTTTCACATCAGCACCTATTGTTGTTCTAGAGACCAGCTACCGCTGTACTCAGAGCATTCTTGATGCTGCAGGCACGATGATTGCTCTCAATACGGAGCGTTTGGTTGGAAAAATAGAAGGACTCAAGAAGCAGCTTGTTGCAGCGAGGAAAACAAAGTGTCAAAAGCCCTCTTTGCTGCTTACTCCTAGCGATGCCACAGAGGCTTGGATGATCGCTGATATTATTGAGGAGAGGATGCAGGCAGGTACTTCTCCGCAGGAAATTGCAATTCTTACCCAGACGAACAGGGAACTACGACCCATCTACGACGTGCTTCGTGCAAGGTCTATCCCTGTCCAATTCTCCGGAAAGCTTGATCTCCTGCAGCATCCTCTTGTACATCAGGCAGTGGTACTTTTTCAGGCTGCATGCAGCCCTGAAGATAGCGGAAAAATGGCTGATGCGATGAGTCTTCCTTTCTTCCACTGCAAAGAGACCGATTTAGCCCTGATCTATGAGGCAAAAGATAGAAAAGAGTCTCTTCATTCATACCTCCTTCGTTTCAATCGACCGGATACCGAAAATCCTCTCCTTTTGCATGATCTTGATGCTCTCCTGAGAGCTCGGGATACGATTCTTCATATCCACCAATCGCTTGCATGCTGCACCATCGTCGAGACGTTTGAATGCATTCTGAAACACACCGGCATTCTCCCGAAGAATCCTCATTCCATTGATCCTATCGATTTTGCAGCTGTACAAACATTTTTTGATGCCATCAAGTACAGGGCCTACGAGCAACCATCGTTTTCTGCGAGAAGTTTTGCAGACGATTTAAATTACTACCTGGAGCCCGAGTACGGAGATCTCCGAATGACATACGAATTACCTCATCTGACCGATGAGGGAGTGGCACTGATGACTGCACACAGGAGCAAGGGTCTCGAATTCGATATTGTCATTCTTCCGAACTTTAGAGAGAAGCACTGGGACCATAGGATCAAGCCTGCAGGCGTATCGATGCCGGAGGATCTTCTCTTCGGCTGGGAGTCTGAGCAGAAGAAATTTGAGGCCGATCAGGATGAACGAAGGGTCGCATTTGTGGCTATGACAAGGGCTCGCAATGAATTGCTATTTACGTGTCCGAGACAGCAGACGAGAGGGGATATCCGTCAATCGGTTTCTCCGTCATCGTTTTTTGCAGAGGCCGGAAGTTTGCCGGAATTCGAGCGGGAACTGAAGGATCCGGAAGCTGCAGCGACTCTCCTTTTTGATCCAATCAAGGATAGTGACAAAGAATTTAAGACTTTTCTGAAGAAGAAAATAGAGACATACAAGCTCTCGGTGACCGCGCTCAATCATTTTCTCGAGGATCCTGTGCTTTTTCTCAAAACCGATCTTCTTCAGGTTCCGCAATCGAAGCAATCCAGCCTCGTGTATGGCAATGCAGTCCATGATGCGCTAAAGCAATGGGCTTTTTCATTGCAGAAAGGAGACAGCGTGACACAGGCAACATTCATGAAGTTTTTTGAGAATTTTTTGAATGAGAGAGAGCTTCTGACAGACCAAGAGAAACAGAGGCTTCTAAAGATCGGAGAGGAGTCGCTCCCGCGCTACTTCGAGGAAATGCTGCAGAATATAAAGCCCATCATCGCGCATATCGAGCATCCGATCTCCACACACCTTGGCGATCCGTCGCGGCTCGGCCGCGCCGAGACGGATGTTCCCATCACCGGAAAACTCGATCGCATCGATCGTCTCTCTCTCGATTCTTCTTCGGTACGAGTCATCGATTTCAAGACGGGAAAACCCAAGAGTGAAGGTGAAATTCTGAGGGAAGGTGATTATTTCAGGCAGCTTGTGTTCTATGCACTGCTTCTCGAGCACGGCATGCCGCATCTTGATCCGAAAGAATACATTCTCGATTTCATCGGGGAAGGCGAGCATGAACCTATTCAACGCATTTTCCAAATTACCGAAGATCAGAAAAAAGACCTTTCGGCGGTCATCAGGAAAGTATGGGATAAGATCCTTGCGTTGGATTTCACGCCGATTCAGAAGAGTGTATAGGGTGATGCCATGTAGTTCTTCCTCCTGAAAGAACAGACCTATTGGCTCTAAGAAGTCATTTCTATAACCTTCTCGCGGTTGTGCAGGAGTCTGCCATTTCGAGTGTATGAGCGATGCTGTGTACTGAGGACGACACGATGTTCCATGCTCCGCTTCCTTTCAGGCCTTCATCTCGATATCTTGTTATTTCAGGTATCTTGCTCCTATTGATATCCTTTGTTTCTCTTGCATCTGCAGAGTCCTTTCCCGTGCTTTCCACGAAAGACTCTATTCTTTCCAAACCTTTCGTTCCTTCTACCCTCAGGACCGACGAGTTTGATGAGAGCAACAATGCGGCCTCCACTTTTTCACCCACTTCTTTGCAGAAGATCCTTCGTCTCAGCAAAGACGGAGTCGTGCGCTCCCGTAATCCCGTGTGGAATGTGTGCATCTCCGGGAAGCCGATTCGCAAAGGTTTAGTGATGTGGAATACCGATACGTTCGAGTACAGGAGGGGACATCTGCATCTGCGCATTCCCTTCAGTTGTCGCGACTACCACCGCGGGAATGTTTCGTTATGGAGACACCCGGATTTCCCCGATTTGCATGTGTTTCTTGATACGAAGGGACGATTGATAGGCGGTATGCCGTTTTCCTATATTGCAGTCAGAGACTGAGCAGGCCAGCGCTATCGATGGAGTTTTCCTTCCAGAAATCTTCGTACCTTCCCCATTGCCTTTCCCCGATGACTTGTACTATTTTTTTGTTCAATATTCATTGCTGAATAGACGCATTCAAAGCCATCCGGCATGAAGCATGCAGAGATCGGGAGTCCCGGTAGATAGGAAGCCTCCAGCGTTTTGGTGATCCTACCATCGCAGGATCCTTCGAAGACGTGCTCAGATCCATCCTGATCAATGAAGCTCAGGCAGCAGACGAAGCGTGCTCTCTTATTTTTCTCTGATCGCATGCGCTCTAAAAAGTGCGCAATCCACTCCGCATCGCTCGCCTCCGGCCCGGCCCCCCAACGACGCGTGAAGACGCCGAGTTCGTTTTCAAGCGCATCAACGATGATGCCAGAGTCATCAGCGAGTGTCGGTAGCTTCGCTTGCTCAAAGAAATGTCGTGCCTTCAGGAGAGCATTCTCGCGAAATGTTGTTCCTGTTTCTTCCGGGTCGCTTTTCAGATCAAGGTCTTTCGGAGTCAGGAGTTCAATGGGTAGTCCCGACAGTACTTCCGTCATCTCGATAATCTTGCCCTGATTGTTCGTTCCAAGGAGAAGTTTCATGCGCAGATGGTACCGTAGATTCCTGCAATTCAATGAATAGTGCGCATATCATTCATTTTTTGTTTCGGTTTTTCTTGCTTCGGTTCAAATTTTCCAAGAGAACGCGAGTCGCCGATTCCCATTAATCCGCCCGATTCTTGATCGAGCGTTTCAACTGCCTCTTGCAGTTGCAGAGTAATTGCATGATGGGGAGGGCGATGAGCCGCATCAATATGTTGGCTTGCAGGATGATGAGGTCCTATGAGTTTCGCATGTGCCTGATCATGATCATGGTGATTTGGTGCTGTATTCATGCTGATATTGTTCTAAAGGATGAAAAAAAATCGCGATCAGGCTACGCATCACCTCTCGTCTTGTCAATGCACTCATCTCAATCCAGATCACTTCCATCAAAAGCAACTCGGGGTTCTGTTGCATCTTCTTCGAGAGCAAAATTAGCGGCTGCATTTCGACTCTGTGTCCGCTGTAATCCAATCAGCAGTTTGGTATTTTTACAAATGACCGGTTCTTCATGAAAAACAATCTGTTCAGATGAAAGGCATTTTTTTGAGTCACTTAATTCTAATTGAGCCATAGATTCGCGGAAAACAATAGAATAGCATTATAATCATTAAAAAATATAAAGCAAGTATGTTGGGGAGTGGAAATTATGCAGCAAAATGATCACGCTTTTTTTCTTTATTTTCAACTCTACTTTCCAGCACAAAATGTAATACCTCTTCCATAGGTTGATCCTGTTCTGCAAGCAAACTATCGAGAAGCCTTCCTCTATTACGATAAAATTCATACTGAATACGTGCGCCAGGGGGCAAGCCATCCGTCTCATCAATTAAATCACGCTCATGGCTATCATCATGATCATCCGGTCCATCATGGAGGTCATGTAATTCAAATGCGTTCAGTGGTTCTCTTTGATAATGGAACAAGTGGAGGAACGGAAAAGTTGCGTCAAAAGACGCTATACTTTACTCACTCCCTGCCATTTTGTCAATGAACACCTTTCGTGCTTTTGCGCCATCCACAGGACCGACAACTCCCTTCTCTTCCATGATATCGAGGAGGCGTGCAGCACGTGCGTAGCCGACTTTCAAATGTCTCTGGAGAAGGCTTGCAGACGCTTTGCCTGTCTCTTGCACAACTCTGACTGCTTCGAAGAAGAGATCATCACCACCGTTATCGTCCTGATCGAGATCGATCATCCCGTGTGTGCCTGAGTTGTCTCCGTCTTCATTGTCCTGCCCTCCCGGTTCGTCTCCTTCACCGAAGGTAATCTCTTCCGTAAGCATTCCTCCTCCGGCAACTTTTACCGAATTGATGATGCGTTCGATCTCCTTCGTGGAGATGAAGATGCCTTGAATGCGAACGGGCTTTGCCGTTGTTGCAGTCATGAGGAGCATGTCGCCTTTGCCGAGCAAATCTTCCGCACCGATGCTGTCGATGATGGTTCTCGAGTCGATGGAGCTGACGACACGGAACGCGATGCGGGTGGGGATATTCGCTTTGATGAGACCCGTGATGACATCCACGCTCGGTCGCTGTGTTGCAATGATAAGGTGCATGCCGACGGCACGCGCCATCTGGGCGATGCGTGCGATCATCGTTTCGGTGTCTTTTCTGTGCTGCCGCATCATGAGGTCGGCAAGCTCGTCGACGACGATGACAATGCGTGCGAGCTTCTTCTCTTCATCCGTCTGCTTCTCGTTATATTCCGCAAGATTCTTCACACCATTCTCAGAGAACCGGTGCAGTCTGCGACCCATTTCTGCAATGGCCCAACGCAGTGCTTGGAGCGCTTTCTCGGATTCGGTGATGACGGGTGTCAGAAGATGAGGGATGCCGTTGTAGGGCATCAGCTCGACGCGCTTCGGGTCGATGAGGATCAGTTTCAGTTCATGAGGTGCGTTCTGGAACAGCAGGGAGATCAGGAACGTGTTCATCGCAACGGATTTGCCTGAACCGGTTGCTCCTGCGATGAGGAGGTGCGGCATGTCCTCAATGGTTGCAACGATCGCATCGCCGCTGACACCGCGACCGAGCGGGATCGTCAGAGGGGACTCGGACTGGCGGAAAACCTGTGACTCCAGAAGTTCCTTTAAGTAGACCGTCGATCGCTTCTCATTCGGCATCTCGATGCCGACGAGCGATTTCCCAGGAATCGGCGCTTCGATCCTCAGGCTCTGCGCTGCGAGTGCGAGTGCGAGATCGTCTTTGAGGTTTTCGATCTTACTGAGGCGGATGCCCTCTGCCGGTTGCAACGTGAACTGCGTGACGGTCGGACCCGGGTGAGCGTCTTTCATCGTCACGTCTACTTCGAACTCGGCGAGTTTCTCTTTGATGCGCGCGGCCTGGCGCTTGAGCTCCTCGTCGTTGACGGTGAGCGTGCTCCTGCGTGAATCGAGCAAATCCAATTCGGGGAATTTCCATTCCTCAAAGCGTGTGTTCTTCATTTCCAGCATTCCACTGGTTTTGGCTTTTGCCTTCGGTTCATCCTTCTTCTTCTCCTCGAAAGGTTTTGCAAATTCCGGTCGCACAATATTTAAGTCCTCTTCTTTCGCACCCTTCTCAATGAGATCTTCGAGCTCATCTTCATCCTCCTCAAAATCTTCCTCGTCGTCCTCCTGTTCATCGTCCTTCCTTGCTCGTACCGACCGCAGCTCTTTCTTCGGAGACATCAGGCTTCTCATCATCGCCGGAAGATCGGGTTCGAACGTCACGAAGAGCCCGACGAGGAATGTCACCGTTAGCATGATGTAGCCTGCTCCTTTACTGAAGAATGCGACGAACGGGAATGCCACCATGAAGCCGACCGCTCCTCCGAGTTCATTCCTGTGCTCCGCCATGTCGATTGCGGGTGACCAGAGGGTAACCACTCCGAGAAACGACCCAAGACACAGGAGAAGGCCTACCGTCCGTTTGGTCTCGATATTCGGAGATGTGCCGATCATAAGGAGACATCCGAGAGCAACGAGCATCGCAGGGAACAGAACGTTCCATGCTCCGAAGAGAAACGTTAAAATCCGCCCGATCGCAAGTCCCATCGCTCCGGCATTCCCCCGAAGCGCGAGGAAGAGAACGAGTCCGCAACCGATTGCAAGCACCGCTTTCACTTGTCTACTTGTGTGTTCTTCAAGCACGAAGAGCGGTTTGGCTTTTCGCTTGGTGCGTCGTCTCCGAAGTGTGGCTTTCCGTCGGACTTTTGGCATCGGGGAAGAGTGTAGCTCAGAGAGGGGAGATTCGGTAGATGATAAGGACGTTCGAATTGTGTGGTAGGTAGGGTAGGTTTGGTAAGTTTTACCTACCCCACCTACCAAACCTACCCAACTTTTATTTCTTATCTTTACAGCTTGTACCTCAGCAGCTCCTTCACCCTCAAGCGATACTCCGGTTCAAACCGCTCCACTGTTTCCCAAAACTTTTTCGAGTGATTCGGATGCGGGATATGGCAGAGCTCATGGATGATGACATACCGGAGAATCTCGGGACTCGTCAGCAGTAAAGGAGTTGAGAGTGCGATTTGTCCCTTCCGACCGCAACTGCCCCACCTCGAGCGCATCAGTTTGAGTGTGACGCTCTTGATATCTGCTTTGATCGTTTCTTCATTGATTTTCCGCACAAGTGTAGAGACGGACGGCTCGACTGACTTCGCAAGTTGTCGCCAGAGCAGACGCCGATCACCAGCGGGAAATTCTGCAAAAGGATCGATCAGCGTTCTTGTCTGTTCTTTCAGAAAGGCTTTCTTCATCCGCTTGAGAAGAATCTCGATATGACGCGCTTCCTCATGCTTCGGCAAATTCCGCGCAAGGCGAATCAGTACAACCCCATCCCTGATTGTCGCTCGCGATGATCGGTTTTTTGTTTGTTCGATTCGAAAGGGTGGCAGTGTCATACAGAGAGTGTATCGCGTTTCTTCATTCTCATCTGTGCTACTATTCACGCATGGACAAGGTCCTCATTTTCGGCGGCAGGGGATACATTGCAGGGCATCTGAAAACGGTCTATCCGAATGCGGTTTTTCCCGAAGTCGATATTTGCGATGTCGTCGCAGTTGGAAACATCCTTGATCTTGAAAAGCCTGACATCGTCATCAATGCAGCAGGAAAGACTGGGAAGCCCAATGTTGATTGGTGTGAAGAACACAAACTCGAGACGATTCTTAGCAATGTGCAGGGCCCGCTGAATCTTCTCGACGCATGCGCCAAAAGAAACATCTACTGGGTTCATATCGGCTCCGGTTGCACCTATGAGGGTGATAACGACGGCAGAGGATTCACCGAAGAAGATCCCCCGAATTTCTCCGGAAGTTTCTACTCCAGAAGCAAGCTCTGGATCGATCAAATCCTGAAGGATTTCCCCGTGCTGCAGCTTAGGCTCCGCATGCCGTTCGACGGAACATCTCACCCAAGGAGTCTCATCAGTAAGCTCAGGAAGTACACAAAGGTTCTAGAGAGCCAGAACTCGCTCACGTATCTGCCTGATTTTCTCTCGGCGCTCGCTCTCCTTGTTTCGAAGAGGAGAACAGGAATCTATAACGTCGTGAATCCGGGTAGCGTATCGCCCTATCAGATCATGGTGCGCTATAGGGAGATCGTCGACCCGAAGCATCGCTTCGAGCGTTTGCCAATCGACAATCTCGGTGATGTCGTGAGAGCGGGACGCAGTAATTGTATCCTTTCCTCTCAAAAATTGACGCTGGAAGGGGTGACGATGAGGCCAGTGAACGAAGCCATCGATGAAGCATTGAAAGCTCTTGTGTAAGCCATGAAACATATTGACATACAGTTATAATTAATTTATAGTTCTATTGTAATAATTCCGCACTTTCTTCGTCTTCAATTCATGCATCTTCTCCTCTCCTCCGCCTACGAAAAAATACGTCTTTCCCTGCGCTTTCTTCGCAGTCATCTGAAGGCGACCATTGCGATGGTTCTGCTTCTGCTGCTTGCATGGATTGTTATTGCGGTTTCACGACCGAAGCAGCCCGTGTACGTCACTGCAACTGCTGAGCGCGGAGATCTACGTCAGACCGTCGAAGCCGTTGGCACTGTGATTTCCGAGAAAGATCTTGCCTTGCAATTTCCTATTCTGGATATCGTCTCGGGTGTGTATGTCAAAGAAGGGGATAGTGTGAAAGCGGGTCAGAAGCTTGCCTCGTTGCGTTCCGGCAGCCTTGCAGCAAGTGTTGCGGCTGCAAGTGCAGGAAGAGCTTCAGCTCAGGCTCAGCTCGATCAATTGCTTGAAGGATCCAGACCCGAAGACATCGCTATCGCAGAGGCGCAGGTTGCCAATAAGCAGGCGTCTCTGGATGCAGCGAAGCAAACGCTGCAGAATTCGAAGGATAATCTGCTGACATCCGAGTCACAGCTGGTAGCACTGAAGAGCGAGGCAAGTATCAGTCTTTCGGGTCAGGTGAGTACCGCAAGCAGCACCATTGCACAGTATCTTGCGTCAGCGAAAACCGCACTCCTTGCAACGCAGGGAGTCTTCAATGCCAATGATGTGCAGGATGCGGTCGTGAAAGGGAATCCGACAGGATACGACACGATGCAGATGAATCTTTCTTCAACATTGTCTGCAATTTCATCGCTGCAGACAACGCTCTCGGTGACGGAATACCAGAGTGCACTCCGAGGTTTCGATCTTGCCCGTCAGCAACTTTTTGCAAGTACGGATATCGTCAGTCGCGCCTACGACATTCTTTCAGCTCTTCCGCTTACCGCATATTTTACGAATACGTCGAAGGAAACAAACAAGACGACGATTGCGACTCAGAAAAGCAATGTGCAGTCTGCACTCTCGTCTCTCGATGCAGCATCGAAGTCTCTTCGCGATGCCTCGGCCGTCTATGCGACGAGAATTGCAGCGCAGGAGGGAGAGATTAGTACGCTTATAGGCACAAGAGATCGTGCGAAGGCGGATATTCTCACGTACGAGACATCGCTCCAGATCGACAAGGCCCAGCTGGAACTGAAGAAGGCGCCTGCACGCAAGACCGATATCGATGCCGCTCTCGCAAGAGTTCGTCAGGCACAGGCGGAACTATCCCGGGCTGCGTCACAATTTGCAGACACCATTCTTACGGCACCGGTCTCCGGTGTCATTACGAAGGTGCATGTGAAGACGGGTGTGATGCGTCCTTCTTCCGATGCGTCGGTCGAGATGCTGGGGGAATCCCCTTACCGGGTCGAGATGTTCGTTTCCGAAGTCGATATTCCCAGAGTGCAGTTTGGACAGAGCGGATCCATTCTCCTCGATGCCTTTCCCAGTAAGCCGCTTCATCTCGTTGTCAGCGACATCGATTCTGCGGCAACGGACAAAGACGGGGTATCGAAATATCGTATCAAGCTCGATTTTACGGAGGCTCATGACGACTTGAAGATCGGCATGACCGGAGACGGAGAGATCATCACCGGCTTTCGTGCCGATGTTATCAGTGTGCCGTTCCGTGCCGTTCTCGAGCGAGAAGGTGGGCCAAATTTTGTTCGTATTCTTGCCGCAGACGGCAAAACACTTGAAGAGCGTCCGGTCACTGCAGGCATGGAAGGAGAGGGAGGAAACATAGAAGTAACGGGAGTGAATGAAGGAGAGACGGTCGTTATTCTGATCAAAGAATGAAGCATGTCACAATCTTCACTTATCGAGACCCGCGCACTGTTCAAATCGTACGAGAGTGACGGTGTTGTCACCCCGGTGCTCTTCGATATCAATCTGAGCATCTTGCGCGGTGAATTCGTCGCGATCATGGGTCCTTCGGGTTCCGGAAAATCCACGCTGATGCACATTCTGGGGTTTCTCGATTCCCACACGTCCGGTGACTATCTCTTTCAGGGAGAACCGACCAAAGATCTTACCGATGATGCATTGGCGAGGATCCGAGCAACCAGAGTGAGTTTCGTTTTTCAGGCATTCAATCTTTTGCCGCGCACGACCGTTCTCCAGAATGTTCTGCTTCCGCTCCTCTATCATCCGACGATTCCCGTATCGGAGCGTGAGGAACGCTCACTGAAGGCGATCGCTCTTGTAGGGCTTTCTGATCGGAAAGAATTCCTCAGTAGTCAGCTGAGCGGTGGCCAGAAGCAACGAGTTGCCATCGCGCGCGCTCTCGTGACGAATCCGGATATTATCTTTGCCGATGAGCCGACCGGAAACCTCGACTCCGCTTCGGGAGTTGCCGTCATGGAGGTGCTTCAGAAACTCAATGATCAGGGCCATACCATCATTCTGGTGACCCATGAAAGAACAACGGCAGAGCACGCAAGTCGCATCATCCATATCAAAGACGGCCGTATCGTGAGTGACTCAAGTGATTTTAAGAGGGTGATCGCGGGACAGAAGGAGACTTTGAAGTAAGTAGTAAGAAGCAAGTAGTACGAATGTTGCTGCAACTCATCAAAGTTTTCCCCTATTATTCTTACTTCTTACTACATACTACTTACTTCTCATCATGTTGTTCAAGGACACTTTCCGCTCGGCACTCAGAGGCGTCACCGTGAATGCCGGTCGCTCCATGCTCACGATGCTCGGCATTACCATCGGAGTCGGCTCCGTCGTGCTGATGAGTTCGGTTGGCCAGAGTATGCAGGGCGTGATCCTCGGGCAGATCAGTTCGCTCGGGCCCAAAAGCATGGTAATTTTTCCCGGTCAGGAGGGTGGTGGAGCGAATGCAGTGACCACGGGCCATGACAGTTTCACCTTCGAGGATCTTCGTGAGCTCGAGCAACTGAAGACAGTCACTGGAATTTCTCCGGTGATCTTCATGACAGGAACAGTATCCTACGGTCGGGAGGAGGGGAGTCCGCAGGTATTCGGCGTGAGGCAGAATTTCTTCACCAATCAGAATATTTCCGTACGCACCGGACGATTACTGCAGAGCGACGACATCGACGGAGCGAAAGCGGTTGCAGTGCTGGCCCCGGATGCGGTGCAGAAATTCTTCGGATCCAATGATCCTCTGGGACAGAGAATAAAGATCGGTGACCGTCACTACACGGTGATCGGCACGACGAATGCCCTTGGCTCACAGTTCTTCCAGAATGCAGACGACAGAATCTATGTACCCTTTACGATCGCACGCAATGTTACGGGCCAGAAGTACTTAAACTATGCCACGATGCAAGCAACGGGAAGTTTCGATCTTGCCTTCGATGACATCAAGACGCTTCTGCGCCGTCGTCATCGTATCGAGAACCCGGATGACGATCCGAAGAAAGATGACTTCATCGTCAGGTCGTCTGCGCAGGCGGGGGAAATCCTTGGTTCGGTTTCCCTCGGATTGACACTCTTCATTACGACGATTGCAGCCATTTCTCTGCTCGTCGGCGGCATCGGCATCATGAATATCATGCTGGTCTCCGTTACGGAACGCATCGGTGAGATTGGTCTTCGTAAAGCCATTGGAGCACGCTTCAGAGATATCCTGCTTCAGTTCCTTCTGGAATCGGTTCTCCTCACGCTCATCGGGGGTGTGATCGGAGTCATCGGGGGAATCTTCATTGCGTTCATCATCGCGGGCATCGCGAAGTACTTCCTTGCGACCTATGTCTTTGCGGTCTCACTCCAATCCATTCTTGCCGCATTCTTCATGGCGGCGATGACGGGCATTCTCTTCGGGATCTCCCCCGCAAAGCATGCTGCATCACTGCATCCGATCGAAGCACTTCGCTATGAGTGAAGGTTGGGTAGGTTTGGTACGTTTGGTATGTAGGGGAGGTATGGACAAGAAACGTATACTGCACCAAGTAATCATCATTTCGACACCTCCTACCCAACCTACCAAACCTTCCATACCTCTCATGCTTTTCTCCGACACCCTTGGCATCTCTATCAGGGGCATCACGGTCAATAAAAACCGCACGATGCTCACCATGCTCGGCGTCATTATCGGCGTCGCATCCGTCGTGCTGATGGTGTCTCTCGGCAACAGCTTCCAGCAGTACATTCTCTCGCAGGTAGAGTCGTTTGGGACCAATACGATCGATATTTTTCCGAAAGGATTCGAAAAATTTGGCGGCAATCTCGACAGTCTTACCTTCGAGGATTTCACTGCGATCGAGCAGTTGTCGACCGTGAGCCGCGTTGTGCCTGTTATCCTTGTATCACAGCCTGTCGGCTTTGGGAGAGAGGAGGTGTCCCCCATGGTCATGGGTTCTTATGAAGAGATCTTCGGGAACTACGGCCTCACTCTGGATCATGGACGACTTCTCGATGATTACGATAATGATGGAGCGAAATTTGTGGCTGTGCTTGGTTCGAAGACTGCGGAGGAGCTCTTTGGGAACAGAGATCCGGTCGGCAAGAAGATCACGATTGGAGAGTTTACGTTCACCGTTGTCGGAGTTCTAAAGAGTCTCGGATCATTTCTGCTGCAGGATCTGGATAAGCCTGTCTTCATTCCGTACTCCGTTTCCAAGGCGATCAGTGGTCAGAAGCACCTAAGCTACATAACACTGAAAGCAGTCGGAGATACCGATCTCAGTAAACAGGATATTACGGAGCTCCTTCGTCAGCGTCATCGCATTAAGAATCCTTCAGGAGATCCTGATAAAGATGACTTCATTGCACGGAGTGCCGAGCAGGTCACGCAAATCGTAAATTCCGTGACTCTTGGCCTTACGATCTTCCTCTCACTTGTTGCGGCAATTTCTCTCCTCGTCGGCGGCATCGGCATTATGAATATCATGCTGGTCTCCGTCACGCAGCGCACGAAGGAGATTGGTCTTCGGAAAGCTGTTGGAGCAAAGCGAGGAGATATTCTTCTTCAATTCCTCCTTGAAGCGGTCGCCCTCACACTCACAGGGGGTGCGATCGGAACGGTGATCGGCATCTTTTTCGGATGGCTCCTGAGTAGCATCGCTGCAAGATTCCTCGGTGAGTTTCATTTCGTGCTTTCGTTCTCGGCTATCTTCATGGCACTCCTGATGGCAATCGGTACGGGCCTCGTCTTCGGGATCTATCCTGCGAGGAGAGCAGCGGCACTCAGTCCGATGGAAGCGTTACGGTACGAGTAAGAGGTAGGGTAGGTTTGGAAGGTTTGGTATGTTTGGTAGGTAAAATGAACTGAATCTGGGATTGATCGCATTTTCACCTACCGAACCTACCCAACCTACGACACTTAAAAAGGCCATCCTGTCTTTCGACAGAGATGACCTTTTGTAAATCTCTCAGATTAGCAGTCACATCCGTAAACCGTCTGACGCTTGTTCTCTTTGCAGCGCCATGCAGCCTTCTTGACGAGATCCTCGCAAGACTTGGCGAGAGCGTCGCAGAAGTCGCCGCCGCAGCGAAGACCCATCTTCGAAAGAGTTTCCTTGACGTGTGATTGAACGATCATTGGATAAAAGGGGAAGAAGTAGATGGACCGAATTCTAGAGAAGACCCCCTGCGAGCACAAGCAAGCATTCTGTACCGAATTGACAGTAAGAGTTTGCAGTGGTAAAGTAGGAAGTAACCAATCTTGTATTGGCCAACCATATAAGGCTCAGATTCGTCTGAGCCTTAATGCTATACAAAGGTTTTGTATAAATTGAATAATCTGATTGCTTCACATACACTCACGCAGCGAAATACGTTCTTTCTCTTCTTGCATGTGGGTCGGTAGCGAAGTGGACAAACGCATCAGACTGTAAATCTGACGGCTTATGCCTTCGCTGGTTCGAATCCAGCCCGGCCCACCAGTACTTTTCATCACTTATGCGTCCCTGGTATGACGATACACAATTTTGGAAGAAAACAGCCCCGTTCATGTTCAGCGAGGAACGCTGGAAACGGACGCCGAAGCAAGTCTCACGCTTCATCAAGTTGCTCAAGATGAAAAAGGGTATGAAGGTGCTCGACCTTTGCTGTGGTCCAGGAAGAGTGAGTCTCGAACTTGCCCGTCGCGGCTATACCATTGTCGGTGTCGATCATATGCCTCACGCTTTGCGAGAGGCAAAGAAACGAGCTCGAAAGGAAAAACTCTCGTGCAAGTTCATCCTCGGCGACATGAGTTCATTTCGAAAACCCGAATCGTTCAATGTCGTCTTAAGCATCTTCACTTCGTTTGGATACTTCAAAAATCAGAAACAGAACCAGCAGGTGCTCTCAAATATCTATACTTCTCTGAAGCCTGGAGGGAAATTGCTGATGGAACTCATGTCTCGGGAAAATTTGAAGAAAATCTTGTCGCCGAAGGGATGGGAAGAGAGAGACGGTTCGTTTTTTCTGGAAGAACGCTCTCCGAAAAAAAACTTTCGTTGGATGCAGAATAGATGGATTGTTATTGAGAAAGGCAGAGTGCACGAGTTTCAACTTTCGCATCATCTCTACAGCATTAAAGACCTATCTCAGATGTTCCGCAAAGCGGGCTTCCACAGCGTGAAAGCTGATGAAAAATCGAAGCGGCTGATCATCGTAGGAACGAAGTGAAGAACTTATACAGTCCCGACCAGTACATCGTGCATTCTTCTCTTTACGCTGCAACCATCCTTCGATACGCGAGAGTCATCAGTACCAGAGTAGGAATGAGAGCAAGCCATAGTTCATTTCCGGTTTCTGTATTTGCTCTCGGACGACTGCGCATTTGCAGAAGCGGTGCGCCTTGATGGAGGTTTTTTTCAGCACGTGCGATCTCTGAACCTCTATTTCCCCGATCCTTTGCCGTTCCAACGGTAAAGGGATTTGTTGGTATTGCACCCGAGTCGAATGTTGCCGCCTCACTAGACCCTTCTGAACCGACACTGATGTCTTCAGGATTACTGTCATGGACAGTAGCTGCATGTCTCTCTTCTATCCTCGGAGGTTCCTGTGGCGCAACTTCGACACTCGTCTCGATGACCGGCGTTTCCGGAGCGGACTGCGGTTCTACTTCCACTGCTCCGCCAAACGGAAGAGGGAAATCGTTCATGTCTTCGATCGGAGGCAACGATGAAGTATCGATTGGAGGCAGCGAAGAAGTTTCTTGCGTACCTTCCAAAGCTGCAGCGGCCTCTATGGCAGGCGTGACGGTGATCATCACTTGTTCGCCATCGGGAAGTGTTTCGGAAACGTAGGTGAAGATTCCCTGAGTGTCCGTCGGTACCACAAAGACATAAGGTTTCTCGAAGAGTACCTGGGTAGGAAAGAGTTCATTTCCTTCTTTTACTTTGATGACCTGCGGATCCTTGTTCTTGTTTTCAAATGTCAGTGTTCCTCCAGCGGTGACCCTTACTTCCGTTGGGGAGAAATGGTTGTCTTCGGTAATGGTCACGGTCACAGAGCTTCCACTGCCTTCCGTAAGGCTTCCTCTGAGGTTATCAATACCAAGATAGAGCGTTCCGAGTACAACGACGACTGCGATGCCTGTGAAGGCTGACCAGCGCATTGCTCCCGGATTGGGTGCAACAGAGGCTTCCGGTCTCTTTTGATGGATCTGCGGTGCTGCCTGCTCTGTAGCCGCGACAGCGACCGGTTCGGCTTTTTCCTGATTCGGAAGTTTCTCAGGGGATGACACGCGTACGGGAGCCGCGTCGTCGTCGGTATTCGTCCAGCCGGCGGAGACGGAATTATCCGACATGAGCAATCGAGTGAATGAGAGTCGTTTGTTTATGGACGGCAAACGCAGTGCCGATGAATGCAGATCCGAGGAACAGCATCATCACGACATTGCTGACACCCGTGTCTCCGTTGATCGCCTTTCCTCCGCGATTTTCGATGAGATTCTCGGGGGCTGGCTGGGTTTCCGTGAGTTCCGCAATCAGCGGAGCTGTGGAGCTTTCAGGATCGCCGACGGTGACAGACACTTCCTGACTGAACACGGACTCCTGATTCTCGGCATTATAGCCGCGCACTGCGATGAAGTATGTTGTTCCCGGTTCCAGATCGCGAATCACGAGGCTGGAAGCAGTTGCGGGAATGGAACGGCGTTGGATGTACTTGCCGCTGACGGTGCCGTAGTAGACGTTGTATCCGGCGAGTGCACTGCTTTTCAGGGGCTGCCATCCGAGGAAAATGCTGCTGTCTCTGGATGTGACGCGCAGGTTCTGGACCTGCAGCAGTGAGAAGGAAGACGGACTGTTTCCGGGGATTGCTTCAGGCTGTGATGGCGCAGGATCCGTACTTCCGAGAAGGGGAATGACAATCGGTTCAACCTGTTCAATGGTTTGTGCCGATGCAACGAGAGGATCAGGGACTGACTGCGTTGTCGGTTCTACGAGTACTGCCAGAGCGCTCGGTTCGACTGAAAGAAGCGATACGATCTCTCTCCTGCAGATAAGCTCATCGAGACAGGGGGGAGGGGGCAGCCCACCCTTTTTGTCATTGAGGCGGGATTCTCCACGCACTGCTGTCTGCCCCATTCCGTCGTCTCTGTAGTTACTGAAGGAAATAATCGTATTCTCTGCAGAAGCCTTCACTTGGAATGTGATACGGGCAATCACTTCATGGTCACTTCGGATTTCTCCGGTATCTCCTCCGATTTTCACGATTTTCTGCGTTGGATCGGCGGATTGTTCTCCCGGAATAGGCTCCGCGAGAACTGGACTGAGGCTGACGTTTCGGACGTCCAGGCTTTCCGGATCGTAGGAGAGCCAACTGCGGACGGTTGTAATTCCTTTGCCTTTGCCATGAAGAAGGACGATGTCGATATCCAGAATATCGCCTGCACGCATGCTTCCCGTTGCCAGATGCTGTGCATCAAGAACTTCGAAAGCGGGGCACTCGGTTTGGTCTTCGCTACTACAGTGCGGTTCCAGTGCGAGACTGATAGGATCTGCCTCCTGTGCGAATCCAGTCATCGAAAAGGAGAGGAGCTGGAATCCCATGAGCGAGAGCACTATGGAGCGTCGAATGGAAAGCATGGGACAGTGATATTGGTATGATTGTTCCTATTGATTATGACTGCTTCTTCATGGAGTCGAGGATGGCGAGGATGTCTTCGACGGTGATGACAAAATTCTGATCCGGATCTGCGGCAAGTTCCTGTGGAGTTGGGCTCCTGATACCTTTCACGATATCCAGTGCCTGCAAGGCATCGTCCATATCGATGCTGCTGTTTCCGTTTAAATCTCCAAGCAGTACGGTTCCTCCCGCTCGTATTTCTCCGACGATCGGTCGTACATCTCCTGCCGTTTGGATTCCAAGAATAAAAGCGACGGTCATGCTGCTCGTGACGATCGCAATGGTCTTCAGGGACTTCTTGCCGAAGAACGAATATGAATGCTTCATTTCCTATTATTATAGATGAAAACGGTGTTTTTCTCCATCCAGAGGAATTGACGAAAATAGAAGATATGATGTGCGGTATATAGGAAAGGTACGGTAGGTTTGGTAGGTGTGGTAGGTTTGGAAGGTACAGTGGTTTCTCCCGGTTGTATTCAATGGACCAAGCCAATTTCTATCTGTTTTCCGGCGAGAATACCTACGCTCTCGCGAAAGAGGTTTTGAGGTGGAAGCAGAGCTTTGTTTCCAAACATGGTCCGGAGAATCTGCTGCTGATGCAGGCGAAGGACAAGAGTGTATCCGATCTTCTGGATGCAGTGTCCGTTCTCCCGTTCATTGCTGAAAAAAGGCTGGTGATTCTGGAAGGACTTCCGAAGATTGAGAAGGAAGATGTGCAGCGTATTGTTGACAGTATCCATCCTCAGACCGTGCTTGTGATCGTCGAGTCCAAGCCTGATAAGAGGCTCGGAGTCACGAAGGAAATAGAGCGCGTTGCGGAAAGAAAGCAGTTTCCACTCCTTTCTCCTTCGGAGCTTTCGGAGTGGATTTCCACCACTGCCAGTACTCTCGGTACGACCATGAGTCGCGAGGCGGAATCGGCGTTACTCAAGATTGTTGGCACTGATCAGTGGATGCTGGAGATGGAGATTTCGAAGCTTTCTGCAGCATCCAGTGGCGAGATCGGTATCGGCGAGGTCGAGTCATTGGCAGTACCTTCAGGCTCGCAGATTATCTGGCAACTGACCGATCTGATCGGTTCGAAGAAATCAGACGAGGCGCTCCTGTTCTTCGCACGCAGGATCGAGCGCGGAGAGGATCCGTACGGCATGTGGACGATTCTTCTGTCGATGATCAAGAACCTTGCGCTCGTCGTTGCCGCAGTCGATGGGGGGCTACGAGACGAGCGGTCGATCGCATCGGCACTCGGTTTGCACTTTCTGCAGGTACGAGGGCTTCTGCCACTCGCTCGCTCGATGAACATAGAGCGTCTTCGCTCTCTGGTCGACTTTGCGACGGAGGCCGATATCCAGTTGAAATCAGGAGGGTATCATTATTCAGCCGATCATCAGGGCGAGGTGATCGCGCTTGGAGAACGGGTCATCATGATGACTGGCCCCCACCCCTAACCCCTCTACATCGCCTGTATCTTCCCCAGAATATCCTCTTCCAGAGCTTCCTCTTTTTTCGCTTCCTCCCCCTCAATTTCCTCACGCTTGTTCTTCTGCGTCTTTATTTTCTCCTCGAGCACTTTACTGTTTTCCACTTTCTGCGATTCATCCGCTTGTTTACTGTACTTCTCGTCGATGGCAGCAAGTTGTTTCTTCTCATTCGACAGAATGTCATCCAGATTCTTAATCTGCTCCGGGTTCATGACAGGGAGGATATTGATCCAGTACTGACGCTCCTCATTGTTCATGCTCTCCGAGCCTTTAATGAGCTCAAGCAGAGGACCGAATTTCTCCTGTATCTCGGGAGGGATGACGAGTGCTGTCGTCTGTGAACCGGATGTTTGTGGCTGAGAAGGGTCGGTCATGCAAAGTAGTACGAAGTAAGTAGTACGTAGTAAGACAATTCTATTCTTACTTTTTACTTCTTACTACATACTTCTGTTACGCTACTTTCAGGATCTCATACTTAAACTTCCCTGCCGGAGCGACGACGTCGACGATGTCCCCCTTCTCACGCATGAGAAGCGCTTTGCCGATTGGGGATTCGTTTGAAATCTTATGCTCGATGGGATCTGCTTCCATGCTGCCGACGATCGTGTAGGTCTCGGGTTCGTCGTTATCGGTTTTGTTTCGTACCGTGACAACGGAGCCGATGTCGATGGTCTTGCTCTTCGACTTGGAGACGATATTCTCCGTAATGAGCTTGGCGTTCTTGATCTGCTTCTCGAGTTCCAGAATGCGTCCTTCGATGAATGCCTGATCGTTCTTGGCTTCCTCGTACTCGGCGTTCTCACTGAGGTCTCCGTACGAAATCGCTTCCTTCAGGCGCTGCGCGATTTCGAGGCGCTTGGTTGTTTTGAGAAACTCGAGCTCTTCCTTAATTTTTTTCAGACCCTCTTTGGTAATGAGCATGTCTTCACTTTCGACGAAGCCTGCAGCGGGTGGGTTGGTTGGCATAGCGGGAAGAGTGTAGGGGAGGGGAGGAGAGATGAAAAGGGCAAACATAAAGGAGCGGGATGACGACTGTGTCATCCCGCTATCTTGTATCCCAGCCAATGCTGAGATTGGGTAGTGGGCCATTCATGTTAGTGATTGGCCCTTTGTTCTCGGGAAGCTGAAGCTCTAGGCTTCGGTACCTTTGTCGTGAGTTCCTCACGCAGTACCGGAACCTCGGACGGGGCAATAATTCCCAGGCGAACCTGGTTGCCTTTGATGCCGATTATTCGCACGACGATATTCTCGGCAATGCGAATCTCTTGGTTCAGCTTTCGACTGAGAACTAACATGGCTCTTACTCCTTGTGCCAAGGCATTCTTAGATGGGGTGAGTCGCACGTGCGACTGCGGGGTGAACCCATTCAGAACACAACAATAGTTTACACCAAACAACAAATATTATCAATCAATATACTATTACTTATGTCAAATCTATCTCAAGCTGAAGCCAAAATCAGACTCTTCACCAAGCATTGATTCCAAGACATTCGATCTCTACACTGCTTGAGACTATGGCTGACAGCAAGCAAACCTACGATGCGAATAAAATCCAAGTGCTCGAGGGCCTGGAGCCGGTTCGCAAGCGCCCCGGTATGTACATCGGTAGCACGGATCAGCGCGGACTCCATCACTGTGTCTATGAAATTGTCGATAACAGCATCGACGAGGCGATGGCAGGACACTGCGATCACATTATCGTCATGCTCCATGACGACGGATCCGTAAGTGTGGAAGACAATGGCCGCGGTATTCCTGTGGACATTCATCCGAAGACGAAGAAATCCGCGCTCGAGACCGTGCTCACTATTCTCCATGCCGGAGGAAAGTTCGGCGGTGATGATTCCGGATACAAAGTGTCCGGTGGACTGCACGGAGTCGGATCATCTGTGGTGAACGCCCTTTCGAGCTCTATGCGAGCAGAGGTCTACAGAGATGGGAAGATTCATATGCAGGAATACGTTCGTGGCAAACCGAAAGCCGATGTGAAAGCGATTGGCAAAACCGAAAAGCAGGGGACGAAGATTCAATTCATGCTCGACAGCCAGATCTTCGACTCACTCGGGATGAGTCTGTCCACTCTCCTCGCACATTTCAGACAGCAGGCGTATCTGACGCGCGGGATAACCCTCTCCGTGATGGATGAGCGTGAGAAGCGTCCCGAGGAAGATGCAAACCTTCCTCGTCTCTATCGCTTCCATTTCGACGGTGGCATTTCCGCGTACGTCCGTCATCTCAACCATGACAAGCAGGCCATCGGAGATGTGATCTGGTTCGAGAAAGACGAGAAGGATGGTTTTGTGGAAGTTGCCATTCAGTACAGTCAGGCGTTTCAGGAACAGTGCATCAGCTTTGCCAACAACATTCATACCACGGAAGGCGGAACTCATCTCACCGGTTTTAAGGCTGCCCTTACCCGCACCATCAATGCGTATGCACGCAAGGAAGGAATTTTGAAAGAGAAGGAGGAGAACCTGACCGCCGATGACGTTCGCGAGGGACTTGCAGCGATTGTCTCCGTGAGACTGAAAGATCCTCAGTTCGAAGGACAGACGAAGAGCAAGCTCGGAAATGCCGAAATGAAGACTGCGGTTGAAACTGTCGTCAATGAGAAGCTCGCCGAGTACATGGAGGAGCACCCGGGTGATGCACGGGATATCGTAGGAAAATGTCTGCT
Organism: uncultured Candidatus Peribacteria bacterium; assembly: GCA_964597665.1. Lineage (GTDB taxonomy): Bacteria > Patescibacteriota > Gracilibacteria > Peribacterales > Peribacteraceae > SICN01. Next base: position 38,416 of record CAZQYX010000006.1, on the reverse strand, counting down.
TGCAGCACGTGCGCGTATGGCTGCCAGAGCTGCACGCGATGCTGTCATCCGCAAGGGTGCGCTTGAAGGTATGACGCTGCCGGGGAAGCTTGCAGACTGCAGCAGTAAAGATCCAACCGAGTGCGAGCTCTTCATCGTCGAGGGAGATTCTGCCGGAGGGTCAGCAAAGCAAGGCAGGAATCGCGAGTTCCAGGCCATTCTTCCGCTCAAGGGAAAGATCCTGAATGTGGAGCAGGCGAGACTCGATAAAATGCTCAGCAACAACGAGGTGAAGTCTCTCATCATCGCACTCGGCATGGGGATCGGGGAGGTGAAAGACAGGGCGAAGCTTCGCTATCACCGTATCGTGATCATGACCGATGCCGACGTCGACGGTGCACATATCCGTACCTTACTTCTGACTCTTTTCTACCGGTATTTTCCAGAACTTATTGAAGACGGCCAACTCTATATCGCCCAGCCGCCCCTCTATAAAATATCCCAGGGGAAGCAATCCCGATATGCGTTCACCGATCAAGAGAAGGAGGCCACTCTGAAAGAATGGGGGATCGGTCAGGCCGATCTGGAAGCCGAAGACGAAGGAATGGAATCAGTTGAAGAGGCACCGGAAAATGATGAGAAATTGCAGAAGGGGAAAAAAGGAAAGGACGAGAAAGCAGCAGAGAAGCCGAAAGCGAGGAAGGCAAATATTCAGCGTTATAAAGGTCTTGGAGAGATGAACCCCAGTCAGCTTTGGGAGACGACGATGGACCCGAAGGAGCGCATTATGCTACGCGTGATGCTTGGCGATGCAGAACAGGCCGATGCGATCTTTACGACACTGATGGGCCCCGATGTGCCTCCTCGAAAGAAGTTCATCCAAACCCATGCAAAGGGCGTGAAGAATCTGGATATTTAATGAACCTCTGAAAAATGCAGGCTGCTTCGTTACGGTTCGAGACGCACTGCGGTGCTCCTCACCGTGACATATCCTTAAGCTGTCATGCTGAGGAGCGTGAGCGTTAGCGAGCGCGTCTCGAAGCATGAGACGGCTCCCTTTCCTCTTTTGTAATTACCCTTCTCCTGGATCTGCGAACTTCCCGAATTTATCGGTGAGCGAGTAGCTGTCTAAGTGTTCCTTGCCGATCAGCTTCACGATTTCCGGTATAGCCTTGGAGAAGGGGATTTGCTTCTGTTTTCCTGCAGCCATGTCTCGTAGGATGATCGTGTCTTCCTTCACTTCCAATTGTCCGAGAAGCAGCGTGTACCTTGCCTGAAACCTGTCTGCAAGGCGCATCTGACTCTTCAGGCTTGCTTCGCCGAGTGCTCCAACCGTGTGAATGCCGAGGTCTCGAAGTTCACCGACAAGCGGAAGGGATTTCTTTTTCGCTTCGGGTCCGAGCTGCGCAACGAAGACATCCACTTGGTCTTTGTTCGGTGCGACCACTCCTGCTTCCTGCATGTGCCACATGATTCTCTCGATACCGCCTGCAAACCCGACGCCTGGTGTCGCTTTCCCGCCAAGCTGCTCGATGAGATAGTCGTACCGACCGCCTCCACCGACTGCATTCTGCGCACCAGTCGAGCTGTCCCAAAATTCGAAGACCGTCTGATTGTAGTAATCGAGTCCGCGCACAAGTCCGTGGTTTTTGGTGTACGTAATGCCGAGGGTGTCGAGATAGTCGAGGAGTATGGCATGGTACTTCTTGCTCTCAGGCGAAATGAACTGATCGAGTGTCGGAGCCATCTTAATGAGAATTTGTGTGTCTTCTTCCTTGGAATCCAGAAGGCGAAGTGGGTTCACCGCAAGCCTTTTTCTATCCAGTTCAGGAAGATTCCTTTCCTTTCCTGAGAAATAATCTTTGAGTGCTTGAACATAGTTTTTTCTGTCTTCCGGAATGCCGATGTTATTGATCTGCAGAGACAGACGACCGAGGATTTTCAGATCAGAAAAAATTTTGACCACCATATGGATCAGCTGCGCGTCGATTGATGGATCTGAAAGGCCGATCACTTCGAAGTCGAACTGATGAAATTGCCGGTACCTTCCTTTCTGGGGACGGTCGTACCGGAAGCATGGACCGATGGCGTAGAGTTCCACGGGTTGTGGCAACTCCTGCATACCCTGTTCGATGAAGCTTCTGCAAATGCCCGCAGTGAATTCCGGACGAAGTGCGTAGTCTTTATCCGCCGTGTCATCCGCACCTTTTCTGCCGACATTGAAGAGCTCCTTCTCGACGATGTCGGTATGTGCACCGATCCCGCGTTCAAACAGTCCGCGTTCTTCAAACAGCGGTGGATCGATCCTTTTGTAGCCTGCTTGGCGTGCGCGGTGACGTACGGCCTTCTTGATATACGTCATGTACTGGTGATCCGACGGGAGCACATCGTGAACGCCTTTGGGTGATCTATACTTCAGCTCAGCCATGCAGGTGAGTGTACCTGAAAGGATTTTCCGCTACAATCCCCGCGCAAACAGGTTTGTTCTTTAGCGTTATCCTATGGCGAGCGTAGCTCAGTTTGGTTAGAGCATCTGGTTGTGGTCCAGAGGGTCGCGGGTTCGAGTCCCGTCGCTCGCCCCAGTCATTCCTGCGTCAGACTATCCGCTTTGATGATAGCAATCGGTGCTTCGTTCTCTCCATTCGTCTTCGGTTTTGGCGAGAGCTTTGCTGCGGGTTTTTCCTGCTTCTCTATATTCTGAGGAACCGGTTTCGCTGGAGCCTGAGGAGCGACCGGCTTCTTCTCCGGTTCCGCAACTTGTTTTGGTTTCTCTGCTGCTTGGTTTGTCTCAGTTTTTACAGGAGAAAGAATCAGCTTCTCCTTTGGTTTTTCCTCTACTCCTTTTGGCGTGGATGCAGACGGAGCAGGTGCGCTTACTTTTTCAGGTTTTGGAATCTCTTTGATTACTGCCGGTACTGTGATCACTGGATTTTGAGTACTGCTCATTTCTGGTTTCGGCAGTGCAGGAGCTGGCTTTGGAGCACTCGTCGGTGCAGATTGCGGCATCGGAGCAGATGGCTTCGTCGTCTCCGGAGTTTGGATAGGCGAAGGCGGCAGAGAGACAGGTGGCTTGATCGCCGGTTCTGTTTTGGTTTCAGGGGGCTTCGGTGTGGGTGTCGGTAGATTTGTGTTTACTTCCTTCTTCTGCGGCGCTTGCTTCAGCCAGTCGGGTACCGGAGCTGACGTATTTTTTGGAACCTCCGGTGCCTTCTCAGGTGCTGCTATGTGAGATGCCTTTGCTCCTACTGTAGGCGTAGAAGAAGATGCAGCCATAGGAGCGGCAGCTGGTACAGGAGCTGTTGTTTTCTGCAACCAGCTTGGGACAGGGCCCGATGTACTGAGAGGAACTGTATTATTCCGACTGGTGCCGGAAAATTCCGTCTTGGACTTCTCACGCTCTGAAATGCTTTCAGGAGTCTGTGACTGTTTTTCTGACACTGTACTTTCTTTCTTGATTTTGAGCGGTTCCGGTTTGGCCTCCGATGCTTTCTCGCCTTTCACGATTGTTTTCTCCATGCTCTCGAATGTTTCCACCAGCTTTCCGGCTGTCTTCCGCTTGATCCACATAAAGAGGGCGTACAGTCCGATGGCAAATGACAGCAGGAGAATCACAATGAGTCCCACGCGAAGCAAGCTCCAGATTCCGGATCCGGAATCGCTGCTTTCGGCAGGCTTGATTTGCTCAGAAGCCTGACTGCTTGAGGATGCCGATGACTGTATCCCTGTCGTTTCAATCTGCAGACCATTGGAGCCTTGGTACACGATCTGACCGTTCGTAATATCGCGGACAATGAGGCTGACTGCGTACCCTCCGGCATTTGCAAAGGTGTGTACGGGACTTGTAAGCAGGCTTCTGCTTCCATCACCGAAATTCCATTCGTACAGAAGCTCCTTTCCGAGTGTCTGCGCCTCGGGCAGACGCACCGAGAATGTTGCAGTTGCATCGGAGAGCTGGACGCTGATTGGACTCGAGGCATCGTTTGTCTGCGGAATTCCCGTGTCTGCAGGAGCAATTCCAAAGATGACACGTACGGAAGTCGCATCGGTTTTCCCCGTGATGGTATCTGTCACCGTGAGCGTTATGTTTCGCTCCCTTCCTTTCTCCGTCACAAAGTACAGAAGCGGCGATCCTGTTTCCGATGAATAGGTCCCGAGATTCTCGAAATCATTCGTCGGGTCGCCGTCGGAATCCGTATCGACTCCGCTATCGAGATCCAATGCGTACTGCACAATTTTGCTTGTCGATGCGGAGCCGTCGAGAGAGAGAATGCCGCCTTCCGGTGGTAGGTAGACTGTTCCGTTGATCGTCGTGGGGGATGTTTTCAGGATTGCCTTCAGGGGGCCTCCTGAAGCAATCGGTGGATCACCGCCAATCGGATCCGTGACGATGATCTCAAAAGCGTTGTACTCATTCTGAGAAGATTCGCTTTCCTGGACACTGATATCCAAGGAGTACACTCCGGTCTGAGCAAAACGGGTCTTGAAGAAGCGCGAGCGCTGCGCATTCTGGAATTTCCGTTCTTTCGTCAGAATCCAGCTGAAATCGGGTTTGGCCGAGACAGTATCGGTACCGATCTCCAGTATGTTGCCTGCTTCAATGCGGATGACACTCCGCGTCTGGGCCTGATCGGCCTGAGCGAATACAATCGTTGAGAAGAGGATTGCGAATAGTCCGATTGACGAGCCGACGAGGAATCCAAAAGGGCGCATGATTATCTGAAGAGTTCGTTTGCGAACAGCACGATGACTCTGGCCATGACGATGACGATAATTCCGATGATCGCATAGAAGATGATCTTCTTTGCCTTATCCTTCTGCGCTTCATCTCCGTTGCTTGTGATCAGGTACAAGCCTGCCACAATGATCGCAAGAATTGCGAGGACAACGACGATATCGAGAATGAATGCAATGATGATGAGCACGATCGAACGAATGCTTGTATTCGTACTCATGCCGCCGATCGGGCTTGCTCCTGCAGCAAGGCCTCCTCCGCCAAAGACAGCAGCTTGCACGCTGGAGACAAGCAGAAATGCAGATAAGGCGCTTCCTGCTGCACTGCTGATCAATGATGACCGAAGGCGGGACAGTTTCATGATGATGAGTGTGAAATAATCTATTTATGATAGCATACTTTCTATGCCAAAGCCATCTCAGATTCTACAAAAAGCCCGTTGCAGGTCTTTTCTGGTCACAGATCTTACGAATATTCTGTACCTTACGGGTCTCTCTGTTTCCGCAGGCTGTATTCTCGTGACAAAGAACCGGTATCTGTTCTTTCTTGACAGCAGATATCTGGAGGCTGCCAAAAAACTGGAGACCGGTACCGTTCGCATTTGTCCTCTTGAGACCCTTCCAAAACATCTGCAGAAACTCAGGAGTATCGGCATTGAGGCAGAAAGTATTACACTCTCAAGAATGGCAGTCTGGAAGAAGAAATATAAGAATACAAAATTTGTTCAGACTTCCGGAGTCATCGAGGAGTTTCGCAGATCGAAGACGTCGAGAGAAATCAGTTCCATTGCTCGCGCTTGCAGCATTACGAAATCCGTCTTACGTCTCATCCCAACTCTCCTCCGTATCGGCATTACCGAGAGAGATCTTGCGTGGAAGATCGAGACTGAATGCAGAAAACGAGGTGCGGATTCTCTGGCATTCGAAAGTATCGTTGCATTCGGAGAACATTCGGCAATTCCCCATCACCATTCGACAGACAGAAAACTTCGAAAGACCGATGTTGTTCAGATCGACATGGGAGCGAAATTCTCGCATTACTGCAGTGACTATAGCCGTGTCTATTTCATGGAAAAGCCGACTCGCGATCAGGCAAAAGCGATGAACGCCCTCAGGTATGCGAGTGCAGCCGCCATGAAGATTCTGAAACCGGGAGTGACAAACCGTGCACTTGATTTGGTTGCCCGCAGCACCCTGAAAGCGTACGGTTTCGAGAAGGAATTTTCCCATGCACTCGGCCACGGTGTCGGACTCGATATTCACGAGGGTGTCACTCTTTCTTCGAAAGCGCCTGTCCAACAACTCAGGAAAAATGAAGTGATCACGATCGAGCCCGGACTCTATTTCCCCGGTAAGTGGGGAATGAGGATTGAAGAGACGATCGTGGTATCCTGATTCCATGCCAAGACCAACCGTTGCCATTCTCTACGTCGGAGGATCGATCGGGATGATCCGTAATCGTAAGACCGGGCGCATCGAACCCATCGAGTGTTTGGTTGAGATTCATCGTTTCGTGCCCGAGTTGCAGCGCGACATAGCACTCCGGTTCCACTCGATCGATGACATCGGCTCCTCGGAGGTGACACCCTCGCACTGGACGGAGATCATTAATGTTATTTCGAAGCAGTATGCACACTGCGAAGGATTCGTCGTCATTCATGGTACCAATACCATGAGTTACACCGCAGCCGCACTCACGTTTGCGCTTCAGAACCTCAGCAAGCCCATCGTGCTCACAGGTTCCTTAAAGCCGATCGATGACATCGGATCCGATGCGCGGATGAACCTGACGTACGCCATCGAAGCGGCACTGCTCGATCTCGCCGAAGTGTGCATTGTGCTTGGGCCCAGGGTGCTTCGAGGATCGAGATCAAAGAAGGCAGACCAGTCGATGATCGAAACGTTCCAGAGCCCCAAGTGTCCGCCGCTCGCAGAGTTCAATGTCGTGACGGAGCTGATGCCGCATCGAACCGTGCGACGCAAGCGCACGCTCGCAATCCGGCCAGACTTCGATCCGAATGTTGTCTCGGTGATGCTTCATCCCGGGATGCCGCTTGAATATTTTGACATGATCCTCAAAGCAAAACCCCATGGCATCGTGCTCAGGGCCTACGGTCAGGGGATGCTTCCCGAACACCTTTTCCCGTGGATTCGCAGAGCAACAGCGATGCATATTCCGGTGCTCATCACCTCACAGCTTCTACGCGGTTCCATTGATCTTCGGCAGTACCGCAAGCAGATGGCTCTCGAAGATCTCGGCGTGATTTCGGGCAAAGACATGACCTACGATTGTGCGGTCGTGAAGCTGATGTGGGCGCTCCGACAGACGAATGACTGCAAACGCATACGGGCGATCATGGAGAACAATTTGGCGGGTGAGCTAACGGAGTTGTAGGTGGCGGTGCCATGAAGCGTGTTTGCCGCGGCAAACTCTGCTTCGTGGTGCCGAGGGTGGGAATTGAACCCACACATCCGATAGTGGATAAGGGATTTTAAGTCCCTCGCGTCTACCATTCCGCCACCTCGGCACGGACCTCAGTATAACGTGAAATGACTCGAGGGCATGAGGCATTTACAAATATATAAAAATATACTATAATATAAGAAACAAATATCTATGCATACAGCGTACGAAAAACATCAGTATCACCTAGGCCTCGTTCTCGGTTTCGGTGCACTCCTCTGGAACGGAACCTACAATGCCCTTGCAAAAGGCTTAACGCCGTTTCTCTCGCCCATCACTCTCCTGCTGCTCAGCGAGACGCTGACGGCGTTCTTCATCCTGATTACGTTCGGGCTCTTCCCGCTCCTGCGGGAATTTCGGAAGATGGATAGAAAATCACTGTGGATATCTATTCTGATCGGACTTCTCTGTTCAGCAGTAGCACCCCTACTGTTCTTTACAGGTCTTGCGCGCACTTCTGCTATCAATGCTTCGATGTTGTCTTCGTCGGATATCATCATCATTCTCATCGGAGCGCACTTCGTTCTGAAGGAGAAGGTAAGTCGCATGCAGGTTCTTGGCGGATCGATCGTTCTGCTCGGAGTTATCATTGTCAATGTCGCGGGTACGGGCGTTCCAACGAGCGTCCATATCGGAGATCTCTTCATCGTCGCGGGATCTCTGTTCTTCGGAACGGGAGCGGTGCTCTTCAAGAAGTACCTCTCGCATGTGATGCCGGAGCTGGCGATCCTCCTTCGCAATATCTCAGCGATTGTGATCATCTCTTTCTTTGCTCTCTTCTTCCATGGATCGTTCGTGCAGGAGGTTTCCGCATTCCCTCTCGAGAAAGTTCTCCTCCTGCTCGCGTTCACTTTTTTCTCACGCTACTTAAACCTGACGTTCTTTTACGAATCTCTCGATCGTCTGAGTGCGACGACACTGGCGCTCATTCAGGTTGCCACTCCGGTGGTCGGCATTTTCTTTGCGGCGCTCATCCTTGGTGAGCGCATTCAGTCCTACCAAGTTCTCGGTTGCACCTTCATTCTCTTCGGTCTAGTGCTCGAGCAGCTCAGTGACCGTACCATGACCTCCATCCGTTCTCACTCGTCGTTCTTCCATCTTCCGTTTCGAAAGACTCCGGTCAGTACGATAGACGGGAATATTGCCTTGCTGCCGAAGAACGTTTAAAAGAGGTTGGGTAGGTACAGTAGGTTAGGTACCTGTGGCAGGAGATTCATCGTAAAACTTACGTTCTCTACATTAACTTTTTTACTTACCAAACCTTCCCTACATACCAAACTTACCCAACCTCAGATTGGCAACGACTCCAGCCTCACCCTCGGTGTCGTCTCATCTTTCTTTGCCTTCTCGCCCACAGTCAGTATTTCACCGGTCGTTGGGTCAATTTCTTCCGCCATCACGATCAGGCGACGGAGCGTTGTCCCGATCGGTGTGCAGGTCATCAGTGTTGCAATGCGTTGATCAGTCGGCTGGTCCAGCACCGAGACATCGCTGGGTTTCACTTCTTTCTTTGAAGTGATTCGATAGGTGTGCTTGTCGCCTCCGTAGTACACGGAGTACGTGTCGCCGGGTAGTAAGTCCTTCAGTCTCGCAAAGACATCTTTGTAACTTCCGTCATCCCACGGGTAGTAGGAACTGTGACCGGTCACGAAGAAATTCCCGGCTTGTCCCGGTCTTGCGGAACCGGGGTAATGGACGACTCCTCCTTTCAGTGCAGATTGAATGTCATCCTCAAACTTCTTCCAGTTTTCCTGCATCAGTCCGTCCATGCTCGGTCGAACGATGGGTATGTTCTTGCCGAGCTTCGGGATAATAAGTCTGTTCTCGAAAGGACCGACGGACGGTAGGAGCGAGAGAACATCCGACTCGCTTTGCTCGCGCATCGTGTCTGTGGCGATCATCTCGCTTCTTCCGGACACTCCGGTGACCATCTCTTCCAACGCTTGCTGTGTATTCAGATCGTCTCCGAGAGCCAGTTCTGCCTTCGCAATCTGGAAGAAGCTCTGGGCGTTGATTCCCATAAAGAGAATGATGAAAATACCGGCGAATGTTCCGCCGAAGCGAACAGTATCGACAAGAAAGAGCCGAAGCCTTGTAGGGGGTTTCTTGCTCTTTGGGAGGAGCGATTGCATGGATAGCGGAGTATTTGCCTTCCGTAGGAAGCTCCTTAGTGCAGAGTGAATTCTTTGAGGGGATGAACGCAGACTTGAAATCAGCGATTGTACTTCCCCGGCGGTTGCATGGAATTGGGATGCACTCTCGGCGGGCAAAGAAGAAATGGCCAGCTTCGTGCGTTCCCCAAAATTCTTGATGACCCCCGAACTCTTCTGCTTCTCATGCAATCGCTCGTGCGGAGCAGATTTTCTTTCGCTTGTTCGCGGCGAGTCGTGAACGAGAGTCCATGACGATGCATCTCCCTGCTTTTGCAAGCACGTCGTTCTGTCAGAAATGCCAACAGAGATAGTTTCTTCATTCTGCACCATCTTCTCTTCCACGATGTCGAGAATGATATTGCCGAATATGTCGTAGTGAGCAGATCGCATTAGAGAATAAATGGTCTCATATTGTACCATAAATGGCTCACAGATGCGATGGCAACGATCAATTTTCCATCACGCCACCACCGACTACTTCCTCGCCGCGGTAGAGTACAAGCGATTGCCCTGCAGCTTGCATTGGAGCTGGACTAGTAAACTTGAATGTTGCACTTTCACCATTGAGTACGAGGAGACCCTTTTGTTTGAGCGATAGCGACCGCGTTCTACACTCGAAAGGGACCAACGTTCTCTGTTTTGGTTTCCAGGAAACGAACCGAAGATCGGAAAGTTTTACTTCGTCACAGAGTTCCTCGCCCTTCTCTGAGACGACCAATTCGTTTCGCTGCGTATTCTTCGAAATAACTTCGAGAGGAATTTTCAGGCCTCCGATGCCGAGTCCTCGTCTCTGACCAACTGTATAGAGAGGAAGCCCCTTGTGAGTTCCGACGATGGTACCGTCACGTCGTACGATCGATCCGGATTTCATCCATTGCTGAAGATGTCGCTTTAAAAATTCCTGCGGAGTCTTCTCAGGGAAAAAACAAAGATCTTGGCTTTCTCTATAGCTCTCTGCAATCGGCAGATCGAAGTGCGTTGCAAGCCCGTACACCTCATCTTTTCGCATTGCCCCAAGGGGAAAAATCACCGAAGCGAGTTGTTCCTGCGAGAGCCCATAGAGGTAGTAACTCTGATCTTTTCTTGTGTCGACGGCCTCGAGCAAGATACAACGCTCTGTTCCATCCGGCATTCGTTCGGTTGCTGTCCTTGCATAATGTCCCGTCGCCAATTTCTCACACCCGAGTTCTTTCATACAATGAAGAAGCTTCCCGAACTTGATTGTCCGGTTGCATCCGATGCACGGGTTTGGCGTGAGGCCTTTTGTATGCGCTTCCAAAAACGGATCAACAACCAGACTCTTGAATTCATCCTCAAGATTGATGACATGCAGCGGCATCCCAAGTTTCTTTGCAACCGTTGAAGCGCGGGCAATATTTTGCGTCGTGCAGCACTTGCTCGGGAGTACCTGCGCGAGTGCTGGCGCGAGTGGATCGGTCCAGAGCGAAAACCGCACGCCGATCAGCTCATGCCCCTGCTCTTTCAGCAGGTGTGCAACAACACTGGAGTCGACTCCGCCGGACATGGCAACAAGGATCCGCAAAGAGATGTATGATAGGGCATGTAAGACTGTGGCAGATACATACGTCTTACGTTTATATCTTCCATTCTATCGTTATGGCCAGCTCACTGCACGCTTTCATTGCCCATGCGCGGGGCAAGAACATGGATCACCAGACGATTCGGATGCTGCTTCTCTCCGCAGGCTGGAAAGAGAAAGATATCGCTTCTGCTCTCGCGTCCGAAACGCTGACGATGACGATTCCTCTTCCATCCGACACGGGCTCCGCGAGAGATGCCTTCTTCCACTTGCTTGCGTTCACGACTCTGTATGCGACGGTGATCAGCCTCGTACTGCTCGCCTTCACCTATATCGGTCGCTGGTTCCCTGACGCAGCGATGATGGACTATGCGTACGCAAACAGCAGCGATTTTTCCACCATCCGTTGGTCCATCGCAGTCATCGTTATTTCTTTTCCGATGTTTCTGTTTCTTTCCCGCGTTCTGCATAGAGAATTTTTGAGCAAGCCAGAGAAGCTGAATTCAGGCGTTCGTCGCTGGCTGACCTATTTGACGCTGTTCGTCACTGCGTGCGCACTGATCGGTGACGGCATTACGCTTCTCTTCACATTACTGAGCGGTGAATTGACACTGAGATTCATTTTGAAGGTTTTGGCAGTGCTTGTCCTCAGCGGCTTGCCTTTCGGGTATTACTTTTCGGTTCTCCGCATCGAGCATGATCAGTACAAGACGAGTTCCATACATGCAAGGTACCTCTGGGCATCTATCATCCTTACAGCACTCTTTGTTCTGGTTGGTATCATCATCGTCGGCAGTCCTATGCAGGGACGTGCGGAAAGATTTGACGAGCAACGCATCAGTGATTTGCGAGCGATTCAGAATGAAATTTATAATCAGGTCTACGGTCAGGAAAGGGGAGTTCCCGTTCCTGCGGGTGTCAAAGTTCTTCCGAAGCCGATTCCGAAAGATCTTCAGGAGGTTGCAGCCGGGGCGCAGTACGAGAAACTTCGCGTCAATGATCCGGAGACTTCTTTGCCCTATGCGTACAGCACGAGCGCAAATGCATTTGAACTTTGTGCAACATTCGCACTCACTCGCGATCTAGGCTACGACATCTTCTGGAATCATCCTGCGGGGCTGCACTGTTTCAGCTTTGATGCATTGGATCAGAGGATGAAATAGCGAAATTCCAAATACCAGAAGCCAAATTCCAGGATATCATACTTGGAATTTGGTATTTGGATTTTGGACTTTTCGCATACAATGATTGCATGCTCGACAAAGTTCGCGCCTGCATCGAAGAGCTTCAGTCCATCAGAAAAAAGATGGAAGATCCTGCCGTATACGGAGACAGAAACGAACTAACCAAGCTATCCCGCCGGATGAAACAGCTTGTTCCCCTCGAGGAGAAGTTTCAGGAATACCGAAAGGCTGAGCAGGCGATTGCCGATGAGAAAGCATTTGAAGACGACAAAGAATTGGCAATCTTTGCTGCTGAAGATGCAGCGAAGGCACGCGTCAAAATTTCACTTCTCCTTGAGGAAATGAAACGCCTTCTGATTCCCAGAAACCCCGATGATGAGAAGAGCGTCATTCTGGAAGTGCGTGCAGGTGCGGGAGGGGAGGAGGCCGCGCTCTTTGCTGCAGAGCAGCTGAAGATGTACCTGCGATATGCCGAGGAACGCGGCTGGAAAACAGAGATTCTCTATCTCTCCGATGCCGATGCCGGGGGAGTGAAGGAAGCAGCAGCGAAGATCGATGGAGTCGGCGTGTACGGAGAACTGAAGTTCGAATCGGGTGTGCATCGAGTGCAGCGTATTCCTACGACAGAGGCAAAGGGACGCATCCACACGTCGACAACAACGGTTGCGATTCTCCCTGAGGCAGAGGAAGCCGAGATCGAAGTAAAAAATGAAGATCTGAGGATCGATACCTATCGTTCCGGTGGTGCCGGAGGGCAGCATGTGAACAAAACTGAGAGCGCCATTCGCATCACGCATCTCCCGACAGGCGTTGTTGTTGCGTGTCAGACAGAGCGTTCGCAGCTGAAAAACAGAGCACTCGCGATGAGTCTTCTTCGCAGTCGTTTGTACGCTGCCGAGCAGGAGAGACTGCTACGAGAGCGTACGCAAATGCGATCCGGACAGGTTGGGACTGCCGACCGCAGCGAGAAAATCCGCACGTATAATTTTCCACAAGACCGAGTGACAGATCACAGGGCCAATCAGAACTTCAGTAACATTCCTGCGATTTTGCAGGGGAAGCTTTCACCGATTGTTGACGGGATGAAGAAGTGGGAAGAGGAGGAGCTTTTGAAACAGCTCTAGAAAAAACTCCAAAATCCAAATACCAAATTCCAAGATATTATACTTGGCATTTGGCTTTTGGCATTTGGAATTTCCAATCTACTAGTACACGTTCCCTTCTTCTACGCCTCTGTTCCACTCCTGCGTTCTTCGAATATTGCGCTGGTAACAGCGTGCAGCCGCACTGCGTGAAGCCTCCTTGATCTGACAAGCATTCCAGAGCTTTTTGCTTTCCTCTCTCGTCTGCTCTTCGGGTGTGATAAAAGTCTTGCTGCTGCTTTCGTTCTCAATGCGAATTGTAAGAACGGGTGCAGGTGCGAGATGAGCGGTTGCAAGCAAGTAGGGGACTTGCGTAAGAATCGCACGCAAAGATCCGGAATTGTACGTACTCTTTAGATCGGCATACGGACCGAATTCTTCCTTGCAGGAAGCGAGGTCATTGTCTGTCGGTCGAAAGCAGGTGTGACTCATGTAGGCGGCAAAGTCGAAGGCGCTTGTTTCGATACTCTCATTCGCAAATGCTCCCGGAACCTCTGCTCCGGTTTTGCCGAAGAGACGGACGATATGATCTGCATAGTAATGAGCCGAAAGACCTGTCGTCTCGCTCGTATCATTTGCCGCGAACAGCGGTACTGCGAGAAGGGCTGCAGTGATGATGCTTGCCGCTCCAGCTGCCTGCATTGCCTTTAGATGATTGCTGAGATGCTTCATACGGATTGGGAAGAGAGAAAAAAGGTGGTCATATTAACATTAAAATAACTATTGTCAACTGCATTCCTGAAGATTCTAGAGACCCCGCAGCTTCTGCATCAGATCCACGCGCTTCTGAATCGATTCCACTGTAGCGATATCTTCTCGGAAACGCACCGGCCCCGTGATCTTTTCGCAGACCTCCTGTGAAAGCCTTTCGGCATCATTGATGGTGTCACCAATACCGACAATTCCGATTGCCCTCGACGTGCCAAGCAGCATCCACCCCGTATCACTCATCGCAAGATCCCCGTAGTAGAGGTGTACTCCGTCCGGGATAATGTCTGGAACCAGCACGCGTTGACCCTTCTCCTTCTTGTCCTCCGGATAGCTCTTCGGTGTGATGTACTTGCAGACTGTTGCTTTTGGAGCAAAGCGGACGAGTTCTTTGCTCAGCGTGCCGTCGATGATCGATTGGCAGATTGCGACGAGATCTGTCTCGAGTATCGGAAGAACGTTGAGGGCTTCCGGATCTCCGAAACGCGCGTTGTACTCGATGATCTTGATTCCATCCGCAGTCGCAATGAAGCCGCCGTAGAGAATGCCTTTGTAGGGTTCTCCGCATTCTTTCAGTAGTGCTGCAGCAATTTGGGCGTTGAAGCTGCTAGCGACGTCGATATCCGCCTGTGTTAAAAACGGCAGCAGGTGATTGCTGTCACTGTAGGTTCCCATTCCTCCCGTATTGAGGCCCTCGTCACTAACGTACGCTCGCTTGTAATCCTGTATCGCTGGCATATCGACTGTCACCGTGCCTGATACGAACGACAGGAGGCTGAACTCGACACCGACAAGCTTCTCTTCGATCACCACTGTGCCGCACTGATCGATGCACTCCATCGCGTACTTGGCACCCGCATCGATCGTCTTTAGGTGTTCGCCACTGAGCTTCACACCCTTTCCGCCCTTGAGCGCATCATACTTCACGACGTACTGATTCTTCAGTTCGTACTCGATGTAATGTCGGATATCCAGATCCAGTTGCCTTTTGGCATCCATCGACGAGAAGCTGAAAATCTTGAATTTCGGACTGCCGTTGATTCCATATTTCTGCATCAGGCCTCTTGCGAATCCTTTACTTGATTCTATGCGAGCAAGATTTTTCTTCGGTGCGATACAGGGAACACCGATCGATTCGAGTCGGTCAGCAAGACCGGCACCGATAGGGTCATCCGGTGCGATGAATGCAAAATCCGGCTTGGTTTCCTTTGCAATTTTTACGACGCTCGAGAGTCCGTTGATATCGATGACTCGCAGATCCTTCGCAATACTCATCATCCCCGGATCGCGAACGGTACAGCACGCGATAATCTCCGGCTTTTGTGGACTTCTCGCGAATGCTTCGGCAATGGCATGCCCACGTGCGGAGTTACTGATGAGGAGAATGCGCATGATGAGAGTGTAGCAGAACGGTTCTCGATACGCTCTCGCTGCGGCTCGTGCTACTCGAACTGACACAGCAAAAAGGTTTCTGTCAGTTCGAGTAGCGCCTTCGAGGCGCGTATCGAGAAGTTATACCAATGCCATCATCTTCGTCTGGTCCGGATTCTGTTCATCTTCTTTCTTAAAAGTCTCCCTCGTTTCATTACGACCACATCCGAGTTTTCGGAGCATCTTCATGGTAACTTCGGGTGTCGGGTACTTCCCGGTGAAGCATCCTTCGCTGAAGCGATGAATCTTTTTGTTTCCGATCCGAACGGAATTACGAAGATCCTGAATGGACGTATAGAAAAGACCGTCCGCGCCGATGATCTTGCAGATCTCGGGGATCGTATGATCTGCCGCTACGAGTTCTGTGGTCGTGGGGAGATCGATGCCGTACGGATCGGGTCCGATGATCGGTGGCGATGCCGAAGCGAAATATACTTTCTTTGCCCCAGCCTTGCGTGCCATTTCGACAATCTTCTTGCTCGTATTGCCACGCACGATCGAATCGTCGACGAGGAGCACACAGTTGTTCTTGAATTCAAGATCGATCGGATGCAGTTTGAAGTTCAAACTGCGTTTTCTCATTTCCTGACCGGGCATGATGAATGTTCGGCCGATGTAACGGTTCTTCACGAATCCCTCGCGGTACCTGACCTTCAATTTGTCCGCGAGTCCCGCCGCGGCGGGGCGACCGGTATCCGGGATCGGGATCACCGAGTCGATGTGAATTCCGGAGGCCTTGATCTGTCTTGCCAGCGCTTCTCCCATGCGAACCCTCGCCTTATAGACGTTCACACCGTCGATGGTGGAATCCGGAGCTGCAAGGTACACCCACTCGAAGATGCAGGGATTCAGATCGCCTTTCTTCACGACTCTGCTGTGGAGCCGGTTCGTTCGGTCGATGAAGACGACTTCGCCCGGCGCAATGTCGCGTACGAACTCAAAATCCAGTGCTTTGAAGACCGTATTTTCAGATGCCACCATGTATTCGTACTTCATACCGTAGCGTTTGCGACCGAGTTGGAGCGGGCGAATGCCGTGAGGGTCCCTGAAGGCGACGATGCCTTGTCCTCCGACAAGAGAAACCACCGAGTACGCTCCTTTACACCTTCGAAAGACAGTTTTCACCGCTCGGAAGATATGTTCCGGATTCAGCTTTTTCGGCCGCTGTTTTCGAAGAGCCAGCGAAAAGACATTCAGAAGCACTTCCGAATCGGAGTTTGTATTCAGGTGGCGATAATCCTGTTCCCTGATCTCGCGTGCGAGCTCGGAAGCATTCGTGAGGTTACCGTTATGGGCAAGCGCCATCCCGAACGGAGAGTTCACGAAGAACGGCTGTGCCTCAAATTCGCTACTGCAGCCTGCGGTCGGATAGCGCACATGACCGATCCCCATGGGTCCCTTCAGTCGCTGCAGAGAACTTCCGTGGAAAACTTCGCTGACCATTCCCGTAGATTTCTTGAGGTGGAACTGATTGTCATATGTCACGATACCCGCCGCGTCCTGTCCTCGGTGCTGGAGCACGATAAGGCCGTCATATAAATCCTGAATGACGTCACGGTAGCCGGAGACTGCAATGATCCCGCACATAGTTAGGAAAGTACGGCAAAGCACGCCTCCGCGAAAATCGAAGAGGCCGATGGAAGGATTGAACCTACCATGAATGCATTGTACAGAGTTTCTGCCCTTGTTCAAGCTAAGAATTATCGCTACACTCTTGCGTCTTATGGAATTTCGAACCATTGCCATCATCGCCCACATCGACCACGGCAAAACGACGCTGGTTGATCAGATCCTCCGTCAGGGAGGAGCGTTTAATGATCATGAGCAAGTTGCTGAGCGCGTGATGGATAGTAATGATCAGGAGAAGGAGCGTGGCATTACGATCTATGCGAAGAACTGTTCGATTAAATATAAAGACACGAAGATCAATATCGTCGATACTCCCGGTCACGCGGACTTCGGGTCCGAAGTCGAACGCGTGCTCAAGATGTGCGATTGCGTGTGTCTCCTTGTCGACTCGTTCGACGGTCCCATGCCTCAGACCAGATTCGTCCTCAAGAAATCCCTCGAGATCGGGATCAAACCTATTGTCATCATCAATAAGATCGATAGACCGGGTGCCGACCCGGAGCGCGCCCTCAGCTTGGTCTTCGATCTTTTCGTACAACTTGGAGCCACAGACGCTCAGCTCGACTTTCCCTACGTGTACGCAATCGGAAGAGACGGTGTTGCGAAGAAGAAAGTTTCTGATGAAAGTAAAGATTTGACTCCGCTCTTCGATATGATCCTGGAGCACGTAAAGCCCGGAGTCAATGATGCGAGTAAGCCTCTCAGATTTCAGCCTGTGAACCTCGGGTACGATTCGTACGCCGGTCGTCTTGCCGTCGGGAGAATTTTCGAGGGAACCATGAGCAAAAATCAGGCTGTATTTGTGAAGAAGCCCGATGGTACGGCCAAGCAGGGTCGCATCACGAAAATCCTTGTCTACAAGGGCATCGGTCAGGTCGAAGTGGACAGTGCCGTTGCCGGAGACGTCGTGACGATTGCAGGCCTGCCTGAAATTTACGTCGGGGATACCGTCGTTGCAGACGCTGCAACGGAATCTCTTCCGGCAATCACCATCGATCCTCCTACGGTTGCGATGGACTTCATGGTCAACGATTCACCGTTTGCAGGAAAAGAGGGGAAGCTTGTCACCACACGTCATATCAGAGAGCGTCTTGAAAAAGAGCTCGAAACGAACGTTGGACTGAAGATCGATTTTGGTGAGCGTACCGATGCATTCAGAGTATCCGGCAGAGGAGAAATGCACCTCGGAGTACTTATTGAGTCTATGCGCAGAGAAGGATTTGAACTCGCAGCATCGAGACCGGAAGTCATCACGCACATGGAAAACGGTGTCAAGATGGAGCCATTTGAAATTGCGTATATCGATGTTCCCGAAGGAGTGTCCGGTGCCGTGATCCAAAAACTCGGACTTCGCAAAGGTCTCATGCAGAACATGGAAACGAAGAACGGTATTGCACGTTTGACGTATGAGATTCCCACACGCGGACTTCTCGGGTTTCGCAATGAATTCATCATCGATACGCGTGGAGATGGAATTTTGACGCACTCATTCCACAAGTTTGGTCCGTACGCAGGCGATATGCCCGGTCGTTCGACAGGTTCGATCATCTCCGGCGTCACCGGACAGTCCGTCGCGTACGCCGTATGGCAGCTGCAGGAGCGTGGTTCATTCTTCATCGGTTCAGGCGTTCCTGTCTACGAAGGCATGATCGTCGGAGAGTCCCCGAACGGTCAGGATATTGAGGTGAACGTCAGCAAAGAGAAGAAGCTCAGTAATATGCGTAGTTCCGGTGCCGACGAAGCCATTCGCCTCACGCCGCCTCGCATTATGACTCTCGACGGTGCGCTTGAGTACATTCAGGATGACGAGCTTGTTGAAGTCACGCCGATCAGTATTCGTCTTCGAAAGAAGCTCCTGAATGCGATTGATCGGAAGAGGGGACGAAAGGCTTGAAGGAATGTTCGGGAATATTTACTATCTCTTGCTATGGTTCAATTCAGTGAAATCTCTGATTCTCATCCGAGTTTCTCTTTCTTTTCAAAGAGCAGCATTGAAGTCCCGTACCTAACCCTTGATTTTATTCGCGCAATGAAAACATGCCCAGCTCATCAGGTCGAGCAGTTTGCTCGGGAGGTACTCGCAGACTTTCGCTTTCTCATGCGTCATGACATGCTGAGTCTTGACGAGGAATATTGAATCTAATCCTCTTGGATTGTGGTATAATAGAAAGAAATATGCACTCAGATTCACACAATCATGCTAATACGGAGGTGCTGCTGTATCCCAATGATACAGCGGGTCACTGTATGACGGCGAAGGTGCCGACTGTTCATGAGTCCGATACCCTTCTGAAGGTTCATGACATGCTTGCGACTGAGAACAAAAATCTACAGTCGATTAATTACGTCTACATTCTTGATGATCAGAGAAAACTTGTCGGCGTGCTCTCGATTCATGAAATCTTTGCCGCTGCACGCAGTGCCAGAGCGGGAGACATTTGCAGGAAATCTTCACTTTTCTTTGTGCATCCAGAGACGCATCAGGAACGTGTTGCGTACCTTGCATTAAAGCACAGGATCAAGGCGATACCTGTTGTCGATCATGAAGGATTTTTTATCGGCGAGATAACCTCGGACTCGATCCTGCGGATTCTGCATAAGGAAATGCATGAGGACTCGCTCAAGAGGGCCGGTATTCGTCATCCGGATGCTCTGCATAGCAACGTGCTGACACTCTCGTTATTTTCATCCTTCAAGCACAGGATTCCGTGGCTTTTTCTCGGGTTGATCGGAGGATTGCTGATGGCGAAGGTCATTGGATTTTTCGAGCAAACGCTCGAGCAGAATCTTGTTCTTGCAGCTTTCCTTCCGCTGATTGTCTACATGAGCAGCGCCGTTGGAACCCAGATGGAAACGTACATTATTCGCGATCTTGCAACGGAACAGAAATTGCAGATTCAGCCCTATCTGCTGCGAAATATCCTTATTGTATTTTGTATCGGCATTACTCTTTCGCTCTTACTCTTTGTTTCGTACGGTTTTTTCAGCGGTGCATGGTATCTGGCGCTTGTACTTGGATCTTCGCTTCTGGCATCCGTTCTTTCTTCTCTTTTTACGGGACTCCTCATTCCACTTCTCTTCAGCAAGTTTTCACTCGATCCTGCGGATGCAAGCGGACCCGTTGCGACGATTTTGCAGGATATGATGAGTATTGTGATCTATTTTGGGATTGCGACTTGGATGTTGTAGACGGTCCTCACTCCGGCGCTGATGCGCCACCTCTCTCCCATCGGCTGGAGAGAGGAAGCTTCGTTTTGAGAAAAGCACGGGCTCCCCCTTCTCCAGCCTATGGAGAAGGGGTTAGGGGATGAGGACCGTTAAGCGGCTACTAATTGCCGTTTCCTTGCGTTGATGCAATTCCTTATCAAGCTCGCCACCGTCAGCGGACCTACTCCTCCCGGAACGGGAGTAATTGCCGAAGCGACTTCGGCGACTGCATCGAAATCAACATCACCGCAAAGCTTCCCGTCGACTCTCGATACACCGATATCGATGACAACCGCATCCTTTTTTACCATGTCTTTTGTGATCATTCTCGCCGATCCGACTGCGGCAACGAGAATATCCGCCTGCTTCGTGATCTCGCTCAGATTCTTTGTCTTGCTATGACAAATTGTCACCGTAGCACCGCGATTCAAAAGCATAATCGCAAGAGGTTTTCCGACGATGTTGCTCCGTCCGACGATCACCGCATGTTTGGATTCTATTGGAAGTTTGTAATACTTCAGGAGTTCGATCACTCCTGAGGGCGTTGCCGGTGGCAGGTGCTCAAATTCGACAGACAAAAACATCTTTCCGAGGTTATAGGCACCGAATCCATCGATATCTTTCTTCGGATCGATCGCACGAATCACTTCTGGAACGTGCGGCTGGAGATGTTTTGGTAGTGGCAGTTGCACAATGAAGCCTGTGACATCGATGTCGCTATTGAGTTCGTCGATGACGTTCATGAGTTCTTCGAGGCTCGTCTTTTCTGAAAGATGTTTGTGCTCATGCCGAAGTCCGACTGCTTCACAGCTTTTAAGCTTCTGCTTAATGTAACTTGCACTCGCAGGATCCTCTCCAATTTGAACGACGACCAGTTTTGGATCCAGTTTCTTGATATCGCTTCGTAGACTTTCAAGAAGCGCGTCGGCAACAGGTCGGCCGGAGAGGAGGAGGACTTCCATACGATTATCGTACCGCAATCCGGCTCAGTTAGCATTTCGAAGCAACTGCAAACTGGAGGAAATAACGATTCAACGCTGTGTCTGTTGAACAATATTCATTTTTTCCTGCTAGAAAATCGCAGAGCACTTCTCGTGCTCTGCAAAGCTCGCGCAGGCGAAGTCTATTTTTTGGGTCTGCTATTGTCAGATTCAGAAGCTCCAGCATGCGCTCTAATGCGGACTCCATGCGTGCTTCGTTCGCATTTTTCTTTGCGTTGCAGGCACGCGAAACCTCACTTCCTATGTGAGCAAGTTGTAATGCCAGTGGGAACGTTTGCCACCGACCCTCAGCCAATGAGGTGTGCATTGGTGCTGTCACAGAATAAGAGAGGAAACTGTGGAACGGATGCGCTTCTGCAACTCAGGATCTTCCACTCCACGTGAACGATTTCCCTGGGATGGTCGAAGATTGATCATGGAGTCGAATTCTAGCCAGTCAGCATTTTGGATATCAGGATAGAGGTTAATGCCCCAAAGATCTTCCTGCCTTGATCCCTGTTCCAGAAGCATTTGTTCCTCATCGGCATGTAATTCACCACCGATTGCCATGACTCCCTGCTTAATGTCTACGACAGCTTTCACCATATCGCCAAAACGTTCTTTTGCGACTGCTCTTAGGACATCGCGATTGACAGCTTTGGAGATGATTTGAACGGGTGACATGAATCCAGTATAGCGGTTTGTTTCATGAATAAAAAAACCACCCGGGTGGGTGGTTTGGTTTCTAATTTCCAGTCTAACTCTCTTCAAAAAGCTAATGTATGCAGTGAAAATCTGGCTTTGAATTAGGGCCAGACTGGAGGAGATCCTTTACAAGCATATTCCCTATACGACACGCCCGAAGCGTAGCGCGTCCTAAATTTGCAACTCCAACCATTCGCAGCATCACAACAGGTCTTTGCATCGGGAGCATTGCAGTTAGGAGCATCGTGCGGGAGGCAGAGAGATGTATTAGCACACGTTTTTGTATTGGCATTGCAATTACCACTGCAGCAATCAGCGCTAGTAGCACAATATTCTCCAAAAGTACTACATTCACAGACTGTAAGAGCAGATAAACATGTTCTCGAGCAACATTGCTGAGAATCACCGCACGTTCCGCCTCTACCTGTGCATGCAAGGCAGCAGCTAGTTCCAGTACTACAAGTATTGCTCGTTACGGTTGTTGCATCACAGGAGTCGGGAGAACGACATCCTATTGTGCATGCGGGAGAAGTAGATGCGGTTGCAACAGCGGGAGCAAGCATGTCTCCTCGGAGTGAAGTACTCGGACCGCCCCCTGCAATCTGAAAGCGCTGGTTTACAACAACTCCCGCGACGACGAGCATGAGGACTCCGGTAACAACTGCGATAGGTTTTTGCATAACTATTGGATCAGGGATGATATTAAAGAAACTATCCTCTTCGCTCTGCAAAAAATCAAATCCGATTATTTTATTGCAGCATGATCGTTATCTTCAGCAACTTCGTCCCTTGATTTCCGCTCTAATTTTTATTTCATTGCCGCTTCAAATACTTCCTCCGAAACTTCTTCCTTCGATTTTTCGGTATCGATATGACGAATGCTCGGATCATCGTGAATCGCTCGATCATAGAGGTCATGAACCTTGCGCATGAACTTGGCATTTTCAAACACGTCGAGTTTTCTTCGCTTCTTCAATCTCTCCATACAGACCGGAAAAGACGGGAGGGCGATCATCATCACGTTAGGTTCGAGAAACGGCGTGTTTACGCGAAGAAGCCAATCGGGATCCAGTCCAAGTGCTTCTCCGTAGACGAGAGTCGAAATCACGTAGCGATCCGAAATCACGATTTTTCCGGCTTCGAGTGCGGGCTTCACGACAGTCTCGATGTGTGCGGCACGATCAGCACAGAACAGAAGCTGCAAGGCGGATGCAGACGGAATCGTCTTCAGCTTCAGTTGTTCACGAATAAATTTTCCGATCGGACTGTCAGTCGGTTCTGCTGTCAGCAGAACGTTCTGTCCTTCCTTCTTCAGTCTTTCCGCAAGAAGTTTGCTGTGTGTTGTTGTGCCGGAGCCGTCTGGGCCTTCGAGGACGATGAAGCGACCTTTAGACATGGGATAAGTATATGTTTTCATTCCAGCGAAAGAAAGGTTGGGTAGGTACGGTAGGTTGGGGAGGTTTGGTATGTAACCTACCCTACTTACCCAACCTACCTAACCTTCGTCATATCCTTCCCACCAAATCATTCAACGTATGCGTCAGCCCCTTCACCACACCCTTGAGAGGCATATCTTTCAGCGAGTAGACCATCTGCGTGTTTTCGGGATCGGTTTGGAAACCGAGGACGATGAAGCCGGGGAGGCCGGTGGAGGCGAGGAATTCCTCGCACTTCTTCTGAATTTCGGAGGTGTCCATGGCATGTTGGGTAAGTATGGTAGGTTCGGTAGGTTGGGAAGGTTTGGCAGGACTTTACCTACCAAACCTACCCTACGTACCACACTTTTTAGTAATCCATCCCTCCCATACCTCCTCCCGGCATCTGCGGCATGGCAGGTGCGTCCTTCTTGGGGGCATCGGCAATGGCGACTTCGATGGTGAGGAACATGGCAGCCACAGAGGCTGCATTTTGGAGAGCGGAACGCGTCACTTTCTTCGGATCGATGACGCCGATTGCGATCAGGTCTTCGACTTTGCCCGAGACGACGTTGTATCCCATCTTCTGATCTTTCGAGCCCTTCACATGCTCAACGATGACGGAGCCCTCGAGACCTGCATTGCTTGCGATGTTCTTCAGGGGATAGGGGAGTGCCATGCGGACAATGTCGATACCGATCTGCTCGTCTTCGTTGATTCCCTTGAGCTTCTCGAGAGAGCGAAGTGCATGGATCAGCGCAGCTCCTCCTCCTGCGACGATGCCTTCTTCGGCAGCCGCGCGTGTGGCGGAGAGTGCATCTTCAACGCGGTGTTGGAGTTCCTTCTGCTCGACTTCAGTTGCGGCACCGACTTTGATGACGGCAACACCTCCGGAGAGTTTTGCCATGCGCTCCTGCAATTTCTCGCGGTCGAAGTCGCTCTTCGTGTTCTCGATGTTCGCCTTGATCTCACTGACTCTGGCTTCGATGTCTTTCTTCGAGCCTGCACCGTCGACGATGAGTGTTGTGTCTTTCGTGATGACGATCTTTCCTGCCTGTCCGAGGTCTTCGACCTTCGTATTCTCGAGCTTCAGACCGACTTCCTCGCTGATCACACGTCCTCCGGTGAGGATTGCGATGTCTTTGAGGATTTCCTTGCGCCTGTCGCCGAATGCCGGAGCTTTCACGGCAATTGCTGAAAATGTTCCGCGGATCTTGTTCACGACGAGGGTTGCGAGCGCTTCACCTTCGACGTTCTCGGAGATGATGACGATCTCCTTCTTTCCCTTCTGCGCGAGCGCTTCGAGGATGGGGAGAATCTCCTGAATCGATGCGATTTTCTTGTCCGTGATCAGAATGTACGCATTCTTGTAGATCGCTTCCATTCGAGCGGCATCTGTCACGAAGTATGGAGAGATGTAGCCCGAGTCGAATTGCATGCCTTCGACGTACTCCTTCTCAAGCCCCATTGTCTGCCCTGCCTCGACGGTGACGACACCGTCCGATCCGACTTCTTCCATCACTTCGGAAATGATCTGACCGACCTGAGGGTCTTGGGCTGAGATCGTTGCGACTGCGGCGTACTCCTCTTTGGTTGAGATCGTCTTCTTCTGACGATCGAGATCGGCAACAACCGCTTCGACCGCTTTCATGATGCCGTTTTTCATGCTGATCGCATTCGCACCTGCAGTGAGGAACTTCAATCCTTCGCTGATCAGTCCTTCCGCGAGAACGGTTGCGGTTGTCGTACCGTCTCCGGCTGCGTCATTCGTCTTCGTTGCAGCTTCTTTTACGAGCTGTGCGCCCATGTTCTCCCAAGCGTCCTCAAGCTCGATTTCTTTTGCGACCGTGACACCGTCTTTGGTGACGGTCGGTGCACCGTAACTCTTTGCGATGAGGGCATTCCTGCCGTTTGGACCCATCGTGACGCGGACTGCGTCAGCAAGTTTCTTGATGCCGTGAACAATCTTGTGGCGTGCATCGTCGCCGAAGGTGAGAATCTTGGATGACATAATCGTAAAGGGGAAAGAAGAATAATGTAGTGCAGGTCTCCGACCTGCGGAATCGATCAGGATTTCACAATACCGAGAACAGAATCGAGGTGCAGAACCTTGAGCTCGATGTCTTTTCCGCTCTTGGTTTTTACCTTCAGATCGTCTCCTGCGTAGCGACCGAAGAGGACGATGTCGCCGATTTTCAGATATTTGTTCGGATCTGGGCAGAGAACGCCTTTGTCATTCATGATGCCGCCCTTTCCAAGAGCGATGATCACTCCTTCCTGTGGTTTCTCCTTACTGCTCGTCTCGGGGATGACGATGCCCGAAGAGCTGACCTGCTCTTTCTCGAGCGGATGGATGAGAACGCGGTCACCGAGAGGTTCGATCGTCGTTGCGAGGTCTTCGACCTTGCGTGAATCTTTGGACATAGGAATGGATGGGAAAAAGATGGCAAAAGATTCGAGTGCAGAAGTACGCACAGCGAATTAGCAGTCGCGAGTGTAGAGTGATAATTTTTGGGAGTCAAGAGGCTGTCATTATTTTTGAGGCTCAACCATATTTTTTTCTCTTTTCCTAGCTTCATGCAACTCCAAAAATCCTTCTGCAGTCTTAAGAATTTGTCCTTGATCAGACCAGACAGGATCGTTCGTCGGCATCACAAGGCTTGCAAGGCGAGCCTTCCATGAAAGTGATGCGATGTGATGCTGTACCGCACGAACAACATGAGGTGCGAGATGAGGATTTTTTTGCAGTTCTTGAGTAATGAGCACCATATGCTCTCGTGCTTCAGGTGATGATAATTGTTGAGCTGCTTTGTAAATCTTTTGCGGATTCAGCGGTCGTTCGCAGATTGGCCCGCAGAGAAGATCAGCATCGTCTCCCTTACAAGAAGACACACATTTTGAGACAAGTTTATTCAGTCTATTCTCAGGTGTCTGTAGTTGTTCCGAAATATTTTTGTCTCCTTGCTTTTGTGACTCGGAAGCTTTGTGTACTTTCGCTTCCCGAGGACGACTCTCACAGAGAACGCCCATGAACGAGAGCAATGCGATGCCGGCAACTTGGACAATGCGCCTATCATTTTTATTAAATGGAGTTCTCCTTCCTTCGCCATCGGCATTGTTACCTTCTTCGAGCGATGCCATATGGTCAATGGTACTCATTCTGTTCTCTTCTGCAATATTTCCTGAGAAGCTAGCGAAGATTTTCCCTATGGTCTGCGAAATAGTCGCTTTGAATTGCGTTATTGATACTCTGTAAGGGTGAAAGAAAGATTCGAACCTGAAGGCTCGATAACAAATACGGAATGCACCAAGCCTGAGCCCCAAATCGTCGATGATTCAGCTGTTCGCAAGAAGCCTGTTCGTGAGAATCAGCAGGTCGTCGCAACCAGTCAGAAGCGTCCTACTACTGTCCTAGCGAACGAGCAGGATCCAAGACTCATGTTTCAAGGTTATGGATATTTTGGGCGAACGCCAACCGAGAGAATTGCACTTATAGCGACGCTGACACTTGCAGTTGTTGGTGCGGGGTTCGCTGTCGATCATCAGGTAAAAAAATCTAATGAAAAAGCAGCGAAACAGAAAGCATATGACCATCTAGCTCTTCAAAAGAAAATTGCAGAGGAGGAGAAGAAAAAAGAGGATGAAGAACTCTCTAAACAAACCGTAAACGCAAAAATGGCCTCAGACGATGCAGTTTTTGATGAACACGATGCAGGAGTTCCACCGCCTGTCATTCCGGAATCCGTTTGGACGACAAGGCAACCCGGTGAAATTAAAAAAGGCGAGGTCATCTATTCGCCTGTCACGGGTCCTGATGGAAAAGAAAAGCTCGCTTCACTTCAGTTTGAGGATAAGGATGGACAGACATTTCTCATCATGAACGAAAAAAAGTTGCAACAGACATCGAGAGGATTCCCGGTATTCATAAGAAAGATCATGTTGGGCGCAGACGGGAAGATCACCATCGAAGGTACAATTCTACGTGGATTATCAGGCGTTTCCACATGGGATGCAAAAAAAATATCAAAACTGAATGACGATGTGGAATATGACGGGAAGTCTGAATATACGGTCACCACTTTTTTTGGTGAAGAAAAAGGCCTGATACAACGGTATGTGGAGCCTGATGTCGCTGCATCAGAAGATGCACCAGAGACAGAGCCTGCGCATAAAAGCAAATAAAGTGCTCTTACCTCGCAGTCAGTGTCTCAAACACCACTCCTGTTCCCGATTGCTCTAGCCTCACAATCTTCGCAGTCGATGTCGCAACTGCATCGTGTTGGTCGAAGAGAAAGTTACCAAGCCCATGGAAGATCGGTGCCCCTCTGTACATTTCCATATCACTCGGTATGTGACTGTGAACAGCAATGACTGCATCGGCTCCCGCATCGACGAAGCTTCGAAGATACCGCTTCTCGCTAACTGTAGTGAGTGCATTGAATTCGGTTCCTGCATGAACGAATACCACTTGCGGGACCTCTGAGCCGCTTCCGGTCTGCAATGCAGCAATGACTTTTGTGTACTGCAGACCGATTGCCGCCTTCGATGCTTTGGCAACAGGATTGATGATGTTTGTGAGCGCAAACACTCGCATTCCGTTGATGATCGAAGCATTGTCACTCAGAACGTTCTCTTTTGCATCGTCGATGTGTGCACGAGTGAGCGCATAGCCTTCTTCGGCCTGATCAAGTTTGTGATTATTTTCGATACTCCAGTGCGTCGCGAGATTTCGTATCTTCATCCAGATCTGCATCGGATTGCAGAAGATGTACGGATTGCTGTCCGGTACGCAATCCTCTCCAAGCGGTCCTTCGAGGTTCACGAATCGTGCTCCTGTTCCTGACCAAAAATCTTGGATTGCTTTGGAGAGCATCGGAGTCCTGCCGCTCCCCGTACGCGTGATGGTGACATCTCCTGCAAAGGCAGTACTCTGCGACGAGAGCTCTGCATTTTTGTAGAAGGCAATGGCAAAGTGGCTTGTTGTGGAAGCAACATTCTCATCGTTGAGTAGACGAGCGGAATTTGTGTGCAGAAGTACTGACGGATTGTAAGCGGAGCTTTCAGAGGCAATCTTTGCAGCGATCCAGAGACAGGCAGGGCAGTCGCTCTGCGAAGGATTCTCCAGATTTGCAATACCTCTGAAATCTCTTGAGAAAAGCACCTGAGCAGTTTTCTCATCAGCGGCATCGGCCTCTGAAAGCGGCAGATAGTGTGAGAAGTCGCTGCTGACAAGAAGTACGGTACCGTGCTTCGTTGCACGTCGAATCACATCGAGAAGTTCTTCCTGGTGCGATTTCCAATCAGGACGGATTCTGATGACGAGTGGTGTGACGCGAGTCCCCGGGAGCAGCTTTGTAATGAAAGGCGTAACAGACAGAATGCCGTGTTCACGCTGAAACAGTTCCTTCTGCTCCGACACAAGCGGCGATGCATGCAGGACATCGAGAATATCGTTGTCCGGTTCCGTTTCACCGAGTGCTGTTTTGAAGCGAAGATTGCTTGCGCACAGAAAAGTTTTGCATTGGTCGAAGTGATCGGGAGACAAGAGGAGAATCGATGTCGGTTTTTGTCTTTGTAACGAGCTGACACCTGCTGCAATCGTGACGGCAGCAGTAAGGTGATGCGGAACAATCAGGACAGGAATTTCCGGAGTCGAACCAGTTTGTACAAGCTTTGATGCATCGAATAGTCCCTGAAAAATTGTTTGTAGTTCAGGAGTTCCGAGAGGGGACTCGATGACCGCAGAGATTATGGAATAGCTGCTACGGTCTCCCTGCGTGCACGCCGCAAGCAGGAAGGTAGAGAGGACCGGGACTAGAAGAGCGGTGCGTACCAGCTGTTTAGCTTTGGCCATGCGGAGGAGGACGTATAGTCGAAAGGCTGGTTGTCATCGGTTCCCTTGTAGAAAACTTCCTGCCACTGTTCGTCGGTCATGCGCTTTCCGATGGGCTTCCTGAATTCGAATTGCGAGTACGTAAATCCGATGCTAAGTCTCGGGCCGTTACTATCCTGCACGGCAGTGAGAATCACGTACGGCACACCTGTTCCTTGATACAGAATCTCGGTGTCGTGAAGTGAATCTCCGCCCGTGTGAACATCGGCGACGATGGCCGCGCGCTTATCTTTTGCCGTGAGTACCGGGCCCTCGACCGGATAGGGAAGCGCTGCATCCAAATCTCTCAGGAGTCCCTTTCGAAGCGTCTCCCAGTCGCTCTGCGTGATTTCGTACCAGACGCACTTGCCGCTTGGCTGATCGATATCCGGATCGCTATGTTCTGTAACCGTCTCCGTCAGTTTCGTATTTGCAAGTTCTTTATCTGTGTAGGCGATGACAGTATCCATCACGGAGACGAACGAAGAGAGCGGCCCAAAGTTCTTGAGCGTGAATCCAAGGGTTTTGAGTCCATCAAGCTTCATCGCAAGTGCCCGGAGCCTCCTGTATGCAAGAGGCTGCGGCTCGATATAGACTTTTGCGGGTTCCGGTACTGTTCTCGCATCACATCCGCCTCCTCCGCCTTTTTCTGCGAATGACTGCTTTGCATACAAAAGAACCGTGTGCCGTGCTTCTGTCCAAAATCCTGCACCAGTCTGCAAATTCTTGGCAGGCCATGTCTCGCCTTGCATGAACTGAGGCAATTGAATTTTATTCTCTTGATCGAAACTGAAAAGACCACGAATAACCGAGAGCGTTGACGAGTACGCGTTCTTGTTCCAATCGGCATCTGTCATGGCCGAGGTTTCCTTTGTGAGGTCGTTCATTGCCTGATCGATAGCATCTTTATTTCCTGCATTGTAGAAGTCGAGAGTTGGAATTTTCGATCGTGCGTACTCCGATCCAAGCAGTGCCATCACCTGAAGTGATGATGCCATCGGTGGCAGCTTTTGGGTGTAGCCCGGACGTGGCGCCTCATCTCCTTGTGTGAGGTAGCCTGTCCAGTACGAATCGAGAATGAACTTACCGCTGAAGAAACGCATGCCGGTCGTTGCATTCAGAACATCTCCGGACTGTTTCTCTCCGACTGTCGGGTAGAGCGCCGCAAGACTCTTGATCTTCGGTTGCTTCACCGTTTGCAGATACTGAAGAATTTCTTTTTCCTGATCCGGTTTCCCCTTTGTTTCCCTCAGTGCATTTAGGTAGTCAACAGGCATGAGGTCATCGCTCGTGCCCACGAGGAAATTGATCGTCGATTCGAGGAGGCTGTACTTTTTCAGTTCCTCCGGATGCTCTGCTAAAAGATCACTGACTCCGAATGCATACGTCGTGAGAGCGTCGCTGCCGAGGAAGAACGGCACCTGAATGTACCAGTTCATTGCGCGGAAGTACTGCCGTCGAAGAGAGCTCGATGTGTAGTGGCTCCGTGGTGTGAACTGCGAAAAATCGACCTTGAATGTGATGTCGGTCTTCTCTGCATATTCTTTGTATTCCGGAGCGAGGATCGATGGAATGCCCGGTTCTTCAGCCTTATAAATACGTTCGAGGTCCTCGAGGACGAGCTTCTTGCTCTCGCTGTCGAGTTCAAGCTTGTCGATGAATGCTTTCGCAGCTTCTATCGTGTCTGCTGCTTTGTCCTTCTCTTTGAATTCTTTCATCACAAGCTCCGGATCGAGTCTCATTCCGTTGCTATCCATATAGCTACTATCACTCAGCGGGGGAATCGACGTACTGAGAATGGCAGCGGGGATAGCGAAGTAGTTCCGGATTTTCTTCCACTTCAGTTTGTCCGTGTCACTTTTTGCCGATGCCAGCTTCTTCGAGGCGGCTTCTAAAAATTTATTGCTGAGCGTGGCCATGTTCGGAGCGAACACCGTGTTCTCCATTTCTTTTAACAGTTCCGTGATCAGCAGCGTGTACGAATGCAGAAAGACATCCGCACTCCAGAACAAAGTATTTGCCTGTGTTCTTGATTTTTCGTCACCACCCGCAACGGCGTTGTAGAGTCCCAGAAATTCCCTGCCTCGCTCATCCGTGAGTTTTGGGACAATATTCGTGTCCGTCAGTCTCTTCAGAATGAATTTCTCCTTCTCGAGACGCTTCAGATCTTTTGCACTGAGTGTGATCTCATAGGCCTTTGCCATCTCCTGAATATTCTTCACGTCGTTCAGGGAAAACGGCGCCGAAAGTTCGGGGCTGATTGTGACGTTGCCCATATCGATGGGAGCGCTCTCGAAGAGAGGGAGTGACGAGGCACTGCCAGTTTTCTCCATGGTGCCTGGCTTGAGCGAGGGGCCACATGCCGAAAGAAATAGTGTTATGACGAGAGTGGCGCTTAAGGTTTTGTGCATAGTGAGATGAACTGTAGTGTCTCATGAAAGCGGAAGCCAGAAAGATCGTGTAGAATGTTTGCGCTCATTTCATCATCGTGCCGATGTGGCGGAATTGGTAGACGCGCACGCTTCAGGAGCGTGTAAGAGCAATCTTGTGCGAGTTCGAGTCTCGCCATCGGCACCATCCGGCTTCGTCCAGCTGCTCGAAGCAGCTGAGACTACGCCGTGATTTCGTAGTGTGCCGGATGCCTCGGCGTAGCCCGAAGGCGAAGCCGGGCATCTACGGAACGCTAGCCCAACTTACTAAGTTCGCTTGAGACTTCTCTTTGCTGGGTGTGCATTTGCGATATCTCTCTGGCGATCTGAGCCTTCTCTTTTCGAAGAATTTCGCGTTGCTGTCTCAGGAGTGCTTCCGTATCTCTTTTCTCCTGTTCCAGAACTCTCATTTGTTGCTTGAGATCTGCTGCCATATAAGGATGGGGAAGAAGTAGAAGGACTCTTACTGATCTGAAGACGGCTGACGCATTGCATTCTTACGAGGCATACATTCGGCGCAAGCCGGATCCTGTAAGGAAAGGATTCCTTCTTCGTCTTTTGAAGTATCTTTACTACCACTCCATGAGACACTCTTTTTCCGTGCTGTGTCTTAGCGTGCTGCTCTCAGCATGCACCGCCGAGGCTATGCGACACCCCATTTCCAAGGGCTCCTCACGTCCGACTGTTTTGACATTCGGTTTGCACGTTACGCCCAATCCCGAAGACAACCCCATCACTCCCCCCGAGCGTTTCAGCGGGTATCATGTGGCGACTGATTTCGAAGTGACAAACGGAGAACTCGATGCAGACGTTCCTGTTTTCGCACTGTGCTCGGGCAAAGTAGTTTTTAGCGGATTTGCAGAAGGATATGGAGGACTATTGGTCCATCGTTGTACGATTGCTGGTGAACCGGTCACCGTCATCTACGGACATCTACTTCTTGGCAGTTTGCCAAAGAATGGCACATCGGTCGTTGCCGGCAAACAGATCGCACTCCTTGGACCGGCGAGGAGTCATGATACCGACGAAAACCGCAAGCACCTTCACCTGGGCATTCACCGCGGCAAGAATCTTGATATACGCGGATATGTTCAGAGCGAGGAAGAGGTCGCTACGTTCATTGACCCCCTCACCGTCATCCCGAAAGATGCAGTTCTCGAGGACTACATGCCTGACATGATCCCGTACTGGAAAAGTGAATAGTTATGCCGGAATGAACTTCATCGATAGTGAATTCACGCAGTGACGGGTGTTCTTCTCGGTGAAGTGCTCACCTTCGAAGACATGACCGAGGTGAGCGTCGCAATTGTTGCACTGAATCTCGACTCTGTGTCCGTCAGCATCCGGTACGCGCTTCACCGCACCGCTTATCTCCTGATCGAAGCTCGGCCAGCCGCACCGAGAGTGAAACTTGCTGTCTGAGGTATAGAGAGGTGCATTGCAGCGCCTACAGATAAACGTGCCTTCTTCGAAGAAGTTGTCGAATTCCCCCGAGTGCGGCGCTTCCGTCCCTTTATCCTCGATGATCTCTTTCTCTGCCGGCGAGAGAGGATTCAGCTTCATAGATTACAGTCAGTATACACCTCTGCGCTATCATGATCCCATGACCGTTCGGCTTCAACGTTCCACCCTTACCTGCGCCATCCTCCTTCTCGTTGTTTTCTCAATTCTCTGGAAGGGCGGCAAGGCTCTGGATGCAACGTGGATTCTTTCCCTGACCACCTCTTTCGTGACGCTGGCTTCCGCTTTCTTTCTTCACCGGGAACAGAAGCAATCAGCCTCAGCGGTGCCTTGGTCGCTCGCTCTTCTTTTTCTTCTCTGGACGATTCTCAGTTTTCTCTTTTCCGAAACGAGAAACTACGGCTTCGATGAACTCCTGCAGACAGCGTCGCTTTTTCTCCTCTTTCAGTTTGCACTCTCTCTTCCAGAGGCCGAACTTCCACGTTTCAGGTCGCGTTTCGCACGTGTCATCGCCTGCAGCGCACTCATCGCCTGCGGTATCGGCATGCTTGTGTACACGCTTCAGCCTGTCAGTCGCTTCGTCGGAACCTTCCTCGACTTTCGTTTCTCGACTGACTACTGGCCGAATGCATGGGCGGAATTTCTCCTCTTCGCATGGCCCCTTGCCACTTGGTCACTCTTTGGAAGGACAGGAGAACGCAGTCGTTTGATAAAAATTCTCGTCATAGGTTTCATTCTGAGTTGTCTGTTGCTGAGTTACTCCAGAGGAGGACTTCTCGTCTTCTTCATTCAGATTCTTCTCTGCAGTGCAGTGTGGTTGCTGCGATACAGGATGATGCTTCCGCCAAAAAAGATCGCCAGCACTGCTCTCTCTGTTCTTCTTGTTTCTCTCGTTTTCTTTCTCGCGTCGAATGCACTTCGTTCCAGATTTCATTCCGTTGAATCTGTCGCTCAAAAAGTGACATTCACAGCGGCCGAAGGAACCTCCTCCGTTTCGGAGCGCAGCCAATTCTGGACTCAGGCTCTCTTCTTCATGAAGCAGAAGCCACTGCTCGGATTCGGTCCGTACAGTTTTCGTTTTCTGCAGCCACATGTACAAACCGACGTACTCGCAACGTCCGATCATCCGCACAATGTTTTTCTAAAGTTTGCAATGGAGAGGGGAATCGCGGCAGCGATTATCTTCGCTTTCCTTATTTTCTACTGCCTACAAAGCATCTGGAAAATTGAAAATGCCCGCCCGGATGCGGTCGGACGGGGGAAATTGAAAATGGAAAATAATTCAGTGCTTCAGTTATTGCTGATCGTCAGCATTGTCGGAGTGCTGCTGCATAACCTGATCGACTACAATCTCCAGTTCGTCGGTATCGCACTACCCTTCTGGTTAGGACTCGGCTTGATCGTGCCGAGAGTTTCGCGTGTCAAAGCTGGTATGTGTTTTTGGCAGAACAGTGTGTCAGCTCTTGTTGCACTCGCATTGCTCTTCATCACACTTCTCGAGGGACGATTTCTTCTTTTTAGTTCTTTTGCACGCAGAGCGGAGAAGGCAGGGAATGATGTGGCTGCGATGCATTGGTACTCCGAAACAGACCCATCTCTCTTTCCAAGAGACGCTTGGCTGAGTAGAGCACGCATTCATCTTGCAAATGACAGACCGAAAGATGCGCAGGAGGCAATCACACACGCAATGAACCTGAATGCTGAGGACTATCGCATCTGGAAATTACAGGGTGATCTTTTTCTCAAAGAAGAAAAGACGAAGGATGCTTTGGATGCGTTTGAGACCGCTTACCGCTTTGGGCGATATAACGATCTCGGTATTACTCGCGTGCTTGTCGAACTGCTTCGCGGCGACAAGGGCGCGCTGGATTCAAGACGACATGAATTTGAGCTTTTGATGAATGACTTCGGTCTTGCGATTCAAGAGAATACGCACTTCATTGCACTGTCTTCGAATGTGGAAGAGATGACGAAACTTGCTGATCTTCTTTCTGGTGTCTATCCGTCGGATGCTCCTGTCTATGCAGCATTGGAGCGCAGAAGTCGAGAGCATGCCGACCTAGAACG
This sequence comes from uncultured Candidatus Peribacteria bacterium, assembly GCA_964597665.1. Taxonomy (GTDB): domain Bacteria; phylum Patescibacteriota; class Gracilibacteria; order Peribacterales; family Peribacteraceae; genus SICN01. Next base: position 3,319 of record CAZQYX010000006.1, on the reverse strand, counting down.
TTTGAGGCTTTCAGCCCGACCAAGGGGACTTCTTTGGTGAAAGCATGTCAAGGCGCATCGCTTTTGCTTCTATGCTTCCTCGCAGTAAGATCAGCGTGTTCTTCCCCATGTATTCTATGAATAAATTTGCATCACTCTTTCTTGTTTCACTTCTCGTGCTCTCCGCTTGTGGCTCGAAAGAAAAAGAAGTTGAAATAGTTGAGGATAAAGTTCTCGAGGTTCAGAAGTATAATACGGTGTACCAAGGTTCCGTTGATCCCGAGCATGGCAAACAAGTTGCGTTTATGTACGGATCTGTCGATGGAGTAGGGGAGTCCAAGGCAAACGGAGTCGCGTATTTTCCGACGTTTGAAGACGGCACTTCCGTACTCACGGTGAACGTCAATATTCTCCCTGCGCCCGAAGGCAGTCACTATTTAGTCATGCTCTCCGACGGTTCTCCGAAGGGACTGATCGAGGTTGGCAAACTGGAAAGCATTGTCGGTGATGTCAGGCATTCCGCGAAGCTTGTCACGGACGACGACGTCAAAAGTTTTACCTCAATTCTGATCTACCTGCTTCCGAATGAGGGTCAGGGTAGCCAAGGTCTTGTGGCACAGGGCACGATGAAGCCCGCCTAACCGATCAGGTTATTCGTCGGAAGGCTTATAAGCATGGCTACTGTCACAAGCGTGATGAGAACCATGTGCGTTACGAGTAAACGCAGCGATAAGCCTCTGGAGATGCGAAATGTTGGGTTCATAGTTCGTAAAAAAGGTTGCGAATTGTAAAGGCTGCTTTTCTTTTGTCCAGAAAATATGAACAACTTTTGTGTTCAATAAGTGTGCTTAGTATTTCTTATTCTCAGCAAAGCAATGTTTCATTGGAACTATGAGCTTCATTCTGTAGTATAAAAAAGAAATCGGGGCGTAGCTCAGTTGCGTAGCCGAGCGAAGCAAGGCGCAGAAAAAAGCGCGCGCTCGACCCCTGTTCATTTCTTACCATCATCCTAGTTCTGTCGGGGCGTAGCTCAGTTGGTAGAGCGCGTGGTTCGGGACCACGAGGCCGAAGGTTCGAGTCCTTTCGCTCCGACCACTCGCATTTATGCTCACAGTAGGAGACACCGCACCGGCATGGACTGCGTTCGATCATGAAGGCAGGAAGAGAACATCAGATGAATTTTCAGGGAAGAAGTACCTGCTCTATTTCTATCCGAAGGATGATACGCCCGGCTGCACAGCCGAGGCATGCGGGTTTCGTGATCGGTCCAAAGATCTACTCTCAAAAGTTACAGTGCTGGGTGTCAGTGCAGATGCTGCGGAAAGCCATAAAAAATTTGCGTCGAAATATGCTCTACCATTTCCTCTTCTCTCAGATCCGGAACGAAGCCTTATTTCCTGCTACGGAGTCGATGGAAAAACGCTTCCGAAGCGTACCTCATTCCTCATCAGCCCCAAGGGTATCATCGAGAAGATCTACCATGGATTTGACTGCGCTTCTCATGCATCCGACGTCCTTGCTGACTTGGATTTGCTCAAGGCCTAAGGTAATTTCTTCTTCTCCTCACTCTGTTTCTGAATTGATTCTTTCGCTTTCTCCAGTTTCAGAAGCATCTCTATAAACTGTTTCCTTTTCCGCTGCCTTTGCTCGGCTTTCTGCTTGATGGTGAGTGTTTTCTTTGGACTGATCGCTGCCTTTGCACGATTCGACCTCTGCATCGACTGTGCAGCATCGATTTGCTGAAGCAGCTGCTCCGGACTGAGCAAAGAACCGCTGCTCGCCTGAACGGAGAGTGGCAGGAGTACCGAGATGATGAGGCCGATGAAGACATGCGTACGCATAACGAGCAGAAGTATACACCCTCACTCGTGAATCTTGCTTCGATTTGCTATACTCCCATCCTCCTCTATTCCTCATCCCTTCTTCAATGCGCAAGATTCCTCTCTCATGGATCGTTATCGGATGCATCGCTTTGCTCCTGCTTTGGATCATTGCGGGTTACAACGGCCTCATCACCTCGAAAGGTGCAGTCGATAATTCGTGGGCACAAGTCGAGACGCAGTACCAGCGTCGTATGGATCTTGTACCGAACCTCGTGAGTACGGTGAAGGGTGCTGCAAATTTTGAGCAGGAGACATTTAGGGCCGTGACCGAGGCACGAAGCGGCTTCGCACAGGCGAAGTCCATCGGAGATCGCAGCGGAGAAATTCAGGCGGCATCGGGTTTTGACAGTGCACTCTCGCGCCTCCTCGTGACAGTGGAAGCCTATCCGCAGCTGCAGGCAACTCAGGCATTCCGCGATCTGATGACACAGCTTGAGGGAACTGAAAACAGAGTCTCTGTTGCTCGTAAGGACTTCAATGATTCAGTGTTCGCCTACAACGTTCGTGTCGGCAGATTCCCGAATCTCCTTCTCGCCAAGCTCTTTGGATTCACTCCGGAGAAATCGTTCGATGCTGCCGAAGGTGCTGAGAAAGCCCCTTCAGTCGATTTCACCAAATAAGATATGGTATTTCTCAGAGATTTTATTTCCTCCGTAGCAGCGGTTCGCAAACCGCTGTCTGCGATTTTCGAATCGCAGTTACGATTGCAGGCAGTTATTTTTTTCACTTTATTTCTTGTATCACCTGCTGCTCTCGCTGTATTCGCAATTCCCGCGAATGACGGCTTCGTCACCGACGTTGCCGCTATTCTAACAAGCGATCAGCAATCGGCACTCGAATTGACGCTGCAGCAGTACAAAGAGAAAACCAGCAATGAGATTGCGATTGTCATTCTTTCCGATCTAGCCGGAGAGCCGATCGAGAATGCGGGTCTCGAGATTGCTCGCAAGTGGGGCATCGGCTCAACGAAAAATAACGGCATTCTGATTCTCGTCGATTACACTGGTCGAAATGTACGTTTTGACGTCGGTTATGGTCTTGAAGGGGCTGTTCCCGATATTGTTGCCAAAGGAATCATCGATAGGGACATCGTCCCGAATTTCAGGGACGGCAAGTACGCTGAGGGACTGACTGCCGCAGTCGATGCTCTCCAAAAACATATCGGTGGTGAGTTCACTGCCGATCGTTATACAGATAATGACAGCGGAGATTCTTCAGGAGGATTCTTGTTTCTCATCGCTTTTCTTCTGTTTCAGTGGCTTGTCTCGGTTCTCGGCCGGACGAAATCCTGGTGGCTTGGAGGAGTCTTCGGTGGAATCGGAGGAGTCATTCTTGCCCTCTTCCTCGGATGGTGGTTGATCATTCCCGTTCTCATTCCACTCGGACTTCTCCTCGATTTTTTCGTCTCAAAAAATTATCATTCTCGTGGGAGAACCAGTTGGTGGGCGGGGGGAGGA
>CAZQYX010000005.1:0-74542 GCA_964597665.1 uncultured Candidatus Peribacteria bacterium | reverse complement strand
TAGCTCATCTGGTAGAGCGCTTCCATGGCATGGAAGAGGTAAGGGGTTCGAGTCCCCTGAGCTCCACCAAGAATATCTGTGCACACAGAGCTCAGCCTGGCCTAGGCGCGCGAAGCAAGCCGCAAAAAGAGATGCGATCCCTGACTGTTCTTTACTTCTCAATCGTGCGCCCGTAGCTCAGCCTGGATAGAGCATCAGCTTGCGGAGCTGAGGGTCGTAGGTTCAAATCCTGCCGGGCGCACCAACTTGTAAAACCAATCAATACTTCAGAAGAACAATTGCGACATCGAGGCTCTGAGCTTGTCGAAGAGCCGGGCGCACCAAGAGATTGTATTTTCCCCTCTAGGGATTTAGAATGACTGTCCTATGGGAAACGATATTTCAAACATTGTGCTTCTGCAGCATATACAAGCAATGAAAAGTAGTTTGGAACTCCAAATTGCTACTGTTGATCAGAAATTAGGACTCCAGATTGCTGCTCTTGATCAGAAAATTGACAGAAATACCGATGAAATGAGAAGAGGCTTCGAAGAAGCTCGTGCGCATCGTCAAGCACTTCAGGAAGACCTTGAAGAGACAATGCGAATGCTCAGCAAACACGAAAGTAAGCTTGCTCGTTTATAAATTCCAAACTATGCCTTCCGTCACCTTCCTCCTCGGTTCCAAAGTCGATACAGAGTTTGCAGAAAAAATAGGCGCGACACTGAAAGAGTTTGGCGCCGACTACGAAATCATCGTCGCGTCTGCCCACAAAGTCCCCGAGAAAGTCGTCGAGATCATCGCAACGCTCAATAAGCGCACTGAGCCAACAGTCGTCATTACGTGTGTGGGGATGAGCAACGGACTCGCCGGCGTCACCGCAGGCAGCTGCATTCATCCGGTTGTGAACTGCCCACCGTATAAAGATTTAAATGAATACATGGTCGACCTACACAGCAATTTGCGCATGCCATCCGATGTGCCAGTGCTTACCGTGCTTCATCCGAAGAACGCTGCTCTTGCTACCCTCAGAATTCTTGCAGAGAGCGACAAGGCTCTGCAGAAAAAACTGATGGAGAGGATAGATAAGATAAAAGCGGAGTATTAATTGTCCAAAATACTATGAGCGAATTACTCACAGATCCGGCCGAAATAGATTCGTATGAAGCCAAATTGAGCGGTCCTGTCAGAATTGCAAACAGAATGCTTTCGAATCATGCGTCCGAAATGGCTGATGCAGATTCGCCAACAATTGCATTCCAGCAAAGAGTGCAATTGCTACGACCGAATCCAGGTGAGTTGGTGGCTTCGGCTATGCGCGATAGTGTGATTAAGATGGTTCGACAGAAAGATGAAGTTGCAAATTCAGGTATTGCCGGTCAACTAAAACGAGTGTTGGGCATGAAGGGAAAGCATCCATTCCTTGAAGCTGAGATTGCAGCGTTATCCGCAGTAGTCGATCGAGACAGTTTTGCAATGCAAGCAACCCTTGCAGATATGCATTTTGAAGCCGGAAATACTGAGAAATTCACAGAGGAATATACAGCTGCCTTGCAGGCAGCGAGGAGGGGCGGGTACTCAGTGATAGAGTAGGATAATTTTCTTGACTCCACACGTTTCAGGAATATTCTTGATGCATGTCTACACATCCAACGTTGAGATATTCAGAATCAGAACTGCCAACTTTGGAAAGAAGAATCGTGCTTGCAGATTTAGCACTCCGCACAAGAGAGTTGTTATCTGTAGGAAACGGTTTTCATCCTTCGGATATTTTAAGCAGATCCAGAAGAAATCTGGATACACTTCTTGCTGAACGGAAATTGCAAAATTCTTCAGGACCGGACGATATCGATGAAGATTTCTTCCGGGAATAGCGGACGGAAAGCAAAAAACTGTAACTCCGCTATACTCTTACTATTCCCCTCTTCCTCATGAAACTCTTCCTCGATACAGCCAATGTCGCTCAAGTTGCCGAGATCGCCGCTTGGGGAGTGCTTGATGGAGTAACAACCAATCCTTCGCTCGTTGCGAAAGAAGCGAAAGATGGCACGAAGGATCCGCTCGGAGCATTTAAGAAAACCGTTCTCGAGATGTGCAAACTGGTGCCATGCGTCAGTGCACAGGTCACGGCTCTGGATTTCGAAGGCATGAAGAAACAGGGACTCGAGTATGCCCGTTGGCATAAGCATGTCGTCGTGAAAGTCCCGATGACCACCGAAGGACTGAAAGCCATCAAATTTTTCGCAAGCAAGAAGATCAAGACGAACACGACGCTCGTCTTCTCGGCAGCCCAGGCAATGCTCGCGGCAAAAGCAGGAGCGACGATCATCAGTCCGTTCATCGGTCGTCTTGATGATCAGGGAGAGGATGGCATGAATTTGATCGCGGAAATCATGGAGATCTGGCAGCAGCACGGTTTCAAGACGGAAGTCCTCGTCGCATCCACCAGACACCCGAGACACATCGTTGATGCAGCGAGGCTCGGAGCGCACATCTGCACGATTCCCTATGAGGTCTTCAAAAAACTCCCGATGCACGGACTCACCGATACGGGCCTGAAGAAATTCCAAGACGATTGGAAGAAAGTCAGTGGTCAATAATTCTCTCCAATTTCTATGCACATTGGCTTGATCGGACTTGGCACGATGGGAGCGAACCTTGCACGGAATGCAGCGAGGAATGGAGCGAAGGTCGCAGTCTACAATCGTACGACGGAGAAAACCGATGCGTTCATTGCCGCTCACGGTGGAGAAGGAACACTCATCGGTTGCAGAACGATCGATGAATTGCTCCAGAATTTGCCAAAGCCACGATCGATTGTCCTCATGGTCAACGCAGGAAAAGCCGTCGATGACGTGATCGCAGAACTGCTATCCGCCACTCACTCTCCAGTCTCCACTGATGATGCCATCATCGACGCAGGTAACAGCCACTTCACCGATACGGAACGCAGGATCCTTACACTGCAAAAAAAAGGCATTCAATTCCTCGGCATGGGCGTCTCGGGCGGCGAAGAAGGTGCACTGCTTGGTCCCAGTATGATGCCGGGTGGCAGCAGAGAGGCTTTCGATCGCATCGAAGGTCTACTCCGGAAAATGGCAGCCAAAGACGGAAGTAGCGGGAAATGTGTCTCCTTCATCGGCTCGGGGGCCGCTGGGCACTTCGTAAAGATGGTTCATAACGGCATCGAGTACGGTGACATGCAATTGATCGCGGAGACCTATCACCTGATGAAATCCGTACTGAAGCTCAGTAATGTTGAGATAGCAGAAACTTTCGAAGGCTGGAACAAAAGCAGAGAACTGAAATCGTTCCTCATAGAAATTACGGCTGCTATTTTCCGAAAAAAAGAAGATCAAGGCACAGGTAGTTTGATCGATGCGATCAAAGACGAGGCGAAACAGAAAGGAACAGGAAAGTGGACAACACAAAGCGCACTCGATCTCGGCATTGCAGTCCCCACGATGACTGCCGCCGTCGATGCGCGGCTGATGTCTTCTCTAAAGAGTCTCAGGATGGAAGCGGAGAACGCTGTCGGTACCCTCGAATGCAAACAACCCAAACTTGCTCTCGGTGCTCTCAAGAACGCATTATTGCTGAGTAAAATCTGTTCGTATGCACAGGGATTTGCACTGATTGCGGAGGCGAGTCGCATCCACGGCTGGAACATTGATCTCGCAGAGACCTGCCGCATCTGGAAAGGCGGATGCATCATCCGCTCTGCGCTGCTCAAAACTTTTGAAGAGGCATTCAGATCGCAGCCGGATCTCCAGAATCTCCTGCTATCACCTGCGATCATCGAGCTCTTCAAAACGCGTCACACAAAGTGGAGAAAAGTGATCGCATCGGCAGCTCTCTCAGGCATCCCCGTCCCTGCAATGTCCGCCTCTCTTGCCTACTTCGATAGCCTCAGAACCGCTCGGCTGCCGCAAAACCTCACCCAAGCGCAGCGGGACTTCTTCGGAGCACACACATTTGAAAGACTCGACCAAACGGGAACATTTCATGCAGAGTGGAATTAGGCATCCTCTGATTGTGTCTCATCCTGCTTTATCTGATCATCGATCTTCTGCTGCTGCTTACCCTGATCAACCATCTGATCGGTTGTGAGTTTCGTGTCTCCCGCCAACGTTGAAGCCTCAAGTTCCTGTTCACGGGTCTTTGTGACAATTGATTGCGAAGAATTTTTGCTTTCCCGATCTTTTTTTCCTTGATCATCTTTCCGGCTTGCAACCTGAGCTTTCAGCATAGAAAGTTTCAGACCCTTCAAATCTGCGCCCTGCTTATTCGCCTCAGCTTTGAATCCTTCTTTCTGGAGCTTCTGCTTCAGTGCTTCACACTTCGCTTTCGCGGGAGATTCGAGATATTCACGAGAAGATATGCTGATGTCGGAATCGTCGTCGGAAGGCATACCTGGAATGATACCACTTTTTTTCTATATATCTATTGATATATCTATCTATATACTCTATCATATAGATATGAAAATCATAACCACAACAGAGCTTCAGAAAAGCATCGGACAACTTGCCGGTTACGTCACAAAATCATGGGTGATCGTCACAAAAAAAGGGAAGCCAAGCGCAATCATGCTTCCATATTTCGAAAACAATGAGGAAGCCGTCAGTGAGTATCTGGAAGATTATGAGATGAACCAGAATGCTGAGAAACTGCGAGCTCAGTTGAAAGCATCAGAGGAAAGCGGTCTGTCTGATCTCGTTATTTAGCATATGGCCACATTCCATTTTACGAATACCGCCAAGAAGCAACTCGAGAAATTTGATCCGCAGACACAAGAGCGGATTTTAAAAAAACTGTCCGAGCTCAAGAAACATCCGTCCATTTCCACAGTTCTTGAACCTCTGCAAAATCTGGAACCCTCTACGCATCGCCTAAGAATCGGAGAGTACAGATTGCTTGTCTGCATGGAAGAGTCTCTGTGCGTCATCCAGAAAATCGGTCACCGAAGAGACATCTACAGATAATCTTTGATGTATGCTAAACGTATACGTGCGCCCGTAGCTCATTTGGATAGAGTACCTGGCTTCGAACCAGGGGGTAGCAGGTTCAAATCCTGCCGGGCGCACCATCCGAAATATAGAACGTATCACCTATCTCGTAATGAATACCTCTGGAAATATGCTCAACATTCCAGAAGGCGTTCTCACTTGGCGTTTGTATCACGCGAACATCATGATATTCGCCGCTTTCCGAAGATTCGGCACCCGGTACCCGATTCCACTTCGGTCCAAGATCTCTGCAAGCAGTTTTCCATTCTTCCAGTGAAGAATTTGTTTTTTGCGGACCTGAGGTCCAATTGCTTCCATCCGGCTTCACAACCGTTAGAAAAACAGTTCCACTATTGTAGATCAGGCTATGGTTATTTCCTCCTGCAGTGTTGGTCCAGAGTACTTCTGACGGTTCAGATAACATAGATAGAGAGAATATAAACAATTAATAACAAAACATTGATTTTTTGTCAAATTTTACTTATTATTCTCTCGATGAGTTTTGAAAGCAATCGTCAACGGGAACCGGAAGAGTTATCTGCCGCGTGGCGAAATTGGAAGACACTTGTGGAGGAAGCTGAAAGATTTTTTTCCTTACCTGAAGTTCAGGAAGCCTTGAACAATGACACCTATCGTCTGACAAAATTTACAGCTGAGTTTGATTCAGAAACCAGAGCGAGGGCGCGCCCAAGGCGTTGGGATGCCAAATCGGATGCCAGAGGCCGTTTCAGGAGTTTTTGGCAAATGACCAATGCAATCGATTGCGCCGCAAACCATACGCAGAAAATGCTCCACAAAATCGGAAAATTTGATGGTCTTCTGGAAATGAGCAAGATCATGGAAACATGTGATCTTTTGATTCGTGGAAGTACGATCGAAAGCAGTTATCAAGATATTGAAACAATCGTTCTGCCCGAAGTTCAAACAATCGAAGGTCTGCGCATTCACTTCGTCTTCGCATTCATGAATCTTGTCCATGCAACCAAAGGAAAATTGTATCCAAATCACCCGAAGCGAAAGAAATCTGAAACGCATGCCCTCCACACAGTCGTGACGCACGATGATTCCGAGGTGCTTGCAAGAATCAAACCAATCAACGGCTTCGCAACCAATGAACAATTACGCCATGGTTATGCCTACGGTGACGTTGATGAAGAGAAAATTTCAAATAGGATCCTCGGGCTTCGCATTCGAACCAGTCACATGCATGCCTATGGAATGCAAAAGAGACAACAATCAGGATTCCATGATCCCCCCAAACTCGGTCGAAACCACTCTTATCTCCGAGGTATGTACGGAGAAAGCACTGGAACATATGAGCCCGACATTCTTTACAAAACAATGGGGCATCGGTCCGGAGGGAAGAGATGGGAAATCGATCAATCTGAGACGCGGGAATGTACGTACGCAAGTTTGTGATGCACTTGGAAATATGACAGACGGGATTTTGCATTATCCTGTCGAAAGTGCGGCAGTACCGATACAAAGGTAGCTACACCTTCCGCAGCCTGTGCTTCATCCTCGTCTTCTTCGTACGCAGATACTTCTTCTGCTTCGCATTCCTCGGAGTGATTTCAATCGGCAGTTGTTCGGTGATCTTTAGACCATACCCTTCTAGCCCCACGACTTTCTTCGGATTATTCGTAAGAAGACGCATCTTGCCGACTCCGAGATCCTTCAGAATCTGCGCACCAATCCCGTACTCACGGAGATCATCCGGAAGACCGAGAGCACGGTTTGCATCGACGGTGTCCATGCCGAGGTGCTGCAATTCGTACGCACGGATCTTATTCGTGAGACCGATCCCCCGTCCTTCCTGCCGAAGATAGACGAGAACGCCTCGGCCTTCGGATGCAATACGCTGTAGTGCCAGATCCAGCTGCTGCCCGCAATCGCAGTGAGAAGAACCGAAGACGTCACCCGTAATGCATTCGGAATGTACGCGTACGAGCACCGGAACCGACGGGCTGATCTTCCCCATGGTCAGTGCAACGTGTTCCTTATGATGCAATACATCCTCATAGACCGAGACGGTGAACTCTCCGTATTCCGTTTCGAGCATCGAGCATGCCTCACGATTGATTAAAGACTCTGTCTTCCTGCGGTACGCAATAAGGTCCGCAATCGGAAGAATGGGAATCTTGTGTTTCCTCGCAAAGGGAACAATCGATGGAAGACGCATCATCGTGCCATCGTCATGCATCAGTTCGCTTAAGACTGCTCCTTCGCGAAGTCCGGCAAGCCTGCAGAGATCGACCGTCGCCTCCGTATGGCCTGCCCGGCAGAGCACTCCTCCGTCGTCGGCACGAAGGGGGAAAATGTGTCCCGGATGGGCCAGGTCTTTCGGCGTTGCCTTGGGGCTGATTGCCGTGCGAATCGTCATTGCGCGATCAGCCGCTGAAATGCCGGTCGAGACGCCCTTCTTCGCTTCGATACTCACCGTGAACGGCGTGCCGAACTTACTCGTATTTCTCTTCACCATCGACGGAAGCTCCAGCTGATCGGCGATTGCGTTGCTGAGAGGCAAACAAACAACACCTCCGGTGTACCGGATCATAAACGCAAGTTTCTCTGCAGTTGCAAACTCGGCTGCAAGAACCAGATCGCCTTCGTTCTCACGATCTTCATCGTCGACGACGATCACGAACTGCCCTCTTTTAAGGGCTTTCAGTGCTGCCGGAACATCGGAGAACGGCTTGGGCATGGGAGAGAATAGTAGCATGGTTCGAGACGCTCTGCGGAGCTCCTCACCATGACAAACCTTGCGCTATCATGCGTACATTCGCCTTATTTCGGCCTGAATTCAACAGTATACGGAACCTTGTGGATACTGTCTCCCGTCTTCCGTCCGATTCCGACAAAGTACTCTGCTCCCGAGTCCCCCGCTCCGAACTGGTACGGCACATTGCACTCCGGACCCTTGAAGCCGAACTGATCGACAGAAGGAGGCGTGTAGATGACACAGGAAACGACTTCACCGGACGTCATTTCGATTGTTGCCATTTGCTCACTCATAATCTTGAAGCTATACCAATCGACGATGTCGCCTGATTCCAGCACGCTCGTCCTAGGCAGTCCTTTCTTCAGTTCTACGGCATTCGAGAAACCGTCATTGCCGTCACCGGAGAAGCTGCTCGCAGATACGCTGTAGAGCGTGCCTGCAACCGTCGGCTGCAACTGCAACTGATACTTTCCAGGCTTGAGCGTCGCTTTGATCGTACACGTCGAGCTCTCCTGAAACCCGAGGTGGTACTCGCTCGTGAAACCGTCGTCCGTGAGGAGATAGAGACGACACGTGACGTCCGAGTGATAGTAGCCGGCAGTCGTCACCTGCACCGCAAGATCCGTGTACTTCGTGATCGTGAATAGGTACACCGCAGGACGCTTCTCGATGAACGTATCGCTGTCGAGGAATGGCACTGACAAATTTTTAAGAATATCGGTGCGCACGGAAGATGAGGATGACATCGCAGAAGACTCTGACGATGCGGCTGCTTCCTCTTCCTCTTCCTGATTATTCGATACATTCATGGCATTGAAGATGTAGGCGGCAGCCTCCCCTCGAAGCAGTTCCATGTCCGGGAAGAAACGTGCGCCTGTGTGACCTGCAATTGGCAGCAATCCGTTTGTGTAGCCAGCACTGATGTATTTGCTGTACCAAGCGGATGTCGAGACATCGACGAATTTAATGAGGTTCTTGTCATCCTGCGAAATATCCGGAGCATTCAGACCGAAGAGCATGAACACCATCTTTAAGGCCTCGGTCCTTGTCACGGGACTCGCCGGCCTGAACTTATTGTCACTGTACCCTTTCACAAATCCGTTCTCTTTCGATGCGGCATCACAGACGAAGCCTTCATACCAGCTTCCTGTCTCAACGTCTGCAAAGCACTTCACATTGATCGGCTTCGGGGTCCTGCCTGTTGCGCTATAGAGCATCTTTAAGAATTCCGCCCGATTGACCGAACGTTCGGGATGAAACTTCCCGTCTGGATTTCCCTTCAGGATTCCTGATCTTGCGAGAGATTCGATCTCAGCTTTGAATGCGAAATCGGCACTGACATCGGCAAACAACCCTGTTGCTCCAGCAAGAGAAGGATGAATGAGGAGGAGTGAAACAAGGAAAGTCGCGAGACGAAGTTGGATCATAGGTGAGCGGAAAGAAAGGTGCCGCTACCCTACGCTTGAACACTTCTGTTGTACAAGTTTTTTCAATGCATTTTGTTCAAATTCGCAAGCTGACTCAGAAGAGTATGCGCGGCAAGAGGACCCTTTGCATCGGGACCAGCCACTCTTGTGCGTGCGTCATCGAGCGTATTCACAAAGAGCACTTCGAAAATAATCGGTTTGCCCAGAGCTAACTGCACGTTCATGCAACCGAGTGCAGACTGCTCTGCAACAAGCCGTGCATGATGCGTCGCCCCCTGCACGATGATGCCGAGTGCAATGGCTCCATCCGCTCCATCTTCCAGCGCCTTCTTGCAGAGAAGCGGAATTTCGAAAGAACCGGGAGTATCGAAAACTTGAATATTTTCTTCGGAGATACCGGCAGTGATTAATATTTTTTTGGCATCGGCAAGCATCGCCGCTGTAAGCTCCGGATACCAGATCGAACGAATGAGCGCGACCTTCCAGAGAGGATCGACAGGTGTATCGCCGAAGAGAGGTGCATCATTTTTTGTCATGCGCGGATAGAATGTACCTGCCGAGGATATCCGTCTCAAGGTTTACGGTATCCCCTGCCTTCAGAGTTCCAAGGGTGGTATTTTGAAGTGTGTGAGGAATGAGGGCAACAGACAGAACGGACCCTGAGAGTTCTGCAACGGTCAACGCAACACCGTCGATGGTGATGGAGCCGTGGAGGACAAGGTACTTTTGAAGGGAAGGAGGGATGGAAATTTCCACCATGCCGTCCTCAACGCGAAGAACCCTGCCGGTGCCCTCACAGTGTCCCGTTACTATATGTCCCTCAAATCTTCCATCCGCTTTCATCGCACGTTCCAGATTCACAAGGTCGCCGGTCCTGAGTGAACCAAGTTTCGTCTTCTTGAGCGTTGTTTCGACAACATCGAAGGTCATTGAGGAGGCATCGAATGCGGTGACGGAGAGGCATACACCGGATACCGCGATGCTGCAGCCGATCTTCAGATCATTGAAACTTTTCGGCCGCTCCAGTCTGAGCTGATTCTTTGATATCTGAGTAAGATTCGCCGTTGCTTCGATAATTCCGGTGAACATGGAATAGCCACTGTACCAGTCTTAGAGAACGTTGAGAATCTTCTTCCCTAGCTCCCCTATCCTCCTCTCCGGTATCCCCGCAATATTGATCCTCCCGTCGAGCGGGAAGAATACGTTCTCTTCCGTCTTCAAACGAACCACTTGCTCTGAAGTAAGAGGCAGCATGGCGAACATCCCGTATCCCTGAAGCGATGCATGAAAAGCATCCGGCAGATTCTCCTGCAGAAGTGAGCGCTTCCGCTGCATCAACGCGCGTGCAGCACGAAGATCCTCTCGCCACTGCAGAGCGTAATCTTTTTGTACGCGTGCCACGATCGCCTGACCGAACGTCGGTGCAGCAGAATGCATCGTCCTCGTGATGGAACAGTAGTTCCCCTCGACCGTCTGCTTCTCCTCCTCATTCGATACGAATGCGCAGGCAAGTCCGGTGCGCATGCCGTAAATAGAATGATTCTTCGAAGCAGACCACGTCGCAAGCGTTGTGATCCCTGCATCGATGAATTTTTGGACGGGCACGATATCATGCTCGGGCTCATCCTTAAATCCCTGATACGCACTGTCGAGAAGGGCAACGCATGGAACCTGCTGCAGTGCACGGATGAGCTCATCCCAATCACTCTCTGCAAAATCGAGCCCCGTGGGATTGTGGCATCCGACCTGCAGAAGCAGACCGAAGGGTTCAGTCATTTTTTTCACAGCAGCAAGAATACCCTCAATGGATGCTCTGCCGTTTTGGAGGTACGGAACTTCCATGACCTGCAGGCCGGCAGCTTTGGATGGCGGGAGATGGTTCGCCCATGCGGGAACGGGGAGAATCATCTTTCGAGACGTCCCCTCGAGAAGCATGTGCATCAGACGCAAATTGACCGCAAGCCCTCCGGTGCCGCCGGCGGTTGCAATCGATGCAACAAGATCAGCGTTCTTCTCCACAAGCAGATTCGTCACCGATGCCCTGTAGTCCGGAAGACCCGTAAGGAGCGGATAGGAATAATTGAATCCGGCAAGATCCTTCTCAAGATCTTTGATCGCACTTCTGACGCTGGGGAGGAGAACTGGCTTCCCTGCTTCGTCCATGAAGATGCCAAGGGTTCCGTCGATGACACTCGGACCCGCAAGCTTCGCTTCCGCTGCAATGGAAAACAGAGGATCGGGCTTGAGTGCCGGAAGCGAGGAGAAGAATGTGTTCATAGGAGGAGGTGGAACGTTCTACCAAAGACCGAGGACTGTCACTTCTGCGTGCTGTGCAAGTTCTTCGAGCACCTTCTTCGTCCGTGCATCATCAGGACTTCCCAGAAAATCGAGATAGAACACGTAATGACCGAAGCGCTCTCCGCTGGGACGACTCTCGATACGGGAAAGGTTGACGTCGTAGACTTTGAAAGGAGTCAGAAGCGCGTGGAGGAGACCCGGACGATCGCCCGTGGGATTCAGCACGATCGTCATGTGCGTTCGGATGTCACCGCGAAACGGATCCTCAACCGAAACGACAGCAAAGCGTGTGGTATTGCCGTCTCCTTCTATATCCTCCGCAAGTACCGTTAGACCATGCGACGCAAGAACTCCGGCCGATGCAATCGCGCCGACGGATGGATCATCGCCAGCAAGAGTAGCTGCGGCTGCGGTACTGGTTGCGGGTAAATGCTCGGCATCGGGGAACTTGCTCTTCAGCCACTTTCTGCACTGCCGAAGTGCTTGTGTGTGACTGCATACTTTCGTGACTCCCTTTTTACTCTGAGCACCGAATGCATGCTTGATCGCAATATCATGCGTGCGAACGATCCGCACCTTCGACTCGTAGAGAAGATCGAGAATCTCATCGATGGAACCGTGCAAACTGTTCTCGATCGGCACGACACCGATATCCTTCGGGTTCTTCTCCAGTTGCGAAAAAAGCGCGTCGAAGTTCGGCGCAAACAGAATCTTCTCCTGCGGAAAAATTTTCTCAGCCGCTTCGTGTGAGAACGTTCCTGCCGGTCCCAATGTGTGGATGGTCATCGCGTGAGGGAAAGAAGAGTCTGAATACATGCTTCACTGTGGGTTCGAGCGCGTTTCAGATGCGGTTTGAAGATCTTTTGGCATTCGAGATATCTCGCCTCTGCCGTTTTCATATCCAAATTTTTTGCGATATGCAGATACTCGTCAATCAGTTGCTTCAGCGTTTCGAGAATGCCAATCGTCTCGGGATTGCGGAAAATAATCGGCATGTAGAGATCCGGATGGTCATCGAGAAAACGCGCGATGAGATTGAACTCCATTTCGTACGACGGAGTACAAACATTCAATACTTTCTTCAGATTGGTTGAGGACACACGCAGCAAGTCAGCCATGAGAAAGCTCTTGAGGTGAGGAAGAACCTGCACCGTACTCATAAGGGTGTCATGCTCCCTGGGAGTCATGAGAGTTGTTTCAAGGCCCATGGTCTCGAGCACTGTTTTCAGTGAACGGATTGTTTCGCCGGAAGAACGTGCAGGACAGAGAATGATGCGCTCGCCTCTCGGATCGGTCGATGGACCGAATAAGGGATGCATGCCGATCACTTCCCCCTTTGCGGTGAGCATCGCTTTTGTCTCACGAACTTTCTGCGAACTCACGTCGAGTATCAGCTGGTCTCTTCGCTTCGCACTGGAGAGTTCCGCTCGCATCGTATCGGCAGCAGTGGAGAGCGGCAGCGAAAAAATCACAATATCGCAATCGGCAAGGATAGTGCTATTGCGTGCGCGGGTCAGAAAACCGCTGACGGAGACTGTACAACCGAGACTGCGAAAAAGTTTTGCAAACTGCGCGCCGGTTTTTCCAGTTCCACCGATAATCCCGACGGAATGGTGCTTGGTGATCTTCATAGAGGTGCATTCTGAATACGTTTACTTTCAGACAAGATGAAGTCAAGAATCAAAAGAGCAAGTTCTTCGGGGACATTGGATTCTTTTGCTCTTTTCCTCCATAAATCTTTTACGGCCTCCTCGCGTTCCTTATCTTCGATACGGATTCCAGTTGCGTTCTTCAATTTTCGCAGGAATCCGACTGCACGGAAACGCTTCCCAAGAGTGAGGAGGAGAAGCTTGTCAGCTTCATCGATAAGATCTCGAATTTCCGCAAGAGTGGCGATGTCATTCGTATTCATAGTAGAGAGAGGAAAATGAAATCGCAGCTGAGACGCGGCGTCTCAGCTCCGGATAAAAATTACGAAGTCATCGATTTTTCGTATATTCGTTGCATCAAATAACAATCGGCCAGGACCAACGCCACCATCGCTTCCGCAACAGGAATAACACGAGGAACGATGCACGGATCGTGACGACCCTCTTTCGCGATCGAACCGATGGAGCTCGCGGGCTTGATGCTGAGCGTCAGAAGTAAAGGCTCTCCCGTAGAAATTCCTCCCAGCATGCCACCGAAATTCTTGCTGTTCGCCGTGTACTCTTTCCCCTGCATCTCCGCTGTGCTAAATCCTGCACCGTAGCTGAAACCGGTGACGGCACCGATACTCATGACGGCTTCCGCAAGCCTTGATTTCAGTTTTTGGAACACCGGATCACCGAGATTTTTTGGAGGATGCTCGACTCTGATCTCGATGAGTCCTCCCGATGAGTTCCCCTTGGATTTCAAATCCAGAATGTAGGCTTCCATCTTCTTTGCGACGCGAGCATCCGCACACCGAACAGGATTTTTCTCGATAACCTTCGGATCAAACTTCTTGGCCTCGAACGGACCGATTTTCTTTGCAGAACCGATGATCTGCACATTCTTCGGAAGAATCTTCCGTGCAACCACTCCGGCAATCACACGCGCAACAGTCTCACGACCGGACTGACGTCCTCCGCCCCTGTGATCTCTGTGACCGTACTTTTCGGCAAAGACCTGATCGGCATGACCGACTCTAAAGAGACTTCGAAGTTTCTCATAATCCTCAGGCCTTTGATTTTGATTCAGAACCATTACGGTAATCGGCATACCCGTCGTCTTTCCTTCGAAGAGACCGGAAAGAATCGTCGGTGCATCATCTTCCTTCCGAGCCGTCGTCACCGCACTCTGGCCGGGCCTGCGACGCGCGAGCTCGTACAGAAAATCCTCTTCCTTGAGTGAAATGCCTGCAGGACAGCCGTCGATGACGACACCAAGTGCTGTGCCATGCGATTCACCGAAGGTGGTGATGGTAAGCAGTTGTCCGAAGGAGTTGGAAGCCATGAGAGAAGAGGTTAGCGGGTAGCGGATAGCAACATTTTCTGAAGGTATGCGGCATCGCCGGGAGACGGTTTCTTGCCCGTAAAATATCCAAATTGCTTCAATGCCTGTTCGATGAGCATCGGAATTCCGTTATGCACACGATACCCCTTTTTCGTTGCATCATTCATGAAGCAAGTGGTCAAACCATAGCGAAGATCAATCGCAATCGAAGATTTCGCTGCAGGTGACGGCAGCGGCAACGAAACATCTTGTGAAACCGTACACAAGACCGCGTCAGCCGTGAAAGAAAGAACAGAACCGAGCGGTTCAATGGAGACATGGAATTTCTTCAGAGCATGCGACGCCTTCTTTTTGTCACGTGCGAATATGGTGATGCGTGCTTTTGGATTACAGTGCCGCACCGCAAGAATGGCAGAGGGCACTACCCCGCCTGCACCGAGAATCGCAACCGAGTTCGCTTTGCGAAGCTCCGGATACCCATACTCGATGCCGGAAACGTCGGTATTGAATGTTTTCCATCCGCTCCCTGACTTAACGAGAGTGTTCGCAACACCCAATTGTTCTACAGAAGAATCTCTCTTCCTTGCACATTGGAACGCATCGCCTTTAAAAGGCGCAGTCACCGATAGTCCCGTCAGTCCGAGCTTCCGGAGAGTCTTGAGCGTTTTCTTGAACTGTTCGGTTGGAAAACGGCAATAGAGGGCATCGATCTTGTGCTTCTGAAAAAGCGCATTGTGAATGACCGGGCTCAGTGACGAAAGAATCTGTTTCCCGCCGATAATTCCGAAGAGTTTCGGCTTCTTTCTGCCTGCGGTGAGACGATAGAATGAAAGTGGCAACTGACCGATCGCCGAAGGTTCCTTTCCATCGAGAGATGCAAACGTCATCAGATTTTTCAGTGGAGAAAGAACGCGGTTCAGCGAGGCCTTCTCACCCATCCCAAGAACAATCGAACGAAAGTTCTTTTTCTTCAGCCAACTCTGGAGTGCATCCAGTATCACTAGATCGTCATACATCACGACCTGCACTGCGACCTTCACAGCCCATGGCTTCAAAATAAGCATCGACGTTACTCTTTCTTGGAGCTCCTCCAGAGACGGTGTTTTTTCGTAGTTGTGGTAGCTGAGAATGAGTTTGGATTTCTTCAAAAATTCCTTTTGTAGAGACGCAAAATCTTGCGTCTCTACTTCGTAGTCGATGTAGTCAGGCTTTAGTTGCTGCGAAAGATTTGCAGATGCTCCGCGCATGGAAAGCAGTATCGGAAGCGATGAGACAAATGCCGGTACGGTTGGCGTCAGATCGGTTCGAATCTCGAGAACATCAGCGCCCGCCTTCTTTGCCGCGACAGCGAACAAGCGAGGATTATGAGAGGCCGATGATGGAAGGGTGACGACGAACATGCTTAGAGTAAAGGGTGGACCAGCGATCGCAGCGAAGCAACGGCAAAAGGAACTTGCTTCGAGTACGGAATCTCCGGCGGAATCGCAATGGATGCAACCTCTTTGTAATTCGGAGCACGATCCACGAGAAGCTTGTGGACTTCTTCATGCAGCGGCAAATCCGTCATCGAAGGACGCTTACCGGACTGCAGTCTTTTGATCAGTTCGGCTTTTGCGGCTTGGATCCAGATGACGATCGCGCACTGCTTCAGGAGTGCGCGCGTTTTCTTCGATTCCGTCGCACCCCCTCCAAGAGAAACTACGGTCGCTCTCTTCAGGGATGCTGCAACCACTTCTTCCTCTTTGGTCCGGAACGACTCCCATCCATTGGAGGCGATGTACTCCTTGATCGGACCGAATTGATCTTCGAATACTCTGTCGGTATCGATGCATTGCAATTGCAGTTTCGACGCAAGACGACGAGCGAGACTCGACTTCCCGGCACCTCGCATACCGACGATGGCGATCGGCCGAGGCAACGAAGCCACTAACTCCACGTGAGCAAAAAACTGAGGGTAACTCTTAGAAACGCAGTCAGCATCGGAGACTCCGATATTGCCCATCTTGAGCCCAAGGATGGCAAAGCACATTGCCATGCGATGATCGCCGTGAGGGTCGAGTAATTGAGAATTAAGAATTGAGAATTGAGAATTTCCTTCAATAACGAGTCCGTCCTCATTCTCAACAATCTTGATTCTGACTTTATTGAATTCACTCGTAATCACCGCAAGCCTGTCGCATTCTTTGTGCCGAAGATTTGCTATG
Organism: uncultured Candidatus Peribacteria bacterium; assembly: GCA_964597665.1. Taxonomy (GTDB): domain Bacteria; phylum Patescibacteriota; class Gracilibacteria; order Peribacterales; family Peribacteraceae; genus SICN01. Next base: position 57,927 of record CAZQYX010000005.1, on the reverse strand, counting down.
CCAGTCATGCTCGTTTTGCCGTCACGAAATGCCGCAAGCAACGAAAGATTCATCACCTGGTCGGGAACGGAACTGCAATCGATTGTGACGTTACCTCGTGTTCTAAGTTTTGCAATCATCTCCGGCATTCTTCGATCTGCCTGCAATGAATCGGACCTCAGATTGGTGAAACGAATGCGACTCGCTGTCAGTTCATTCAGGACGAGCCATGCGCCAGCCGCACTCCAGTCGCCTTCGATGTCGTACACGGCCCTCACTCCGTCCTGCGGGACACCTCTCTCCAGATTCTGGAGAGAGGAATGTCCGTAATCAGACAAAGCACGGGCTCCCCCTTGTCCGGAATCCGAAGAAGGGGTCAGGGGATGAGGGCTGTTTGGAGGAACATATTCTCCTCTTTGAACAAAAAATGTATTCAACTTTCTCTCTACCTTCAGACCAAAATCCTTCACTACTTTCTCCGTAAGATCGATGTAGGACTGTGACGCCAGCGGACCGTCGAGTGCAATCGTCAAACCCTTTGGCAGGAGTGGGGCAATCAGTAAAAGTGACGTGAGGTACTGACTGCTGATACTCGCCTTCAGTGAAACAGAATCACCAAGAAGATTTCCTCCACGAATGCGAATCGGGGGACAGCCGTTCGTATCGGTAATCTCCGCACCGAGAGATCGAAGAGCAGACACAAGATCGCCGATCGGACGACGTTGCATGTGTTCATCACCCGTCAGCACCCACTCCCCCGGAATGAGCGCGGCAACGGACACGAGAAAACGAAGAGCTGTTCCTGCGTTATGGCAATCGAGGACGACCTCCGTTGTCGGACGATGACGTTTCCCTCCTGCAATCTTCAACTCTCCCATCTCGCGATCCACCCACTCAATATCAAACCCCATCATCTTCAGATTTTCCACCATCACGAGAACGTCATCACAGGGAGTGGCATTTCGGATGATGGTTGTGCCAGAAGCGAGACAGGCACAGACAATGGCACGATTGGCATGCGACTTCGATCCCGGAAGCAGAAGATCCTGCTCAACCGGATATTGCAGCTGCTGGACAACGTATGTCTTGCTCATGCGAAAAGAGTGAGAAACTGATCTTGTGTCACGCTTGTGACCGCACCCTCTCCGAGACGAACTGGTGTCGCAATACGAACCGCTCCGTGCTCACTTTTCTTATCCGTTTGCATCAGAGTCCAAAGTGCATTGGCATGCATCGAATCCGGGATCCCTACGGGCATGTGTACTGCCTCTAGCAGGGCTAGGATTCTTGCTGCATCCTTCGCATGCGACATTGCCATCTCCCCAGCCATGCCGATTGATACGGATTGCCCATGAGAGAGCTTGTACTGAGACAACGCCTCGACGGCATGGCCGACGGTATGACCGAAGTTCAGTAGTAAGCGCACGTCACGGTCGAAATCGTCCGCTTCGACAATTCTGATTTTTGCCTGAATCGCACGCGTGATGCACTCATCCAGTGCAAGAGAATCGCGTGCCAGTACTTTCTGCATCGATGATTCCAACCAGTGGAAAAATGGTCCGTCGACCATTGCGGCAATTTTGATGACTTCTACCAACCCTTCGAAGAACTGTTGATCCGGAAGATTCTTGAGGAGTGTCGGATCGACGATCACGGACATGGGATGCGTCAGCGTTCCGATCATATTTTTACGTCCTCCTGCATTCACCGCCGTCTTGCCTCCGATCGCCGCATCGACCATCGCGAGCAGACTCGTCGGGATGAGAATGCAGGAAATACCGCGCATGAAAATACTTGCAAGAAATCCACCAAGATCCGTAATCATTCCTCCGCCGATGCAGACAAGAAGTGTGTTCCGTGTGCAGCCGGCATCGAGCATTTGCGCTGTCAGACGTTCGAGTTCCTTCAGAGATTTAGAAGTATCAGTGCTCTCAACAGGAAGTAGCAGAGATTCACCGATTGATTGCTGAAGACGTATGGCAATCGGTTCAATACCACGATCGTAGAGCACGACGATGCGATCGAAAGATTCTACTTTGTAACCGGAAGGCATCAAGACGCCCCAGCGGGGCGTCTCTACAAGACCTTCGCCGATCACAATCGTTGTTGATTTTTTCTCATGAACTGGAGGTGTAAGGGTGAGGGTATGCATAGTTGAGGTGAGTAGAGACGCCCCGCTGGGGCGTCTACGTAAAAAGACATCATACAACGTTCTTTCCAATTGCTTTTGCAACAGCAGTGACTCCGTCCATACACTCGTTCCAATGCTCAAGATCAAGCAGCTGTGAAGCATCGCAGCTGGATTCAGACGGACGAGGGTGAATCTCGATGATGAGCCCGTCGGCTCCGACCGCGACGCCGCCAAGTGCGGCATCTTTCACCCAACGCGTCTTGCCCATCGCATGACTCGGGTCGACGATGATCGGAAGATGCGTGAGTTCACGCAGTGCGGGAACAGATCCGAGACAGAGCGTGAAGCGGACTTCTTCCTCAAAGGTTCTGATGCCGCGCTCACAGAGAATGACATTCGGATTGCCACCTGCAAGAATGTACTCGGCGGCAAGAAGCCACTCCTCCAATTTTGCTGAAAGACCGCGCTTGAGCATCACCGGTTTCTTCGACTTCCCGACGGCTTTCAGGAGCTCGTAGTTCTGCATGTTGCGTGCTCCGATCTGGAAGAGATCGATAGATTCCTCGAAGAGCGGCAAATCTTCCGCTTTCATAATCTCGGAAATCGTCTTCATTCCGTACTTCTGCCCTGCTTTGGCAAGTAGTTTCAAACCTTCCTCTCCCTTCCCCTGAAAGGAATACGGGCCCGTGCGCGGCTTGTATGCGCCTCCGCGCAGAATCTTCACTCCCCTGTCTTTCGCCATCGCGGCCGACTCGTCGAGCTGACCTTCCGAATCGATGGAGCAGGGACCTGCGATGATGACGACGGACTTCGGATCTCCGATGACGCAGTCCTTGCTCACCTCGATGAACGTGCGATCCTTCCGTTCTCTGGATGCCAGCTTGTAGGGACGATCGACCCTGTCGACTGAGCGGATGCCCTCCATGTTCTTCAGAAGTTCTACGTCGACTCCCGATGTATCCCCCGTCACGGCAAGCACGCGCTTGTTGCCGCCGATGACATGAGACTGACAACCGTACTTCTCTTGGAGCAGAGACTGGAGTTCTTTGATGAGGGATTCGTGATTGCGTTCCTTGATGACGATGAGCATGAGGAGAGGGGTTAGGGAACAGGAAAGGAACCGCTCTCTCTTTGAGGGGGAGCGGGTGCTCGGAGTTCAAAGAGGGAGATTAGAGGAAGGTAAAGTATGCAAAACCGAAGGCAGCATAGGCGCCGAAGGCGAACGCAAGAGCGAAATGTTGCTGCCGGAGAGTGAGAACTCGAGTGTGCATCTAGGGGGAAGGATAGAACGGAGTAGAATCAAGTCAAGTAAATCGAGATGTTTCAGATACTACTCTCCTTAATCATGTACCAATCGATCTCCTCAGTTCTCCGAAGCCTCACACTCTGGAAAGCAGCAGCATTCATTCTGTATATCGGTTTTGTCCTTTTCCTCCAGAAACTGTATACGCCGATTATCTCGGATATTCGTTATACATTCATGAATGGCACGCAAGAAACAGAAATGATGCCGGTTTCTCTCATGAGTAAGAAAGGAGAAATGATAGAAGGATGGATCACCGTTTCATTCAGACCGATGCAGGGGACGATTTTCCAAATCTATGGCGACGATTGCATATCGGAACTCGAGATCAATGGAATTGCGATGCTCCCCAAAACTCAAAAAACATTGTGTAGCTTTCCGCATACCAACGCCGGACATATCGACCTGCGGGGCTTCCTCCATCAGGGGGAAAATATTGTTTATCTGAAAGTGAGGGACCTACACGGAGTAAAAATTGGATTCTCCCTTACGCCTTCTACCTTCGATCCTATCGTCATGATGTTGCGATTACTGCTCTTCCTACCCCTTCTCTACCTGCTATTTGCGCTTACGGCAAAAATTCTTCTCCAACAATCACCGGCATTGGTGAGTATCCTCAGTGCGGGCTTCCTCCTGCGAATTTTCTATACCGCAATCACTCCGTACACGTTCTGGAACTATGATACGACCCAACATATCCAGTACATCGAGCACATGACTCATGAGTGGTCAGTGCCAATCGCATACATGGGATGGGAATTCCACCAAGGACCACTGTATTACTTCCTGATGGCAATCTTGCTCAAGACTTCGCTTGTACTTAGTCTCGGAAAGACCGTGGCACTGGAATGGATACAGAGCTCCTCTCTCGTGCTCTCGTGCATCACATTTGTCCTTGCAGTCTGGTGCGGGACGATCCTGTTCCACCCAAAGAAACAATTCAAATCTCTCTCTCTGTTCACGCTGATCATGGCGTGCTTCCCTGGGATCGTGTACGTCGCATCATGGATCAATAATGATGTGCTCTACCAAGTCATTGCATTCGCATTCCTCGGCTGCTTACTGATGTGGTGGAAAGAGGAAGAAAAAGAAACATGGTTGCTGGCAACAAGTGTCATCATTGGCTTAGGTTTCCTGACGAAAGGAAATGCATACCTGTTTCTTCCGGCACTCTGGACATGTGTCGCGCTCAAATCCACATGGTCAGTCGAGCGGAGAATCCGTCTGATCCTTCTCTCAGGTTCGATCGTCATGATCATGGCAGGGTGGCTCCTTGCACTGCGGTATTCACAGAATGATTTTGTACGACTCCTGGCTCCTGGGAATACCATGAGCAGCGCCCTTCCGCACCAAAGCCTTGCGAAATCATTTCTGACGTTCAACCCGCTGTCGATTATCACGAATCCATACACAGCCACCTTTAGCGACGCACCGGGAACCGGAAGAGCATTCTTCTTTGTCTTTCTGTTCAAGAGTTCTCTCTTCGGTGAAAATGCAATATCTTCATCAGCATCCATACGAGAAATCGCGCAGGTGCTGAGCGCACTTCTCATCGGCTGTCTCATGCTTTCCTTTGCAGGTATGATTCGTTCCATCCGCAGTAAAGATATATTCTTCTTGCCAGTCTTCGTTCTGCTGTCATGGATCATGGCAGGCGCAATCGCGTACAGGCTGCTTCACCCTGCGTCTTCCAATCAAAACTTCCGCTTCTCCATTCTGCTCGTACCATTACTTGCATATTTTGCCGTGCTGGCGACAGAGGGAAGAGGAAAGATAGCCCTCTTCTCAAGAGCGTGGATCATGGCTTTCTTCACTGTATCAACGGGCCTGCTGCTTTGCCTCATGAAGGGATTCTAGAGATGATAGCGATGAAAATGTTTTTTTTCCAAACAAAAAATATTCAGGTAAGACACGTACACGCCGGAGAGAAGGATAGGGAAGCTGCATGCGTTTACGAAAAATACGAGGAGCAAAAAAGAAGAATGCAAAAAAAGAGCGCAGAGGGGCAAACGATTGACTTGGACTTCCATGATATAAATAAAAAACCGCAGCACACCATTCAAGACTCAAACGGAGAGGCAGAATTTTCATTAGCTGCAGGCACGAGAGGTGCTTCAGAAGAACGAGCAGACCGTTTCGATGCTTGTGGTAAAGCATCAAATGTTTCCGATTCCTCCATGTCAAACCTCCGCGATGATAGACCACACTTTTAGGAACCAAAGCAATACTCCGGCATCTTCGACGCCATTTCCAACAGAGATCGACTTCTTCAAGGTACGCAAAAAAATCTTCGTCAAATCCGCCTTCATCAAGAAAATCTTTCTTTCTTACTGCAATGCATGCCCCACATGCCCAATCGATATCGACCGGGGCATCGTATTGTCCATCATCCCTTTCCTGGGTCGAAATGACCCTGCCACAAATATATGGATATCCCCATGCATCCACAAAGCCGCCCGCGCCCCCTGCGCTGTCAAAATAATCTTTCTTCACAAGAGACCGTAATTTTGGCTGACACGCAGCAAGATTTTTGTTTTCGTATAATGCAGAGACCAAAGGATCAAGCCAACCCTTCGTCACTTCCGTATCATTGTTCAAAAAAATAAGAATATCGCTCCTTGCATATCCTGCTGCTCGATTATTTCCCGCCGCATAGCCGATGTTCTTCGGGGAACGGAAGACGCGAATGCTATCACCAAACTGTCTTTCCAAAGAACCCGCATCATCCTTCGATGAACCATTGTCCCAGACAAGAATCTCCTTCTCATCAAAACCATCTGTCAGAAGAGAAAGAATGCAATGGCATGTATCCTGAAGACCGTCCATCGTTAGAATGATTACTGATACGCATAATTCTTGAGCAAAAATGTGTTCACGCATTTTCATAACGATGACCTGAAAGAGAACCCCATACTACGATGTTAAATTATTTTATCATTAGAAAGATCACTACGGAAGTTTCGCCAAGATCTACTTTTGCAAAGACTCCTTTTCGGATGTCCTCAAAGTAGTGATGATAAAACCTAAAAGTATCATCCAGGCAATCAATCCTATCCATGGCGAAGGCATTGGGAAAACAGCCGTAAATTGGGAATGTAAGAGAGGTTCCCGAGTCCAAAATAGATAGTAGACTGAAGCGAGAAATGTACCAGAAGCAAGGCCATAACATACCCCCCAACGAAGGCTGACGGCAAAGAGTACCGGGTTAAGAATAGCGGTGTATTGGACACCAAATCCTGGCGTGAGAAAAAGGAACAGTGCTATCCCAACGGCACCAAGTGTGTACAAGGAAAAGTGACTCTTCAAACGACTCCAGGCACAAACGGCAATAATGGCTGCGAGAATAAAATATCTGCCAAAATGGACGAAGGATCCTTGTACTTGTACTGCCAAAGTCTGCCAGTGTGGATTCTGTTCTGTTAGACGAATAAAAAAAGGGAATCCCCAGTTATCGAACGTCGAATTGTAAGCAATGGCATTGCTGTAAAAAGAACTTCCCGCCATCCAAAGAACAGGAATGAAAGGAAGCATGCCCAAGAAAAATCCTGAAGCAGTCCGAAGGCATTCTGAAGGCCTTCGAGCGTGAGCAAAAAGTATCGGCACAAGTATGAGAGGGATCAGTTTTACGTTGATTGCTGCAGCGAGTGCCAACCCACTTCCGAAGAGAGTGCCAACATCTTGACCTAAGTAGCAGGCAAGCAGAATCAATGCTCCGACCAGTGAGTCATTATTGCCATGATAGGCGCTTACGAGCACTGCATTCAAGTTGGATGCAAACAATAGCACCGCCAAGCTGCCTGCTTTGGGAGAGAACCGTCGGCTCCAGATTTTCCATAGCAAAAACATAGAACCAGCATCTGCGGCTATAGGAACGAGTTTGAAGGTGAAGCGAAAGGGAAGAGAAAGCCATTGGCTTATGTGCCAAAGAACAGCAGCAAGATAGCCTGTTAAAGGAGGATGATTCCAACCGTCGATGTTTCTATACATCCAGGGTACGCCATGCTGACTGGCAGCTTGGGCGAAGTATTCCCAAGTGATAATGTCATTCGTTCCTCGAGAATTCCAAGCGAGGACAAGACGTATACAAATCCCTGCAAAGCCAAAAAAACATGCCCACCATTTCCATGAGGGTCGCCCTTTCAAGCGCTGGTTCAGCTGAGACATCTTTTTCAGGCTACTCCTAAATCTTCATCTTCTACAGATCCATTTTCGGCAGTAAGTTTGTTGGTGAGATCACTCTAACCGTGGTTCAATGCTACAATCCAATAATGAAGTGTAAACCATGGCATCGTATCTTTTCAAGCAAGCGCGTGTTCCTGGCTGTGATTGGATGGTCTACGGCGCTCACATTGCTCACCATCGTCTTCTCGGCATTCGTCCCCTACAACATGGACGAATTTATTGCTTATGACACAATCGTCTGTTACTTATTCCCGAATAATTTCCACGGCATTTGCGATCAGTGGTTACTTTCACTGCCGGGCACCACGGTATACTTGCCACTGAAAAGTTACTGGTACACAGGCAGCATCCCCGTAGTTTGGTACCTGCCCCTCTTCTTCACCTGGAATAGTCCGGTTGCCGTCAGACTGATTGGAGTGGCTTTTCTTGCTGCAAGTGCATGGATTCTCGGAAAATATTTCAACATACGGTTCAGATACATCCTCGCTTTGATGCTGCTCTGCTTCCCATACGCATGGCATTATTTTGTTGACGCAGGTCTTACGGCTGCACAGATGTTCTCGATCTACGGATGTCTCCACCTATCCAAATGCTGGATTCATGAAAAGAAATTCAAACACATCCTCGGTATTGGCGGCATCATCTTCATCGGCATTTGGATTAAGTTTACATACTTCTGGCTTCTGCCGGGGATTCTCTTGATGATTCTCTTGGAACTCTGGAATAACCGAAAAGCACTAGGGACAACAGCGGATCGAAATAAGCTTGCGCTGCAAAGTATAGTCACAAGTCTCCTGACACTGTGGATCGTTCTCCTCTTCCTACACGCACAGAGCGCCGATGGGAAATATCAAAATCTCGATCAGCTCTCCAGCGCACACATTGAAACTTTTTCGATTCTCGAGAAAAAAATTCCCGAGGGAGCGACGATCATTTATCGTGTACTCCTCAATCCACTTTCAGCGGTAAAAACAGTATTCTTGCTACCCTCTTCTTCCGCAAACCGTTATGCATGGTCGAATTCCCTATTTTCGGTACTCCTCTACCTTTTCACACCATTCTTCACTCTCACTCTCTGGGGAGTATTGGGTATACCTCTGAAAAAATTTTTCTTGGCGAATGCGTACTACCTTGTCTTCCTCCTGACTGTCATCGTCATTGCGGCAACGAATAGAGCATACGGAATGCACCACGTCATCCTTGCGTACCCGTTTCTCTTTATCGGCATCTTCTCAATAGTAAGAGTGATACTCGATCACGTAGCGACCATTCGAAGATCACCATTCATCACTGACGTTCTGGTTCTATGGGTCATCGCGTTCTTCATCGTAAACGCTGGATTGTACCTGACAGCCTTCCGCCTACCGATTCGACCTGACTCGGATTGGTCGAAACAGGAGATTCATCGGATACTGGCTCGCAATCATCTCCAGGAGAAATATGTGATTGTCGGATTGGACTGGGGCGTGTACTTCTATCAGGGACTGTTTGCACGTCGCTCACAGGCACTGTGGGATGGGTGGCGCTTGAACAATAAAGATAATCTCAAGCGCATGATCGAGCGCGCACGCAGCATCGATCGAAAGTTGCTCTTCATCTACACACAACCATCCTTAAGCAATCTGGAGATGATCCAAGCCACTCTAGATCTTAAGCGATGTGAAGGAATCGAAGAAACTGCAGTGTGGCAGATCCTCGCCGAACCTGATGAAGCATTCCAATCTGCGTGCGGGCAGGCAATCCCTAACGGAGGACCAAATCACCTTTCGCCGTGGGCAAGAATGCTCCATCGTCTCTCACTGATATTCTGAAGACAAAAGTCCTACTGCTTTCCATGGTGAACTCGAAGCGTGCGGGACATTCGATCTATACACCAGTGTCATTCCTCGGATACAGGAAAACACCTATGATCGTGCCATGAGTGTCATTACTTTCTTGCGAAGTGCGATAAGGAAAATGCCGCGAATGTTGATCCTTGGCGGCAGCGGAATGGGATTCTTCATCATACTCCTGCTTCTTCTGACACCAACAATCGATGATATCTCTTTGGAAGAGAATGGACGCACCCTTCCGCTTCAGAACATTGAGGTTACATCTTGGAGCAGGTCACCTTTCAAAATCCGCTTCGGACTCCGTACAAACATGCTACAAAAACACACGCTACACGCAACTGTGAAGGGTTGTATTCAAGGATTTTCAGTCAATGGAAAAGAGGGCGTCCTGCCCTATCCCTGCACGGCATCCGGCACCGGTCTGATGAGACAAGATATTGATCTGAGACCCTTCATTGAGAACGGATGGAATTACGTACAAGTAACATTGCTCACTCCAAAGTATCTGGTTGGTCAACCGATGAAGTTCTCTTTTCTGCCGTCTCCCTTCGCAGATCGCGGTTTCATTGTCATCCGTTGGCTTGTTCTCTTTATCCTTGTTTCCTGCACGCTGCTCATTGTCCGAACATGGATAACGAAAGATCCATGGATTGTAATTCTACTCATCGTCGGAGTAATCATCCGCTGGAAGTATGCATTCGCTACGGATATCGAAGTGCGATCGTACGATTGGTGGGGTCACATTGACTACGTTCGGTATCTCTCGAACACCTGGAGTATTCCGCCCGCAGCCGGAGGATGGGAGTTTCAACAGCCTCCTCTCTACTACGCAATCGGAGCCCTGATACTCAAAGCAAGCACGTACCTCGGGTGGCCACAGGGATTCTCTCTCTTCTGGGTACAACACTGCTCCCTGCCGCTCTCCGTCGCCACTCTCCTGACAGGAACATGGATCGGCACGCTGCTCTTTAAAAACGATGTTCGATGGACGAAGTATATTTTTGTATCGATGATCGCAGCACTGCCGGGTTTCGTTATGGTCTCATCACGACTGTCCAATGACGCTCTCATCACACCACTCATCTTTCTCTCCTGCGGAATGCTTCTCCTGTGGTGGAAAAACCCTTCTTGGAAATTGTGGATAGGGATATGGATTGTTGCTTCTCTTGCATTTCTGACAAAGGCCAACGGCATCGGCATCGTCCCCGGAGTCATTCTTACGGCAATATGTCAGCGCAAGATCGGCATCGGAGATCGAAGGGTGTTCTGCATGAGTGGAATCTTGCTCTTCCTGATCGCTGTCTCGTGGCTTCCGGTCGCTCGCTTGCATCAAAGTACTGCTGATCTACGCAACTACCTTGCAACGGGTACGATGACGATCAACCCTGCTTTGCGGATTAATCATACGGTCGCAGATTTTCTGACCTTCAATCCGATTGAAGTTCTCAAACACCCGTTTATCAATACATATAAAGATGAGTCCCGACGAAAAAATTTCTTTGAGTTTCTCTTCCGTTCTGCACTATTCGGAGAATTCAGTCATTTCAAGAAACCGCAATTCTCAATTTCGATCCTGCTCTATGCACTTCTGCTACTGCCGTGGATGATCTGGGGAATGATCAGTGAGATACGGACAAAAAGCGAATGTTCTCTGCCGTTTCTTCTCTTTTCATTCAGTGTCCTATGCACCGCAATAGCATATGCGATGTTTTCTCAATTTTCTCATGTACAGGATTTTCGGCTCTTTCTCCTACTCGGACTCACGAGCACATTCCTGATGATACGAGGAATCGAAAAATCCCCCTCTATTCCACAATTGGCAGGAATAATCATTTCCATTTTTCTGTCCCTACTCATGGGTGCCTTCATGTTTCTGCAATAGAAAATGATCCACAGAAACGATCCATGATCCAAAAAACGCTATCATTGACCTGTGTCACCCTGCTCCCTCTGCCGGCAATCCTTCGTCATCGATGCTGATGAGAAAGTATTTCTCCAGAAGATGAGCATCGCATTCGGAAAGACGACGATCCATCCGAGCGAGCCGACGGAATGTCCGATGTGCAGGTTAAAGCTCAGAACAGCTCACCGAAACGAGCGCTTCCTGCATCGCAGAAAATCCGACAAATCGGGACAGAGCATCGTCTCTGTCTTCCATGCCGAGCCGATGAACCCCTGCACCGTCTGGTCCCATGATGAGTGGCATGCAGAAGACTGGGATGCGCTTGCGTACGGGAAAGAATATGACTTCAGCCGCCCGTTCTTCGAGCAATTTCAAGAACTGCAAAGCAGAGTGCCGAAGATGGCAGTCGTGACCGTCGGGAACGAGAACTGTGAGTTCACGACCGGTACCGGTTACTGCAAGAACTGCTATCTCATCAACTCGTCCGAGTACTGCGAGGACTGCTGCTACGGGAAATTATTCCAGAAGTGCCGCAGCTGCTATGACTGCGCCTACCTCTTCGATTCCGAGCTTTGTTATCAGTGTTTCTCGGTCTACAAGAGCTACCAATGCCGTTTCCTCTCCTTCAGCAAGAACTGCAGCGACTGCCAATTCTCACTCGGACTGCTTGGCTGCAAGAACTGTTTCCTCTGCGCAAATTTGAACCGCAAAGAGTACTGCTTCAGAAACGTACAGCTGACGAAGCAGGAGTACGAGAAACAAATCGCCGCCTACACTGACTCCTACAAGAAACAACAAGAAGCAATTGCAGAACTCTCAGAACTCCGAAAGAAGAGCATCCATCGAGCCTCGAATATCCTCAACTGCGAGAACTGCACCGGTGATTACCTCGAGAATTCCAAAAACTGCCGCGACTGTTTCGACATGACGGAAAGCGAAGACTGCAGGTATGTCACGGTCGGTATCGGGACGAAAGACTGCTTGGACTGCAGCAACATGTATATCAAACCGGAGCTCTGCTTCATGACGCTCGGAACGATCGAAGCCTACAACACGGCATATTCTCTCTACATCTTTCACAGTCAGAACATTCTGTACTCCGAAAATTGTTTCCATAGCAAAGACCTCTTCGGATGCTGCGGCTTGAAGCACAAGCAATACTGCATCCTTAATAAGCAGTACAGCAAAGAGCAGTACGAAGAGCTGGTGCCGAAAATTATTGAGCAGATGCGGAAGGCCGGTGAATTCGGTCAATACTTTCCGCCAAGCCTGTCCCCATTCGGCTATAACGAATCGCTTGCACAGGAGTACATGCCACTCAGCAAAGAGAAGGCGAAGGAGTTGGGCTTCCACTGGCGCGAGACTCACGATGAAGTGCCAACTGCTTCCAAAGTCATCCGAGCAAGCGACCTCCCAGACCGAATCAGTGAGATCCCGGACGATATTTTGAACTGGGCGATTACGTGTGAAGCATCAGAGCGTCCGTACAAGATTCAGAAATCGGAACTGCAGTACTACAGACAGCAGCAGCTCCCCATTCCCCGAAGGCACCCCGACGTACGCTACGACGAGCGCATGACACTCAGAAATCCGCGGACGCTTTGGGAACGAACATGCGGGAAGTGCGGGAAGAAGACGATGTCAACGTTTTCACCCGAAAGACCCGAGACACTCTACTGTGAAGAATGCTACAGAAAGGAGGTGGAATGACTTCTCGATACGTGCGCTCGAAGCGCACTACTCGAAGTGACACATCAAAGTCTCATGAGTAGGTGTCAGTTCGAGTAGCCTGAGCCCTTTGGCGAAGGCGTATCGAGAACTCACTCAACAATGATCTGTCCGGTCTTCGCTGTATTCAGATGATTGTGGTATCCCCACGTCCCCTTCTGTATGAACACGAACACATACTCACCGTCTTTTATAACGCCTGTACCTTGGTCGAAACCGGAGTATCCGATGTGTGTGGGATGCGGATTGCTCGCGACCCACATCTCATCATCGTCTGTTGTGTTCTTGAAGATCACGGTCTGACCGACTTTCACTCGAATGACCGAAGGACTGAAACCGCTGAGTGAGTACAGAACTGTGACCGAAGGCAGAGCACTTCGACTCGAAGAAGAATGCCGCGAAGAAACCGATGATGAACGTGAGGAAGAAAACGAAGACGAACGTGAGGAAGAGGAGAGTGGAGCACACTGACGGACCAGCCAGCCGCAGCGAGAATCCGGTAGACGCTCACAGGAAGGCCCGCCGAGGGAACCGTCCGGGCACTGCCAATTCGGCATCCCCATCGGATACTCACCACATTGTGAGAGAACACAACCGGATCCGGAAGAAGACGAACGACTGGAGGAACTTGAGCGTGCCTCCAGAGAGTAGAAGGTTCTTGCAGCGACAGCAATCTTCACCATTTCAGCTCGATTGATCGTGCTTTCGGGCCGAAAGCGACCGGTCGCGTTTCCTGCGGTATCGGTATCACCTGAAAGAATCGCATCCCGCTGCAGAGCTTGAATATCAAATGCAAATCGATTGGAAGCACTCACATCGGTAAAGGCCGGGATGAAGTACGGTGGCATCTGAACACGAAAAGCGTCTGCGATCAGCGAGGCAACTTCGCTGCGAGTTGCGGGGCGATCGAGATCGACGTTCTGATTCGGCGTAAGCGAAAAGCGTTCACCGATCGCAATGGACAGATACTTCGCTGCCCAATGACCGTAGCCCTGCCCGAGATTGCTGTCATATCCCGCACTCTCGATCGCTATTTTCAACGCCTCCGCAAACGTTACGGAATTCTCGGGGCCAAATGTGCCCGTCGGATTGCCCTGAGCATCTTTATATCCACTCACGATACCGAGATCGACGGCCTGTTCGACGGAAGAGAAAAACCAGGCTTCAGCGGGAACATCTAAAAATAGGAAGCGCGGGCTGAGAGCGTTAGCGATCAGCGGAAGGAGGACGATGGTCGAGAGGGCGAGGAATCGGAGGTGTTTCATAGTGAAATGGAGAAACGCATAGAAACAGTTTATACTCCCTCAATCGCTTTGATTAATTTGACATAATATAAATAATATAGTATAAAAACTATATGAGTATGCTGCCTGACCATTTTGAATCACTCCTGCATCCTGAAGCCCTCACCTCGATCGATGGTGCGGATCTGTCAGCGCTTGTGTGGAATAGGGAAGAACTATTACGAAGGATCCATCTGCTTTTGGAAACGAAAACGCTTGCTGGTTTGAAGACCATCATTCCGCAGCCTCTTGAAGTTGAAAGCGTTGAAAACTATCAGCACATGGAACAATTCATCAGGAGGATGCAAAACGAAATAACCAAACTCTGCGAGAGAATCGGGGAAGCCATAAAGCGGGCTGCTGCGGACCGATCGGATGTACCTGCAATCGTGTCTCAACATATCGGAATATTTCAGGCTGAAGTCCATCAATGCATTGAAAGCCTCGGATTAAAAATGAACGGTAAAGCTATGGAAGCAATCAGAATGGCTGGAACGAACATGACAGAAACATTTTCTTTTCAAGATCTTGAGGAGTTTGCATTGCTGGAAACTATGGAAACGATTCCTGCTGATGCACGACTCTCAACAGATCAATTTCTTACAGTGAAAGAGAGACCAAAGGCGCAGGTGTCCATTGCATTCCGAGATACACAAAACAACGTATGGAAAAAGGCTATGCAAAAGCGTGAGGAAGAACATGCTGCTATCCCCCCATTCCGATGGTCATGGACTGATGACGAATTGTTTGCGGAGAAGAAGTTGCCGCAAACGTTTCGATTTACACATTCACTTGAAGAGATCGAGAGTCTATGGGAAGAAACAGCAGAAACATTACGTGCCGGATTCAAAGAATGGCAACAGCAATGCCGCACTAGGATCGATCCCGAGCAAGTTTTTAAAAAGAAATCGGGTGGAACGTTTCATCGGGAAGACGCACTGAAAGATATGGAACAGCGATTTATGAGACAAATATCAGAAGTTCGGGAAATGGTTTTACAAGGATTTAGTCCTGATCATCCAATATGGCGAGTGGCATTACAAACAGTGCGATCAGGCCTGATCTCAAATCTTGAGACATTTTGCCAGATCCATGATGGCACGGATCCTGTTTTTATTAGGGAGGCGCTTGATGAATTCTATACAAAAGCCTCCGAGACTGATGCTGTGCAACATCCTCTTCTCAAAGAAGAACACATCGATCGTGCATCATCGGTGAACCAATGGATGTTCCAAACCCGATACATCAGTGAATCTGTCACGCCAAGTACATCCATACTATCGAAAGTAATCGGCCTAGGAACAATGTCGGAAGGCGGTAAATTACATACGAATCTTTTTGCAAAAATTACGCAAGAAGGTACGGAAACATGTACAGGTAATCTTAAGCACATTCTCAAGGGCGCTACACAACTGTTGGAGAAAGAACTTGAAGAAGCATTAACCGTCAAACTACCGAAAAATCATGCAGAGCATTCACGCTCGGAGCATATCCAACTTTGGAAAGAAGTGATTGCGCATTCATTTGATACAATTGCCAAATTCCAGCATGCAGATTTAACGGAATCCCAACTGATGCAGTTACGGAATGCTGCAAGTTTTATTGTTGCATGGCAAGCGAGAGACGCTGTATTCAGAGTTGGATTAATGGATAACTGGGAGAACGACGACATCGATTGCGAATCTGCAAACAGTGCACTCAATGATTTCTATCCTGCACCACCGGAAAAGAAGAATGATGTGGTCACACCGCATGTGACCATGAGCGATGTTGGCGAATGGCTGGAACAAGTTCGTAACACTGCATTGCAGCAATTGGATATCGCCTGCACGAACGCCCCCGATGCAGGAGAAGTTTGTTTGCAGGAAAACGTCTTAAAGATCGTCATGGGAGAGTTGCAAAAAGTTTCGCTGACTGGATTCCCGCATCGTGGCAAAGACACAATAACTTCCGGTACAGAACTGGTAGCACTCGCTACTCACCTCATGAGTGTGGTCAGCCGGCTTCAAAAAAACGTACGGGTGGAAAATGATTCGTATGCTCTGCCGGAGCAACTCGGGGTCTTTTTGCAAACCCAGATCGGCATGATGGCAGAGACGCTTTGCGAGCAGTACGGATGGTCGGAAGAAACGGACAAAAATGCCGAGAAAACTGAAAAGAAAACGGATGCAATTCCAGAAGTAGAAAAAAATGAAGCAGTCCCTACTCCATCAACCATCAAGTTCACTCCGCACGAAAAATTATTGGCAAATATCTCTCCGTTCTCGATGCGATGGCTTGCCAAGAAATCATCAACAATAGAAAAGCTTGCCTTCGATATTTTCCACCCTCTGAGTATCGCAGAACTGTGTACGCTCTTTCGGGCAGCTATCGATCGATGGAATGAGGCAGAAATTCTTCGCATGGAACAATGGGTAGAAGATATTCGAGAGAAAAGAAAATCCGACGAATTCGTTGAACCACAGAGAGCACATGGTGTTGGTTTGAAATTCAATCAGTGGCTCAAATTCGTCATTCCACATGTGCGATGGAGTATGGAAGGATTAATGCAACGGGTCATTGAAGAGCTAGGTGGAAAAGAAGTTTTTGCCCAAAAATTCTTTGCCGACATCCTACGCAAATGCGTTGGTGACTTTGTGCGAGAAAAAGACCCGCTCAGCAGCGATCGATGGCTCAAGATTCCATACTCATGCATGGAAGCCGCCATCAGAAATTTGGAGAAACAAATCGATGTGATGCAAACCGAAGCACTTGCACTGGCGCGTATCCCGCAAACGGAACGTCCGGATGAAAAGAAAAAACAACAGAAGCAAAGCGGCAATGCTACTGACAAGCACGAAACTGTCTTAAGTACCCAACCAAGCCGACAAGAGATTACAAAGAATTCAATGCCCAATACGGGGAATCAAAACGAACAAGACTCGAATACAGAGGAGGAAGATCATGAGAGCGACAGTACAATAGCCGATGGTCCAAATAGTGCAGGAAACAGCGCTATTGCCGATCTGTTAGCTGTCTATGACATTGAGACGCTGAAGATGCCTGAAGCAATATCGCTGGCTGCAGCCGATCATCTCGGCCGTATTGGGACTCGCGTGCTGATGGAGCACGGCTCTCAATTACCAAGTGAAGAACTCGAACGTGTAACGGAAGAACTCAAGAAAAGAATCGGACATGCCGCAGCGCAAGTACGCGAAGCCTGCGGACAACGCGAAGGACTGTCGCTGGACAGGGAAGCAATGTCACAAGCTATTCTCCGCTCATTCGATACGGTACTGAGGGACAAAACAACACTCCCGATGATGATCGAAGAGGGCATGAGAGCACTGGTAGAAGAAGCGATGGAAACCATCGCTGATGCTGCTGATGCCGATGAAACGTTCATTGAACACATCATGGAAGGGGCCACGAGCGGGGCAAGTGAACTCGATGAAACCGTAGAAATGCTCCGAAGTGCCCTTGAGACACAAAAAAATCAGGCACTCAACCAGACGATTGAAAAACTGCACACTGCAAGTACAAGGCATATGGGCCAACTTTCGTCTCTGTCCGAAGCATTGATCGAACGTGCACGGCGAACAACAACGGAACCAGAGCGTGCCTCTGCATTACAAGAAGCAGAACGCCTGCAGACATTTATCAGAACTCTCCTGCAAATGTATCAAATAGAAAGCAATACAACGGCACATGACGATCATCAAGATTCCTCCTCCTGATTCCATGCAATCGATCGAACAGCATCTCCTGCCTCTGATCAAACGGGAAGCCATCAGAATCAATGATGTCTGCCCTGGTCATGAGGACATCGTTGATGCACTGGTACGGGAATTTACGGCAACATTCCGCGAGAGCCTGTTGACCTATTCGGATGCACTCGACCTCTGCGGTCGTGTGCAGAACATGTTGACGGAACATCCGGACATTCCGGAAGAAATTCTACGAGAAATTAATACATCACGGCAGAAAATTCTGTTTGAGATCATTCAACACGGACTGGAGCACCGAACACTTTCGGGTGCGATGCCCATTGAATTCACACCGCAATTTCCTCCGAGGAATACCGGAAAGCGAACACAAAATGCACGGAACCGATCAGTAAAAGAATACGAGGAAGTTGTGCAGCAGCAAAACTACGATCTGCTGCGTATAGCCACTCATCTTGGCGTGGACGCAGCTGCAGATGTTCTCTGCGCACTCGGCCAAATCGATGAGGCGGAGCGGTCGAGAGTCATCTCCTTCATCAGCGCCTACCTCGGCAGATGCGAACGCCCGATTGCTTTAGACCTTCCAGGCCTCCTTGCGTACCCGAAACCGGTACTGGAAGTTCCGTCGGTACGATCCGTCGTACGTCGTCTTCTGCTGCAGGATACCTACGGCACGCTGATGCAAACAGGAGCTGATGATCCTGCAACACATGCGGACGTACGAAAGCGAGCCGGCGGCATTGCACTCCAGAGAATGACAGACCTTGGTCGCAATGCCTGCGTGACGGACCCGGCCATTCATGCTGGGTTGTTCGTCGAATTGAGTAATTTTATGAAACGTTCATGTACACAATCTCATCCGAAAAATCTCGTCCGCTCGGTGAGGGAAAACGGAAAAGACTGCCCATTTCCGTCGCTCCGGCAATTGATTGCAACTGAGCTCCTGCATGAGCAAAGAACACTCTACGTCGGTTACGAACCGGGGAAAGGCAAAACACCCATCCCCTTTCTCTTGATGGAACAATTGCGCCAGGAAGGCAAAAATCCGCGTATGTTGTATCTGGGTCCTCTGCCGGTCATTCAGGAATTGCCGAATCGAATCCGACCCGGCAGCGCCCCTCAGCCGACGAGAGATTGTTACTTCGTTGATCCTGAGACGGCCCCAACGGTCGGCATTATCGACAGCAGTCTCTCCAATGAAGAAATCGCTGACGTGATCGCAAAACCAGATATTACGTTCGGACCGTACTCCATGATTCATTCGGAAAGGAAAGCGGATGAAGATGATGACGAAGAAGTCCTCGAAAAAGAAGCAGTGCGTCTCATCGACCTGCTGTGCGCCGAGCAATGGGATATTCTCGTACTCGATGAGGCACACTATGTTGACGGCAACAAAACATGGACCAAGCTTCTCGATCGCCTCATTCATCACGAGAACGGACAGGGCACACACCTCAGCAAAAACGGATTCATTGTTGCGATGTCGGGTAGTCCGATCATGAATACCGTTGCAGATCCAGTCATGATTCATGATCTGTTTCTCCCGCCCGCAGAGCGGCGGAGGCAGTACGGCATGGATACGCGCGATACGCAGGGTCGTGACATGAAAACGGAGCGGGGTCTCCATCCCCTCCTTGTCAGGCAAGCGTTAAACCAAACGCTGCTCACTCTCGATTCTCCGGAACCATGGCTTGAAAACGTCGATATACTGGACTACGAACTCAGTCCTCAGGAAATGGAATTCCTCCGCGGCATCTGCTCCAACTCCACCTTGCATGCAAAGCACAAACTGGATGCCTGCCTCCAATTCATCCTGTGTCCAAAGCTTGTGAGCGGCGATGATCGTATGCCCGAAAGCTTGCTGGAGTGGGTAAAAATGCAACTCGACCATGATCTCCGGAACAAACAGTCCGTTCTCATCGCAGAGAATATGCGAGCCCAAGGCGTGGTACGAGACGTCTCAAATCCGGATGCGGAAAACCCGAACACGATGGAGCTGCATTTCTATAGAAAAATCGAAGAATATTGCGCGGAGTGGGCGACACGAAACCAAGCCACCGTTCATTTTCACATCGTGCACGGTAAAACTCCGCAGGATGAAAGACAGATTTCCTATGCGGATGCAGCGAATGCACGTCGTTCCGGTGAACACAAAACAGTGATGCTTGCCATGAGCCAATGCCTGAACGTGGGCATCCGTCTCGGCGTCGATCGAATTATTTCACTGGAATGGCCTTATAACTCGCCGGAAGTTCAACAGTTACTGAAACGAGCACTCCGTGAGGGTGATACAGATGTACGACTGACAGCTTGCTATGCACTCGGAACCGTACAACAGGGAATTTACGATCAATCGATGGACAAATACCGTGACGGACTTCAGTGCCAGTACGGAACGGGCGTCTCGGATGCCATGTTGCGTTCGCACATCAGAGAACGGGAAGAAGATCCGACACCGGAATCGGAATCCGAACTATTCCGTCTTCTCCTCCGGACCTCGCCGATACAACGCAGATACGAAATTGAGCGATGGCTCCATGGCAGAGGGACAAACGGCGTTACCCAATTCTGGGATCGACATCGAGATCTGTTCGCGATGCTTTCGAAAGAAGCCGATGAGATGGGTACGGGGGATATGCAACGATTCCTTGCCGGACTGATCAGCGGTCTCATGGATCGCGGAATGATCAATAATCCTACCCTCCTCGACATCAACGGCGGCGGACTCACGCTCGAACGTGAACTTCGTCGTCTTGATCTTGATGAAAATATTGTCATGACAAGTACTGATCCTCTTTCATGGATGTTTGAGCATGGAAGAAACGTACTCTTCAAAGACGACGCATCCCGTCCTTCTTCGACTGTCTGCACTGACACGACGCCGGATGCAGTGCAACGCCTGCTTCAGACAGGCCAACTCAGCGGAGCACCCTATGACATCGCAATCATGAGAAATCTTGAACAATGCAATCACATCCAATCGGACATCACCGTCCACGAACGTGCTCGAGCACTCCTCGGGCTCGTCAGCGGAGTACGAATCAGCGGACACATTGTCATCCCTTTATCGCGCACCGCATGCACAAATGAAGAGTTCGAAACACTCATTTCCGTGACATTACCCCGCTTCGGATGCCTGGCAAAGGAAGGATGGCATGGTTCGATTCGTTCAAAAGACAATGAGAATGATGAACCCTTCCGCGGATTCTGTGTTGTTGCGGAAAAAGTAGAAAACATGAACGAACAGACCCTCCGAGAGCAGATACGTGCCACCGATCTTCGATTTACTCATCACTCGCAGTGGGCTAATACTGCAGAGGGCGTACGGGTTACGAATGCAATGAAACATCCAAAATTACCCTATCCTCTACGACACTCCGAATTCCAATTCGGCAATCGGACACTTGCTGCAACGAATAATGAGGATGTAAGAGCGAAGCAAATTCACCATCTGCAGTCACTGGAATTCGCGGTCAGATCAATACAAAGCTTGGCAGCAGGTACGAGAGAATGGAAGAATCTTACTTCATCGCAACGAAGAGGCTTGGACGCAAGAGGTATCCTCTACAGTGCAGATCTGTCACAAACCCTGCGACGTCCTACATTCTCATTGCGTGAATTCCCAGGCCATCTCTTTTTCCCGTTCGACCAGCAGTGGAAGTAAAGGCGTTGCTATTGCCACTCTGGACAAACCCCACCCGAACCTGTACCCTCCCGTAGCTATAGTTGATTACTAAACTATACGATTTTTGCCTATGGATAAGATCAAAGTCAAAGGCGCACGGATGCATAACCTCAAGAATATTGACGTGGAGATTCCGCGCAACTCGCTCACCGTGATCACGGGTCTGTCGGGATCCGGAAAATCGTCTCTCGCCTTCGATACGATCTTCGCCGAAGGCCAGAGACGCTACGCAGAGTCTCTTTCGGCCTACGCGAGGCAATTCATTTCCCAGATGGAGAAACCCGATGTGGACAGCATCGAGGGCTTGAGCCCCGCCATCTCGATCGACCAGAAAACCGCACCGAGAAACCCCCGTTCCACGGTCGGCACTGTCACGGAAATCTACGACTACATGCGTCTCCTCTGGGCGAAAGTGGGACGCGTGCATTGTCCGATCACGGGGAAACTTCTCAGCAAACAATCGCCCAGTCAGATCGTCGATATGATCACGAAGATGCCTGAGGGCAAGAAGATCATGCTGCTCTCCCCGCAGATCATCGGTCGCAAGGGATCGCATCAGAAAATACTGGATACGATTAAACGTGAGGGATTCGTTCGTATGCGTGTCGACGGGCAAATTATTACAACAGATGAAGAACTGATCCTCGATCCCAAGAAGGCTCATGATATCGAGATCGTCGTCGATCGTATGATCATCCGAGACTTTGAACCCCTGACAGAGAAACTCAGTGACGGTACGACCGTCGAGTCTCCAAATCCGAACAGAACGCGACTCGCAGACAGCGTGGAACTGGCACTGCGAAAGGGAGAAGGAATGATCTCGGTCCTGGATAGCGATACGGGAGACGTCGTGAAGTATTCGGACAAATTTATCAATCCGGACTACCCCGACATGAGCATCCCGGAGATCGAACCAAGAAGTTTCAGCTTCAACTCTCCGCACGGTGCGTGCGATCACTGTCATGGCATCGGAACGATTCTTCAGATCGATGAAGCGAGCATCGTGCCAAATCAAGAACTGACCGTGCACGAAGGGGCCATCCACCCTTGGGCGACCTCCGCTGGCCGCATGAGCTTCATGGTGCAGACGCTTTCAGCACTCGCGAAAAAACATGGCTTTTCTCTCGATAAAGCATGGAAAGATCTGTCACCGGAGGTCAAGAAAATCGTCCTGCAGGGTCACCCTGATAAAGTAGATGTCGATTTCAGCTCCGAGAAATTCGACGGTCACTACCAGACCAGTTACGAAGGTGTGATCCCAAACCTCGAACGTCGTCACCGCGAGACCGACAGCGCCTACACGAGAACCCAAATCGAAGCGTACATGTTCGAACTCCCCTGCCCCAAGTGCGAAGGCAAGCGCCTGAAGAAGGAGATCCTCGGGGTCACCGTGGGAGGCAAGAACATCGTGGACGCTGGGGAGATGAGCATATCGGGAGCACGGAGATTTTTTGAAGGTTTGATTCCAGAAAAGAAAAGTAAGGAAGGTACAGAAGGTAAGGAAAGTATAGAAATGTCCCCTTCACTACCTTCTTCACCTTCCCTACCTTCAGTACCTGCCCTTTCGTCCTACGAATACACCATCGTTAAAAAAGTCATCGCCGAGGTCGTCTCCCGTCTCACGTTCCTCGAGAACGTCGGACTGAAGTACCTGACCCTCGGCCGCTCGGCCGCGACACTCTCGGGCGGCGAGGCGCAGCGCATTCGTCTGGCTACACAGATTGGATCGGCACTCGAAGGCGTGCTGTATGTCCTGGATGAACCGAGTATCGGCCTGCACCAACGGGATAATACGAAGCTCATCAAGACGATGTTCAATCTCAGAGACATCGGCAACACCGTCATCGTCGTCGAGCATGATCAGGAGACGATCGAATCCGCGGATTACCTGCTTGAGATCGGACCCGGTGCCGGAAAGCATGGAGGAGAGGTCGTGGCGCAGGGAAACCCGAAAGCGCTCATCGACAATCCGAAGTCCGTGACGGGGCAGTACTTAAGCGGCAGGAAGAAGATCACCGTTCCGAAGAAGCGGAGAGAAGGAAACGGGAAATATATCGAAGTACTCGGAGCCACGCACCATAACCTCCAGAACATCGATGTGCGCTTCCCTCTGGGGTGCTTGATCGGCATCACCGGTGTTTCCGGCTCCGGGAAATCCAGCCTCATTCATGGCATTCTGGCACCGGAACTCCAGAGAACGCTGAATAAAGCACACTCGAAAGGCCAGAACTTTAAAGAGATCAAAGGCCTCGGCCATCTCGACAAAGCCATCGTCATCGATCAGTCGGCCATCGGCAGAACCCCAAGAAGCAACCCCGCAACCTACACCGGCATCTTCACGGAAGTCCGTGATGTGTTCGCGATGACGCCCGAATCGAAGACACGCGGCTACAAGCCCGGTCGCTTTAGCTTCAACGTGTCGGGCGGCCGCTGCGAAGAGTGCGAGGGAGACGGCCTGAAGCGCATCGAAATGCACTTCCTCCCGGACGTCTACGTGACCTGCGAGACCTGCAAAGGACAGCGGTACAATCGAGAGACACTTGAAGTCACGTACAAAGGAAAGAATATTTCGGATGCACTCAACATGACCATCAGCGAATCGCTCGAGTTCTTCTCCGCGTTCCCATCGATCAAGAACAAGCTCCAAACCTTAAGCGACGTCGGGCTCGGGTACATTCATCTGGGACAGAGTGCGACGACACTCTCGGGAGGAGAAGCACAGCGCATCAAGCTTGCGACGGAACTCACAAAACGTGCAACCGGAAAGACGTTCTACATTCTCGATGAACCCACGACGGGTCTGCACTTCGACGATATCCAGAGACTCCTCGATGTGCTGCAACGTCTCGTCGAGAAAGGTAATACCGTGCTTGTCATCGAACATAACCTCGACGTCGTGAAATCGGTCGACTACGTTGTCGATATCGGACCCGACGGAGGCGATGGAGGCGGCAGGGTGATCGCAACCGGAACACCGGAAGAGGTGGCAAAGAGTAGCGAGAGCTACACTGGGCAGTACCTAAAAAAAATGCTATGAAACGTCATTTTACGGCAACAGCTTTCATCATCGACAGCAAAAAACGAACGCTTCTTCTGTGGCACAAGCGCCTGCAGCGTTGGATGCCGCCCGGAGGACACCTGGAAGAGAATGAAACCCCCGAAGATGCGGCAAAGCGCGAATGCAAAGAAGAAACAAATCTCGATGTAGAGATCGTCGGAGGAGCGACGCACGATCTCTTTGAGCATGATCGAACCGAAGGACGAATGCTTCTTCAACCCTTCAGCATGCTCCTCGAAGAGATTCCCGCCTGTCCCGAGCGGGGGGAAGAAGTGCATCAGCACATGGACTTCCTCTTCATCGCAAAACCGCTGGATGAATCGCAAGCAGTGACGATCGCAAAAGAAGAGAGCGACCGTATGCAATGGTTCACCCGAAGCGAAATCGAAGCACTCGATGAACGGACTGAAATATTCTCAAACGTGAAGATGTATATCCTGAGAGCACTCGGAGAGAAATGAAAGAAAAATAGCTTCCACAAGCCATATCAAAGGGTGTATACTGAAGTGTCTATGCAGTGGCAGGAGTTTTATCCTTCTATCCGGCACCTTCCAGCCAAGGAGATGCATCGCATCCAGCAGGCATTTCAGCTGGGGAAGAAGATGCATGGAGAACAGAAGCGAAAATCGGGTGAACCGTACTTCAATCATCCGATCGCGGTTGCCCATATGCTCTCCGACTTGGGAGCGGATGCGGATACGCTCATCGCCGCTCTGCTGCATGATTCGGTGGAAGACACTCCCCTCACGCTCGAAGAAATCGACCGGCAATTCGGCGGCAAGGTTTCGGTGATCGTCGACGGTGTGAGCAAGCTCTGTTCGGATGATGTTTCGATGAGTCCAAAACTCGACGAACAGACTGAGACACTCCGGAAGATCTTCACGCTGATGCAGGAGGACGTACGCATCATGGTCGTCAAACTCATCGATCGTCTCCACAATATGCAAACGATCGAATTCCTCTCGCCCGAGCGCCAGATGGCATTGGCGCGGGAAACATTGGAATTCTACGTGAAAATCGCCGATAAGCTCTGCATGCGGGACATTCGCAATGAACTGGAGAGCCTCTGCCTGTCGGTTCTGGAACCGAAATTATTTCAACACCTCGTGGAGCTGAAAGCTTCCAACGAACAACGCAGTATCGGGATCATCGAACATTTGAAAGAAAGTCTCCTACAGCTCGATCGCGGGCTCGCCATACGCACCGAGATCATGTTCGGCAACAAGACATGGTCTCAGCTGAAGGCCCAAGCGGCGGCGGGTGATGCCGTCGTCACGGGGATTACCTTCATTGCCGCAGTCCTCATCTGTCCCGACGTCGACAGCTGTTACCGCGTGCTCGGAGCGCTCCACCAGAAATGGAAACGGGAAATCCTCTCCTTCCGAGACTTCATCAATTCTCCGCAGCTCAACGGCTACGAAGGCATCCATACGACGATCATCGCTCATGACGGCACGCGTGTGCGCTGCAAAATACGGACCAAAGAAATGAATGTGTATGCGCATCACGGAGTCACAACCGTGTGTTTCAAGGGGCAGTCGAATATCAACGAAATTCTCCCATGGACCAAGCACATCTCATCGCTTTCCACCGACACCGAAGGCAGCAGCGACGATTTCTGGCAGAACCTCCAAAGCGATATCCTCGGAGACTCTATCGCAATCCAGGGACCCGATGATACGACGATGCAGTTACCGAAAGGTGCAACGGCGCTAGACGGCGCCTTCTATCTGTTGCAGGAAGACGCACTGCACGTCAGTTCCATCAAGATCGATGGCGTCGATGTGCCCTTCCTGAGCCCGCTGAGTAACGGTGTGTCACTCGACTTCACCACGGTGAAACACGTGACCTGTACCCTAGACTGGCTTCGGAATGTACAGACCGGTTTTGCAGCCGCAAAAATCCGCATCGCACTTGCGAAGCAGTCTGAACTGCAGAAGGAGAAAATCGGACGCGAGGTGCTGAAAGAAATCCTCAAGAACAGAAAGCATCAACACCTCGAGGAGTTCGATGAAGGAACTCTCGAGCGTCACCTTACAGAACGCGGATATCCGTCAATCAGACAGACGTACCAATCCATCGGGGACGGCCGCCTTGAACCAATGGAGATTTTCGAAGTGCTCTTCGAGAAACCGGGAACGGATAGTCGGAAGGAACGGAGAACCTACGTCCTCACGTTCGAAGCCCCGATGAGCAAACGGAATGAGCTCTACCAGTTGCTTGGGCGCTCCGTCTTCTCCTCGATGAAAATCGTGGAACACGGTGAACGGCATTCGGTCACGTTCACGGTCTCGGTGTTCCTGACGAATGAAGAAGTCCTTGCCCTCAGAGACGAGCTTCTTGCTAAAGGCATACGACAAGAAAAATTCTCGGAGAAGCTGTCGATCTTCCTCTCGAGGATCGCAGTCCCCGTTCTCAGTCTTCTTTGGGGGCTGGACTGTCTGCTCGGAAAAATGCTGATTATCCGCGGTGTATCGCCCTATGATTTGACCACACTCCGGTTTGCAACGCTGTTCATGATGAGCCTTGTATACCTGCTCCTCCAGGCATACAGGAGCCGGCAGTCAGTGATGCCCTCGAAACTTCTTTCGCCGTTCAATCGCTATCTCTTTCTCTCCGGCTCCGCCATCTTCCTCACCGCACTCTTTAGTTATACGGCGCTGCAAACGATCAGCACGCTCACCTACGGCATGTGCATGAACATCGGCATTGCCGCGGTCCTTGCTCTCGAGCAAGGACGATCGCGTTTCCCGTCCTGGCGGATTATCGGCGCATGCATCGCCCTGATTCTCGGTGCGCTCCTGCTGCTTCTTCTGGATACAGGAACGTTCTGGAGCATCGGCTTCCTTGGCGGCATCGGCTGCGGACTCGGATTCGCGCTCTATTCGTACGCGAGCCAACGGTACCAAACAGAGGAATCCGTCCATTCCCGCTATCCGCAGTTCATCTTCTTCTACTCATCGGTCGCCCTCCTCCTCTCGATCCCCCTCGTCTCCATCACTCACTTCACGCTGCTGGATTCGCCTCTGTTTCTGTGGGCGCTGCTCTTCGTCGCATTCCTGACGGCCTTGCCGTACATCGTCTACTTCGAGCTCCTGAAGTACAAAGAAGTGAAAGTGACGTGGTCGTATATCCCGCTCTTTCTCTTGATCATGACGATCGGTGAATTCGTTCTCTATCAGAGTCGCAGCTGGACTCTTTTGATCCCGCTACTCGTTGCAGTGACATGGCAGAAGTTCTCGTCACCCTCAACACTGCGCGTTCGGAAAAGACAAGCCTAGAGAGGAGCAACCGAGTCCTCCGAACTGCACACTTTCTTCACATTGGTCTTGATGACGACAGCGGGTGTTTGAAACTCTTTCTGCTCCTTATATTTTGCCGTGAGCCAGCTCCCGCTCGGCTGAGCCACCGCCCACTGACATGCGTCTTCATCACCCGCCGCCCGTGCACGTTCGACCATCACAAACGTGGCTGCTACCGTCCCTGATCCGCAAGCGGTTTCATTCACAGTGGTATTTGTTGCTCTCACGTGCACTGTCGGATCGATGTCGAGACCATGATCATCGATCTTGTACTGTATCAATCCAACCGCAGGGTCATTCTTGATAAGCTCCGCATTGGAAGCCATGAAACTTTCAAGCTTTTCTTTTCCATGAGGATCAAATTTTTGTCCTTCAGCAACCGGAATCACGAAATGCGCAATCCCTGGCAAACGAATGAGCGCTCCACCTGCAATCCAGTACTTCATAGGATCGACGGGGAAAATCGCACGCACCCCGACAGTGTTGTCTTCATTGAAATGACATTCGCAGGAGATAGGGCAAGAACCTCCCGAGCATTGGACCCTTAGGTCGTGCGTCGGAGTCGGCTGTTTTCGTGCATACAGCAAGGCAGCGAGGGAAATAGTTGCATTCAGGCAGAATTCACCCCCAGACATAGAAAGCTCTGCATCCACTTCATCGTCATCCTTTCCGGACTCATAGAAAAATCCCACCTGCTCGACATGACCCTCATTCACCAGTCGAGTGGCTTTTTCGATGAGAACGGCACGATCATCCTGTAACTGCTGTGGCGTCACCTGTATGAGACATGTGACGTTTCCTGCTGGATACATAATGTCGAAATGCAGCTCGCCCAGAACGTCCGAGACGTCTCGGTGCAGCTTCTGGATCACAGCAGCAGAATCATAGGGAGAGATGGGTTCTGCAACACGCGGAGAGAGTCTTCTGCGTTCTTTTGTCAACTTTTCCCACTTCGCTAGCGTTGCTGAGACAATCACCGCAACTTGCTCACGATCATCATCGAGAACCCCGACCGAGAATGTTCGATCAGGACTGAGGACACTCGCATCGAATTCTTGCGCAAGCTCATCAGCAGTGTGGTTTCCTTCACGCTCGTCATTCACCACCTTCTCAAAGATCGCATGCCATACCGGATCCTGAAACAATTGGTGATAATCCAGATTGACCCTCTCCAACTCACATGCAAGTTTCTTCATCGTTGAGGCACGGAATGCCTCACGAGCATCCGAGTCACCCAACTCTGACCAATAGTTTGCTACCTTGGCTCCGGTGATGAGTGCAATGGCGGCACCGGCTGACAGATGCACGACCTCATGCTTGGGCTGAATTGATGTTTCATCTCTCGTATCAACGTCGAGGACGACATTTCTCCCACCCATGAGATCGATTGCCTGGCTTAAGGTCAACTGAATGACTTCGAAGACACGCTTATAGGGAATATCGCGTGTCTCGATGACATCGAATGCGGGCTGAGCTTCGTCAGGATTTTCTGCTGTGGAAATTTGCTGCTGCTGAAGCAAACGAAGCATCTCCTCTTCGTCGGAACTTCCCCCAACAGACTCCTTTTGCTGCTGAAGCAAACGAAGCATCTCTGCTCCTTCAGCAGAATCCAAAGAATCGATATTGGCGGGAAGTTGATCAGCAGACATGCTTGTATCCTGAAAAAGAAAGAAATTTTACAAGAATAATCAGGAAAAGCAATGTACCATACATGCGTCGCTAATACACATTATTTCCTTCTCAATCCAAGGAGTGCAGCAATAGCGAGAGCTGCTTTTAATGCAGTGGCACTCGTAAGTACTTCTGAAGACAGCCCCTTCTTTTTTACAATATCGCCCATTAGTTCTGCAGCCTCTACTTTATCCTGATCAGCCTTCGGCTCGACTTCGACAGGAGTCAGGTCCGCTGACGGTCCCACAGCATCCACTTCATCCAACTTTTCACCCGATTTTGGAGCAAGCAAACCTACCATGATAGCAGACATTGTAAGAATATTTCCATTCCTGTCAACTATTATGACGTTCAACAGGCTGCATTCTTACCATACATTCGCAACCATTTTTGCCCTATACTGCCCGCACATGTTTGATGCAGTCGACCCTCGGCAGAACTTCCCCGATCTCGAACTTGGAATACTGAAATACTGGCAAGAGGAAGACACCTTCAAGCGCTCGATGAAGAGGCGGGAGAACGGCGAAGTGTTCAGCTTCTACGATGGACCTCCGTTTGCAACAGGTCTCCCCCACTACGGCCACATCCTCGCAGGAACCATCAAAGACGTTATCCCCCGCTACCAGACGATGCGCGGGAAGAACGTGCGTCGGCGCTTTGGTTGGGACTGCCACGGACTCCCCGTCGAGAATGAGATCGAGAAAGAGCACGGCCTCAAGAGCAAGAAAGACATCGAAGCCCTCGGCGTAGCCAAATTTAACGATCTCTGCCGCGGTGCTGTGCAGCGCTATACGAAAGAGTGGAAGAATACCGTCGAACGCATGGGCAGGTGGGTGGATATGGACTGGGACTACCGCACGATGGACCCGGATTACATGGAGAGCATTTGGTGGGTCTTCAAGCAGCTCCATA
Source organism: uncultured Candidatus Peribacteria bacterium (assembly GCA_964597665.1). Classification (GTDB taxonomy): domain Bacteria; phylum Patescibacteriota; class Gracilibacteria; order Peribacterales; family Peribacteraceae; genus SICN01. The sequence continues at coordinate 27,254 of CAZQYX010000005.1, read as the reverse complement.
CGCAGGGACTCATCTACGAAGGACATAAGCCGATGCACGTGTGTCCGCGGTGCCAGACGCCGCTTTCGAACTTCGAGGTCACACAGGGATATAAAGACATTCAGGATTATTCGGTGACGGCGATGTTTGAATTAATTGATCCTATAAAAATTGTTGAAGAAATTAAGATAGATAAAAAACCAAACGAAAAAATTCACCTTTTGGCTTGGACAACAACTGGCTGGACTCTACCTGGCAATCTTTTCTTAGCTGTACACCCAGAGGCTCATTATGAAATTTTCCGATTTGAGAGCTTTAAAGATCCTAAATTAGATGGTATCTACATTGCTTCTGTTGAGTATTTTAACAAGTTACAAGGAAAATTAGATAAGTTCGCCCATCGTACGAAAGAAAATGAAGACTATCACAAACCAAAAGATAGAGACTATGACGTTGAATCTTTAACAAGTTTGGAAGGTGAGTATCTCTTAGGGCTACATTACAAGCCATTGTTCCCGTACTACGAAGATCAGTTCAAGGAAAAGGCATTTCGAATCGTCGAAGGGGATTTCGTCACAACGACCGACGGTACCGGCATCGTGCATATCGCAACGGGCTACGGTGACGATGACTTTCAGGTCGGTCAGCGTGAGAAAGTCGGAGTCCTGCAACACGTCGATATCGACGGAACATTCAAGAAAGAAGTGACCGATTTTGCGGGCAAAGATGCAAAGCCGAAAGATGATCATCAGAGCGGAGACAAAATGATCGCGCAGTGGCTAAAGAAGCACGGAAAACTTTTCGCTTCAGAAAGCTTCTCCCATAGCTACCCACACTGCTGGCGGTGCGACTCCCCTCTCTTAAACTACGCAACGAGCTCATGGTTCGTCGCGGTCGAGAAGATCAAGAAGCAGATGCTGAAGGCAAACGCAAAAACCGAGTGGGTGCCTGCGCATATCCGTGACGGCCGCTTCGGCAACTGGCTGGAAGGGGCGAGGGATTGGGCGATCAGCAGAAGCCGCTACTGGGGCACGCCACTTCCGATCTGGAAGAATACGGTTACGGGAGCACTGGAAGTTATCGGCTCCAGAGATGAACTCGCAGCGAAAGCACCGAACCGCTTCACGAAAGTCATCGTCGCGAGACATGCGGAAAGCGAAGGAAATGTCGCGAAGCTGTATCAGGGAAAACTTCCCGGAACGGCACTGACAGAAACGGGTGAGAAACAGGCGAAAGCACTCGGCATTGCCGTGAAAAACCAGCAAAATGAGAGTCTGCCACTGAACACTATCTACTGCTCACCACTGCAGCGAACGCAGCAGACGGCGAGAGCTATCGCGGAGAAAACAGGAGCAACGGTGGTGATCGACGAACGCCTCCGCGAAGTCGACTTCGGAGAGTACGAAGGCAAACATATCGACTTCGACGACCTGACATTCGTTCGCGAGCGCAGAGCGCACAAACTTGAAAAAGGAAAGATTGAAAGCGTGTTCCATTTTCAGGGCATGGAAACATGGGACAATACGCAACTTCGTTTCGATGCATTCTTCGATGAGATCATCGAAAAGCACCGCGGTGAGACGATTGCAGTCGTCACGCATGCCGATCTCTTCATGAACGCCATTCATACCTTCACGGGTCAGGACCCGCATAAGATCGTCCATCAGCCCTATCCGGAAGTCGCCTCACACCGCACCTTTTACTGGGATCATGAGAGAAGTGCGCAGATGGACCTGCATAAGGAAACTGTTGATGAAATTTCTTGGGGAAATTCCAAAAACCAAATTTCAAATTCCAAAGAATCCGTAGAACTGACGCTGGTGCGGCATGGAGAGACGGACCATAACAAAGAGCGGATCATGCTTGGATCGGAGATCGATGTCCCTCTGAATAAAGTCGGAAAGGAGCAAGCCAAAGCGACCGCTGCTCTCCTGAAAGATCGGAAATTCGATATCGTGCTCTCCTCATCGCTGAAGCGTGCGAAGCAAACGGCAGACATTCTCTGCAAGGAATTGGGGATGGAATCGATTGCCTACGATGTCTTCAATGAACGTGCGTTCGGCGAATGGTCCGGGGAACCGATGGATGAAACCATGAAGAAGTTCGGGAAAGGGAAGATTCCGAAGGGCATGACTCCAGGCTGGCTTACGAGCACTCCAAAAGGAGGAGAATCGTTCCAAGCGTTCATCAGCCGCATCCGTCGCGGTCATGACATGATCCTGAAAGAGTACGCCGGCAAACGCGTGCTTCTTGTCGGTCATTCGGTCGTCGTACGGGCAATGAAGTTCATTACAGGAATGCCGTATGACGAAGTTTGCAAAGAAGAACCGAAGAACGGTCATGCCTACGAATTCACTCTCGCCCCTCAGATGCGCAGGATCGACGAAGTCCTCGACTGTTGGTTCGAATCCGGTTCTATGCCTTACGCACAGGAGCATTTCCCGTTCGAAGGACGAGGAGCAAATCCAGAGGCTCCTGCGGGCTTTCCTGCGGATTTCATCGCGGAAGGCTTGGACCAGACACGCGGATGGTTCTATACGCTCACCGTGCTCAGCTCTGCTCTCTTTCATTGTCCCGCCTTCCGTCACTGCATCGTCAACGGCATCGTGCTTGCGGAGGACGGAAAGAAAATGAGCAAGCGCTTAAAGAACTATCCGGAGCCCACGGAAGTGGCCAAGCGTCACGGTGCCGATGCCGTGCGCTTTGCGCTCATGAGCTCGCCCGCCGTTCGAGGCGAAGACCTCCGGTTCTCCGAGAAGCTGATCGAAGAAACCGTACGATCGGTGCTGCTGCCGCTCTGGAATGCCTACCGTCTCTTCGTGACGTATGCGAATGCCGCGGACTTTAAGCCCTCGCTGGATTTCTCGCTGAAAAACGCACAATCGAAGCATCTTCTCGATCGCTGGATTGTTTTAAAGACACAGACGCTCGTGAACAACATGACGACGGAACTCGATGGCTACGACTTGTCCGCAACGTGCGCTCACCTCACGGATAGCATCGATGATCTGACAAACTGGTACGTGCGACTGAGTCGAAGAAGACTTGCAGGGAAAGAAGCAGGCGAAGCAAATGAAGGAGACCAGAAGGAAGCCCTCGACACGTTGTATCGTGTCCTCCTCGCAAACGCACAGCTCCTCGCTCCCTTCTGTCCTTTTGTCAGTGAAGCAATCTACTTAAACCTTGTCAGTGAGGACCACGGTTCCATCCACTTCACCGACTGGCCACAATCATTCGAAATAAGCGCAGAGGATACAGAGATTCTGACGAGGATGGACAACACACGCAGTGTCGTCACCCTCGGACTGAAGCTTCGAAGCGATGCAAAGATCGCCGTACGCACTCCGCTGCAGTCTGTCACCGTTGCACTTCCACCGAGCGAGAGCGGAAAGACTCTGAAGGAACTGATCAAAGAAGAACTGAATGTGAAACAAGTCATCGAGATCATCGATGCAAGCGCGATTGCGGATCGCATCCTCATGATCGACGCACGCAAAGCGGGGCCTCGCTTCGGCGGGAAGGTGCAGGAACTGATCAAAGCGGGAAAAGCCGGCAACTTTGAGGAGAAGGACGGAGTGATCACCGTGATGGGCGAAGCCCTGCTGCCCGAGGAAGCGTCGATTCTCTACGCATCGAAGGAAGGAAAGAACGTCGCCGCAGACCGTGGCATTGTCGTCAGTCTCGATACGACGATGACGGAAGCACTGACACTGGAAGGGCAGGCGCGTGAGCTCATTCATGCGATACAGGTACTACGCAAAGATGCCGGACTCGAGTTTACGGACAAGATCGCACTCAGTGTCACGGGTGCTGAAAAAATTATGAGTGCACATCAGGATCTGATCCTGCAAGAAACGAAAGCGACGCTTGCCGACAATAAGGGTAAGAAAGAGACAATCGAAATTGATGGAATAAAGATTGTGATTCAGTTTGTGAAGAAATAATTTTTCAGCCTTCGCCAAGGCTACGGCCGACAGGCCATCCTCGCTTGCTCCATCTCTCTCTCCCTCTGCGGCTCTCACTGAATGCAGTCCTCAATTCTGTGCTCGCTTTCTGCCTGCACACCTATCTTCCTCAGTACATCACGATTGTCGGCGGAGCAGGTGCGTACGTCATCTTCGGAAGTCTCCTGACCCTCATGAACTTCCTCGTGAGACCTCTTCTGAACCTCGTGAGTTTCCCATTCAAGCTGATTGCGACACTCCTGACGATCGTGATCATCAACCATCTGTTCCTCTGGATCGTGTACGAGATCGCACTCAAGATGGACCCGAACATCATCGCCGTGACGATCACAGGCGGACTGATTGCCTGGCTGACGCTTGGCACAACGCTTGGAGTCATCAATTGGCTGATGAAGCACATTCTCTAGGAAAAATAAAAAATCATTTGCAATTTTCCCCTTGTAAGAACAGGACGCTCTTCGCGTCTTGTGAATAGCAGGGTGTCTTTATCCCCTCTTCTCCCATTTCTATGAGCATCTTCGCATTCATCGTCGTCGGCATACTCGCAGGCTGGATCGCAGGTCTCATCATGCGTGGACATGGCTTCGGCATGGTTGCGGATTTGATCATCGGCATCATTGGCGCAGTGATCGGAGGACTGATCTTCGACTTCCTCGATATCACTGCATACGGATTTATGGGATCGCTCACAATGTCCGTCATTGGTGCCGTGATCCTCCTCGGTTTCTCGAGCGTCATGCACCGTGCGTAATTCTCTTCTTTTTCTTATTTCTTCATTCCCCCACTTTCTATGGACTCTGAACAGAGCTCCGCTAGCGGCATCATGATCGGCATCGTTGCGATCATCGCCATTATCGCCATTACCCTCTTCGCGGTACGAATGATCCAATCGAAGGATCAGGAAAATACCGACAAGAACATTTTCCCGATCATCAATCTGGATGGTAACGATAACAGGGCGCCGAGCAGTTACTGATCACTATGAACTGTGGTATACTGAGATTTCGCTCTATTACAACACTGGGGATGACAGGCTTCGACAGCGTGATTCTATGTTGTTCGAGTCTCGATCCGGGATGGTTACGGCTTCCGTTATCCGCTGTGACAAACCATATCTGCCAACGATTTTGCAGAAACGACCATCGGTCGCGCTATGGCAAAGATGAATTTCTTTGCTGTTCCGGCCATGGCCTAAGGTCTGATTCACTTCGGACCACGCCACCCTTTTGATCCTCGCTGGATCGGACTGGCGTCACTAGCGAGGTTGGATTCCGACTGACGTGACGGACTCCTGACCAAAGCGTCATCACTCCGGCCCTTTCTCTGTTTCTCTCTCAGGGTGCCGGAGAACGAGAGGAACATGATCGTACAGACCTTCGGCATACACGTTGGACCCGGGTTCAACTCCCGGCATCTCCACCACAAATTTAGCAAAGCACACACCAGAGCGTGTGTTTTTCTCATGCCAAAATAACATCGCACAACGTATGAATTACTTCCTGCCTTTCCACTATACTCACAGTGATCTCTTTCTACCCTTACTCCATTCCACTATGAAACGCTCTCGCCTTGCTCTCGCTGTAATTCCGCTCTTCCTCCTCGGAGGCTGTCTGCCAACCGACACTCCGGCTACGACGGATACAAACACTGCATCTTCTGCTGCGATGGAGAAAGACCCAGCAATGATGAAGGATGAAGAAGAAAATTCTGCAATGATGAAAAAAGACGAAGACATGGAAAAGAAGGAAGAAGTAATGATGAAAAAAGATACGATGATGGAGAAAAGTAAGGACTCCATGATGAAAAACGATGAAATGATGGAGAGCAGTGAAGGCGCGATGATGGAAAAGGAGGAAACGATGATGAAGGCCGGTGCATATAAAGACAGCACAGCCAGCAATCTTTCTGATGCCGTGCTGAGTGACGGTACGACCAAAGTGCTCTACTTCTTTGCCGCGTGGTGTCCAACATGCAAGAAGGCAAACCAGACGCTCACATCTTGGTATGCGAATGGCGAAGGAATGCTCACAGTCTATAAAATTAATTTCGATGAAGAGAAAGTCCTGAGACAGAAATACGGCGTCACGTATCAGCACACGTTCGTGAAAATCGATGGCAAGGGTACGATGATTGAGAAGAAGCAGGGCCCAAATGACGAGGAGCTACAAGCTCTATTGAAAATCTAATGCATACGAATCGACGATCTGTATGAAACATTTCCTCCTCCTGCTGGCATTTCTCTGCATTTTGGTGCAAAAAGATTTTGCGATTGCAGCAGTATCGTGCACTGAAGCCTCCTTGCGTTCGACGGTCGAACAGAAAAAGACGAAAGGAATGGATATCACAAATCTTCACAAAAAAAGTTGGTGGACTCGCTGCCCGCTGTCCGTACGAAAAACCGTCTATGCCAGTCTGCTTACTCCCCTCGTTCCTTCCTCTCTTTCTTCCTCTCCCACCGTGAAGAAAAAATCTGATCTTCCTATCCTTCGGAAAGCTCCCGAATTTCAAGGTCTTGGAGCGTGGGTCAATAGCGCTCCGCTGACGATGGCAGCATTGAAGGGAAAAGTAGTGTTGGTCTATTTCTGGACATACACGTGCATCAATTGCATCCATACACAGCCTTTTGTCGCAAAATATTGGGAGACATACAAAGAAAAACGGTTCATGATCATCGGAGTTCATACACCGGAATTCACGTTCGAGAAAAGTGAATCAAACGTTCGGAAGGCTGTGAAGGATGCAGGAATACAGTATCCGGTCGTGCAAGATAATGAATTTGCTACATGGAATGCTTTCTCAAATCGCTACTGGCCTGCATTCTATCTCGTCGATGGCGAGGGCAACATTCGCTACGAGCATTTTGGGGAGGGTGAGTACGATACGATGGATAAAACAATCCGTGAACTTCTTGGAGAGATTGGAGTATGACGAATCTAATGCTATATCGAGGAGGACGGTGACTTCTCTGCGTGTTGTAAAGAAGAAATCTGCTCCGCCCAACCAAAAATCTGGCACTCAAAATAGTGTAAACTTCTTCGCAGGATATCCACCACATATTTTATATGGAATGGCATTCATTGCGTCTTCACACTCTCTCTACCCACTCCTGAAACATCCGTCTCCCGACCTTCCACCGACCCCGCTCCCTAAATGCCGGCATCGACTGTTTCTTCGCGGCATTGGCAAGACTCTGCGGTGAATGACTCCGTACTTCCTTCGCAAGATCACTAAGCAAAACAATCTCGTCACCTCGAAGGTATGCAATGCGCTTGTGCAGGCTCTCTTTGAGGAGAAGCGCAAGAATACGTTCGAATAGTTTCGTAGAACGGCTGTCATCATACGCGCGAAAAGAGGCATAGTACTGCTGTTTCTCTTTATTGCGGACGATGATCGGAGGATACCCATAAGACTTCAGTTGAAACTGCATGAGAGCGCGACCTGTACGTCCATTCCCGTCACAAAATGGATGGATGCGCTCAAATTCAAGATGGAACGTAACGATGCGCTGCACAATGTCAGATTCGGTTCCGCTGTACGCACGTAATGCCCCAGTCATGAGGGAAGGAACTTGCTCCGGAGCAGGAGCAATGTGAGAGGCAACTCGAACGTACTCGCTCCCTCTGCGAAATCTGCCTGCAATCTTCTCGTCGATATGACTCAGCAGTGTCTGATGAAGCAAGAGAATCATGTCTCTTGTCAGCACTTCGTGCTTCCGGACTTTCTGATTCAAATACTCCGTCACTTGCGCAAGATTGATGGCTTCGAAAATCTCTCTCTGACTGTGATACGGAGGAATTTCCTGATGCAAAAGAATCTTCTCGGTGTCATCCAGTGTGAGTGTCGAGTTCTCGATGGCATTGGAGTTATAGACGGCTTCGGGAAGTTCCGCCTCTTCGAGAAGCGTCAGAAGAGATTCCTTCCCTTTTCTCAATCGATTGAACTGAGTCATGAGATCTTCGATGTTTTTCAGAACCGTTGCGTGCATCTTCTATAGGTGAAAAGGTATCTATAGTATACATTTTTCACCTATAAAAGCAATTGCATTTTTTACACGCAGAAAATTATTAGCGCTACACTTTCACCTATGTACATCCTCCGACTCATTGTTTCCTTCCTCGTCGGCGGACTTGCCGTTTCTTTGCAGACTCTCATCGGCGAGCGTGTCCCTCTTCGATGGAGAGGCCCTGTGCTCACGATTCCTTCATCCCTAGGCCTCGCGCTCTTCTTCGTTGGACTCACCAAGGGTTCGGCAGCCGGCACCGAAGCAGCCCTGATTGTTCCTGCTGCGCTCGGAGCTGAATTTCTCTTTGTGATGGCATTTGCATTCTTCATTCGTTTCGGACTGACCATCTCACTGTTTCTGTCGTTTCTCGTGATCATTGCCGGAGGCAGTTTCATACTCCTCTTCCCTCCACACTCGCTCTCCTCTTCCGTCTTCGTCTACGGTCTGCCTCCGATCATCCTCGCGTATCTGATCGTAAACCTACTTCCACAGGTGACGACGATCAAACCCGTTCCCATCACTGTTCGGTATATCGCTATGAGATCGCTCCTCGGAGGATCCATCATCGTGACGGTTATTCTGCTCTCGAAGTTTTTAGGAAACACATGGGGAGGTCTCTTCTCAGCATTCCCTGCGGTATTTCTGTCGACATTTCTCATCTACTACTTCGCCCACGGTCCTGCGCTCATCCCCTCTGTCGCCCGCTCAATGTTCTTCCCAGGCTCACTAGGGCTCATCCTCTACGCAGTCGTAACGATATGGAGTTTCCCGATCCTTGGTGTCTGGATCGGCACCGCACTGTCGTATTTGGCCGTCGGCTGCTTCTTCGTTCTCTACAATTACGGGGCGTCGTTGGTTCGGAAATAATTATGTCGCCCCTCCTCGCATACACATCTGATACTCCTCCAGCCATCGCAGGAGAAGATTCGTATAGGTAAAATCTGTCTGCCCCTCGTCTGCAAGGAATTCTGCAACGTACAAGCGAAATTTTTCCCGATAATACTTACGTACCTCGCTGAGAAGCGATGCCAGATTCCCCGGATAGTTTCGGGTGTTGTCGAGCAGCCTGAGAATTTCAGCGAATGCATTTCTATTCTCAAGTTGGCACTGCAGAAGCACTTTGATAATCACATCGTGGTGCTGATGATCCACGTGGCGGGATAGTTCTTTGACAAGCTCAGGCGAACATAGCCCCCAGCAAAAATTCAGTTTTTCGGACATGGAGAGGCATTATGCCTTATTATCGATTTACGTCCAGAACGCGGAAACCTTATAGAATCTTTACAGCGATCCAATACGTCAGCACTGATACAACCCCTGCAAGCACCGTTCCCCACGCAATGTCGACGATCGTCACCGGAAGCGGCCAGTTCTTCGCAATAGCAAGATTCGTGAGGTCGTAGGTGCAGTAGGTAACGAAGCCGAAGAATGCGCCAAATAGCAGTGCCGAGTGCCATGACTTCTTCTCGAGCGCAGGAAGAAGAACGAATGTGACGAGACCGAAGATGTAGATAACGTAGAAGATGCCTGCAGCAACGAAGTTTACATCGTCTTTAAGCAGTGTCCCGATCTGCGATCGATAATAGCCGCGGGCGATGAACGCGAGCCATGTCATATCGAGTGCGAGAAACAACGGCAGTGCGACAGCGAAAAGTTTGAGGAACATCGGGAATCGGGGAAGGAATGATTCGCATGGTAGCACTGCTACACTTCGTGCATGTTCGGCCTTTATAAACATGAACTCCAACTCCTGCGCTCTCTGCATACTCCCGAGAAGATTCAAAATTTCCTGGATACACTCCCGATCAATTTTGAGAAGAAAGCCGAGACATGCATGTCGCCGCGGCGCGTTCTGGAGACACGCACAGCGCACTGCATGGAAGGAGCGATGCTCGCAGCACTTGGGCTACGCCTGAACAGGCAGAAGCCGCTCGTCATGGATCTGAAGGTCAGCGAAGGTGACGATGACCACGTCGTCGCGCTGTTCCAGAAGTACGGGCACTGGGGGGCCATCAGTAAGACAAATCATGGCACACTGCGGTATCGGGACCCTGTGTATCGAACACTTCGCGAACTTGCGATGTCGTACTTCCATGAATACACGATCAAAAACGGCGAGAAAATCATGCGTTCGTACTCGAGAGCTGTCGACCTCTCGAGGTTCGATACCCGAGGCTGGATGATCGCAGAGGAAGACGTCTGGTACGTGCCGGAGTACATCGATCAGGTACGACACTACGAGCTCCTCTCGCGAGCACAGGCATCGAATCTGCGACGTGCAGACAAGATGGAGCGGAAGATAGGAGCGGAGTTGGAATGGAAGAAGTAATTACTTCGCTTCAGAAGTCGCCTTGAGCGACGCAAGACCTTATTTGTAGGGTAGAGGCGATTCTATCGGTATTTGTGCCTTCGCTTAAGAGTCATATAGGAATAGAAAAGATGGTTGCACTGCCTAACAACCAAAACCTAACGTGAAAATCTTGGTCCATAGTGAGCAAGTTACTTCAGGCGCAGCCACTTCTATTGCCAACACCTGATTTTGAGCCCCTTGCATTTGCTGCCGCATGACAGTCATTTCCTGAATCAGCGTCTGGATGGAATCCTGTGTTTGTTTTAATTCAGTTTCCAATGCCTCATTTTCTGCTTTGATAGCAGACAAGTTTTTGGCATCGTCGTTGTTCTCGTCATCAGTAGCGATATCTTTCAGGTCGGACATCGGAGGCATAGGAAATTCATTCCGTTCCGACGCAGTCGTTTGGTCGTCCATATCAACCAAATTAGCCCTTATTGATTGATCAATACCCAGATTCGTTCCGCCTTTTACAAACATCGACACGCCTACGAACGCTAGTGCAACAAGAGATATTTGAACCGGAAATAGAAAGTGCTTATTCATTGGAATGTTTGCATTGAATAAAAATATTAGAAGACATTTTTATGATTGCAGGTAATGCAGATGCTTCTCTTCCTTCCGATGAACTAATTCGAGACCAACGGCATTCTTATGCACTGCTTTTCTTAACAAGCGCAAACAAACCATAGACTCCTGAATTTGGTTTTCAATAAAATCGATTTCCTGAAGCGGGGTGAGTTGCTGGTGATTGCGTCGTCGGATGACTGCAATTTCTTTTTCCTCCTTTTCAAGATCACTCATCGATCGCACGATAGTGCCAATGATTAAATTCAACACGATTTTTGTGCCGATCACCATAAATGAAATAATGTAAACTGCGGCAAAGAAAGAAGATACTGCTTGTCCGGCATCATTCGGCGTTATCATTGCTTTCAGCACACTTGATGACCCTTCAAGCGTCAGAATGGTAAAAAGTGTAAACAATGAATGATGTAAAGTGCCAAAATGAGCAGGGACCACATCATGAAAAAGGAATGTCCCTATCACGCTGAACACATAAAAGTGCAATGACAACAACAGAGCAATACTGCCAAGCGGTGGCAAACTTTTGAACAATGAATCAACAATAAACTGGAGTTGGAAGATATCAATAAGGCGCAGAATGCGCATTGCTTTCAACACACGAATCAATCTTATGGCTCGAGTCAGGCGAAATACTCCAAAGAATTCAGCATGAATAGGCAGTAGCATCAGAAAGACTATCACGAAATCAAACAGGTTCCATCCATCGGCAAAGAACCGTAAAGGATGTCTACCATAGGCAAGAATACGAAGAATAATCTCAGCAACGAATCCAAATAAAATAGTTGCATTGATAATGTTGAACAGCAATCCATGCCGTTCTACCAAATCCTGATAGGTCTCCAAACCCACCAATACGCTGGCAACAATGATCATGACAAAAACAACAACCTGAAAACTGTTCGATGACACAATATGCTTCGCCTTTTCCGTTATATGCAAGGAATGGAAAGGCGCCTTGCGCGCATTGCGAACTGCTTTAAGCATAGCAACATCATCGCTTGCTTCGGAGAAACATTGAATTGACAATCGATGATCGTCATCAGGCACTCTCACTTCCTTGAAGGAAGGCATAGGTATTCAGGTTTTTGTTCCCCGTAGGGAACGGAAGATAGGAGCGGAATTGGAATGGAAGAAGTAGAGCTACTTCCGCTCTGCAATCTCTTTGAGCGACGCGAGGCCTTTCTCGAACTGATCTCCGATCATCTTGTCCATATTCATAAAAATTCCCATCGCCTTCCCAACAAATGAATTGCAGCCGAACATGCTGTGCGTAACAACCGTCTGACCGGCATTCTCTGCGAACGTGAACTCGATGGTATTCGTCGCCTTCATTGGCTTGATAAATTCGATGGTGACGCGAAGAAGATCATGTGGACGGCTCTCGATGATCGTCATGTGTCCAGCACCGACTTTGCTGTTTCCGAGCCATGCGTACGTGGCACCAACTCCGGATGAAGCACCGCCGTACGTCTTCTTCGTCATCGGATCGACCTTCTCCCACGGCGACCATGCCTCCCATTGATGAAAATCGTTCACGTGCGGGAACACGGCGGAGGCGGGAGCATTGATCGTCGTCGTTCTTGTGTAGCGAAAATCGCTCGGACGAGTGGCGACGAAGATGAGAAAGCCGATGATGAGCAGAAGAAGGAAAGAAGACATAGAGAAAGTGTAGAAGAAAGGACGAATGAAGGAGAGAATAATTACTGGACTTTTCTGTTTGGGAGAGGAAAAAGCATGCTCGTTCGCTTCTTGTAGGTCTCGAAATCCGGTCTTCCCGCATACTTCTTCTCGAGCATCGGCACACCGGAAACGAAAACGATGAGCAGCGTTATCAAGAGAGGACTAACAACCGTCAGAAAGCCAAAAGGAAGAGAAACAGCAAGGAGGAAAATGCTCCACCACTGCGTCACTTCCCCAAAGTAATTGGGATGACGCGAGTACGCCCAGAGGCCAGAGTCCATGATTTTCCCTCTGTTCATGGGATTCAAGAGAAACATCTTCAATTGATGGTCGCCAACTAACTCGAAGACAAAGCCGACGATCCACATAAGCACACCGATCGCATCGACAAGCCCCAAATCAACGGAAGCGGAACCGTGAATGTGAAGAATCGGCAGCATGACGAGAAAAAGGATGAGACCCTGCAGCAGAAATATCTGCACGTAACTTCGACAATAGAAATACTTCCATTGCGCTCGCCACTCGGCATACCGCTTATCTTCAGGCTTGCCGCTGTTCCGCCTTGCAATGTGCCACGTAAGCCGAAGCCCCCAGATCGTCACGAGCGTATTCACGAGCAGAGAACGCATCGAATGCTCCGAGAAAAGGAGTGCTAGCCACGACATCAGGACGAAGCCAAGGCCCCATGCAATATCCGCAACGTCGTTTCGTTTCTTTATGCATGCAACAACAAACCAGATGTTGATGTAAAGAAAAAGCGCGAGGGCAACAGTGACGACCATACACATATGATACATCTCGCTGTAAGAAAAATTCACTGCGGTACGTCTCATCAATGAAAATCCTAGCCACTTCCCCCTCACTCTATGGGTGCCATCACCCCCTTCATCGTTCTGCTCATCGTCGCAGTCATCTTCACCTACATCCCGATGGATGGACTCCTGAAAAGAATCGGCTACTTCATCATCGGTCTTGCCGCAATCATTATGCTGCTGCGATTTGTCGGGATTGTCTGATACAGTTCATGAATGACTATTCGACGCGCTTCTCTTGCGGCAACACTGACTGTTTTCCTACTGCAAATTTCACCGATGGCCGAAGCGGCAACGTTTCCAGATATGGAGAGCAGCTGGTATCGCTACCATGAAGCGGTCAGCTATCTGCAAGAGAGAGGCGTGATCGACGGGTATCCCGATGGAACATTCAAACCAAAGCAGACCATCAACCGTGCTGAGCTCTTAAAAATCGTCTTCAAAGGAAAAAGTGATGTCGTTCCGGTCCTTCGGCGCTGCTTCAGCGACGTGAATCCCGATGCATGGTTTGCGCCGTACGTCTGTGCCGCGAAAACCAGAGGCATCATCAAAGGGTATCCCGATGGCACATTCAAACCCGACACTCCGGTCAATTTCGCCGAAGCGATCAAGATGGTACTGAGCGCATACGGCGAGGACGTCACCGAGGGAACGGGCGAAGCATGGTACCTTCCCTACAGCGAAAAACTAGAAAGCCTACAGGTGCTGCCACAGCACTCATACGTTGCATGGCAGCCGCTAAATCGCGAGCGGGCCGCAGATCTGCTCTGGCGCATGCTCCGGCATCAGGAAGACCGTTTTGTGCCGCGACTCTCGCCCGGCTGCGGCAAAGTACCCGTCCTTATCACACCGACAACCGTGGACGTACGCGGCGTTCAGCGCGACTTCTTGCTGACCGTTCCCGGTCGCTATGTTTCGCACGACCCTGCTCCGCTGATCATTGCATTTCACGGCCGTACGAACAGCAACGCACAGGTCCGTCAGTACATGCGTCTCGACCGCGAGGCGACCGATAGCATTATCGCGTACCCCGCCGCCATCAAGAACAAGCAGGGCACGTACTCGTGGAGCATTCCTGGCGATATCACTTTTTTTGATGCGTTAGTCTCGACACTTGCCGAGAGCTACTGCATCGATATGGACCGCATTACCGTCGTCGGTCATTCACTCGGGGCATGGATGGCCAATACCGTTGCCTGTATTCGCGGCGACGTCGTGTTGGCCTCGGCAACGGTCGGCGGAGACTCGATGCAGACGACGTGTGCCGGTCCTGCCGCGGCGATGATCTCCCACAATCCAAAAGACACTCTGGCTCCCTTCAGCGGAGCCGAGAGACTACGCAAGCTGCGAATCGAGACCAACGTCTGCGCATGGGAAACGGAGAACACCGGCCCAAGCGAACTGAATTGTGTGCGACACACATCCTGCGCCGGCGACAACGATGTCCTCTGGTGCCCGCACACGATCGATACGGACGAACGCGGAGTGTTCTATCCGCACACGTGGCCGAGGAACACGGCGAAATACATCGTGGAGTTTCTGAGGACCCTACAGTGATATGATATCCTGAAGTCCTCCTTCACTGATTTGTTCTATGCATAACGATCTTCTTCTTCAGAACTGGTGGTACACGAGTCTGCTCCAAACAGAGACAGATGAGTGCCCACCGCTTATGGAAAACATCAGCTGCGACGTTGTTGTCGTAGGCGGCGGCATGGCAGGCCTCCATGCAACGCAGCAATTGGCGGAAGGAGGGAAGTCAGTGGTCCTCCTTGAACGCAATATCTGCGGTGGAAGCTCAACAGGAAAAAGTGCAGGGTTTCTCACCCCCGACAGCGAACTGGAGCTGCACCAGCTCATCAGACGCTTCGGCCCCGAGGGTGGAAAAAAAGTATGGGAAATGGCATCGAGAGGAATCGAACGTATCGTGAGTAACATCAAAACGTACCAGATGAACTGTGATCTGCAGGAGCAGGACAGCCTCTTCCTTGGCATTGGAAAAAGCGGACTACATGCGGTACGTGAAGAAGCGGCAACACGCGAAAAAGCGGGCTATGCATCCACAGTCTACGAAGGAGGAAAACTCAGAAGTATTATCAATGCCAAAGGCTATAGCGCGGGTATCCGCTACAGCGGAACGTATGCCATCAATCCCCTGCTCTATGCACAAGAACTGAAGGCAGTCTTACTGAAGAAAGGCGTACGCGTCTACGAAAGCACCACCGTCACCGAAATCCTTGGACATAAGGCAAAAACGCACCTCGGTTCCGTCGAAGCAGCGTCCATCATCCTCTGCATCGACAAACTGAAGCGCGGGCTCTCGGATATTGCTGACAAGGTCTACCACGCGCAGACGTTCCTCTCGGTCAGCGAACCCTTGAGCCGCGAAGAGGTCCAAGAAATCTATCCCGAGAAGCCCCTGCTCTGCTGGGACAGCAAGCTTGTGTACACCTACTTCCGTCTCACAGGAGACAATCGCATGCTCCTTGGAGGAGGATCGGCTCTGACGACCTTCACGCCAAACGATATCACGTCGCCGAGGGTGATTGACAAGGTCATCGAAGATTTCCGCCACCGGTTCCCGTTCCTCAAACACCACGAGTTCATCCAGTACTGGCCGGGACGGATCGATACGAGCCGGGACCTCGTTCCCATCGTCGATACGGATCCCAACCGCAAGCATGTTCAGTACGTTCTTGGCTGTGTCGGACTCCCGTGGGCGACGTTCTGCGGAGAGTACGCTGCACGGAAAATCCTTGATCCCTCGCTTCATAGCCACGATGAATACCTGCGGCTGGATCGTCCGTTCTTCATTCCGAACTGGCTGCAACATCTCTGTGGAAAAATGATCGCATTCTCGCTGAATAACGGGTGGAGCAAGTACTTCCAGAAAGACAGACAAAAGTCATAGATATGGGTTATGCTCTCGTACTTTGTACGAAACCCCCATCCAAAGACGGCCACTCGCCCATGCTCTCCTCGCAGTGCTTGCAATCCTTACGGTTCTTGCGAGTGCGGGGTACATCTTCTTCGTTGCCTTCCTGAAAGCGGGACCCGTCCTCGACCGTAACCGCCTGTCTCTCCGCCAAAGCGTGCGGATCCTCGACCGGAACGGCGGCGTTCTGTACCAATTTTCGAATGCAGAACATCGTCTGTATCTCCAAAAAAACGACATTCCCGAGCAGGCGAAGCAGGCAATGGTTGCGATCGAAGATGAGCGATTCTTCGAGAGGAAGACCTGCGTCGATGTTCGTGCAATCTTGCGTGCACTGAAAGTCAATACATTCGAAGACGGACAGCAGGGAGCATCGACACTGACGCAGCAACTCGTACGCACGCTCTACCTCTCGAGGGAACGGACGATCACGCGGAAGGTCTACGAGATCCTATTGTCCTGTCGCCTCGAATATCTCCTCACGAAAGACGAGATCATCACGCTCTACTTAAACGGGGTGAGCTTCGGAAACGGAATCAACGGCATCGAGGCTGCTTCAAAAGCGTATTTTGGGAAACCTGCTTCCGGTCTCACGCTTGCAGAAACCGCAGCACTTGTCTCGATCCCCCAGAGGCCGACGTACTTCAGTCCCTACGGACCAAACCTTAGGACTCATGTTGATCCGTTGACACTGCGTTCTCTGCGGAAAGGGACGCTGACTGGAGGGTCTCTGAGTCCCCTTTCGGTATCGACCGGACTCCTGCCGATGAGCCTTCGGGGGCCAGAGGGAATGGTACGGATCGGCGGCCGATCGGATGCCGTCCTCCGTGCGATGCTTCGGCTCTCGATGATCGACCGAGAAGCATTCGATGTTGCATCGAAAAATCTACTCCGAATGAAGTTTAAGCCTCTAGAGCACAGCATCACTGCACCGCACTTCACGCTCAAAGTCCGGGAGGAAGTACAATCACTCCTCGATGCACTGGATGCTCCTACGGCGTGGGAAGCAGCAGGCCTCAGCATCAAGACCACACTGGACCCCGATCTCCAGCAACTTGCAGAACAGGTCATCCTCGAATCGCAGGAGGCACTCACATTTGCATTCGCGAAGAATGTCGCACTCGTCGCCGTCGACCGAAGAACGCGGGAAATCCTCGCCTACGTCGGAAACAACGACTTCTTTGCAGACAGCATCGCAGGGCAGATCGATATGGCGAGAGTACCGAGGCAACCCGGGTCGTCCTTCAAGCCGCTCGTCTATGCAACGGCCTTCGAACGGGGTCTGACACCCGACTCGATTGTCAGAGATGAGCCGATCCGCATCGGGTCGGAGACGCCGAAGAATTACGAGGGAGGGTACAGAGGACGCATGACGATTCGCACGGCGCTCGCGCAGTCCAGAAATATTCCCGCAATTCGGACGTTCCTCGCAGTCGGCGGAGAAGATGTGGTCCTGGAAACCGGCAGTCGCAGCGGCATCACGACTCCTCTGCTTCATAAACGTGCCATGCAGAAAAAAGACCCGCATTTTTCATACGGCTGGCCGATGGCCATTGGCAGCGTCGAAGTACCGCTTCTCGAGATGGTGCAGCTGTATGCCACGATTGCAAACCACGGCGTCTTTCAGCCGCTTCGTACTCTGTGTTCCATCAGAAATCCGGAAGGGAAAATACTGCTAGCTCTCCCTGTAGAGAACGTAGAACAGGGGATCGAACCGCAGGCTGCAGACTTCGTCGACGTTATCCTTCGAGACAGCGACAGCAGGCCCGAGGGATTCTGGAGAACAATGCTCACGATTCCGGGTCTCGATACGGGTGCGAAGACGGGGACAAGCAACGTCTGCTTCCGAAGAGATATCTTCAATCGGTGCACCGAGTACGGCGTGAATAACGTGTGGACTATGGGCTATAGCCAGGATCTTGTTGTCGGAGTCTGGGTCGGCAATGCGGATAACGAAGTCCTCGATCCTCTTGCGGATGGACTGACGGTCGCAGCACCCATCTGGAGGACGTTTCTCGAGCGTGCATCGAAGCTTGGTCGCATGCATGCGGGAATCTGCAACTAGTATCCAACCGTGATTGCACGAACCTTGTTCCTATCATCCGTAGAACGCACGATCTCCCTGCGACTCGGCGCATTGCCACTGTACGTTCTACTATTGATCGATGTTTCAGGAGTAACGACACTCGGCATCATCGGCTCCGTTTTCACAGAAGGCTTCTTCAGGGAAACCGGCCTCATGCCCTTCGTTTGCTCAAGCACCCACAGACGGTGCATCAGGTTCCTGTGCTGGAGAAACTGTCGCTTGGCCTCGGTGTACTCGGGCGTTCCCATCATGCTTTCGTTGGTGCGAAGCCAAAGAATACGTTCGGCCTCGGCATCTCTCTGGTACTCGCGATGACGCATGTCAAAATCTTTTGAATCGGTATTGATCGTCGTCCACTCGGGATTCTCGCCTCGGGTGAAACCGTTCATGGGTTCGGACTTCGGAACCATCGTCATGGCGAATGCCGATGAGACACCGACGAGTGAAGCTGCGACAGCAATGGAAAAGCGCTGAATGGTATTCATAGAACGTGGAGAAAAAGGGGTAGAAAAATTGATGCAGACCAAGGATAGCAAACAAATGATCTTCTATGCCAATGAAACTGTGCATTCTTCTATTTCGTCATACGAACATGCTATGAAAAGAAATTACGGAGAGACCATCCATGGGTCGAGAACGGGAGTTTGCATTTTGAGATTTCTCTCGACGAATTCCTGAAGAACAAGATCCGGCTTGATGGATTCAATATCTTCCAACTGCATCGAATAATTGCCGTTGCGGACGTACTTCACCGTCTCAAAATGCTCGGAGAAAAACTGCATCATCACATTGAAGAACGAGTCCCTATACACCAACGCACGCGGAAGGGCGGGGTTTCGCATTATGAAGATTGACCAGAGACGCTCAGGCCGTTTCGGAGGCCCGAGAAGAGGAGGTTCCACAACGATCTGCTTCGCTATTTTTTCCTTTAGAGAACATTCCTGCGAAGAATAAAACGATGCAAGAGGCAGCATATGCAACATCCGAAGCAATCCCCGATCGAACGTAGTGGAGTACTGCTGGATCGATAGACGATCGTACCCAAGTGGAACCGGAATAACATTCGGAAGATTCTCCGCAAGATAACGGTATCCGACGAAGGCGCCGACGGAGGTCCAGTGTGTTCCAAATTTTCCGTACATCATGCCTCCTTTGCTCTTGCCTTCAAGGAGTGCATCCGTCGCATCCAGAATGGAAACGAATGAATGAGTCCGAAGATACTCCTTCAGTTGTTCCCTTCTGGAAAATCTTGTTGCAGATGAACGGAAGTATTCAGGATAGACCGTCTGCTTATCGGGAACGATGAGAACACGAAAGAGAATATCATGGTCCTGGAACCATCGTGTGCGTCCCTCAAGATAGATTCTCCACTGTTCCAGCTGCTTGAGAGTGAATGGCAAGCTGTCTGATACCTGTGGAGACCCGTCATAGAAGATCCATCCCTCCTTTCCGGCAATGATACGGGCATCGTTCGTTCGTTGGAATACCAGCAAGGAAAAGACATTGAAAATCCCGACGAGTTTCTCTCTCAGTCCGAAGTGTTCACGAACGTACGCATCGATGGCTTGACGGTCGTTCCATGCAGGCATGGGAGCGAGCGGACGATACTCAATATCACTCCAGTAGACTGGTAAGAAAAGACGAAAGGCTCCGCTGACCAATGTGGACATGCAGACGACGACGAATGCAATTTTGATGGCCCGCAGGGAAAAAGAATCATGCATCGACTAGAACTGGAAGTAGAGGAAAGGGTGATACGTCTTCACCGCAATCGCTCCAAGGCTCAGAAGGAAGAGACCGATACAAGCGCAATCTTCGACACATTCCAGAAGGGAAGGATGTTTCGAGATCGGAAGTATCCTACTCACGATGGTTCCGTAGAACCCTTCGAAGAAAATGACGACCACTGCAAGGAATGGAAGCACTCCGGTAGGCACTGAGGAAACGAATGATCCTTCACCGGAGAGCCCTGCAAGCACTGCAAGGTAACGGAATGCATATGCAAGTGTCGGGCTCCTGAAAAACACCCAACCGATGAAGACAAGCAACATGGTGAGTGCATGACGGAGGATCTCAGGACAGCGCTTCAGAAAGTTTGCAAACACAAACCTCTCAAGAAGAAGCAGAACACCAAAGTACATCCCCCAGAAAACGAAGTGCCAACCGGCACCGTGCCAGAGGCCCGAGAGCGTAAACACAAGCATGATATTGAAACCGGTGCGCAGGGATGACTGACGACTCCCGCCGAGCGGGATATACACATATTCCCGTAGCCACACCATGAGTGAGATATGCCAACGACGCCAGAAATCGGTGACTGAGACCGCTAGATACGGTGAACGAAAGTTTTCAGGCAAACGAAATCCGAAGAGGCGTCCAAGACCGATCGCCATATCGGAGTACCCCGAGAAATCGAAGTAGATCTGCAGTCCGTAACAGAGGAGAGCAACCCACGCGGACTGCAACGAGAGCAGATTCGGAGAAACGGCAAACACGGGATCGGCAGGGAGTGAGAGAGGATCTGCGATCAGTGTCTTCTTCCCAAGTCCCACGATGAAACGCTGCAGACCCTCATGGAGATCGTCGAGAACCATCTTCGGCGGGAGAACATCCAGTTGAACACCGAACTCTTCGTATCGCATGATCGGTCCTGCGAGAAGCTGCGGAAAGAACGAGAGGTAGAGACCGAACTGCACGATGGAATGCTCCGGACTTCTCTTCATTCTCCAAACGTCGACGAGGTAGGAAATCGCATGGAACGTGAAGAAGGAAATCCCGAGCGGCAGATAGGTCGTACTCCATGCGATCCCCATGCCGGTTGCCATGTTCAGAATACGAACGAAGAATCCTGCATATTTCAAATATCCGAGCCCTGCGAGATTCAGGAGAACTCCGAGAGTCAGAATAGAGACTGCTGCTCGTTTTGACGACGTTCTCTCCAGTGAAAGTCCTAGGAGAAAATTGACGACAATGCTGAGGAGAAGATAGGCAATTCCCGTAGGATCTCCGTAGCTATAGAACAGGATACTCAGCACGAAGAGCAGCACATGCTTGTCACGTCTCGGACAGCACGCATACAGCGCAAATGCAGCGGGAAAAAACACGAAGAGGAATGTCGGCGAAGAGAACACCATCGGTGCGTACTATAGCGGCAGACGAGGAAGCTACGCAGCCTCGATAGCAGCGTCGATATCCTTCGGACCACCGGACACAATTGCTTTAATTCGCCTGATGCCTGCTGAGCTCGATTCCTCTTTCTGAATCTTAAAAGACCCGAGCATCCCAAGACGAGCTACATGCGGACCGCCGCAGATCTCCTTCGAAAAGGGACCCATGCTATAGACCTTCACTTTCTCACCGTACTTGTCCCCGAACACTCCAATCGCCCCTTCTGCTTTCGCTTCATCGACGGTCATGACGGAATAACTGACTGGTGCATCGGCTGCGATCGCCACATTCACAAGTTCTTCGACTTTTTTAATCTGCTCGGGCGTCATTTTCTCCGCGTGATTGAAATCGAAACGCAGTCTCTCGGCCGTGATGTTGCTCCCCTTCTGGGAGACACTCTCACCGAGAACCTTCCGGAGCGCGGCATTCAGAAGATGCGTCGCAGTATGCAGCTTCGTCGTCTCGGCACTATGATCGGCAAGACCGCCTGCAAACTTCTTCTCGGCTCCGGCACGACTGAGGACTTGATGCTCGGAAAATGCCTTCTGGAAGCCTTCTTCATCGACACTCAGACTCTTCTCGCCGGCCATTTCCCGTGTCATCTCGATCGGAAAACCGTAGGTGTCGTAGAGATGGAACGCATCGATGCCGGTAATCTGCTTCGTGCTCCTCTCCACCACTTTTTGAAAATGCTTCTCCCCTTCACTCAGCGCTTTCGAGAATGCTTCTTCTTCACGATTGAGAGCATCGAAAATATGAGATTGTTCATGCTTCAGTTTGCCGTAGAAATCACCGTATTGAGTTACCACACTCTGCGCAATCGACGCACAGAAACCGGATACCTGTTCGATGCCGAGCTTCCGAGCGGAGCGAATAGCGCGACGAATAATGCGACGTAAGACATAGCCTTGATCAACATTGCTGGGACGAACGCCATCGAAAATCATCATCGTTGCAGCCTTCAAGTGATCGACGATGATTCTGACATCTTTTGGATTTTGGTTTTTTAAATTTGAGTTTTTCGTATGTTGAAGTACTACCTCAACAATCGGCTTGAAAGCATCCGTCTCATACACACTCTTCACTCCCTGCATCACGGCAGCAACTCTCTCGAGGCCCATTCCCGTATCGACATTCTGCTGTGCAAGCGGTACGAAGCTGCCATCTTCCTGTTTGTTGTACTGCATGAACACGTCGTTCCAGATCTCCATCCACTCTCGATCGTGCGTTGCAGGATTGCCCTTGGGCTCGCCTTCCCCGACCCAGTAGAACATTTCGGTATCCGGTCCGCAGGGTCCCGTTTTCCCCGCAGGCCCCCACCAGTTCTTGGCTTTCGGCAGAAAGCCGATCCGTTCTCTTGCAATCCCGACCGATTCCCAAATCCCCGCCGATTCCTCGTCTTTTGGAGCATCGCTGTCACCCTCGAAGCACGTGACGGCAAGCATTTTTTTATCGATGCCAAGCCACTGCTTCGATGTCAAAAATTCGAAGCTCATCTCGATCGCACCTTTCTTAAAGTAATCCCCAAGACTCCAGTTGCCGAGCATTTCGAAACACGTCAGGTGACTGCTGTCTCCCACCTCGTCGATATCCTGCGTGCGAACACAGAGCTGGACGTCGACCAATCGATTGCCCATGGGATGTTTTTGACCCATCAAATACGGCACAAGGGGATGCATGCCTGCGGTTGTAAACAGCACCGTTGGATCGTTTTCGGGCACCAGAGAAGCCCCCGGGATGATGGCATGACCTTTGGAACGAAAGAACTCCAGATAGACGGTGCGGATGGCTTCAGTCTTCATAAGCAGTTTGATAATTCAGTGCGGAGAGCTTACTGAATCATGGCAATTCTCGATACTTGACAAATATAAATAATAATTTAAAATATTCAACCTTTATGCTTCCACAACCTCCCTGTGTCAGTGGCTTCATCGATTGTGATCCGGGTAATACGAGACGACCGGGGATCACTATTCCGCCATACCAATCGTCCGATGGATCATTGACGATTCCACCGTACAATTCTTCGGACGGTTCGCTGACCATTCCCCCGTACCAATCGTCAGATCGTTCCTTCAACGTGCCTCCGTACAATTCTTCGGACGGTTCGCTGACCATTCCCCCGTACCAATCGTCAGATGGATCTTTGACGATTCCTTCGCTCACCGGACCAAATCGGAGTGGCATTGGTTCTTCCCCATCCGCCGGCAGCAACGATCTCTTTGCTGTGTATACCGTGACCCTACGTAATCCACTTCAGAATCCTTTGAAAGGCCTTTCGCTTCAGCACGGACCAGTCCCCTTCGGAGCAACATTCGATCCGGTCCGATCGGAAAAGAGTTGCTCGCTGCTCCAGAAAATCGTCGGGTGCAATCAGAACATCGGACCTGGTGAAACCAAGACATTTCCAATCATCTACAAAATCATGAATCCTGCTTTCTGCAGAATCAGCCCCGTACTGCAAAGCATAAAGACGATGTACGCAAACGCCACTGGCGGCACTCCTCCCGCATCGGCAACCGTCCAGTGTGCAGTGATGAGAGGCGATGAGCTCGACCGTGAACTTGCTACAAGGAAAGCACTGGAAGATGCGAAGGAAAGAGCGCTGAGAGATCCTCGGTCGGTGTACACAATCGGTCTCAAAAATCTCAGCTCAAAAGCATTGAAAGATCTTACAGTCACGCACGGACCTGTACCTCAGGGTCTCTCTTTCGATCCGACCAGGTCGGATGCTCGTTGCAAAGTGTCCGGTGCAAATGTGATCTGCACCCAGGATCTTGCAGGGAAAAAGAGTAAAGAATTTCAGATCACCTACAAAGTGACGGACGGCTCCAAATGCGAAACGACACCGACGCTGCAATCGGTACAAACCTCCGAAAAAGCATCGAATATTGCAAGCAAGGTGCTCTGCGTCAATGCTGAGAATACTCTCGATAGTGCTGGAAGCAGTAACGTAGAATCCCCGCCCCAAAAAACCAAAGCATTCATTGCAGAGTACTTCGTCACACTCAAGAATCGAAGTAGTAAAGTCCAGAACGGTCTTCTTTTGAACCACGGACCTGTTCCCTCCGAAGCACTCTTCAGTCCAGCACTTTCGTCGAAAACATGCTCCAAAGCCGGAGAGAATGTCTCATGCAAACAGGCACTGCACGGGAACGAACAGAAGACATTTAAAATATCCTACAAGGTGGATAGTCCGGAGGATTGCGAATCGTTTGCGACACTGAAAACGGTGAATGTGACCAATGAAACAGAGGCGGATGTTCCTCCGGTCTCCGCATGGGTGCAATGTACGACCAGAAGATCGGACACCCTGGGTAGCGTGGAAGATCCATCTGTCACTTCTCTAGACCAGAGGTATTTCGGGGATATCTCTCTCCCCGAAACAGGCCACAATAATCAGTACTACCTTTCCGTCTCGGAAAGCGACGTGATAACGGTACCGCAAAAAAGAAATTCTGAGGTCTCTTACGATGCATTTTTCATGATGGCAGGACTAAGCATCCTACTTATCGGCTTGGCTGCAATCATGAAATTACCGCAGAAATCAGGGCTAAAGACAGCATTGTATGCAAGATTCTGAGAAGTAAATTTTTGTATACATTTTATGTTTGACAATACTTTTACAATAAGGTAAAGTTTCTCCCTTTTTGGAAAGCTTGCCAAATTCTGCTTCTCCCGTCCTATATATGGAACTGCGCAAAACGATATCGTCACTCGTCCTTGCAGGGATGCTTCTTGTACAGCTACAGACCGGTACATTCGGTCAGTTCGAACCTCTGATCCAGACAGCTTTTGCTGCACCGGCACTCGGGAGCCCGTCACTGACTTCCCCGTCACCTGACAGCCAGACCGATGCTAGTAGCAACAGCGTTACGAGACCTTCCGGAGGAACTCTCAACTGTCCATCGGGACAGGTGATCACGAGTGTCGCCTATCTTGGAATCGCAGCTGGAAACGACAGCACGGACGGACTCACGATCGCCTGTAGTCCGATCAATACGACAAACGGTACACTCGGTGCCCAGGGCTCTTATCTTTCAAATGGTGACCTCAGCAGCAATCCACGCTTCCCAACTGATCTGGTACAGCCGACCTGCGGCAGCAACAATGCGGTTGCCAAAGTCTATTGGGCTGACCTTGAAGTGAATGCTTCAGGAGGGAGAGAAGATGCAATGGACGGCTCTGGGATAGGATGTAATCCAATCTCCTGCGGCGGCATCGGTTCCAATGAAGTCGACACACGCCAGCCCGGGGATTTTTTGCCCCATGGAAGCCAGCTTCCGACAACCATCCAGAGCATCAGCTGTCCTACCGGCTCCGTTGCCGTCGGTATCATCTACGATTCATTCGGATCGCAAGTTCCATCCGATTCTGATGCGACAGATTCGGTCGTACGAGTCAATTGTGCGCCAGTCAGCAATTCCTTCTGTGCAGCACAGGGAGCAGACCTTAGTATCGTAAAAAGTGGACCTTCGACAGTCAGTCAAGGAGGGGTGGTGAGCTATACGCTCACGGCGACAAATGCAGGACCTGGAACTGCAAATAACGTCACCTTTGCCGATCCGATTCCAAGCGGACTCACATTCAATGCTTCTCAGAGTTCCGGGAACTGCATACAGAATGGATCGAATATTCTCTGTAACAACATCACGCTGGGTAGTAGTCAGTCGACCAGTGTGACTGTCTCCTTCAATGTACCGAACTCGGTTTCGTGTAACTCGACCATCCAGAACAGTGCATCGGTGAGTACCTCAACAACGGATCCGAATTCCTCGAATAATCAGAGCGGAACGGTAAGCACAACGGTGACGTGCCCGGTGCAGGCGGATCTCTCCATCCAGAAATCAGGACCGTCTTCCGTGCAGCGAGGAAACGTCGCGATCTACACGGTGACGGTCACAAACAACGGACCGGCAACCGCGACAAACGTGACGATCACGGATGCGATTCCTTCCGGTCTCACCTTCAATGCGGGCCAGAGCTCGAACAGTTGTTTCCAGAGCGGAACGAATATAGTCTGCAATAATTTCAACTTAACCAACGGACAGACGACGAATATTCAAATTGCCTTCAACGTGCCGACCATTGTGAACTGCACACAGACGACGGTCAGTAATACAGCAACGGTCAGTTCTTCCGTTACCGATCCGATCTCAGGAAACAACACGAGTCAGACAGTCCAGACCACACTCACATGTCCGCCAGTGACTGCTGACCTGTCGATCGTGAAGAGCGGTCCTGCGACGGTCAGTCAGGGTGGCATTGTCAGCTACACGCTCACGGCGACAAACAATGGCCCAAGTACGGCAAACAATGTGACGATTGCCGATCCGATTCCAAGTGGACTCACCTTCAATGCCTCTCAGAGCTCCGGAAACTGTCTCCAGAATGGAAGCAACATTCTCTGCAACAACCTGACGCTCACGAATGGGCAGAGCGCAACGGTGACGGTGTCGTTCAATGTGCCGAATTCCTTCACATGTGGTGGAACGATCCAGAACACCGCGAGCGTGAGTACCTCGACGACCGATCCGAACTCGAGCAATAACCAGAGCCAAACGGTGAGTACGACGGTGACGTGCAATCAAGCGGATCTCTCGATTGTGAAGAATGGTCCGGGAACGGTGACACAGGGTGGCATTGTCAGCTACACGCTCACGGCGACAAACAATGGCCCAAGTACGG
>CAZQYX010000004.1:77305-89106 GCA_964597665.1 uncultured Candidatus Peribacteria bacterium | reverse complement strand
GAGGCGGAGGAAGATTTGGAGGAGGTGGAGGTGGTTTTGGTGGCTTCGGAGGCGGAGGGTTTGGAGGAGGGGGGTCAAGCGGCAGGTGGTAGAGAGAAAAAGCCAAAATTCAAAAATCTAAATTCCAATCTACAATTTGAGTTTTGGTATTTGGATTTTGGTTTCTGGAATTTTTCCCTACACTTCTCTTATGCAATTCTTCCCTCCAGTTCTTGTTGCCCTCATGCTCATCGATCTGATGCAGCCTGCGCTGACGACTGCCGTTCCTTCTGCTCAGTCTCAATACTTTGAAAATGGCTCCGGAACACTGACGGTCGTCACTGATTCCCAGAGTGTCATCGGCTCCATTCCACAAGGTGCTTCGAGAGTCCCTTTTTTGACAGTGAGCATGTCTGCGTCGTGCGACAGCGAGATCAGAGTGACGTCGATCGATCTGAAACACACGGGACTCGGATCGCCCAAGGACATTGCCTCCGTCTATGCAGTGGAAGGATTCAGCCGCATCACCAGAGTCGCTCATTTCGACGTTCGTCGATCCGACCTGACGCTTCGCTTTCGTTCGCTCGTTCTACCGAAATGCGGGGCCATCACCTTTACCGTGTACGGCGATATGAAATCCGATGCGGCCGTTGCCGCAGAGCACAGCATTCAGATTGAAAGTTCTTCTGGAATCGTTTCCAGTGCGGCACAGATCGATCTCTCCGCCGGTGATCCGACGCGCAAAGTGATCGCACCACCCGAGAGTGCAGGCTCACTCACTATTCGGATGCTCCCGACGAATACGCGGGTCCGGTACGGGAGAATCGAGACCGTTGCGAGGGTGCAGCTCACCGCAGGCCAAAAGACGTCGCAGCTCCTCAAGCGGATCACCTTCACGAACACGGAAACAGCCAGAGATATGGATTTACAGTGGTTCTCGCTGCAGAGGCTTTCGGGCACCGGTCTCACTGCTCCCGCACCGCACATGCGTGGATACAAGGTAACTCTTGAATTCAGTCCTACGTTCATTCTGCATGCCGGACAGACTGTCGTACTTCATCTGAAGGCGGAAGCACGGGGTTCGCAAACCAAGAAAATTAATTTTACCATTGAGGAGACTGCTGACATCGTTGCTTCTCCGTACAGAGAGAGATAAAGTTCATCATAATGTCACCGGATATTCCACCAACAGAATCAATCGACGGAATTGCATCGGCGCCTGTCATGAAGGAATCGGAAACGCCTCCGGTTCAGCCCGGTCCATCGAACGCTCTTTCTGATGCGCAGAAGAAATCACGATCGCGCGCAATTCTCATTCTATCGGTTCTCGGGTTTCTTACTCTTCTATATTTTTTCTTTGCCGTCTTTCTCTTGTTGCAGTTCCCGACCCGGGATGGAAGCGGAGCAGGCTTGAAGTCGATTGGGAATACTGTTCTCTTGATTGGTCTTCTGCTCGCCGGTTTTCTTGGTGCGCTCGGCATGCTTCGTATCGGTACGGTGAGAGACAGCAAGCAGAAGAGGGTGATCGCGTTGGTGCGTTTGTTGATCGGAGTCTTGCCTATCCTCTTCATCAGCGGCATTTCGCTGTTCATGATCAATCGCGAACCCGTACTTCTTTTGGAGCTTCTCTCTCCAAAAGAGCCGGATGCATTGGTGGCACCTCTTTCGGTGACCTTCGGTATGCCGATTACCATGCAAATATTCAAGCAGCAGAATCTCGTACCGCTTAAGTATCAGTGGGACTTCACAGGTGACGGTCGGATTGATCAGGAGACGTTCGATCCTCAGGCGACATTCATCATCAGTCGTTCGGGAGTCTACCCCATACGCGCGACCATCACGATGACGAACGGACAGCAGAAGAAGGCGAATCTCCGTCTCGTGATTCCGAGACAGAGTTTTGCAGTGGAGCCGATGAATCCGGTCATCGACGATCCTGCTCAATTTTCCGTTGAAAGCCTGATTCCGGGCGGCGAAAAGGCTCCGACGCTCCTGAAGGCAAAGTGGGACTTCGAAGGTGACGGTATTGTCGATCTCGACTCCGATAAAGCCATAGCCACCAATGTCTACCGCAAACTCGGCGAAATGAATGTCAGCGTTACCCTTGTATTCTCCAATCAAACCCAGACTTCCTTTGCGCGTCAGATCGAGGTGATCAAGCCACCGGAGCAGCCGTTTCAGATTGTCCTCGAAGCCGAGCCGACGACGCTCTTAGGGCCACCACCTTTCGGTGCTGTGTTCACTCTCAAAACCAAAGAGCCTATCGCGAATGCTGCGTGGGATTTCGGAGATCAGAAGACAGGTGAAGGTCTACGTATTGCCCACGTTTTCTCCTCCGTTGGAAGTTATGCAGTGACCGCAACGATTCGCTCGCAAAGCGGAGCGACAGCAAAACTTTCGAAGCTCGTCAGAATTACAAACCCTTTCACCCTTTCCGATCTTATTTTTCAGGGCAAGCCCGAAGTGAAGTCATTTACCATTGAGGGAGAGGTTCCTCTTACGGTGGATATCACACCCATTACCTCTCAACCGCTGATCTCTTTTTCGTGGGATGCACAGAATGCAACAGAGGTCCTCGCAACCGATAAAAGTTTCCATGCGGTCTATAGGGACGCAGGACGGTATTTCCTCGATCTCATTGCTATCGATCCGGATCAGAATGTCTTCAGGAAGCGCATCATCGTGAACGCGAAATCACCTCAGTCCGTTGTCAATTTTACGATGGATCCTCCGACACCGACGGCTCCGGCGAGCGTGACGTTCGATGCTTCCGATACCTATGTGCCTTCAGGGGAGGAGATTACTGGTTTTGTATGGGATTACGGAGATTCGAGAGCATCCGGAGGCAATGCTGATGGCAAATTCTCCGGTTCGCGCATCACTCATTTATTCGAAAATCCTGGAACATACACAGTCACGCTGAGCGTTCGGACGACGTCGAACCAACTCTATACCGGAAAGCAAACGCTCGTCGTGAAAGCGCCGATCATCGATGCATGTTTCATGCCCAGCCGTACGAACGGAAAAGCGCCTCTCGGAGTGTTCTTCGACGACTCGTGTTCCGCCGGAGATTTCGTCTCGAGGCTGTGGGATTTTGCCGACGGCTCTCAGAGCGATCAACCCAGTCCTACGCATGTTTTCACGAAGCCCGGAACCTACGTAGTGACACTTGTGTCGACGACCAAGGATGGACGCAGGAGCAGCAAAACAGCTACGATCACCGTCACTGCACCATGAAATCACAGTCATTCATCCGCGGCGTGGCGATTGCAGGAGTACTTGCAATTATTCTTGGAGCATTGCTTCCGGCTCTGAGTGCTTTTCAGTAGAGAGCTTTTGATCGGAGTATTGCTTCCAGACTGACCGTTGCACTCGTTTCATAGTCCGTACCAAGCATTTCGGGCTTTTCCTCTACGAGAAAGTATCCCGCTGCTGCGATCATTGCTGCATTATCGGTGCAATAACGAAGTGACGAGGGCCACCTGACACGAAGCCCAAACTTTTTGCCGACTGCTTCTGCCATCGTTCTCAGTCTTTCATTTGCCGATACGCCTCCGACAATATGGATTTCTTTGGCCTCCGGATGGAGCTCGCAGGCACGCGAGAGGCAGTCACAGAGATGCATGCAGATCGCACGTTGATAGCTTGCGGCAATCGATGCAGACATGGATTGATCCTCTACACGTTTTCCCTGACCACGAAGAAAATATTTCAGTGAGGTTTTCAGTCCCGAGAAGCTGAAGTCGCATCCCTGTTCTTTTCGAAGCGGCCGCGGAAAGACATGCATCGATTCGTCACCATCGGATGCAAGCTTTGCAAGCTCTGGTCCTCCGGGATAGGGAAGCCCGAGCATCACGGCTCCCTTATCGAATGCTTCACCCGCAGCGTCGTCCAGCGTTGTTCCGATCAGCTGACCGCAGGTGTGCGAGGTCCGATACCAAAGATCCGTGTGTCCTCCGGAGACGGAGAGGGTGAGGATGGGGAAGGCCCCCACCCCTAGCCCCTCCCCCGAAGGGGGAGGGGAACCTGCCACTAACCATGTTGAACTCAGATGACCGAGTGTGTGGTGAACAGGAATAATCGGTTTCTTCCAGAGTGCTCCTAGCGCCCTTGCAGTGGTTGTGCCGACAAGCAGCGAGCCAAGCAGCCCGGGACCGTACGTGACTGCAATTGCATCGATGGACTTTTCATCAGCGCGTGATTCCAAAAGTGCTTTCTCAAGAACGGGGAGAATGCTTTCCAGCTGTTTCCGTGCAGCATCTTCAGGAATCACTCCTCCTGTCCTCTCAAAATCTTTCTGAGAACTTGCAATGACACAACTGAGTACCTTGCAGCCATTTTCCACAATAGCTGCCGATGTTTCATCGCACGATGTTTCGATTCCGAGAATACGCAATTGAAGGGTTGGGTAGGTGGAGTAGGTTTGGAAGGTCTAGCGATTGAACTGATCCTTTCTTTACCTTCGCTCCTACCAAACCTACCATACATACCGCACCTACCACACCTTGTTCGCCCTCTTCCCCTCCCGCACCGTCGCACTCGCACTCGGCCCTCTGAGCATTCATTGGTACGGCATCCTCTATTTGCTCGGTTTTTTAATAGGCATCTGGCTTCTTCCGAAGCTTCTCCGGTATCGGAATATTTCGTTCAATGAGAAGCAGAAAGAATCACTCCTGCTTCATGTGTTTCTTGGCGTACTTGCGGGTGGTCGTCTCGGATATGTTTTCTTCTACGGGGGAACCTTCTATCTTGAACATCCGCTTGAAATCTTTGCCGTATGGCATGGAGGAATGTCGTCGCACGGTGGCTTCATCGGCGTTGCTCTTGCCCTCATTCTCTTTACCCGTCAGCATCGCATTTCCCTGTTGGCGCTCACGGACATTCTCGTTGTCCCGATTGCGATTGGCCTTGCACTCGGTCGGCTCGGCAATCTCATCAATGGAGAGTTATACGGGGAAGTCACGGGTCTCCCTTGGGGAATGCTATTTCCGGGTGTTGAGGGCCTCAGACATCCAACCCAGATCTATGCAATCTTCAAAGATCTTCTTCTCGCGTTTCTCTGTTTCAGGCATCTGAAATTCACGTCAGTTCGTAAAGAGAAATTCGGATCGACGACTGCACTATTCCTCATGCTCTATGCAGTGTTTCGCTTCATCGTTGAAATCTTCCGTGATCAGCCGTACGAATATACACCGGTACTCGGTTTGATGTTGAGCAGGGGGCAGCTGCTCACGATTCCACTATTTACGGCTGGGCTGGTGATTTGGTTCTGGCGCTCACGGTTCGAAGCACGCCCCTGACTATTTCCCTCTCATTCCACGGCACCTGACCTGATTTGACCATCATCGTCGTATCAGAGCCTTTTCCCGCGAGAAGAACAATATCCCCGGTTCGTGCCTCAGTAAGAATGAATTGAATCGCTTGCAGTCGATCGGAAATGCGAACGCAATATTTTTGGTGTCTTGCAGTGCCAGCTAAGTCATCTCTGAAAATCGGAACATCCGGCATCACCCCCGTGAGAATCGAATCGATGATCGCTTCCGGATCCTCGGTGTAGGGATCTTCGTTCGTGATGACGGTGATATCGGCAAATGTCGTACACAGTCTTCCAATCACCGGACGTTTCTCTTTCATGCGGTCTCCGCA
Organism: uncultured Candidatus Peribacteria bacterium; assembly: GCA_964597665.1. Taxonomy (GTDB): domain Bacteria; phylum Patescibacteriota; class Gracilibacteria; order Peribacterales; family Peribacteraceae; genus SICN01. The sequence goes on along the minus strand of CAZQYX010000004.1, from coordinate 83,481 downwards.
GCTTCCGGCTAGAACCAGGAGTCGTTTTTCCGGTTCAAGCATTGATCGCAATGTGCTGAGTGTTGCCTCGTACGATTTCGGCGTAACCGTGAAGTCAATAAAGACGGAAAAATCCTGCCCACCAACGATCTTCTCCATCCTTCCTGCAACTCCGGAAAACGTTGAGAGTGAAGTGACGATTTTCGGTATCGGAGGCGAATCCGGAAGTCCCTGAACGCATCCTATCGCAAGGAGTGCGTTTTCCATATTGAATAGCCCGGGAATATGGAGAGTGAGTGCATGTCTTGTGCTCCCGGATGCTTCCCTTCCGTCTGCAACGAGAGTGGCAGTTGAACCATTTTTCGTTTGCGTGGTTTCCTCCAGGGAGAAATTGAGCGGTGCACCGAGGCGAGAGTCGATCTCTACTTCTTCTAGATTAAACAGCATCGTTCTCTCCGATGGAATGTTGCTCAGTGTCGCGTAGGACTCGTCGCTGTAGTGCAGTACTTTCGTTCCGGTACCCCGAAGCATCCGAAAGAGGATCGATTTTGCTTGCGCGTATTCCTTCATTGATCCGTGGTAATCGAGATGCTCGGACGTGAGGTTCGTGATGCCGGCGACTTTTGGATAGGTGTAGTTCAACCTTCCCTGAAGTAATCCATGGGATGAGCACTCGAGGACTACGTGTGTGCATCCCGCTCTTACGAAGTCCCGAAGAAGTTTTTGTACCAGAAAAGGGGAAGGGGATGTTTTCTGTGTTGGATTGGACTTTGTGTCATTCCCGATTCTAAAGAATGCGGTGGAGAACGCTCCGGTTTTGATGTCACAGTCATTCAGAATGTGGGCGATCATCCCGACCGTCGTTGTTTTGCCGTCCGTACCGGTGATCCCGATGACGACGAGCTTCTTCGCAGGAAAACCATACCAAACGGCTGCGATCAGCGACTTGGCACGATGATACGAAAGACGGAGCGCAGAGGTCTCAGGAACGATGCTTTTCAGAAGCTTTCTCATGTGCGTCCAGCATAGCACGCACGGCTAGAATATCCGCTGCGATGGCTGATTGTAGCGTTTCAGTACTTGGAAAGTCCTGGACATCTCGAATGCGGCCAACAATGTCGATATCTGCCGTTGCAGGTAGTTCTTCAATTGCTGCATCGAGGACGTGTACCTCAAGTGTTCCAGTGTCTTTAAAAACGGGTCTTAGTCCGTAGTGCATTGCGCCTCTGTATTTATTATTTCCGATGGTGATGAAGCATGCGTAAATTCCGTGCTGCAATTCCTGCGGCGTGCAGGAAAGATCAAGATTGATCGTCGGTATGCCGATGCGCCGGCCTCGCCCTGCACCGGAGATGACTCTGGCGTTGCTGATGGAGATCGGTACGAGGTGCATGAGCGGATTCTGATTTGCAGTTGTCCCCACTGCGCTCTCGCTTTGCTCGAGCTCCGGGGGACAGAATCTCTTCGGCTTCATCGTTCGCCTGCGGCTCCGATTCAGCTCGAATTCAATTCTGGCGGAGAGGGAGGGATTCGAACCCTCGAACCCCTTGCGGGGTTAACAGTTTTCAAGACTGTCGCCATCGACCACTCGGCCACCTCTCCATTGAATAGTTTATCATATGGTACATTGCGTGTATTCCGCTATCAGCTTATGAGTCAGAATCTTCGACTCTCCCTTCTTCGCACTCTCGGTGTCACCGAGCAGGGCCTTGATGATGAGGGAGTGCATAGGAGGCGTGAAGCATCGGGCTATAACGAGATCCCCCCTAAGAAAGAATCGATACTGAAGCTTATTCTTAGTCAGTTTCAGGACACCATGGTCTACATTCTTCTTGTGGCTGCAGCGGTGTCCGTTCTCGTGCCGTACGTCCGTCATGGACATCTCGATTCTCAGGAGCTGACCAATGCGATCGTCATTCTCGCTATTGTCATTCTGAATGCAATACTCGGCTTCACGCAGGAATGGAGAGCGGAGAACGCCATCGCCATGCTTGCAAGCTTGTCTGCACCACGCGTAAAAGTCCGGAGAGGAGGCAAAGTCTCTATCATTCCTTCACGCGAGTTGGTTCCTGGAGACATTATCCTTGTAGAAGCCGGAGATAAAATAAGTGCCGATGCAAGATTGATTGCCACTTCCTCCCTTGAAGTCGATGAAGCAAGTTTAACCGGTGAATCTCTACCGGTAGCCAAATCGATTCTTGAGACGATCAAACAGGGAACGATGTCACCGGGCATTCTCTACTGCGCAACGCTTGTGACTCGCGGTTTCGGTGAAGCCGTTGTCACTGGCATCGGTCTGCAAACAGAGATCGGCAAGATTACGTCCATGGTGATGAGTTTGAAGCCACCTCCAACGCCTCTTGAACTTGAGTTGCAAAGAGCGGGAAAAAAAATCGGTATCGTCGTATTGGGGCTCTGCACTTTGATTTTTGCAGCGGGAATACTCTCGGGAATGGAGATCACGGAGATTTTCTTCACAGCCGTCAGTCTTGCCGTGGCTGCAGTACCCGAGGGCTTGCCTGCAGTTGTGACCATTTGTCTTGCTGTCGGTGTGCAACGGATGATCAAGAAAAATGCACTCATCAGAAGGCTCGATGCAGTCGAGACGCTGGGGAGTATCACGGTCATCTGTGCAGATAAGACAGGCACCATTACCGAAAACCGCATGGTGGTGCAGCATGTCTGGACCCCGAGTGGAGGTTCGAGAGCTCTTGCGCTCGAAATAGGAGCATCCTGCAACAGGAGCGAGCTTCCTGACATTGGTGATCCAACGGAAGTTGCACTTCTGCGCCAGGCTGACTCGGAAGGTGTCTCGAGACTCCCGCTTCTCGAGGAGGAGGTTCCGTTCACTTCCGAAGGCAAGTACATGGTAACGATTCATGAGAAAAACGGACAAAGGCAGCGCTACATGAAAGGTGCTCCAGAGGTGATTGCGCGTTTCCTCCCTCCCGAGGAAAGGGATCAGGTTCTTAGCGAGAGCATGAAGCTTTCAAAGCTCGGACTTCGTGTCCTTGCTTCAGCATACGGATCTGGTCAGTTCACTGTCTGTGCCGGATTGATCGCCATGATGGATCCGCCACGGAGCGGTGTAACAGAGGCTATTTTCGAAGCCAAAACTGCAGGAATTCGCACCATCATGATTACGGGTGATCACCCTGCGACGGCACTGACAGTTGCAGAAAGTGTCGGACTGGTCTCGGATGGCGTCATCGACGGAGAAAAACTGGAGTCGATGGATACCGAGGATCTGCAACATGCACTGAAGACCGTCTCGGTCTTCGCACGCGTTCAGCCTGTTCATAAAGTGAAGATTCTTGAGGCGCTCCAAGGACTTGGACATATCGTCGCGATGAGCGGTGATGGCGTGAATGACGCACCGGCTCTCAAACGCGCGCATGTCGGGATTGCGATGGGCCTGAATGGTACGGATATCGCTCGCGAAGCGGGTGCCATGGTTCTTACGGACGACAATTTTGCAACGATCGTCGCTGCCATAGAGGAGGGGAGGCGCATCTACGACAATATTAAAAAGTTCGTCATCTTCCTGATGCGAAGCAATCTTGGCGAAGTGATGATGATTTCCGGAGCAATGCTTCTCGGCATGCCGCTTCCTCTCCTTCCTCTTCATATTCTCTGGGTGAATCTCGTCACTGACAGCTTCCCTGCATTGGCGCTTGCCGTTGAGGATGGAGAACATGGAATTATGCAGAGAATGCCCCGAAAGAAAGGCGATGGTATCTTCACCGGAGAGTGGCCACTCCTGATCCTCGCAGGACTTCTGAATGCAGCTCTTTCTCTTGGTCTTTTTTCATTCGTTCGGTCTATCGCACCGGATAATTTGGTGCTTGCACGAACGGTTGCACTGACTTCTACTATTCTCTTTCAAATGCTACTTTCCATTTCGACTCGAACCAAGGCACCTATTTTTTTCGATTCCCCTCTGCGAAATCTTTGGCTGATTGCAGCCATTGCTTTCTCGCTTTTCCTTCACAGTATTCTTCTACTGACGCCGATCGGTGTCCTCTTTGGAGTCACCGCTATTCCGCTTCGCTTGCTGACTCAAGTACTTGCGGCATCAGTTCTGGCTTTCCTTATTTTTGAATGCGTGAAGTGGGCAAAGTATTACAGCAATTCTTTACGTTAGCTGGTCAGGGAAGGATCGTTTCACCTATACTCTCTTTGGAGAGGTGGCCGAGTGGCTGAAGGCACCACACTGCTAACGTGGCAGACCGCAAGGTCTCGAGGGTTCGAATCCCTCCCTCTCCGCCAGAACAAACTAAAGCGCACTCATCTTTTGCAGCAGGACATCATGCGTCAGTGTTTCATCCCCAAGGCCATGGATCGTGCGTACTGAAAGATTCTCTTCGTTCAACGTGAATGTTTCCAGGATGACATCAAGTACATCCTCGGATACGAGAATGCACCCCATGCTCCGGTATCGATCCATGCTTGCGAGCATTTTCTCGATGGACGCATGTGAGTGGATCCCATAGGGTGTGCGCTCGGACTCAGTTCCCTCGTTTTTGTACAGTCTCAGGAAGCGCCCGAGCTTTCCAAAGGTGATCCTGTCACCCTTTATTTCCTGACTCATCGCCTGCCAGTCGGAAGCGGGTGTCGCTGCGTTATAGGTACGCCCAATGTATCGAACGACCCGCTTTTGTCCTGTTGCAACGGGGAATGATGCAAAGCGCCCGTCCTCATGCAGTAAATATCCAATATTCGCCTCGGTATCGACAAGGAGTGTGTCGCCCTGCTTTGCCTGCCATAGTGCAAAGGGAGTGGCATCAAGATCCTGGGAAGAAGGCTCCGCGGCTTCCACAGCTGCGATAAGGAGAGACATGCAGGCACACATGCAGAGAAACAGCCGAAACTGATGGGATGGTTGGAACGACAAGGGCAGATATATTACTATAATTATAGAATATGTCAATATGCTATTCTTGCCCCATGCGCATCGGAATACTCACCTACGATTACGATCCTCCAATCGGAGGTCTTGGCGTCGTTGCTAAGGCCTCTAGAAAAGTTCTTGAGAAGCTTTCTTCACAAGATACGTTCATTGCTATTTCCCCGAGCAGCGGAGCGGATGATCGTGTCAGTCTTCTTGCAGCAATATTCTGGCGAAAATTTGGAGGATGTCCTCTTTTTTCACTGATTCTTTTTCTACAGTTACCATCGTTGATCCGAAAGCATCGACTTGATCTCCTTCACCTGCATGCAGGATCCGGTGGCGTTTTTTTGCTTCGAAAACCTTCGTGCCCTCTCGTTATGATGTCGCATCATACGTACCTGCAGGAAGCTGAAATTGTATTTCTGCATGCGCCCCTGAAGTGCTTCTGGAAAAAAATAATGGCGAGACTGGAGAAGCGTACCTACTCGTTTGCTGACAAGATTGTCTGCGTCTCGAAGGACACGGCTGACTTCATCATTGACCGCTATCAGCAGCCCCGATCAAAAGTAACAGTCATCGAAAACTTCGTTGAGGATTGTCGTAGACAACGACTGATCCCGAAATCGGCCTCGACGATTCTCTTCGTTGGTCGTCTGGAAGAACGCAAAGGTGTCACCGTGCTTCTCGAGGCCATGAAGTTTGTGGCTGCGAAAAAACCGGACGTGCGACTTCGGCTTCTCGGAGAGAACCTCATGGGTGACCGGATTTTCAAATTCATCGAAAGCAAGAAGCTTCAGGATGTTATTTCGGTCAGCGGATATGTACATGATCCGCTTCTGTTTCGGGAGATGCTGAATGCGACTGTCCTCGTTGTTCCATCGCTCCTCGAAGGCTTTGGCTTGGTGGCTGCACAGGGGATGCTTGCAGGGACCTGCGTTCTTGCAAGTGATGCGCCGGGACTGCGAAGCGTGATCAGGGATCATCAAACTGGTCTTCTGTTTCGATCGGGGGATGCTGCGGACTGTGCGAGGGCCATTTTGGAGGCGCTGCAGGATCCGGTTCTACGAATGAAGCTGGAGCAGCAAGGAAGAGAGGATGCTCTCAAGAGATTTTCGCCTGAAGCGCGCATGAAGGATTTGCATCGGGTGTTCGATGAGACCCTCACCCCTATCAAATGAATCACGTCCCCGTATTGCTTGCAGAAACGCTTGCTATTCTCTCTCCGAAATCGGGTGACCGTATTCTGGATGCAACACTCGGACTTGGCGGTCATAGTCATGCATTGCTCTCTGCGGCAGGGGAAGGA
>CAZQYX010000004.1:68872-77205 GCA_964597665.1 uncultured Candidatus Peribacteria bacterium | reverse complement strand
AACACTCGGACTTGGCGGTCATAGTCATGCATTGCTCTCTGCGGCAGGGGAAGGAAGCACGCTCGTTGCACTTGATGCAGATGAAGAAAATATTGCTATTGCATCGAGACGACTCGAGACATTCGGTTATCGCGCTGAGATCATTCATGCGAATTTCAGTGAACTCCCAAATTGTCTGCCAACGGATAAGCGCCTCTTTGACTGTGTCCTTGCAGATCTTGGCCTTAGCTCTCCGCACATCGATGATCCGAAGAGGGGATTCACGTTTCGCACCGACTCTCCTCTCGATATGCGTTTCGACCGCACAGAGGGAATGACAGCTGCAATGCTCCTCGCGTCTCTCGACGAGGAGAAGCTTCTCAAAATTTTTTGGGAGTACGGAGAAGTGCCGAAGGTCCGGCAATTGGTCGCTGAGATTATCCAACGTCGGAAAGAGAATCCTGTCAGGACAAGCTGCGACCTGATCTCTGCAGCGACTGCGATCTACGGATACAAGGCACCTCGGATGTTGCCACAAATTTTTCAGGCGCTTCGTATTGCGGTGAATCGTGAGAAAGAGGCACTCTCTCACTTGCTTGCAATCGCTCCCTCACTTCTCGCACATGGAGGACGACTAGTTGTAATCAGCTATCACTCTCTCGAAGACTCCGCGGTGAAATCCTCTTTTCGATCTCTTGCACAGAATACGAAGGATCCGCTGACCGGATCGGTTCTTCGGGAATCGGAGTACGTTCTGCTGACAAAGAAAGCCGTGAGTCCCGGGGAAGAAGAAATGAGAAACAACCCACGATCAAGATCTGCGAGATTGCGTGCAATTCTTCGGAGACCGGAGTAGAATACCTTCCGCACTGCGCATGTTGAACTCAGTTTCATTTCCGTCTCTACCCTCCGCGCTTTCGATTCCGCGGAGGCATTCGCTTGGCCGTCTGATGACGAGCAGTACGGCGCTTCTTCTCAGCGTCATCGGTGCTCTCATTATCGTGCTCGCACTTCTGATTCTGTTTCATCACAACATGAATGCGACGAAAGGGTATAAGCTCCGAACTCTCGAGCGAGCGAGATCTGAATTGATGCTTGAACAGGAAGTGGTGAATATGCAGATTGCGAAGTCCAATTCACTCGAGTCACTCCAAAACGATTCTCAGATTCAGTTGATGCAGAAGCCAACGAAGCCAAAGTATGTTCAGTCGCAGGTCTCGGTAGCGGAGGCTGCTACCGGTGCAAACTAACTACCCGATCGTCCGTATCTGAATCGTCATGACAGGGGTCGTGCCTGTTTTAATATCGGAGACCACGACGATTCGCTGACCTTTCTTCACCAGCTTCTTTTTGCCCAGGAGTGCCAGTGCCTTCTCCAGTGTTTCCTCGGGCTTCACCGAGAACGGAATCGTATGAGGAGTAATGCCCCAGACGAGCATCAGTTTGCGTTGCCTGCTGTCGGTTTCGACGAATGCATGGATAGCCACATGAGGACGGCAGCCGCTTACCGCCATGGCCGTATATCCGTGCTTGCTGATGACAAGAATGCTGTCCGCTTCCAGCTTTGTTGCAAGGACGCTCGCGGCGATCGCCTGTTCCTGTCTTGGCATATCGCTGTTCGTATTGTCTTTCTTGCGAATCACGGATGCTGCTGCATCACGATGATCAATACGCTCGCTGGCCTTCAAAACCCGATCCATCGCGGACACGGCCTTGAACGGATAGAGACCTGTCGTAGTCTCGCCCGAGAGCATGGTTGCATCGGTTTGGAGCGTTGCGGCAAATGCAATATCGGTCACTTCTGCACGCGTCGGCATCGGGGAGAGAATCATGCTCTCCAGCATATGCGTCGCAACGATCACCGGTTTCCCTTTTGCTCTGCACTTTGCCACGATCATTTCCTGAATCCGCGGCACATCCTCGAACGGCACTTCCGCTCCGAGGTCTCCTCTCGCGACCATCACTCCATCCGATGCATCGATGATCTCATCAATATTATCGACTGCCTGCGGAGTCTCGATCTTCGCGATGATCTCACCGTCGCTCTTATGCTTTTGAAGAAATGCTTTGAGAGTGCGTATGTCCTTGCCCGTCCTGACGAACGACGTTGCATAGAAATCCACTCCGTGTTTCACCCCAAACGAGATATCGGCCCAGTCCTTCGGAGTAAACGACGGCAGGCTAATGTGCGCTCCGGGAAGATTGACGTGTCGTCTCGAGCCGATCTTTCCGCCTTCCAAAGCCTTCGCAATAACCATTCCTCCGCGCTGAATACTCTCCACCCTGAATTCAATCGCTCCGTTGTCGATGAGAATGCAACGTGCATTTTTGACGTCTTCCGAAAATTTCGGGTAGTCCACCATGATCGTCGTCAATTTCTCGGAGCCAGTCTTCTTCGAGGTGAAGAGCACGCGATCTCCTTTCTTTATCACAATGGGCTCGGTGACATCTCCCGTGCGAACCTCCGGCCCCTTCGTGTCGAGCATGATTCCAAGTGAGTAGCCCTTCCTGTTCACTGTTTTAATATTCTCAATCGTCTGGCCATGCACTTCGTAGCTCCCGTGTGAAAAATTCAGACGGCAGACATTCACCCCCGTCAGCGCAAGCTCCTCTATTTTTTCAACAGAACTTGTGACAGGACCGATCGTTGCGACAATTTTTGTGAAACGCATGAGAGATGAAAGGAAGGAAAAATGCGGGTGGAGTGTAAACCTCTAACGTACGGTTGGGTAGGTTAGGTAGGTTCGGAAGGTCCTACCAAACCTAGTTTCCCGCCGGTACCACAATCCAACTCAGATTCTCACACCGTACACAGGTGAGTTCCCACAACGTCACCACTGCACGCTTCTTAAATGCGCTGTCCGTCAGTGGCTCGTAGTAGGTCAGTGGACGATAGAATTGGAAAGCTGCAAAAACAAGAAGGCCTAGGACTGTCATGAAAGCGATGCGCCGATCCTCCGTCATCTTCAAACGTCCGATCTTCTGAATATTGACGAGGGCGATCGAGAAGAGAATGAAACTGAGAAGCAGAGGAATGAAGTAGTGGTACAGATACATCACGCGTGTGATCCTGCTGATTGCGACCATGTATGAGCAGTACATTCCAAGGAAGACAATGAGTAAAAAAGGCTGCTTCAGTTTTTCCTTCGCTGTAAAGAAGAAAGACCCGAAGAGCAAAATGATGGAGAGAGAAACGCCGAGAAGTCCAAGCCCCCATGCAACGGGATTGCTCTGAAGATAGAGGTAGCGATACTCGTTCTCATTCTGCTGCTCCCACCGATAGTTGATCGATCTTGCACCAAGAGGCCAGAAGTACCATGGGCTCCCGTTCTCATCCTTCTTGCAGAGGTCGAGACGCGGAACGCCTTTTGTGTAGTGCGGTCCGAACAAGAGATGATCGCGAAGCATCACCGGAAACGATGCCAGAGCACCGGTTTTCCCGGCATCGATGATTGCTTTCAATTCCTCCGATGCCTGGTAGTAGCCGTTGTCCGGAAGTGCAGGGATCACTTTCTTTCCAAGCGAGAAATGAATTTGCCAAACGGAAACGTAGGCAACCAGCATGACCGAGATGCTGCTTACAACGAAGAGCGTTACCTTCTTCCAGTCGGGAATCAGTCTGAAGATGATGAGAGGAAAGAAAAGGATGAAAATCATCGCGAGGACCTTCGTCGACATGGCAAGCCCGAAGGAAAGACCGAAGAGCGCCGAGAGCACGCAGTGCTGACGGATGCTTACATTCCGATCTTTCCTTTGAAGATACAGAAAGAGAAGGACGCACAGCATTCCAAGGAATGTAAGCGTACTGTCCACCATTGCCCCGCGACTGTGCACGATCTCAGCGTTGTCGAAGACGTAGAGAAACGAGAGAAGTGCGGAGAGGGGACTGCTGCCCGTGATGAAGAGGAAAATAAAGAAAAGAATCGGCGCTGTGAGCCACGCCAGAAGCGATGGGAACAGTCTGTACCCTGCAAAATCAAATCCGTTTGGAATATTGCTTGCATAGTCCGTTGTCAGAAACTGATCATTGCGTGCATTTCCGTGAACAATCTTTTCTCCGAGTGCGATCAAAAGCTTCCCAAGCGGCGGATGCGGCTCCATGAAGTACACGCCGTTTAAATACTTCTGCGCTGCTGCAACGTGGTACGGCTCGTCCCAGAAAGGACTGGGGGGATAGTCGAACCGATACATGTACGTGAAAAATGATGTCACGAGAATAAATATTGCGTAGAGCCAGACGTGACTTTTTTTCTGCATTACGCTTTTGGGTAGCTTTCGGATCATGGGCCGTAGTGTAAAGCGAAAAAAACAAATTCCAAATACCAAATTCCAAAACACTCTAGTCCTCGAGGAATTTGGCTTCTGGATTTTGGAATTTCGCTCTATTCTAGTGTCAAAATCTCTCTTGCCTCGTTTCCTCATCAAGACCGGCATCGTTCTCTTCTGTCTATGGCAAATGGCAGCGATAGCCATATGGGCGCAACCGACTAATTTTTTCAACTCAAAAACTCTTCGATGGATGCAGAATAAAATTCCATACGTTTTACCCTATATTCTGGTCACATCCCAATGGCAACACTGGAACCTCTTCCCTGTTTCGCCAAGTGTCGCTGTAAACGAAGAATTCTTAGAGAAACAGGACGAGAATGGTCGATGGACGATCGTTCGCACGATCGATGGCAATTCTCTCGGCTTCTTCGAGCAGGGCAACGAAGTCGTTTTGATGTTTCGCATGACCTTCGAAGGTTTGGTTGTTGCGAGGGAGCCGTACATGCAGGATTTTTGTCGCTCACAGCACCTGAGACCTGGAACATCTGTTCGCATTCGCAGACGCTTTGCTCCCGTTCCACCACATCTTGTTCCCCAGAGCGTCGACTGGTGGAGAAGTTGGAAGCCAGTATGGTCAGATGTCATTGATTTTTCCACAATCTGCAAACCCACTCTATGAAGCGCATAATCCTGTACATTGATCAATTTTTCTTCAGGCAAATCTCTGCTTCCGGATTCGGTTTGATGCGTATTGCATGGGCTGCAACGATTCTTCTTTTCATGCTTGGAAATGCCGAGAATGTTGTCCGCTTCTACAGCAGTGTAGGTATCTTCCCGGAGGGTTTGAACAACGGAATTTTTCGGAATGAATACCGCTTCTCAATTCTCAGTATTGTGAGAGATCCGCTTCCGGTCTTCCTTCTTTGGAGCTTTTTTCTATGCTCCCTCACATTCATGATGCTCGGTATTCGGACCAGGATAGCGACGATTATCTCTGTGTTGCTTCTCTTTTCATTCAACGAGCATCTTTGTCATATGGTCAATGCAGGAGACAACCTACTCCGTGCCATGGGCTTTATCCTCATGATATCGCCAAGAATTGATGCCTTCTCTCTCGACAGTCTGAGAAGGAGTTTTCTTCTTTGGAGAAAGGGTAGATTGCCAATACCGATACAGATGAGTATCTGGCCGTACAGGCTTCTTCTCTGGCAATTGATCATCGTCTATCTGGCATCCGTCTGGGAGAAGTGGCATAGCGTGATGTGGCTGAACGGTGCGGCTGTTGCCATTGTCTATCATATGACGGAGTACTTCCGCTGGTCGAAGAGTGTCGCAGATAATCTGTCGGGTCTTTCTCCGTATGTTTCCAGATCGTGGATGATTTTCGGATTGCTGTGGGGACTGCTTCTTATCCCCCGGGAATTCGGCAATATTTTTGTACCCAGTGTTCGGAAACATTCCTTGAAACGATGGATCCTGCTTCTCGGTGTTGGCTTTCACGGCGGCATGCTCATTCTGATGGATACTGGTGCCTTTCAGCTTGTGATTTTCTCGTCCTACCTTGGTCTTCTCGTTGATGAGGATTTTCAAGTCCTTCGTGAGTTTTTCAGCAAACGCTGGACAAAGGCATTTGCGAAAATTTCTGCGCCTGAAGCATCCGCTTCTCCAAAGATTACAGTTCTCTACGATGGTTCCTGCAGTCTCTGCCGTCGCTCCGTATTTTTTCTCCTGTCACTCGATGCTCTTCAGAGGCTGAGAATCATCAATTTCCGCGATGAAAAGCTCCGAAAACGCTATGCTCCCGATATCAAAATGCAACGCCTTGAGCGTGCACTCCATATTCGCTTTCCTGACTCCAAGGCATCCTCAGGGTTCGATGCATTCAAGATTCTTGCTCGTCATCTTCCAGCACTCTGGTGGTCCGTCCCTCTTCTGCATTTGCCTTTTGCAGCATCAATCGGAAGGAGCATCTATTCGCGCATTGCAAGAAACAGGCATATCTGTTCAGGGAAGACATGTGTTCATAAACTTTAATTTTGTGAATATTCTTTCATAGAATAAACTTGCAATAACAATGAGAGACGGTAAAAAAGCATGCAGATAACGAGGTTCCATTGCGGCAACAATGCTCGTCGCAAACAGGCCAAGAACTGGCAGCACCAAGATCCAGAGAAAGAATTTCTCTGGCTCACTCTGAGTTTTTCTTCGGTCGACAATAAAAAGAAAAGCAGGAATGTAGATAAAGAAAAAAATCAGTTTCTGCGAAATAGACGCAAGAAACTGAAATCGAGTCTCTCCCGTTGGAAACGAGGCAGTGCCGATGATCAGATCTTTGGAACGTCCAAGGAAATCGAGAAGAGCCTTTCGTGGATGAGCCCTGATCCAAGCCATATTCTCATGAAAGACAATACGAGTATCCCATTGTATCTCTCGCATCTCTGTAAAAGATTTTTGCAGGCTGACCGGTGAAATGACGGTAAATTCTCCTCCATCGGGGAAAAAAGCATGAGCTCCGCGAAGGTCACCATGATTTGCAATCGCAACACGGAAGATGTCATTTGAAAGAAGCAGGAATCGTCCGCCATTCCGGCGTGTCATTTCCATACTCGCCGGCACGAGAAGAAGAAGGATGCCGCAAACAAGAGTCAGGACTGAAAATCCTCGGCAGCAATAAGATTTATGCATATCTTTGTAGGCAAAAGCAACGGTCACAAAAACCGCAACGACAAGTCCAACAGATTTGAATGTTGCAGACAGTCCGAAGCAGAGTCCTGAGAGAAGACAGAGTGACAGCGATTCTTTCTTCAGAGAGAAGCAGAGAATGAGAATCGCAAGAAGCAAGAAGAGTGTGAACGGAGTTTCGGAGAGTACGTAGGCACCGTAGTCGAAGAGCGGGAAGGACACGGCACCGATGGCAAGTGAAATCAGCGCTGCTCTTCTTCCGGAAAAACAGGTAGCAAGAATGGGAATAAGCAGAAAGATCGCCATCGTCATCGCAAATTGTGTGATCTGAAGCAAGCTAATTCTGTCCATGGATGAACCGAGTACCAGTGAATAGAGATAAGCCGTACCGGGAGGAAAAAGCGTATCACTCCAACTCCATTGGGATGCGGGATTCCAGAGTTTTTCTACACCCAGCCAGTACTGGAGCATATCGCTGTAGACATACTTCTCTCGAAAATCTCCGGTAGTGGCCCATGGGTGTGCCGCGAATATCCACAGCCAGCGGAGAACTGTTCCAATGCACAGAAAAATCCCCCAAAGTACTGTATTTTTAATCCGTGTTCGATAGGTCACTCTGTCCATAGATTTTCAATCTACCATAATCAATGTACAAGCCTTGCTTTTCCTTGCTTCAGAGTAAGAATCCTTGTTAAGCTCGCAAGGTATTATGATCTCATTTTCTACTGCTCGTCTTACGGGATATTTCGTTGCGATTCTTCTTCTTGTGACGATTGTGACGATGCAGTCGAAGGGGGGGGTCAAAATAAATTTGCGGGGAAGTGGTCTTGATTCGTCTGGACCCATAACTGGCGCTTGCTGCCGGGATGGAGGATGTGACGACAATGTCTTTCCATCAGACTGTATGCTCGGATCGCCTTATCCATTGCTGTCCTGTGCGACGGTCATAGCAAATAATAGCTTAAATTGTGTTCCGGCGATTTCCTCTTCGGCTATGAACGATTCCTGCTGCACTGGGGGATCGGCACCTGTCTGCACCGTAGTTGCTGATTTAACAGGTTGTCCATTTCCTAAACCATCATTCTTTTGTGGAGAATTGACTACAGACTCAGATTGCTTTCCACAACCTACTTCATCAGCTGCTGCGATGGATGCTTGTTGCACTACCGTTCCATCACCATCATGTTCAGAGGTTCCTGCAGGCACTTGCACACTCAATCCTTATCCAGGCATTTCGTGTACTGCTGCTCAGGGTCTTGCTCCTTCCAATTGTGGCTCGGGTGGTGGAACAGGAGGAGGTACAGGTGGTGGAACAGGAGGAGGTACAGGAGGAGGTACAGGTGGTGGAACAGGAGGAGGTACAGGTGGTGGAACAGGAGGAGGTACAGGTGGTGGAACAGGAG
>CAZQYX010000004.1:61204-68772 GCA_964597665.1 uncultured Candidatus Peribacteria bacterium | reverse complement strand
GAGGTACAGGTGGTGGAACCTCAGGAGGAGTCTCTGGTATGACGGGTATAGGAAGTATGAGTGGCCTTTCGGGACTATCTGGAATTGGTCTTTCCGGAATGTCCGGCCCCGGTGGATTCTCTGGAATTTCCGGAATTTCGGGACCGGGTGGCTTCTCTGGAATCTCCGGACCAGGCGGCTTCTCTGGTGTTTCTGGAGCATCAGGTGTATCCGGAGTTTCAGGTGTTTCCGGTGTGTCGGGCGTCTCTGGCGTATCAGGAGTGTCTGGTACGTCAGGCACTTCGGGAACGTCCGGAACCTCTGGTACGTCAGGTACTTCAGGGACATCTGGAACCTCAGGCACATCGGGGACTTCCGGCACATCCGGAACGTCTGGTACTTCAGGGACATCTGGAACCACAGGAACGTCTGGTACTTCAGGGACATCTGGAACCTCAGGAACGTCTGGTACTTCAGGGACATCTGGAACCTCAGGCACATCGGGTACTTCCGGAACAAGTGGTTCTAGTGGCTCCAACAACTCCAATAATTCTTCGCGTAATAATTCCTCGGGAGGATCCAGCGCACGTTCCTCTGCTCAATCTTCCGGAGGCTCATCGGCGAGATCTTCCGCGCAGTCATCAGCTCGTTCTTCGGCAAGATCGTCTGCTCGTTCCTCTGCCCAATCATCGCTTCGGTCGTCGGCACAATCTTCCGCACAGTCATCAGCACAATCCTCGGCACAGTCGTCAGGAAATTCATCAGGAAATTCTTCCAAAGCATCCTCAAAGATTTCTTCCAAGAAGTCGTCAACTGCATCTTCGAGGAGGTCCTCCAGGGCATCGTCAGTCGGAGTATGTGCTTCTCCGGATGCTTGCAGGACTCATGCGCAATGCGTATTAGGCAGCTACTCTCGACAAAGTGGTTCTTGTTCTGTCATCGGTACGGAATGCTGTGGTCGCCCACATTGTGCTGCACCGAATAGCTGCGAAGGCACATGTCCTCTCACAAACCTCAGATCAGGCGCTTGCAGTCTTGGTACATACTGCTGTGCTCTCACCCGTGCTCCTGCAGCTGTAGTTGTCAGTGGCATCATCGACTCGGATAGCGATGGCACGATGACCATTGGAGAGATTCGCAGAGGCATCACGAGTGTGATCAGACTCCTTGGCACCGGAAGTCCCGCAGGTGATATCAATGGTGATGGCAATGTCAACCGAGACGATCTACGGTTGTTCGTCAGAACGGTGCGCGACTTTCTATCGGAAGAGTGATGCAATGGATAGATCGGAGTCGGTGCGGATGGCTGATGAGCAGCATCGGTTTTTGTCGTGAAAGACTCTGAGACAATTCAGCACGCGACAGATGTTCGAGTGCTATCATAAAAATTAAGAAAAGCGAGTCGTCTCTTCCTTGTAGATGCAGCTGAAACAAGCCATAATCCGAGACGATCCCCCCATGCGTCTGCATCTGTCAATCGTGAGGCTTTGTACCGGCATTGCTTTGGGTATCGTTCTGGTGACTGTTTTTGTCCAATCTGGTCTTCGCATCAGTGCTCCGCTCACGGGAAATATCACAAATTGGTATGCATCGACGATGTATTCGTCACCTACAACAACTTGTCCTCCTGGAACACCTCAGTGTGGAGCAAGTCTCAACATCATTGGACCCGGTGGGTGGTGTCCGGGTCCCAGCACACCCTGTTGTATGCCCGGCGCCAACATGACCACACCGATGCCACAAGGATGTGCTACAGGACTGAACTGCGTTGAAGGAAGATGCAGAAGCTCAACAACTGTCATCAGTAGCATGCCTTCGATGTGTGCTTCGAATGCAGACTGCGTCGGGATGATGTTGCCGATGCAAGCGCAGGTTTGTCAGGATGGTTGTAACGGAATCATGATGATGAAGTGTCAGTGTAATCTTGGCTTTTGCGTGATGGTTGGCGATCCTCCGAACAGTGGACAATGCATGCCCGGCATCAGCGGCGTATCGGGTGTCTCAGGTATTGCCGGCATCACCGGAGTTTCAGGAATCTCAGGTATCACAGGAATAACCGGAGTCTCAGGTATTTCAGGAATAGCCGGAGTATCGGGTATCTCTGGCACTTCAGGTATTTCTGGTTCATCCGGAGGATCAAATAATTCTTCCAACAATTCTTCGAAGGCATCATCCAAAAATTCTTCGAAGGTTTCCTCCAAAAATTCGTCAGTGCAATCTTCCAGAAATTCTTCATCTCCTCAAGGATACTGCTGCTATCCGTATGGGGACGGAATAGTTCCAACAACTGGTCTTTTCAGTTGTCCTCCGGGAACAATGTACTGCGGATCTTCACCAGATTCCTGCAGCATGATTGCGATGTGCAATTTCCCTTCATCCAGCAGCATGGGGTCTTGTCCTTTTCCGAAACCACTCTGTTTCATCGGCTCTGCTGAGTGTTGTCCTGGCGGTGCCTGGGCATGTCCGAACGGTATTACTGGCGTGACTCAATGCCCTCAACTGCCCTGCGGCGTACTCACGCCTGGTGTATGCGGAGGACGCTGTCCAATAGGTCAGTCATGCACCGGTACCGGAGAGCCGAATGCAGAGACATGCATGTGTACGGATACCTATAGCAGTTCTTTTTCTATTCAAAGTTCGCGCTCCAGTCGGTCGTCCGCGTGTGGCGGATCTGCACCTTCATGCTCGGAAAACGCAAAGCCATACTGTTGTCCGAATGGGAGCTGGTTCTGCTTGGATGGAACTCCCGTCTCTTCGTCTTCATCCTCTTCGCAACAGTCATCCGCTTCCTCGCAATCCTCCTCTTCGAAGTCCTGCAACAGTGTGCCTCCGATTGTTTGTACGGAAACAGCGAGTCTCAATAATCTTGATTTCGTTTCGATGGCCGGACCGGATGCTGCATGTACCTCTAGCGGTGAACGCTACACTCTTCACCCTTTGCAACGTTCCGGAACGTGCACTCCTCCATCACCACCGTACAACTTTTTCAGCTTCGGTACTGACAACGAGAACAGCGATCGTCAGGAAATGAAAGATGCTATTTTCGGCGCTCTCTCCGGACCGAAACCGATCTGCGGTGATGTCACGATCTCCTATCCCGGTACGATCAGTTGGGCGAGTGCACCGGTGAGTTGCGGACCCGGATGCATACGATTTGTCTCACTCGGCGGAACCGGTTCGGAGTACACATGTAGGACTCAGGTTTCTTCTTCAACTCCAAACTCGTCGCTTCAGACCTCCCAGAACTCTAGCGAGCCGCTGCCCGACATTTGCGCCGGTACCGACCCTCCGCAGTGCGGAACTGCAACTGCGCTCTGTTGTCCATCAACAGGTTGGACATGTTGGGATCCAAAACTTCAGTGTCCTTTTTCCTGTGGCACGGGAAGCTCAGGGTCGACTCCTTCGCGCGGTTCGAGAGGGTCGACTGGATCCGTTCCTTCTCGAGCTTCGCAGGCATCAACAGGTTCCAAACCCTCTCGTGGTTCCGTTGGCTCTTTGGGTTCTCAGATTTCTAAAGCATCGTCAAAATCTGCTTCGAAAATTTCGTCGAGGGCATCATCAAAATCTGTCTCGAAAGCTTCGTCCAAATCGGCATCAAAAAAATCGTCCAAAGCATCGTCGAAATCAACTTCCAAGATTTCCTCCAAGACTTCCTCCAAGTCCACGTCAAAAATTTCTTCCAAAGCATCAACAGGCTCCAGACCTTCCCAAGGTTCAACGGGTTCTCGGGCTTCTGCAGCTTCTAGAGGATCCGCCGCTTCTCAGCTGAGTCGGGGATCTGCCGGTTCGATACAATCTGTTGCCTCACAGGGTTCCGTAGCTTCAAGTGCATCACAGGTCAGTGCAGGCTCGACCGGATCAACAGGTTCTCAGCCGAGTGCAGCATCCGCCGCTTCGTCCAAAACTGCATCCTCGGCATCATCTGTGAGATGTGTCGGTACAAAGCCGGTGTGTAATGGCAGCGGCGCGTATCCCTACTGCTGCGCAGACGGAACTTGGTCCTGTTACGATCCCGAGTTGAACGGAACAATCGTACAGTCGCAGTCTCCGCCGGAGGGAGGTTCGTCCCTCCTCGGAAGCTTATTTGATTTTGGTGCAAAACCCGTGCAGGTGTCGGAGAATTCTTCATCAGGCAGCGGGCTCTGGAATGCGATCAAGAGCGTTGTGCGCTTCTTCCTTGAAGGAATCATGAATTTTGTCACGGGAAGTTCCGATACGGACTCTTCCGTGTTGAAGGGCGACATCACTGTAGGTGGCACCCTCGCTTGCGGAGGACGCGAGATCAACTGCAGCGTTGAGTACGATATTCCGAGGCTCTCATACTTCACGGAATTTCATAACGGTGATGCGCTTTGTGAAGACGACAGCGATGTTACGCCCCTTGCGACGATGCACGCAACAGGGGAACTTTGTGCAGGCGGCCCTTGGGATCCACCGCATCAACAGATTGCGATACCAAACTATATTCAAATACTGAAAGATCGTTATCGATATCAATTGGGTGGAGAGCCGATCATCAATGCGACGTTCGTTGCTCCTCTCGACGATGCCTATGTTAATTCGACAACGTTCCGTGTCCTGGACGGTGAAAAATTTGCATCGAATCAGAAAGTCTATCGCTGTACGTACCAACCCCCTTGCCCCACGTCACGCGCTTCTTCGCAAATTTCCGTTTCTTGCGGCAATACCCCGACGACGATTGGAGAATTTACCCCGAAGTGTATCGAGAATGGAAAGAGGGATTGTGCCGGGAATCTTCATACAGGGGGAAATGCCTGTGGTCGTCGCACCGGATCGATCACCTTCAATGCTCCTCAGGCAGGATGCAGAGTAAGTGCACGTCTCGCTGGAGCTGCTTACGGTTCGATTTCGATTACAAATCCTGGAGGCTTCCCAGAAACGATTAATATCAGCAACTTCGGCACGAATGATTTCTACTGCTTCGGCAGTCCGCCCGAAGTTTGGAATTGGGGCAATGCAGAAGTGAGCCCCGGCCCGCATACCATCAATATTTCCGTTGATCCTATCGACGGTGTACTACAGCCCGACTTCCGTTTTACACTCACCTGTCCATGTGCTTCCTCCGCGCGGAGTTCTAGGGTTTCATCTCCTAGGAGCAGCGCAGCTTCTTCTCTGAAGAGCTCGAAAGTTTCTTCCCGAGTCAGCAGTGCCGTGTCGTCACCAAGAAGTTCCTTGCAATCGTCGACTCCAAGCAGTGCAAGTTCTCTGTTCTCCTCTCTTGCAAGCAGTGCCAGCTCAGAGAAACTCTTCTGTTCCGACGACACGAAACCGCAATGCACGAAGACACTTATTTGTTGCCCCGACGGTACGTGGATGTGTTGGGATCAGACGACGCAATGTCCTTTGCAATGCAAGAAGTCTTCGAGTGCCGGTTCCGTAGTCAGTTCAAGAAGAAGCAATACATCGGTTTTCTCGAGTCGTGCGGTTGCTTCCTCTGTTCCTTCATCGAATCCGGCAAGTTCCACTGCTTCATCAGCATCTCAAACTTCGCTCCTTTCCAGTGCATCATCACGTGCAGTGAGTAGTGCGGCAAAAAGCAGTAAGCAGTCGAGTGCGAGTAGTGGTTGTCCTTCCAATTCCACCTGCGTGTATTTCTTCGAATGCACACCGGAACAGACGGTCGGCAGTTGCTCTCAGTCGGAAGTTTGTTGCACACCAGCTTCGAGTACATCCAGTGCCAGAAGCAGTGCAGTATCATCGCAGCAAAGCTCGGAAGAAGCGAGCAGCATAAGATCTTCGGCCCAAAGTTCAAAACTGTCTTCTGTTGCTTCTTCTGCAAGCTCACTCAGGAGCAGTCGTCGTTCCAGTGCACAGAGCTCCGCCTGTCCGACCGGATCATCCTGCGTTTTCTTCTTCGAATGTACGCCTTCGCAGACTGTCGGTAGCTGCTCGCAGTCCGAGGTCTGTTGTCAGATTGCCAGCAGTAGTGCGAGGTCGAGTCTACGAAGCAGTGTCCAGTCGTCGCAGGAAAGTTCTGAAGCGAGCAGCGTAAGATCTTCGGCCCAAAGTTCGAAGCCTTCCTCTGCTTCTTCTGCAAGCTCACTCAGGAGCAGTCGTCGTTCCAGTGCCCAAAGCTCTGCCTGTCCGACCGGATCATCCTGCGTGTTCTTCTTCGAATGTACGCCTTCGCAGACCGTCGGCAGCTGCTCGCAGTCCGAAGTCTGTTGTCAGATTGCCAGCAGCAGTGCGAGGTCGAGTATCAGAAGCTCACGTCAGAGCTCAGCTTCATCGGCTCTCTGCAGAGGCCAGCAGCCGTTCTGTTCCGGAAATTCATATCCCTTCTGCTGTGCCGACGGAAACTGGAAATGCTGGGATCCCGACCTCAACGGTACTGAAGTCGAGCCGTCTTGCTCTCTGATTCTCGGTCAGCCTGCAGCAACGCCAAAGACTGATGACAGTCGTTTCGATGAAAACGGAAATCTTATTCCAAGTATCTCAGGCGGTTCGCTCTTCTGTCCGACCGGATCAGTCATGACAGGAATGGCTCATCTGGAAACTGCGGCAGGCAATGACAATACGGATGGTCTTTCCATTGCCTGCAGTTTCCTGAATGCAGACGGTACTCTCTCGAATCAGCAGCCATATAGGGTCAATGCCGATATCGATACCAATCCAAGAAGGCCAGATGAACTGATTATTTCCAATTGTACGGATCAGAATGCGCTCACAGGAATTTTCTATAACGATAGTACCGAACCAATCTCTCCGGATGCACTCGATGGTATCGGAATCGGATGCAGTACAGTTTCTCCTGCTGGCATCGGCCCGTTCCAAGTCGAGACGATTCTACCGACTGATATCACGTCACAGAGCATACCTCTGCAGCGACTCGATTGCCCTCCCGAAACGGTTGCAGTCGGCGTTGTCTACGATTCTCTAGGCGATCGACTTCCTTCCGATCCTGATGCTACGGATGCAGTCGTCCAGCTGATTTGTGCACCTATTCAGAGACAATGTTCGGATAGGAATTTCCTTCCGGATAATCCAACTGCTTCTGTCCCTCAACTTGTTTGCGGTAGCGGTACAAAACCCCAATGTTCCGATCGCACGATTTGCTGTCCGGATGCGAACTGGAAATGCTGGGATTCTACTCTGGAGTGTCCCGCAGACTGCTCGCTTCAAAGTTCACGCAGTTCAAGGCCTTCATCCGCATCCTCTCTAAGTTCTAGAGTGAGCAGTCGTCGTTCCAGCGCTCAGAGTTCCGCCTGTCCGGCTGGATCATCTTGCGTATTCTTCTTCGAGTGCACAACGGAGAGAACAGGTCCTAACTGTTCTCCCGGAGGCGGTAATGTCTGCTGCACCAATATTTCAAGCAGTGCGAGGTCGAGCACTCAGAGCAGTCCTCGTTCCTCCGCTCAGAGCTCAGCTTCCAGTCTCGCAAGCTCTCGTTCCTCCACACCGCTCTCTTCAGCATCTTCACTCAGAAGTTCCAGAGCAAGTTCCCTCCGCTCCAGCGCCCAGAGTTCCGCCTGTCCGGCTGGATCATCTTGCGTATTCTTCTTCGAGTGCACAACGGAGAGAACAGGTCCTAACTGTTCTCCCGGAGGCGGTAATGTCTGCTGCACCAA
>CAZQYX010000004.1:0-61104 GCA_964597665.1 uncultured Candidatus Peribacteria bacterium | reverse complement strand
CCCTCGTTCCTCCGCTCAGAGCTCTCTCTCCAGTATCGCAAGTTCCCGTTCTTCAGTGGCGCTCTCTTCCACTTCTTCCCGTTCTTCTCTCCTCAGTTCCAGAGCAAGTTCTCTCCGTTCGAGTAGAAGTAGTGTTGGATGTCCGAGCGGATCGTCTTGCGTCATCTTCTTTGAGTGCACTCCATTGCGGACAGTCGGCACATGTAACGGTGGAGCAGGTGCTTGTTGTATTCCGGCTTCCAGTAGCGCTCGTTCCAGTCTCCAGAGTAGTCCTCGTTCTTCCGCTCAGAGCTCTCTCTCCAGTCTCGCAAGCTCCCGCTCTTCCACCCCTCTTTCTTCAGGTTCTTCAACATCTTCTCTTAGTTCCAGAGCGAGTTCACTTAGATCCAGCGCAGCAAGTTCCGCGTGTCCAAACGGATCATCTTGCGTATTCTTCTTTGAATGCACGCCTTCCCAGACTCTCAGCATTTGTTCAGGTGCACAGGTCTGTTGCTCAAATCCTTCCAGCAGTTCGAGGTCGAGTGCCCGAAGCAGCGCTCAGTCGTCTCTACGAAGCTCTGTCTCAAGTGCTCGCAGTTCAGCGTCCTCTGCTCAGGTCTTTGTTCCGCCGTCTTCCAGCTCTTCAGTGACCACCATTGTCGCCTTACTCCCTTCCAGCCAGAGCAGCAGCCCTGCACAAAGTTCACAATCATCGATTGCGAGCAGTCGCTCTTCAGCCCGCTCATCGAGTACGTCGTCTGTGACACCTTTGTTCCTTGCAGCAGAGTCGCCACCACCCGAGACCTATCCGGTCGGTACGATCGCTTACTGCGGCGATGGAACACTGCAGGCCGGAGAGAAGTGCGATCTCGGACAACTGAACGGTGTGTCCGGACAGAACTGTACGACGACGTGCCAGTATCTCGTTGTTGTAAGCTGCGGAAATGGCATCAAAGATGCCGGTGAAGAATGTGATGATGGCAACACTCTTGCAGGTGATTCCTGCAACGCACAGTGCAGGGTGGAGAGGGGAACATGCGGTGACGGCAGCATCAACTCTGCTCTCGGCGAGCAGTGCGACGAAGGGGACTTGAACGGAAAGAAGACCTCGTCATGCACCGTTCTCTGCAAAAAAGTACGCCTTCCGGAGTGTGGTGACGGTACGGTAAACACGAGCAGAGAGCAGTGCGATCTTGGCATCAGAAACGGAAATTATCCCTCTACGAGGTGTCTCGATAACTGCACGCTCCCGTACTGCGGGGACGGGATTGTCGAAGTGAACGAAGAGTGCGACGGGGGAGATATTCTCGATGGTGATGGATGCGATCACACATGTAGAAGAGAGGACCGAGCGCCGTCACCGGTCATCGCAACGATTATTCCCGCCATCCCACGCGAGACCGTTGCAGATCTCTACGAGGTGCAGAAGGTCCCGACTCCCGCGAGGACAGAAACCGGACCGGGAATGCTCATCTTCATCATTTCCGGCGCAGCAGCGGGTATAGGGTTGGCTCGAAGGAGATTTCTGAGGCGCCGATAGTCGTTTCCTGAAGACCCTTCATTCTTCTCACTTTTCAGATATCCTATCGGTGTCAGCTCCCGTAGCTCAGGTGGCCTAGGCGCACGAAGTAAGCCGTCAATAAAAAAAAGGTGCTCGTTGTTCTTTTCAGATATATTACAGGTAACATTTGCTCCCGTAGCTCAGGTGGATAGAGCAGCAGGTTTCTAACCTGTTGGCCGCAGGTTCGAGTCCTGCCGGGAGCACCATAATGACTCAAAAGCTTTTTTATGCTATACTGAACCGATGGATCAAACACCAACGCCGGCAAATGAAACGCCTGAGGACAGAGACGTTCGTTTGCATAAGGACATCGCAGCCTTCAGCTACATTTGGATCATGTCCCTCTTCATCTATTTTACGAAGAAGGACTCGAAGTTCATTCAGTACCACAGCAAGCAGGGCATTGTCCTTTTTCTCCTGAGCATACCGGTCAGTTTCATACCGTGGATCGGCAAGTACCTCGTCTTCCTGATCGTCGCGGGCATGCTTCTCGGTTTTCTCAATGCGGCAAACGGGCAGTACCGCGATGTGCCGTGCATCGGTCCGCTCTCCAGAGGTGAACTGTCTCTTCATGATCTTCTGCGTCTCACGCTTGCTTCGCTCAAGACATTGACGAGTACATTCGGTAATTTCATTCACAAGCATATTCATCGTCGATCGGTTGATAAAGACGCTGCAGGAGTAGACAAGAAGTAGGTCTATCGGTTACGCTGGCCACACGTTCCTATGCCCAACTACAAGCGAGTCCTTCTTAAAATCTCAGGCGAGGCGCTCGCCGACGGTTTCGGTTTCGATTACGGAAAACTGCACGATATCGCTTCGCAGATCGTCAGTGTCTGGAACAAGGGGATTCAGATCGTCATCGTCATCGGTGCGGGTAATATCTGGCGCTATAGGGACACGACCGAGAGCGGCATCGAGCGCACCGCGAGTGATGCCATGGGTATGCTTGCAACCATTATGAATGCGGTTGCTCTGCAATCAGCGATCGAAAAACAGGGAGCGGTGACCAGGGTCTGCTCTGCGATTAACGTTCCGCAGCTTGCAGAGCCGTATCTCAGAAGGAGAGCTGAGAGACATCTGGAGAAGAAGCGCATTGTTATTTGTGCAGGAGGAACAGGAAATCCGTATTTCACAACGGATTCAGCTGCTGCACTTCGTGCTCTCGAGCTTGAGTGCGATGTCATCTTGAAGGCATCGAATGTCGATGGCATTTACGACAAGGATCCGAACAAGTTTACGAATGCAAAAAAATACGACGTTCTTTCATTTCAGAAAGCCATTGAAAAAAATCTGAAAGTGATGGATCAATCAGCATTCAGTCTTTGCAGAGAGCAGAATCTGCCTATCGTCGTGTTTAATTTTGCAAAGAAAGGGGCACTGTTGGATGCGGCACTGGGAAAGAAGATAGGTACTGTCGTACGAGACTAAACTGTGTGGTAGGTATGGTAGGTGGCGTAAGTTGGGTAGGACCTACCCAACCTTCCAAACATACCAAACCTCTATCTATAAATTTTCATACACTGGAGTACCTGCTATACTCTTCTCCTATGCATCCCTCTCTCGATCTCTTCAGCACACACAGCAAAAAGACACTCGAACATCTCCATGCGGAATTTTCCAAACTGCAAACAGGTAGAGCGAATGCATCACTGATTGAGCATGTGACTGTTGAAGCGTACGGCCAGAGAATGGAACTAAAGGCAGTCGCAAGTATTGCCGTGCAGGATGCACGTTCCATTGCGATACAGCCATGGGATAAATCTGTCCTTGGAGATGTAGAAAAAGCTCTTCAGGCTGCGAATATCGGTATTAATCCGGTCAATGACGGCGTCGTCATCCGGCTCAATTTCCCGCCTATGACCGAAGAGCGGAGGGTGCAGATCAAGAAAGTCGTCAGTCAACTTGCAGAGCAGGCGAAGATCAGAATTCGTCAGGACAGGCAGGTTGCAAACGATCAGGCGAAAGAAATTGCAGAGGAGGATGAAAAAGAGCGTGTGCAGAAGGAGTTGCAGCATCTCGTCGATCAGGCAAATGCGAACATTGACGAAGCAGCAAAGCAGAAGGAGAAAGAGGTGATGACGGTCTAGTGTGATACGCACCTCTTCTTGCAGGACAGGATTACCATGGTAGGATTACGGTATGCGAAAGCCTCTCTTCGCCATACCGTCCTTTCCGGGTAGCAACGGTGAAGTGGACAACGTGAAAACTCTGAAGCGCTGTGGTTTCGATTGCTTCGTGTTTCGGTGGAATGATTCTCTCGAGAAACTGAAAGACGTCGATGGCTATTTTTTCGGTGCAGGATTTAGCTACGAAGACCGTGGACGATCGGGAATGGTTGCCGCAAGAGATCCGCTGTTCGATTACATGCGGCAGGAGGCGGCAAAAGGAAAAGTGATCATCGGCAACTGCAATGGAGCACAGGTGCTTGTGGAGAGCGGTCTCATCCCGCTCGGTGACGGTCTGAAGATGTGTTTGGCTCACAATGCTCTCAGAAATAGCGATGGCAGTCATCGCTCTCCAGGATTCCTGAATGAATGGGTGTGGATCACGCGTGCATGCAAAGCAGATCGTTGCGCCACGTCCGATTGGTCCGGTACACTGCACATTCCGATTGCGCATGGGGAGGGGAGATTTGTCACGCGTGATAAGGGTCTCATCGAGCAGCTGAAGAAAGAGGACCAGATTGCCTTTCAGTATTGCGATGAGCAGGGCAACGTGGATGAAACGTCACCGGTGACTCCAAACGGTTCAACTCTGGCAATTGCAGGAATCTGTAACAGGGAAGGCAATGTCGTGGCTCTCATGCCGCATCCCGAGCGGACGATGAATGGAGATCCATATTTTATTTCGGTGAAGAGATGGATCGAGAAAAAATTGAAAATTGAAAATGGAAAATGGAAAATTCCAAAAAAATCCCCAATGCGCAATTCGCAGTTCCAAATTTCCAAACATGCACCTTTACACACTGAGATTTTTATCGACACGATCATCACCAATAATGAGGAGAGAACGGTCGAGCAGGCTGCAAGGAGGTTAGAGCCAAGCCTGACTGTGAAGCAGTACCGATACGTTGGTCTTCAGGAAGACAGAGCACCTGAGCTCCTCTCACAACTTTCGTTTTTCAATCCCAATAAGGAAATTGCCTATGTTCGGAGGAATGGTTCGATGCTTCGCTTCGAAAGGAATGGAAAGAAATTGGTACCTGCTTCAACCAGCATTCTCTCCGGAATTTCCCTCCTGAGACGGGATCAGCCGGATACGAGAGGAAGCGCACTTGGCAAAGGCTGCGAGACGGGCATTTGCTACGATTGCAGAGATATCAGCGACGACAGGCTTCGCTCGTCAAAATTGTGCGAAGTATTCTGCAATCCGAATTCGAGTACTCTCGAAACTCTGAGTTCATGAGTCGCAAGATTGTTCTCATCGCACACAACATCCGGTCGCTCTGGAATATCGGTTCCTTCTTCCGCATTGCCGACTGCTTCGGCATCTCGCACATTCACCTGACTGGTTACAGCGCAGCGCCTCCTCGATACGAAATTTCTAAGACAGCGCTCGGTGCTGAGGAGTGGATCCCGTGGTCGAAGTCGGACGATCCAATGACCGTAATTGAGCAGAGAAAAAAGGAAGGCTATGACATCATTGCTCTCGAGATCACAGGAAAATCGACACCACTTCCGGATTTCAAGTCTTCAAAACCACTTTGCCTGATCGTCGGACATGAAGTCCTCGGGGTTTCCCAGGAGCTTCTCGAGGCGGCAGACACTTCCGTTCATATTCCCATGATCGGAAAAAAGGAATCGCTCAATGTTTCCGTAGCACTTGGAATCGCAATGTACTCGCTTGCTGCTTCGTCAAGTGGAGTATAAACTCGCAGTAACTTCCGTTTTTTACTATGGCTGACGCAACACAAGGTGCAAACCCTCCGAGACCCGGAGATCCCGTGCCGAATGAAGGCTTGGATCCGACACAAGTGTTCTCCTCTCCTCCGCCTCCTCCCGCAACTCAGGCAGGAGCGCAAACTTCAGGCCAACAAGGAGGCGCAAATCCTCCTGTACAGGACACCAGCCCTCCGCCTCCTCCGGTAGGAACGGTTGCAACGAAGGAGATGGGGTACGACGACGAAGATATCAAGATTCTCGCGGAAGTCGGACCCTACAGGTTCGGTTCCGTCATGGTGACACTCAATAATGATAAAGTTGTTGTGCCGCCGCATTCTGAGACAAGTTTTGATGAGCAGAAGTTTCTGACACTGCTTCGCGGTTCTATCTCCCTCACTCGTGATGAGAAGTGGCGCATCATTCAGGCGATTCCGAAGCTCAGTCAGTTTCAGATCGACGAGCTTCAGAAGATCCTCGATGAGGAGAAGTTCAAATTCAGCCAGCTTTCACCCAAGCACTTAAAGCACCTTCAGCAGCTCGAGAAGAAACATGGAGAAGACTGGAAGGATCTTCAGGCGCTCTACGTGCAGACTGCCGCAAAGAAGGAGGAACAGTCGCAGGCTGATGACATCCGTAAGCAATTGGGTTTGTAGAGACGCCCTGATAGGGCGTCTTCATGATGTCTCGTGAAAAGACGCCGCAGCGGGGACGTGCTACGACAGTCTTTACACGATACTCATCCTCACACCGACAAAAGCTCCAATGCCGACTGATAGCGAAACAATGCGGCTGATCCACCGGCCATGAAGAAGCCGATGAATGCTCCCAAGCATCAGGAAGAGAAAAATAGCGACAATGAAGCTGAAGATGAGTGGAGAGATGAAGAAGGCTTCGACGAACGGGATGCTCCAAGGGAGGGCACGAACGTGAGTGTAGTAGCCAAGCGCGACGAAGAGCCCGTACCATGCGAGCAGCCAGCCTGCATACAGACGGAGTGTCGCAACCAGAGGATGGTAGTCATGTTTGGTTCCTGCTGGTAACGGAGCGGCTCTCGCCTGCACAGCCAAGGCAGGAGAAGTAGTTGGTGAAGGAGTTGGCGCAGTGAAGCCGATCGATTTTATCTTGGGTGCAGGAGCTACAGGATTTGGCTGTACAGCCGGGACTATGGGTTTTGCAGCTGGTGCAGCAGCTATCGTAGTTGCTGCTGTTTTCTGTGGTGCGGCCGAAGGCATGTCCTTCTTCTGCCAGTTCTCAAGATCGTTATCTCTGTACTGGGGAGTGACGCCGAGAGGCGACAGCATCAGAACAAAAAGCTTCTGGTCATGCTTCAGCTTCTCAAATGCCTGGTACTTCGTCTCGGACTGGATTGTTCCTCGTCGAACGGTGCCAGTAGAATCTTTCCCTTCGAAAGCGAATGACGTTTTGAGCGCAGGAGGCGTACCTTCCTGCACAGTTTGGGCAGTTGCACTCTGTCTGGATGCTTCATGGATCTCAACAACATCAAGGTGCGTGTCCTCAAGAGACGTCTTTGCAGCATCCAGATCGACCGCATCGATCTGGCCCCGTACCTCTTTCGAATCGTCGTTGATCGCTCGGTAGGTGAAGACAGGCATAAGGGGATTACTCTGTCGGAGAGTAGGAGGTGATGGAACTGAGCATAATTTGTACAGCTTCACGAAGCCTTGCATCCGCAATCAACTCAAAGTGAGAATCGCCAGTCCAGTCCTTGAAACCGATAATGTCGCTGCCTTCGGATCGTACTTCGCCATCTTTTGCATTCATGGAAGCCGATGAACCGCTGACCAGATTGAGAACGATCGGTCCGGTATGGAGCTCCTCAATCGGAGACAGACCAAATTCGACATGCCAGAGAATCGTCGTCGTTGCTCCGAAGGACTTGAAGTACCAGTTCTTATGCGCGGAAATGCAGAACGCTCTGTGACTGGTGCAGTATTTCTGTGTCCAGAGACTTGCATCATTCTTCTGTTTTGCCATGAGAACAATTGCTGCTTCCAGAGAGGCGTTCTCCGATACAGAGGCAATGGAGCTCATGGATGATTCGCTCTTCACTTCAGGGATCTTTTCAGGGACAACAGGTGCGGTGGGCTTTGGAGAAGAGGAGGACGCTGCCACTTCAGGCTTTGGAGCAAGAGTCTCTTCAACGCAAATGCCCGAGCAATCGGCTCCTCCGTTCTTCGGATCACAGGAATCAGAAGGATCATCAGTACACGACATTCCGGAAGGACACTGAATCCCTGCAATTCCTCCGCACATCGATCCGCTCGTCGCAGAGATCGATGATGAAGAAGTCTCATCTGTTTGAGCCTCTCCAAGAATCGTAACTTCCTCGACTCTCATGATTCCGCTCCCTCCCTCGACCGTTGGCTGAACGGATCCTCGCACTTCGACCCGCTTGCCCATGTAAGCATTCAGACTCAGATTTGCATCCGTCGATTCGAGAAGAATGAACTGACCGTCCGCGAGGGTGAGTTTGTGTGTTCCTTCCATATAGATCGATGACCCTAATTCGCTGACAGTCCCGATGTAACTGACATTCCGCGTTGCAGAAATCGTCATTGCTCCGCTTTCAGTAGCCTGCTCGGATGCTTCTGAAGACGAAGAACTTTCGTCGGTAGTCGGCTCCGATGCGGTTGGAGTACACGATGCAGCAAGGAGTGCGCAAAGGATAAAAAATGACGCCTGAAAACGCTTCATTGTAGGGTGGGGGGAGACGCTGAAAGTATACTCAGAAGATCCGAAGTCCGCCACTCAAAGAGGTGGCACAATCGGACTGGCGTGAAAGCGAACAATTGATAGAATGCACGCATGTTCCAGCCCTCCGAAATCATTCTCAAGAAATACGCGGATCTCTTGGTGAAATTTTCGCTCAACGGAGGAAAAGGCGTCCTCCCAAAGCAAACCGTGGATCTCAGTGTTCCCGATGTTGCAAAACCTCTGCTCTCTGCACTCGTACAGTCCGTACTCGAATCTGGAGCGTATCCTAAGATTCATTGCATTCCTACAGAAATCGATAACGTCTTCTTCAAATACGCTTCGGATGATCAGCTGACACATTTCCCCGAAGCCTACAAACGCGCTGAGGTTGATCTCATCGATCATCGTGTGTCCATCATTGCAGACCCGAATCCGAGAGATCTTCAGGACATTGATCCGGTGAAAATCTTCAAAGCAATGGATTCTCGTCGCATTGCAAGAGACTGGCTCTGGAAGAAGGAGCAAGAAGGGCGCTTCACCTGGACTCTTGCGCTTTTCGGCACAGAGGCGATGGCGAAGGAGGCAGAGATGAGTCTCAAAGATTACTGGGGGCAGATCATCAATGCATGTTATCTGGACTCCGAAGATCCCATCGCCGAGTGGAGGGGTATTCAGGCAGAACAAGATCGCGTGAAGGCAGCACTCGATTCTTTGCGAATTGAGTCCGTTCATATCGAAAGTGCTCGTATCGATTTAACTGTCAAACTGGGCCCGAATCGGAAATGGCTCGGCGGTAGCTGCCGCAATATCCCGAGC
Source organism: uncultured Candidatus Peribacteria bacterium (assembly GCA_964597665.1). Lineage (GTDB taxonomy): Bacteria > Patescibacteriota > Gracilibacteria > Peribacterales > Peribacteraceae > SICN01. The sequence goes on along the minus strand of CAZQYX010000004.1, from coordinate 52,149 downwards.
TTCGAGATCTTCATTTCCCCGGACTGGAGGGGTACAAACGGCAAAATATTTTTCAATCAGCCTCTCTATCGCTATGGCAATGTCCTTCGTGATATCACACTTGAATTCAAGGATGGCATACTCATATCGGCGACTGCCGCAAAAGGACAGGAGGTCTTAACGAGCATGGTCGCAAGGAAGAACGCGAATAAAATCGGCGAGTATTCGCTTACTGATAAGCGGTACTCCCGAATCACACGGTTCATGGCAAACACGCTCTACGATGAAAATGTCGGCGGAGCGTTCGGCAATACGCACCTTGCTCTCGGTCGCGCGTACAAAGACAGTTTCACGGGTGACCAGAGCAAACCAACCGACAAGGAGTGGGAGGCGATGGGCTACAACGATTCTCCCGAGCATACGGATATCATTTCGACCGAGGACAGAATTGTGACTGCTCTTCTTCCTGATGGAAGCAAGAAGGTGATATTTAAGGACGGGATGTTCACGGTGTAGTAGAGACGCCCCGCTGGGGCGTCTGCGTTGTTTTCCAAAAAAAAGACGCACCAGCGGTGCGTCTCTATAACAATCATCACTCATCACTTTTATTGAACACTGTCACTTGTCATTGCCATATCGGTGAACTGCCAGAATGCATCGACTCCACCGATCTCATTCGCGCACTCTGAGGCCGTGGCAAGAGGAATGGCATTAGGATGGAAGCCTAGTGGGAAGTGTCTGTAGACCCATACGATCTTTCCCTCGTACTCCTTCATGATCTGCTCATAGGTGGGATGGACGCGGTGACAGAACGGACACTGGTAGTCCGAGTACTCGATCAGAGCAAGGCGCGAGCTCGTACCGCGTACGTGATCCTTCTCGAGATCGACAGGAGCAACATCCGTTGCCTGCGGTGTGCCCGGATCCGTGCTCTTCGCCGTTGGATCTTTGAGCATCTCATCGATATTCTTCTTGAAAGCCTCAAATGGTTGAGCGCCAGAAAGTACGCGAGCGTTCCCCGTCTTCATGTCGATGAGAATGTTACCGGGTGTGCCATTGACACCGGCTGCCTGAGCCGCCGCCATCTGATCATTGAACAACTGCTCATACTTGTTGTCTCCGAGGCAGGCTGTGAACGCATCCTCATCGAGACCGATGTTCTGCGCAAATCCGAGAATTGTATCCTGAATATTCGCCTGGGGAGCCTGTGGTGCTTCCGGTGCCGTTGGAACTCCTCCGGTCGGAGCCTTCATGCCGCCAAAAGGACTGATGCCGCTTGCACCGACGAGGATGACACCGACGATCATGCCACCGAGGAACATCGAAACTCCAAACCAGACATTCTGCTGCTGTTCTTTTGTAGACATTGAAACAGAGGGGAGAAAATAAGCTGATCGATGATAGGGAAAGGAATAAAAAAAGAAAATGAATCTATACCACATTTGCCTTCCGTATGCTATAATAGGGAGATTCTCCGAACAATTGTCAACAACAATATTGATCATCGGCGGAGGCTTTGGAGGCTGCGAGGCAGCGCTGCGTCTTGCGAGAGCAAAATTACCGGACACAAGGGTCCGTCTACTCGAACCGAAAACGTACTTCGAGTACCACGCAGCACTCTACCGCTTCGCAACCGGTACTTCACCGATGGAGACATGTATTCCATACGCTGATATCTTCAGCGGAAAAGAAGTTGACGTTGTACGCGATGCTGCCAAGACAATAGATCTGAAAAAGAAATCCGTTCTCGGAGAGTCAGGATCTCAGTACGGCTACGATACCCTCATTCTTGCTCTGGGTAGCTCCATCACGACATTCGGTATCGAAGGTGTTGCGAACTATTCCTTCGGCATGAAATCTGCCCTGGAGGCACTGAGAATCAAGAATCACATTCAGGATTCTTTCGATGCTGCGACCATCGCTGACATAGAAAAGAAGAAAACGCTCCTGCACATGGTTATTACGGGAGGCGGAGCAAGCGGAGTCGAGCTTGCGGGAGAGATCTCAGTATTCGGAAGAAAACTGGCTCACGCTCATGGACTTTCGAAAGCGCTTCTTCAGATTGATCTCATCGAAGCGGAAAAGCGTTTGCTCAGCGGACTGCCTGAAGCAGTCTCGAACGCTGCGACAAAGAGACTACGAGAACTTGGTGTTCGTGTTCTGCTGAGTCAGCGTGTTTGCAAGCAGGAGGAGGGGAAACTCTTTCTTGAGCACTCGGAAATCAGTGCTGCGACTGTGGTATGGACTGCAGGAATGTGCGGTCATACGATGCTAAAAAATATTGCGGATCTACAGTTGGATCGAAAGGGGAGAGTGGAAGTGGATGAGCATCTGCAGTCACGAGGGAATCCTGATGTATACGTACTCGGTGACAGTGCATCGACGCCGCAGAGCGGGATGGCCCAGACGGCACTCTACGACGGTTGGTACATTTCCGAAGTGCTCCGAGCGAAGCAAAACAATAAGCCTGAGCCCGTCTATAAGCCACCGACTCCCGTGTATGCCGTTCCGGTTGGCTCGACGTGGGCGGTCGTCCTCTGGCATAGCAGAATCTATACGGGAACCATTGGTTGGATGCTGCGCCGCATGCTTGATCTAAAGGTTTTCATCAGACTGCTTCCATTTTCGAAGGCTTTGCGTGCGTTCGCGTGCGGCAATCGGGTGATGGATGAAAGCGGTCGAAGGAAGTAAGATAGATGTGTGCGGTACGCCCTGATCATCATCTCATTCTTCGCTGTCACATTCTGCGTCTATGGTGGCTCGCTTCGAAATGAATTCGTTTCATGGGATGACAGTTTTCTGATCGTGGAGAACCCGATCGTTACTTCGATGAATGCAGAGACAATCGGAAAGGCATTCACGTCGTACGATCCGGAGCTCTATATTCCCCTCACATTCCTGTCGTACCAGATCGACGACTTTATCGGAGATGGTACCCCGTTCATGTTTCATTTGACGAATCTAGTCCTTCATACACTGAACGCGATCCTCGTCGCTTGGGTTCTTTTTCTTTTGCTCGGCAGTGGTTGGCTGGCAGTTGCCTTAGGACTGATGTTTGCCGTTCATCCGCTGAATACAGAAGCCGTACTCTGGGCTTCCGCACGCAAGGACGTTCTGTCGACATTTTTCTTTCTGGGTTCAATTCTTTCCTATCTGTATTCCTCTCAAAGCAGTAAGAGAAAAATATTCTGGCTATCAGTAGCGCTGTTTGTTTTGGGCCTGCTTTCGAAAGTGATGGTCGTGACACTACCTCTTGCTCTGCTTCTTCTCGATGAATTTCGGGGACGGGAGCGGAGCAGTTCAATGTTGCTTGATAAAATTCCGTACATTTTCTTCGCGATCATTTTCGGAGTGATTGCGATTTTTGGAAAAACAGGTGTTCTTGTCTCTTCGACTCTCTGGCAGAAAATCCTTATGGCGACAAAGAGTACAGTCTTCTATATCCAGAAATTTCTCTGGCCGGATGGCCTTTCGGTCGTCTATCCGTATACCAAGTCGATTGAATTTAGCTCAGCGGATTTCTTCGTCCCTTTTGCGATCACACTCGCCATTCTTTCTCTTACCATTTTACTCTGGAAGAGAAAACGTTCTCTTTCTGTCGGCATCCTCTTTTTTCTTATCACCCTCACTCCTACATTCATCAATTTCGCGAAAGGCGGAGATCTGTATTTTGCATCAGACCGGTACGCGTACATTCCAATGATCGGCCTTTTGATTCTCATCGGAGAAATCGTTAGGGAATTCTTAGCTCGGGCTCATACCGTTGCCTCGATTGCCTTCCGTCAGCGTATCGTTTCAGTCGGATGCATAGGTCTTCTCCTCTGCCTCGCTACTCTTTCCCTGAGACAGTCGAAGGTATGGCGCGATAGCATTTCCCTCTACGAGCATGCACTAACGCTCTACCCGAATGCGAGAGCGATGCACAATAATCTAGGAATGGAGCAGATGCTCATGGGAAATCTTGATGATTCCATCCTGTCCTTCAACCGTGCACTTGCTCTGTCTCCGGATCCGAAAACGAAGGTCAATCTTGCCGCTGCATTCGTTCGAAAGAACCGTCTTGAAGATGCGGAGAGCATCTACCGCGATATTCTGCGGACTGATCCCGCGTTTGCTGAGGCTGAATACGGACTTGGAAATATTCAGCAGAAGCACGGGAAATTTTCCGAAGCAACTGCGCACTACCTGAGAGCCATCGAGATTGATCCCACCTATTTCAATGCCTATAACAATCTCGGAGGCGTGTATCTGCAGCAGGGAGACTTTTTGAATGCTGTGAATATTTTAGAGAAATCCATCGAATTGAAACCGTCCTTCATCGAATCTTCCTACAATCTTGCGCTCGCGCTCATCCAGTTGAAGCAGAACAGTCGTGCTGAGGAAATACTTCTGAAGGTAATAGAGATGAATCCCTCTGATGCCGATGCACTCGCGCACCTTGCGACACTTCTTTATGAGCATAACCAGATCGACGCTGCAGCAGAGTATTTGCAGAGGTCTCTCTCCATTGATTCAAGTAATCCGGCTGCCATCGATCTCGTACTCCGGATGAAAAAAGATGGCTTCGTACGCTAAGATCTTTGCATGAGAACAGTCAAAACTATTTTTCTGGCCCTCGTACTGCTAGTTGTGGTGTTTTTTGCTATCAATCGATGGATCGTTTACTCGGCAAGCAGTGCGATGATGAGTGACGCATCTGGCCTACCAAAGGCAGATGCAATCCTTGTCCCCGGTGCACGCATTTATGCAGGAGAGGTATCGGGCATTCTCGCACAGAGACTCGATGCGGCAATCGAAGCTTTTAGCGCAGGAGCTTCCAAGAAAATTTTAGTATCCGGTGACTACAGCAGTCCTTACTACGATGAAGCGCAAGCGATGAAGAAGTATCTCGAGCGTCACGGGATCGCTTCAGGTGCAATCGTTCTCGATCACGCAGGATTTTCGACGTATGACACACTCTACCGTGCGAAGCATGTCTTCGAGGTACAAAGCATCATCATCGTCACACAGGATTTTCATTTGCCGCGTGCGCTTTTCATCGCACGAAGACTCGGGCTTGAAGCAGTTGGCTTCAGTGCATCGAAAACTCCTCTCAGTCCCGAGCAGTCATTCAGATCTGATTGGCGGGAGCCTCTCGCTCGCTTCAAGGCGGTCTACGACGTTCTGAGAAGAGCAACCCCTGCATTCACGGGATCGGGGCTGCCGATCGATATACATGGAGAAGTCGTCTTACACTAGACGAGGACAATCTACCCGTCCCTCATTGTTCTGTTTGCAATTGTGTAGTTCGTCCAGGTATGCGCTAATGCATGAAGCTCATTTTTAACTCTTTCGGAAAGAGATGAAACAATCTCTTCCGGTCCGCTGAGTACGACTCGCAATCTTCTCTCAGTATCCGTTCTCAAGCTCGCGACAGACGTAAGCAGACCGAGCAGCATCATATCGGCAGGCCTATCACATTCCATGCCGTCTTCCTCCTGATTAAATGTAGGGTCAAGAGAATCCGTTTTCAGACATACTTGTAGATCTGGATGCTCTGCTTTCAATGCACGAAAGTATTTCGCAATATCCGCTGTGGGTCTGAGATGAATTGGTACCGGAGCCTCAATTACAAAGCTTGTAGGAGAATTAGTCATACAAAAATATTATAACAATATTTATATTATATGCAAGTGGTGGCCCAGGGCAGAATCGAACTGCCTACGCCTGCCTCTTCAGGGCAGCGCTCTACCAATGAGCTACCGGGCCACGGTTCTCGGTAATGGTAGCAACATTCATGGGAAGCTGCAAAATTTGTCATTTTTCAGCTGCATGACTTCCCGCTACAAACCCCGTCGTCCAGCAGATTTGCAGACTGAAGCCGCCCGAGGGACGGTCGAAATCGAGGAGGTCGCCAACGATGAATGCATTCTTACATCGCTTGGACCGCATCGTCTTGAAATCGATCTCCGAAAGCAGTACCCCACCGCCGGTAACGATTGCTTTCTCGGCTCCGAGTAAGCCGGAGACCGAGAGGGGAATATCCTTGAGTAATTTCGAAAATTCCATGCGTTGTTCTCGCGTGAGTTGGTGTAGCGGAGTGGAACCGTCGATGCCTGCAAGGGATAGGAGTACGTGAGCGAGCCTCGGCTGTGCGATCTCTCCGATGTTGTTCTTAATCATCTTGTTCTTCCCAGCTTCGAACACCGTGAGGAGCTTACGGTCGAGCGAACCCAAATCGAGTGTCGGAAAGAGATCCAGTGAAAGATTCACCGGTCCGGTCTTGAGAAGCATACCGATTCCTTTACTCATATTCAGAACAAGTGGCCCGCTGAGTCCGGTATGTGTGAAAAGAATTTTGCCGACCCTCGAATCGTGCTTCTTCCCGTTCTGGGATACCGTCAGTTTCGCAGCTTTCAGACTGATCCCTGCAACTTCTTTTACCCATGAATTTATGATCGTGATAGGAACAAGAGCTGGATCCGGTTCCGTCACGGTGTGTCCGAGCTTTTTCGCCCACGCGAAACCGTCTCCGGTTGATCCTGTTTCCGGTCGTGACTTTCCTCCGGTTGCAAAGACAACTTGCGATGCTTCAATCACTCCGAAATCACCACTCAAGCTTGAAATACAATCATTCTCTATTTTGAAATCACGCACACAAGCATTGTTTATTACCTTTACGTTGCCCGCAGCCATATATGCAATCATGGTCTTCTGCACATCTTCAGCACTGTCACTCATCGGAAACGCACGCTTCTCAGGCTCAATTTTGATTTTCAGTCCACGTGACTCGAAGAAATCGATCGTCGCTTGAACATCAAGTTGGGAAAATGCAGAGAACAGTGCCTTGCCCTTCTTGCCATATTTTTCTGTGAGCAAGCGCGTATCAAATTCCGCATTGAGAATATTGCATCTACCGCCACCGGAAATCAGTAATTTCTTTCCGAGTATCGGATTCTTTTCGAGAAGCACAACTTTCGCACCGAGCTCGGAAGCCCTTCCCGCAGCCATCATGCCGGCAGGTCCTCCGCCGATGACAGCAACGTCGAAATGCATGAGGGAAGGGTAGCAGACAAGACATCACTGTGATGATAAAATTGCAGTTATGAAAAAATGCGAAAAGAAAATCGATCGTGCCAACTATTTTCCACCTGAGAAAGGATGGAAAACTGTCGTTGATTTTACAGATGGGGGCAGAACAGAAGGTGTATCAGCTGAAGAAGTCATCCGGTTTTTAAAAAAGATCAGTAAACAGTCATAGTCAAAAGACATTGCGCTCAGTGAGCTTTTTTCCATAGACTCCAAGCATGGGGCTGTAGCTCAGTTGGTAGAGCGCGTCGTTCGCAATGACGAGGTCAGGGGTTCGATTCCCCTCAGCTCCACCATAAAAATAGACAGAACTAGATTATCTGATATAATATTTTCATGTCTGAGGTAGACAATGAACCCGTTCCGGCAGTGAGAAAAGTGCCTGAGGGAGCATTAGGACTGTCTCCAGATCTCCTTATCCGACTGGCACAAAGATCACGCATAATACGAGGAATGCTGGATATCCCTATTCCTCCTTGCCCGCCCGAATTCGCAAGGCTCATGAGCAGATTTGTATCATGGGATTTCAGGGGTGAAACTCTTCACGTTCATCTCGATGACACCGGTAGCCTTTCACTCTCGGAAAAGCTTCGCTGTGTGAAAAGGGATTTCTACTACCTTGCTCAGGTCCTTCTTGGTAGTCCGGACGTCAAGCAAGTTGTCGGAACATCGTGGATCATCGGAAAGAACCCAGGACTGATTCAGAAACTTGGATTCACTGCTCTCGGTGACATCGATGCTGCGGAAAAAGCTGCAGATTTTCCAAATGAAGAAAGAGGTGTTGGCAGAGCTACCATCGGACGGGATGAATTTATACGAAGATACTACGGAGAAACGAAACCTGGAGCTTGGAGAGAGTGAGTTCTGCCTTACCGCAAATGCTCCTCCACCCTCGTCTGCCCGACAAAGATTTTGTCTTCAGGCTCGACGATTCGTTCGATCGCTTTTAGTAACCCGATACGCGAGACGACATCGCGGAAGCGCTGACGTGAACCGGCGTTTTTGAAGTTCGTCATCTGCGTGAACTGCTCGAGGCGGGTTCCGGAAATATGAATCTCGCCTTCTCTTCGGTTAATCCGATACGCACCCATTTTGCTGCTTAAGAGATGAGGTTTCAGGACAGGGAGAACTTTCTTCAGCTCTTCCTCGTCTTCTACGGGCAGTGCCAGTCTCTTCTCGCGTTCTTCCAAGATTGCAGGGAGGAGTTTCTGCATCAGTTCTTTCGTGCCGGCATGAGAGGCTGCTGAAATCGATGTGAATACTTTGATCTTCGCTTTCTTCAGAGCATCGAGCCACGGCTTTGCGTCGCCTCCGACAAGATCGATCTTATTCAGAACAACAAGCTCGCGTTTCTTCGTGAGAGTAGGGGAGTAGGCCTTCAGCTCTTTTCGTATCGCTTTGTAATCGGCAACGATATCATCACGACTGACATCGAGAAGGTGAATGAGGATGCCGCAGCGCTCGATGTGCTTTAAGAATTTGTCTCCGAGTCCCTTTCCTTCGGAAGCTCCTTCGATGAGCCCTGGGACATCGCAGAGAACGAATTCGCGGTCGAACGCCTGCACGACACCGAGGTTCGGAACAAGAGTTGTGAAGTGATACTCGGCAATCTTCGGTCGCGCTTTCGAGACTGCGGCAATCAGCGAAGATTTCCCGACACTGGGGTACCCGATGATGCCGACGTCGGCAACGAGCTTCAGTTCCATCTTGATATTGCGCTTCTCTCCCGGTTCACCAAGTTCGGCAAAATCGGGCGCTTGGCGAGTAGATGTCTTAAAGTGTGTATTCCCAAATCCTCCGCGTCCTCCTGCAGCGACGACGCAGCGCTCGCCGGGATGCATGAGGTCCGCGATGAGCAGAGGCTCAGCCGTATTCGAAAGATCATAGATGATCGTTCCGGGGGGAACAGCAAGGATCCGCTCCGCCCCCGCATGTCCTGCACAGTCTTTACCCGTACCGGGGAGGCCTGCATCGGCGGCAAAACGTTTGCGGCTCGCGTAGTCACTCAGCGTATCCGTATTCGAATTGGCCTCAACAATGACATTGCCACCATTGCCGCCATCCCCGCCGTACGGTCCGCCATTCGGCACATACTTCTCCCTACGCCATGCGACGCAGCCGTTTCCACCCTTACCGCCCGTGACATCGATGATCGCTTCGTCGAGAAACATAAAAGTGTGTGATTCGTATTTACTTGACAGTGTACACTGATATTTTATAGTGTCTACTTATGCCTCCTACAAGCCTTTCACTTCTCGCTCATAGTACAAGCACTCCGATTGTGGACGGCGAGGAAGGCTCTGGCAATAGAATGCAGAAGTATTTTGATCTAGCGAGAGAAGAATGTGACATTGTTGTTGAGGGAGATCCGGCAATGGAAAGACTGATTGAGATCCTCGTTGATCTCAGAAATTCCAATATCATTATCACTCTTGTCGGAGAACCAGGTGTAGGAAAATATGGACTTTCGCTATTCATTCACAAAGTATCCGGAAAAGGGGGCCCGTTTGTCCCCGTCAATATTTCAGAATTTTCTGAATCTGTTTTGGAAAGCGAATTGTTTGGACACGAAAGAGGTGCATATACAGGAGCAGAAAATAAACGAGTGGGCCGCTTTGAAGAGGTGCTGCAGAACGGAACCATCCTTCTCGATGAAATCGGACACCTGAGTTTGGAGGAGCAAAAGAAGCTACTGATCGTATTAAGTAGGCAACGATCGTTCAGCCGTGTCGGATCAAATGCTGAGCTCAAAGTTCAGGGAAGAATAGTTTGCGCAACGAATGCTGATATCGATGCAGAAGTAGAAGCAGAAAGAATGCGAAAGGATTTCCGCGACCGCATCAGTGCCTGCAGACTGCGAGTGCCTCCTCTCCGCGAAAGAACCTCGAAGCATCAGGAAATGACCGTAAACAAATTGGTATCCAGGTTCGGAACAGAACTCTCAATACCAATTCTTGATATTGATAAGGCAGCTACTGACTACCTTCTTACGATGAATAATGACAGAAACGTTCGTGGAATTGAGTCGGTCGTAGAAATGTCAGCCGCTTTTGTTTCATCGGATAATAGAACTTCCATTCAACTATCGGATGTGCAGAGAGCATATGAATCCACAGAACACTCGGATCTTTCACCGCATAAAAGTAAAGTTGCGGGCCCAAAAATTCATGCTGAAACTAGCGGAGAGCAAAAAAGCCTTATCATTGAGGTTCCCTTTGATCTTGTAGCGAGAGGGGGTCTAAATATCTCCGAATATGCCACAACTGAATTGAGCGTTGCTGCACTCAAAAGCACAGGCGGGCAGCTTTCAAAAGCCGGAAGGCTGTTAGGAATCAATCGTTCCACTATCAGAGCTCATTTGATTAAGCGCGGTCTTAGGCAGGTAAATGAAACTGAAATTGAGAAAATATAATATTGACTTCGCCATTTTATCACTCTACACTCACGAGTGACAATATTCGCCTAACCTTATCTCTTTATGTCTAAAATTATTGGTATTGACCTCGGTACAACCAATTCCTGCGTCGCCGTTATCGAAGGCGGAGAGCCTGTGGTGATCCCAAACAGCGAAGGAGCAAATACGACTCCGTCGATCGTGGGTTTCAAGGACAAGGAGGTGATCGTCGGTATCGCCGCAAAGCGTCAGGCAGTGACGAACCCCAAGAACACCGTCTTCTCCGCGAAGCGCTTCATCGGACACCGCTTTTCGGAAGTGAAGAATGATGCCAAGAACATGCCCTTTGAGGTCAAGGAAGGGAAGGAAGGCCGGACGGTGATTTCGATCAACGGAAAAGAGATGTTCCCGCAGGAGATCAGCGCGAAGGTGCTGATGAAACTAAAGAAGGATGCGGAGGCCTACCTCGGTCAGACCGTTAGCAAGGCGGTGATCACGGTTCCTGCGTACTTCGACGACAACCAGCGTCAGGCGACAAAGGAGGCCGGAGAGATCGCAGGACTTGAGGTCGTGCGCATCATCAACGAGCCGACAGCAGCTACCCTTGCGTACGGTCTCGATAAGAAGACCGAGGAGAAGGTGATCGTCTACGACCTTGGAGGAGGAACGTTTGACGTGACAGTTCTCGAAATCTCCGGTGACGGTCACTTCGAAGTACAGTCCACGAACGGTGACACGCATCTTGGTGGAGACGACTTCGATCAGAAGATCGTCGACTGGCTCATTGAAGAATTCAAGAAGGACCAGATCGTCGACCTCAGTACCGATAAAATTGCACTGCAACGCATACGAGAAGCTGCGGAGAAGGCAAAAATAGAACTGAGTTCTCAAATGGAAACAGAAGTAAATTTGCCGTTCATCACGGCGAATGCAATGGGGCCGAAGCACATGAATATCAAGCTCTCCCGTTCCAAACTGGAGGCGCTTGTGTCCGATCTCATCGAGAGGACGGTAAAGCCCTGCGAGGCTGCTTTGAAAGACGCAAAGCTGAAGAAATCAGAGATCAATCAGGTCGTGCTTGTCGGAGGAATGACGCGTATGCCGGCAGTACAGGCAAAAGTGAATGAACTGTTCGGCAAGGAACCGCATAAGGGAGTGAACCCAGATGAGGTCGTCGCAATCGGTGCTGCCATTCAGGCAGGGCAAATAGGAGGCGACATCAACCGCGACATCACGATCGTCGACGTCATTCCGTTGTCTGTGGGAATCGAAACACTGGGCGGTGTCGCGACGAAAGTCATCGAGCGCAATATGAAGATCCCGACAAGCCGCAGTCAGGTATTTTCGACCGCTGCGGACAACCAGACCTCGGTCGAGATCAACATCGTGCAAGGTGAGCGCGAGATGGCGACTGACAATAAGTCACTCGGTCGTTTCATCCTCGATGGAATTCTTACGGCTCCCCGTGGGATGCCGCAGATCGAGGTGACGTTCGATATCGACACGAACGGTATCCTGAATGTAAAGGCTAAAGATAAAGGTACTGGAAAAGAGCAGCACATCACCATTCAGGGCTCCACAGGCCTCAGCAAAGAGGAAGTCGAACGCATGAAGAAAGATGCAGAAGTGAATGCGGATGCGGATAAGAAGAAGCGCGAGCTGATCGATGCGCGTAATCAGGCTGACAGCCTCATCTTCAATCTTGAGAAGCAGATGCGTGAGCATGACGCCAAAATCCCCGATGAAACCAAGAAAAAGGTGAATGACAAGATGAACGAGCTTCGTGAAGTCCTTAAGAAAGAAGGCGCTACGACCGAAGAAGTGAAGAAGGCGACTGAAACGCTTGCAACCGATGCTCAAGAAATTGGCAAACTTGTCTACGAAGAAGCCCAGAAGAAGCAGGCTGAAGAGGCGAAGTCAGGTGAGAAGAAGGGCAAGGACGATGTTGTTGATGCGGAGGTGGTTGACGAAAAAGAGAAGAAGTAGTTGTCGCGACTGTCCAAAGATGTTCCTCAGCGCTTCTATTCCTTCTTTCGATTCGGCACCACAATATTAATGACGATTCTTCGAAGGTCATCGGAAATGAGACCAATGGAAGTGTTTCCATTGACGGATCGAAACCAATTCATCACTCCTCGTACCTCTACAGGAGAACTTGCTACCATAGGCTCCCCATTCTTCGAGGTCGAACCATTCAAGTGCGCTGTTACTGCCTCCATTTTCCTACCCCTTTGGTCGCCGGGAATTGGCTTAAATTCTCCATATTCAATTCTGCACGAATGATAATTCGTATCATACGTGTCGCTCGATCCTTCGGTTGATAGAGTGGGATTCATAAGATTGAAATTAAAGTTCAAGACTTATACCGAAAGCACCAAAAAAGGTCAAGGGTCTAGGGACACTTTTTTTCTAACAGAAAGAGGTTCAAGGCCCTCTAAAGTAAGGTTCTAAAGCCTAGAGGCAAAAAGCATGCTGTTCCTAAAAATTACAGCTTCTCTCCAATATACTTCGCAAGCTCAGCCAAACGATTGCTGTATCCCCATTCATTGTCGTACCAGCCAAACGTCTTCACAAGCGTTCCACCGATTACTTGTGTGAGAGCCGAGTCGATAATGCAGCTGAGAGGATCGCCGACAAAGTCCTTAAGCACAAGCGGACGGTCTTCCACTCCGAGTATTCCTTTCATGGAACTACCTTCAGCCTTCTTGAACGCCGCATTCACTTCTTCAATCGTTGTTGCCTTCTTCGTCACGACAGTCAGATCGGTAATACTTCCGGTCGGTGTCGGAACGCGAAGCGAGATTCCGTGCAGCTTTCCCTTGAGAGAGGGGAGTACTTCACCAATCGCCTTTGCTGCCCCTGTACTGCTTGGAACGATGTTCACGGCTGCAGCACGAGCCCTGCGGAGGTCTTTGTGCGGGAGATCCAGCAAATTCTGATCGTTGGTGTAACTATGAATCGTATTCATCAGTCCATGCTCGATCCCAAATGCATCGTCGAGAACTTTCGCCATCGGGGCGAGGCAGTTTGTCGTGCACGAAGCATTGCTGATGACATCCATTGTCTTGCTGTCATACGTAGTATGATTCACACCGATACACAGAGTGGCGTCCGCTTTGTCTTTGCAAGGTGCTGAGACGATCACTTTCTTCGCTCCGGCCTTGAGGTGCAGCGCTGCATCGTCGCGTTTCGTAAAGAAGCCTGTGCACTCAAGCACGACATCGACAGCAAGTTCCTTATGCGGAAGTGTCGCCGGATCTTTGCTTGCAGTCGTTCGGATCTTCCCGTGCTTCGTCGAGAGAATGCCATCCTTGTAGCACGCCGTTCCACAATCGTAATGACCGTACGTCGAATCGAACTCGAAGAGGTGCGCAAGGGTTTCCCCATCGGTAAGATCGTTGATGAGGACAACATTCAATTCCGGATGCTTCTCGAGGATGATCCGAAGTACCTGACGTCCGATGCGGCCGAAGCCGTTGATGGCGATGTTCATGGTCTGGGGAGGAATGAGATTTCAAATACATAAACATCATACAGCAAACGGAATGACGCAAAAGATCGCGGAGAATTTCTTAGTAACGACGATCTACGTCACCTCCCAAAAAATCACTCCCATCAATAAAAGCTTCAGGCAACCGAGAGACCGCAGAAGGAATTGAGGAAGCTGCTCTTACAAGCTTGCTGCATCCATCGTGTACACCTGCCACAATATCAATAAGAAAACCCATGCGAGATGTTGCCAGCACGTTTCCGCCAATTTCTGCTTTGTCTCTGATGCTTTCTAAAATTGTCATATCGGCAAAATACGCCTTAAAGGAGGCGTGTCAAATCATAATTTCAGGAATGCCTTCTGCATCCTAACGGTATCTACTTCAAGTAGTGGCGACTCACACACCAAAACTCCCTCAACCTTGCGTTTCTTCAAAACACTTAGAAAATCCCTCCACTTCGCATCACTCTCTTCAAGCGGCAAATGATGCTTCTCGCCCTTTGGGCCGTAGGCGATACCGGAATAGTGCATATGCATATTCTTCAGCGCACCTTTCCCAAGGTGCGATTCATACAAATCCAACATCTCATCCCATTCTTTTGTCGAATTGATAAGCCCGTTCGTCCTCGCATGCATATGGGCAGGATCGACCGTCGGATAGATCTCAAATTCTTTGCTGATTTTCAGCACTTCCTCAAGTGTGCCGAACTGTGTGGGCTTACCCATCGTTTCAAGACCAAGATTCACGTGCGGAAAAAGCTTGTTTTTGTGCTTCATAATTTCATCAACTGCTCTGCGTACATTCTTGAATGCAATCTTCGGATCCATACCAAGATAAAAGGCAGGATGAACGCAAACAGAATGCAAACCTGCGATTTCGCCCATCGAGAGAGCCAGAAGAATGCGCTTCTTGCTTGCCGCAAGTTTTTCCTCTTCGGGAGAATTAAGATTGATGTAGTACGGCGCATGGCACGTGAGGTACATGCCGAGCTTCTGACTTGTTTCCCGTATCTCCAACATCCGCTCGGGATTCTCGGGTACGCGCTGCACCCACTCCAGCTCCATCGCAGTAATACCAAGGGTGTGCGCATGCTTTAGCCCCTCGACAGTGCCTCCCGGCTTTGGAGTAGAGTAGGGGACGCCGGCAACCGCGAAGTGCAACATTGATGAGATCATAACCTATCCAATGCCCATCTCCAGAGAGATCATCGATCGAACACTCGGTACTCCCCATGGAGAAGCTGCGTACAAAGTCGCAGAAATATTGCTCGATGCGGGACACGAGTGCTTCTGGGTGGGTGGCGCTGTTCGCGATATGCATCTCGGAAAGGTCCCAAAGGAAATCGACATGGCAACGTCTGCTCTTCCTTCTGCGACTGCCGCACTCTTTAAAAAATCGGATGAATCGGCATCTCACCTTGGAACCGTCATCGTATCTCTCGCCGGACAATCGTTCGAGGTTACGACCTTCCGTGAAGATATCGGTATCGCAGACGGCAGGAAGCCTGAATCGGTGAAATTCGGCACGCGTGAGAACGATGCCCTGCGTCGCGATGCCACGATGAATGCGATGTACTGGAATCCGATGAGCAGAGAGCTCTTCGATCCTTGCAGCGGAGCGAAGGATTGTCATGAGAAACTGGTACGGTTCATCGGAGAGCCTGCAAAAAGAATTGCAGAGGACGCACTCCGCATTCTGCGCCTCGTACGCCTCCGAGCATCGATCGACGGTCAGTACGAACCGGAAACGTACCGTGCGATGCGAGAATATGCATCGTCGGTAACGAAGCTCTCCGGCACGCGTGTCCTCGAAGAACTGGAGAAGCTTCTCCTCTGCGATCATCCGGAAACTGGATTAGAAGATCTTTTTGAACTGTCTGTTCTGCAACATATTCTCCCCGAACTCTCTGACTGTAAGGGGGTTGCCCAGCCGAAAGAGTTTCATCTCGAAGGAGATGTCTGGAACCATCTTCTGCAGTGCACGAAGAGTTTCACGGAAGATCACGGAATCGACACAAGAATCGCCGCACTTCTGCACGATATCGGAAAACCGAAGACGTTCTCGCTGACAGACAGAATCCACTTTGATAAGCATGCGGAAGTCTCTTCACAGGTAGCAAAAGAAATTCTTGGCAGATTGAAAGCACCTCGCGTGCGCATCGAGAAAATCAGCTGGCTGATCGGACACCACATGATGATGGGCTCCTTCAAGACACTCAGTGAAGAGAGGAAGGCTCATTGGTACTTCCATCCATGGTTTCAGGAGTTGCTGCAGGTGATGTATTTGGATATCGCAGGAACGACTCCATCGGATTTTGCATTCTATGACTCGATTATCGAGGATTACGACGAATTCTTAAACTCTCACCCGAAGCCCGAGAGACCTCTCCTGAATGGAGAAGAAGTGATGAGTATTCTTGGACTACAAGCCGGTGAGCAAGTAGGAAGCGCACTCAAGGCTTTGCATGATGCGCAGGTACGGAAAGAAGTGACCACGAAGAAAGAGGCGAGGGAGTTTTTGCACCTCATTCGTAGCCGCGACTTGTATCGCGGGCTTTAGAAAAACCGCACGGTGTTTCAGCATTCGATGCTGACCGTGCGGCTTGTGGGCCTGTTCCTCGTCCTCATTGCTGGATGTATCCGATTGCAGCCGGGAGGCCGCCACCAAGGAAGAACACCCAAGCCAACTGGAGCAGCATGAACATGCTCTCAATCAAATCATAGACAAATCCTTTGTCACGCTTGGTGAGGAGTTTTTCACCAATCTCGCATGGCCACAGCAGTGGCCACTGAACAAAAAGAAGCATCGACGGCATTTTCATGGCAAACCTCGCGGTTGGAGAAAAGAAAGAGCAGACGTATAGGAAACTATACAAGAATCTATTCTGCTGTCCATTTTTACAATACAGGCTCATAAAAAACCTCAAGCCCTAGCGAAATTTCACGGGAATCCTAAACTCCGCGTCATACTCAGGAAGCGCTGAAGGATTATCTTTCCTAATAACGAGCCAACCGTTTTCCTTGTCGGTTGTGAAGACCAGTTCTGCGGCAAACGGAACAAAATCCTCGGTCATCCATTCCGACTGGGCCATACCCCCGACTTGTACGATCACATTTCCATCTTCATCTTCAAGCGACACCGGAATATTCGCCTCAAAGAACCATGTTCCTTTTGCAAACCCGGAAACAGAGAGAGGACTTGTGACGACCGAATCGGGTAGCGGAGATGAAATCGTCACCGCGGAATCTGCATTGGAAGCACTCGAAGATGAACTCTGCTCTCCTGAATGGTTTGCAGAGGAGCAACTCACGAGAATGATTGCAGAGACGACAAGAGGGAGAACTTTTGTGATGCGCATGAGGGCATCGTAGCATACAATGAAATTGTGTTATCAGAACTACTCAAGTTTTTTTCTCAGAAGAAGTCTCAAGCGGCATTCGATCCGGTGACGTTGCCATGGCTCGATCGACCGGACTACAAATCGAAGATAGAAGGGAAACTCAAGACCAAAGAGATAACGGAGGACGAAGCTTCGATGCTCTTAGGATGGGCAACGGATGGCTTTCTTGCGCTCAGAGGTACTGTTGAAGATTCTTTGATCGATACGCTTTGGCGTGATGAAGAGCGCGCGTGGAAAGAGCGCCCTGCCTGCAAGATTCTGAGCGAAGGAGTCGGAGTCACGATGCTCAAGGATTCCAAGCCGAAGGAAGAGCTTCTGCACCATCACTACCGTCTGATGGATTTCCATAATCTCTCGGAGGCAGGTGCAAAAGTCATGATGCACTCAAGAATCATTCGAATGCTGACACTCATCTTTGGAGAACCCGTCATCGCGATGCAGTCACTGCTCTTCGAGTATGGAAGCGAGCAACACTTGCATCAGGATTTCCCATACGTTCATTCGGGCATTCCCTCACATCTCATCGGCGGATGGGTCGCGTGTGAGCCGGCTGATGCGGAAAACGGTTCGCTTCTGTACTACCCCGGCTCACATCGGATTCCGCTCTTCGACTTTGGTGAGGGCAGCGTGCTGTATAAGAATGATGATCCTAAGAAAATCGATGCTTTCGAGGGTTACCTCGCAAGAGAATGCGCCAAGCTACCGAAAAAACCCCTTATTCTGGATGCGAAGAAAGGAGACGTTCTCCTCTGGCACGGAGCACTCGTTCACGGCGGTGCGCTCACGCAGAAGAAAGAACGAACACGCAGAAGCTTCGTGCTGCACTATTCAACGCAGCGTGCGTATACGCTGGATCGCAGATCCTACGACAAACCGCCTGTCGAGATCGAACTGAACGGCGGAAAGTATCATGCTTGGCAATTTGAAGGTCATGAGGAGGGGAGGTACAGACTGTAAAGAAGTTGAAGAATTTATTCAGGTATACTTTCATTATGGGCGAGTAGCTCAGTTGGTTAGAGCTCAGGACTTATAAACCTGCGGTCGGTGGTTCAACTCCACCCTCGCCCACCATCTCTCTCCTCATCTATCTATGAGTAGCAACGGAAAAGACATCTACTTCGTGGCAATGAAAGCATTCGTGAAAAAAGACGGAAAGCTGCTCATACTGAAAGATAATTTTGGAGATTGGGATTTACCGGGAGGGCGTATCAAGGAGCATGAATTTGAGGTTCCTTTCGAAAATATTTTACAAAGGAAAATGAACGAAGAATTGGGTGAAAACGTAGTCGTTACATTTGGAGCAATGCCTGTCGTATTACTCAGGCATGAACGAATCGAGCAGTGCGAAGGAAATCCGAAAGTCAGAATTCTCGGCTTAGGGTATGAAGGCGTTCTTGAGAAAGGAGAAGTCAATCTGTCTCCGCGTCACACCGAAATGCTTTGGGTCACACCAAAAGATTTCCAGCCAGAAAAATTCTTTACAGGCGGTTGGCTAAAGGGTGTAAAGGAATATCTCGAACTCTGTAATTCACGGTAAGACAATGCATAGGGTTGCAATTACGCTGCAACCACACTGACAAACGTGCAGAGCTCTCTGCGTCCGTTGAATTTCTCTCGCTTGCACTTCTTGAATTCGACTCTTCCTGCAATCGTCGCATGAATCGTCCAATCTCCGCCGACATACGTGTTCGGTCCCGAGCGATACCAAGACCCCTTCTGACGTGCGAGGATCTCTCCTGCATTCACAGTCTGTCCGCCGGAGCGCTTAATTCCTCTGCGCTTCGACCTACTGTCTCTGCCGTTCTCTGTAGACCCACCGGCCTTTTTTGTTGCCATAGCGCAAGAATTATACGGATTTTATTGCATCCTTCAAGGGAAAATTGCCCGGCTTCGTCTTTCGGCTACGTTTGCGAACTACGCCGTAAGACTACGCCGCGGCATCCTGTCGGTTACTGAAAACAACCAATCACGGCGTAGCTCCCGCAGGAGCGAAGACGGATGGTTGCGGGGGCAGGATTTGAACCTGCGACCTCAAGGTTATGAGCCTTGCGAGCTACCGGGCTGCTCCACCCCGCGTTAGTGCCGCGGCAGTATGCAGGAGCTAGCCAAATAAGGCAATTCCAGATGATTATGTGCCCGTCTTCAGCGCGTCTATCTTATCTCTATTGAAGAGGTACAGACTCCAGTGATCGATCACCCGAATGCTTCGAAGATTCTCTTCGTAGACCGCGATGTCCTCCTCAGGAGTTCTCTCGTGTACGGGCTTGAAGAGCACCTGTTCTGGGATAGCGGTGACATAGAGAACCTTCTCACCCGGCTGTAAAAGATTAAAATATTCCTTCGCATACTTGTCTTTGTACTGCGACGACTGCCTGTACCTAAGCTCCATGTAACTGCGGAGAACATCTTCGCGAAGCTTCGCATTTCGCTGCTGCATCGTGATTAGCTGACGATCGAAGAGGATATTCTTGTAGTACGAGAGTGCGAGCCCAAATGCCATCAGTCCTACAACGAAGAGACCGGTGATGATCACCATTCTCTTAGGAATTGGTGTGATGTCGTTGTACTGCATGCCCTCAGTATACAACGTGCTATCCTTTCAACGTGAATATCTTTTGCTCAGGTCTAGGCGGCATCGGTCTCTCTGCATATGCATCGCACATGCGGGAACGCGGACACGACGTCAGCGGATCAGACAGAACGGACTCTGCTCTCCTTGAGGATCTTCGGTCTCAGGGAATCGCAACTACTCTACAACAGGATGGATCGAGCCTGCCTGAAAACATCGATCTGTTTGTCTACTCGGAAGCGATTCCGGAGGATTCTCCGGAACGGAAGGAGGCTCAAAGAAGAGGGATCCGGCAGATCTCTTACTTTCAGGCAATAGGCGAACTGACAGCAGGAAGCAACCTCATCGCAGTCTGCGGTACGCACGGAAAATCGAGCACGACGGCGATGGCCGCATCGGTGCTGATCGCAGCAGGCCTGGACCCAAGTGTCATCGTCGGCACGAAGCTTCCGCTGCTTGGCGGAAGGAACTGGAGAAGGGGAGCAGGAGATCTCTGGATCGTCGAAGCGTGTGAATACCGTCGGTCGTTTCTTCATCTGAAACCAAAGATGATACTGCTCACGAACGCGGATGGTGATCATTTCGATTACTTTCGTGACGCAGACGATTATCATCGTGCATTTTTAGAATTTGTCTCCAGCCTGCCGGAGGACGGAACAGTCGTCGCTCATGGTAGCGACAAGCAGTCGATGAAGATCGTCACTCTCGCAAAGAAAAGATTCATCGATGCTGATCTTCTCACATTGCCTTTCCTCAGCGTCCCAGGAATGCACATGCAAAAAAATGCTGTGCTTGTGTCTGCACTCGGCAAGCACCTCGAAATTTCGGAAACTGTCACCTCAGAAGCTCTGAAATCATATTCGGGTTCCTGGAGAAGAATGGAAGTAAAGGGCACGGTCCACGGCATCACCATCGTCGACGACTACGCACATCATCCACTGGAAATTCGTGCGACACTATCTGCCATGCGCGAAAAGTTTCCCGGGAGAAGAATTGTTGCGGTCTTCCAACCGCATACGCATCACCGGACACTGAAATTATGGGACGAATTTGCCCTGTCCTTCACCGATGCAGACGAAATAATCGTGACATCGATCTATGGTGCTCGAGCGGAAAAAGATACCGAAAAAGCAGATGAATCTTCATTTGCAGAAGCGATTCAGAAGCAAAGCAAGAGACACTGTATCGCATCAGGATCACTGGAAAAGACTGAACAAATTTTGTGTTCAAATATTACGAAAAGCGGTGAGGTCATTGTCATCATGGGCGCAGGAGACAGCACGAACCTGAGTGATCGGCTGCTGAAAATACTGTGAGATTCTAAGAAGTCTGTCATGGTGAGGAGCACCGCAGTGCATCTCGAACCACGCTATTTTCTCTCTCCTCTCCTCTTCAGTTCGCGATCACGGGCATATTCAACGAGTGCTCTCTTCGTCGGCCTGTTCGTATCAACCGCCGGTCCAACTTCGGGCTTGTCACAGTTCATTGTGACATTGATCGTGCTTCGCTCTTCGGGGACGACAAGCGCGGATTGTGGAGCAGGCAGAAGGCAATCCCTCAGTGGGCTGAGTTGTACGGTGTACCGACCTGCGGGGAGATTTTGGAACGTGAACGGGGTCTTCTTCGTATACGTCCTTCCCGATTCCCCCTTCAGTCGAAAACGAACGCCAGACGGAGTGCTCGTCACTCCGAGCGAGCCAAGGCGGCTCAGTGAGTACTGAATGATAAAACGGTACGTGTCATTGGGCAGCAGGTCGAAAGAATACTGAGGTGTATCGACGGTGCTGACCAAATCTCCGCCGCGGTACACGGAGATTTTTACCGACATTCCCTGAGGAGCATCGACTCTGAGGGTTGCGGGGCCAAATTGACTGAGTGCAAGGGAGTAATGTCTCTGATCGACTCCGGTTTCACTACTTGATCTCGAGGAGCCGTCCGTTGAAATCAGCGTCCACGTGCCAACGTTCTTACCGGAAAGCTGATCGATGGTAATACTTGCCTGCACTGCGGAAACGCCCCTCTGGGGCAGCAGGAGGAAGCACAAAAACACCGAAGCAACCGCAGTGACTGATTGGAGAAAACGCACGGATTCATTGAAGCAAAAGGTAGGGAAGACGACAAGCATTTTGCCTTGCTAAGCCCTCACCCTCGCTCGCTGAAGCTCGCTCCTCCCTCTCCCAAGGGAGAGGGGAAACGGTCACATTTTATTCAGAACCAAGAATGCGTGTCAGTGTCTGTTCGTACGGAGCATTCAAGTCCGTAAGTGACTTCGAGATCAATGAAACATTGTTTCGCGTCAGTGTGTATGTAGGAGACGAAGACGTTTTGCCGATTTCGATGAGCGTGCAGCCTTTCTTCTCGGCAAGAGTCCTGAGCACACTCTCCTGAGACACTGGAACTTCGATGATGAAGCCGCTCGTCTCCGAGAAGAGAAGGGTGTCACTGCGAAGTCCTGTCGCGATGTCGGAGAGATCTGCACTCATGCCAATTCCACCACCTATTCGTCTCGACGGACGCGTCATCTCGAAGAGTGCAAGGGCTAGGCCTCCTTCGCTGATGTCGTGGCACGAGAGAATCAGTTCTTCTAAAATGGCATGATGGAGGAAAAGAATGTTGTTTCTGAGTGCAGAAAAATCGGGAACAGGAACATTGCTCCCTAAAAGCGCATTCCTCTCAGACTTCGTCATTTGCTCGAGAATGGAATAGTACGCGCTGCCTCCGCACTCGTCCTTCCTGTCTCCAAGCAGGAAAAGAATGGAATCCGGTGATTTCAGTTGCATCGAAATTGCTTTCCTTGCATCAGGCATCACCCCGATAATGCACACGACAGCCGTCGGATCGATGGGGCCATCGGACGTCGCATTGTAGAGACTGACGTTACCGCTGATGACCGGAATGGAATCATCTTCGATCGCGAGCCCTCTGGAAGCAGCCGTAATTCCTGCAACTCCCTGTTCAAGCGCAAAAAGCTGCTCCGGGATCTCGGGATTGCCGTAGTTTAGGCAATCCGTAATTGCCCGAGGCAACGCTCCAACTGCGACAATATTGCACACATTTTCAGTGACGGCATTCACTCCCTGCAGGTACGGTGAAATGCGGCCGTAGCGGCCATTGCCTCCAGAGGCGAGAGCGACTCCGACAAATCGATCGGAGTCCGGAAGGGCATCTACCCAATCCGGATGTGGTCCATCAATTTCGTAACTCTGGAGATCAGAAAGAGGCATGACTACGCTTGCATCGGCCTCCCCGGGCTCGATCAAAGTATTGCCGAGAATATTCTTGTCGTAGTGCCGAAAGACTCTCGACTTACTCGCGTGCGTCGGAGAGGAGAGGAGTGTAAGAAAGATCTCATCGAGACTGAAACGCTGACCACTAACACTCACGACCTCATTCTCGCACGAGATCTTTGGCTCGGTGAACGAAGTCTTTGGATCTTTGGTCGGACGTACATACTGAAGGCCTGAAGTGATGTCTTCAGACGATGCCGAGCAGACAACGTCGCCGTTATGTCTGAGTGTGTAGATCCCGCTCTCATTCACCTTGCCGACAACCGATGCTCTCGCACCCTTCGCAATGCTTGGGAGATCCCAGACCTCGTTATAGTGACTGAGAATATGCGCGGTGAGATCGGGGTGACAGATCCAGCAGAAGCGTTCCTGCGTTTCACTGCAGGCAATCACTTGTGGTGGGAGTCCTTTGAGTGCGGTATGAACAGCATCGAGATCGACTTCGGCACCCATGCCGAGTGGCGCGACCTGCTCGACGGATGCGCAGACGTTGCCTCCTGCACCGAGATCCTTGAAGCTCACTTTATCCAGTTTCCTCTCTCGGATAAGCCAATCGAAGAGAGCGTAACTGGAGGCTAGTAAGTGCCTCTCGAGGAAAGGATTCGGCTCCTGCACTGCACCGGAATTTTTCTCTTTATCATCGTCTGCAATGGAAAGGCTGGCAAAAGATGCTCCCCCAAAACCACTCCTGTCTGTCGGCTTTCCAACGATGATGATGTCGTAGCCGATCTTGCCCGCTTCTTTCTGAACGTAACTGTGGATGATCTCATCCTCACGGAGGATGCCGACCGAGACGACGTTGACGAGACAATTTCTGTTGTACGCTGCATCGAAGACGGTATCGCCTCCGAGATTCGGAATGCCGAGCGCATTGCCGTAGCCCGCTACTCCGCGAATCACTTCGGTCGCAATCGCGCGACTCTCATCCGTCTTCAGATCCCCAAGCCTGAGGGAATCCAGCGAACCGATGACTCTCGCACCCATGCACACGACATCACGAACGCAGCCCCCCACACCCGTCGCGGCACCCTCGTAAGGAACGATCTGCGAAGGATGATTATGGGATTCATGACTGACGACAAGGCCCCACCTCTTTCCAGTTGGCGAGTCGGTGATCGCAACGATCCCACTGTCTTCCTTCGGACCAAGAATGACGTGCTTCCCCGTCGTCGGAAAAGTTTTGAGGAATCTGCGACTCGATTTGTAACTGCAGTGCTCGCTTCCTTGTATACCCCAGATTGTCGCCTCGGTGACCGTCGGTGCACGACCAAGCATCTGCTGGATCTTCCTGGCTTCTTCGACCGTCAGTCCGATTTGATATTTTTTGAGACACGACTGCACTTCTTCGTCTGACATTGTAGAAAAGGAAAGAGTGGTCTGACTCATAGGCGTCTTAATTTTAGCGATTCATCATGCCTCCGTCACTGCACGCGGGATTTTTAATAGACGGGCCTTTAGATCCTGCAAAATAGCCAAATACTCCCGAGCCTTTTGAGTAGGAATACGGTTTCTGGGCTGTAACGCAGCGTCTCCCTTCGGTTTTTCAAGCAATCCGTCCTTCTCTAACTCTGCCACTTGATGGGAAATATTCGAGGCATCGCAACCAATGATTGCTGCAATTTCCTTGTATTCTAAATCAGCACCGGACATGAGGAGAATAAAAATTTGTAATCGCGTTGGATTCATGAAGAGTTTGAAGAACTTCCTGATTTCATCAGAGTTCGAGAGATCGGCACACTGAGCACTTGAGTTCTTTTCGGAAAGATAATTCAGATATTCCTGCATGATGAGAGAGAAAGGGGCCAAGATTAATTGAAATGCTTGGAAAGTAAAGCACTGCTAAGCTCTAAACATGCAGAAGATGCTCCGTTCTCTCCTCAGTCAGAAGCGCATTGCGGGCGGTGCCGCGGTGCTTGCGCTGACACAACTCATCTCTTCCGGATGCGGTTTCCTACGGGATCAGGCGTTCTCGATCATGTTTCCGCTCGATAACGATCCGATCGGCGTTGCGTCGGTCTATATCGCAGCGTTCCGTCCGAGTGACCTGCTCTTTCAGATCTTCGTCATGTCCTGTCTGAGCGTCGTTCTCGTACCGTTCCTCGCATCGCATCTTGCTCACGGCAGACAGAAAGATATGAACCACATCACTTCAAGCACGATGCTTGTGTTTGGAGTCGCCTTCGGGCTGATCGCCCTTCTCATGGCGATCTTCTTTCCGCTGCTCGCACCGCACATGGTGAAATTTGAAGGAGAGAGCCTCGATCTCTATATACGTTTCGGGAGAATCGCGCTTCTCACAAATTTTCTCTTCGTCTTCGGCAATGCACTGGGTCAGTACCTCATCACCATTCAACGCTACTGGATGTATGGCATCACACCTATTCTCTGGTCTCTCGGCACCATTGGAGGGATCTACCTCCTGACCCCGCTGATCGGACCAATGGGACCGATCGTCGGAACAGTGATTGGAACGATGATCTATGTCACCGTGCGGTTTATCGCTGCCTCCAAGTCTGGATTCAGTTTTTCACTTGGCAGCGACGGAATGCTGCACGGCGAACTGAAGCACATGGGACTTCTGATCATTCCGAGAATGGCAGCCCTCGGGGCATTACAACTGCAACTGCTTCTTCTTGACCGTCTCGCATCAGGTCTCGGATCCGGCATGGTTGCGCTCAACCAGTTTGCAAGTAATTTCGAATCCGTCATTCCGGGGATCGTCGGCATTTCAATTGCGCAATCCGCGTTCTCGATGCTCAGTCAGTCCGCTGCACGAGGTGACTATATGGCGGTGAAGGGCGCAATACGGCACGGTATCCTTTTTAACCTTGCGCTTGCGATTCCTGGTGCCGTTGCTCTGGCTCTCCTTGCGGGAGTTGCCGGGTGGATTTTGCAACTTGGGGTGACGGTCGTGCCTCTCTTCACGCACTCCCTCTGGATCTACTGCATCGCAATTCCGTTCGAAAGCACGAATCACATCATGCTTCGTTCGTTCTATGCGTTCAAAAATACACTATTCCCAGCTCTCAGCAGTGCCATTAGCTGCACGATAGCCGTGACTGCCGGAACGATGCTCCTTCCTCACTATGGTCTTTTTGCACTTGCTTTCGCGTACGTCATCGCACAAGGTTCGCAAACGATCTTCCTCGGAAGTACGCTTGCAGTGCTACTACGAAGAAAAACAATGCACCCGTAGCTGAGACGCTGCGTCTCAGCTGCGAGATATTATTGTTACTTCTGCAGAATAACTCCCTTGTTGCCTGTGATACGAAGAATGCGTACGTGTGAGGAATTATTCGGATTCAGTGTCAAGAGCACCTGCTTATTGATGAGCGACAGTGCGTCGACTCCCGAGAGCTCGTAGCTGATGCTTACGGTCGTCTCATTGGTGACGGAGAGCGTGCGAGTTTTGCCGTCGCTCGTGAGAACAGTGATTGATTTTCCGTCGATCGACTGCAGCACTCCGCTCAGGCTAAGAATAGGATTCAGCTCGATATTCTGGATGATGATCATCGACGCCGACAGCGTTTTGCTGTCGACTCTCCATCCTACGACTCTCACGAGCATGCCGACCTGAATATTTGCAGTGATGAGCGACTTCCTACTCAGGCGTCCTTCGGAAATAATGCGCGCGGTATCCTGAATGGTCGCGGTAACGATTTGTCCGTTCGTTGCCTTGATGATCAGCTCTCCGCCGATTTGATCAAAACGTTGTTTCTCTGTCATCCGCACCTCGACAACGGTACCCGTGACGCTGACTCTGGGGCCGATGCCTTCGAGCGCGAATGCGGTGAGAGGAAGAGCAATTGCAATGGAGAGGAGGACCGGGGAAAAACGGAAAATGCGCATAAGAAAATGGGGAAATGAAATACTAGGAATGCTTGGATATTTTCTGAGAGCTGGTCTTTACTCTGCAGCGAGTGGACTGACGAAGATCATCGACCGCTTTACCGGACGCAGCTGCTCTCTCCATTCTTCGTAGATCATCACGCGTACACTCTCCGGCATTATAAAGATGCATGGGATTAGGGAGTGTTCCGCCGAATACAGTTTCTTCACCGAACATGTGAGAGAGAATATCACTTCTTCCTCACCTGCGTGAAATCCAGCTCCACCGGAGTATCGCGATCGAAGATGAGCACGAGTACTGTGAGTTTTCCTTTATCCACGTCCACGGCATCCACCGTACCCTCGTAGTTCTTGAACGGTCCATCGATGATGATGATGAGATCGCCGACTTGGAAATCACTCTTGAATTTCGCAGTCTCCTCTCCCATGCGTCGCTCGACGACGCCGAACTCCTCGGGCGTCACCGGAACCGGAATATTTCCAGAGCCGACGAAACCTGTGACGTTTGGGGTATTTCGCACCATGTACCAGCTGTCATCCGTCACGACCATGTCGATCAGCACATACCCCGGGAAGAGCTTTCGCTCCTCCTCGATCGGCTCGCCTTTCTTGAAGACGATTTGCTTCTCCTTCGGAACAACGACGGAGAAAATGTACTCCTTCATGCCGAATGTCTCAGCTCGTTGCTCAATGGATTTCTTCACACTGTCCTCGTACCCCGAGTACGTGTGAATGACGTACCAATTTCTTCCTGCTGAGGGATCTTGCTTTGCCATACGTGAAAGAGGAATTGAATGTTACGCCCGAAGCGTGAGGCGGATGATTTCGACGAGGAAGGCATCGATGAGACCGAAGAATGCCGCAGTCACGGCGATGAAGACGATCACGATGAGCGTCAGTCGAACTGCCTGCTGCTGTGTCGGCCAACGGACGAGGTTCAGTTCTTCCAGACTTCCGCGGACGTATTGGATGAATGCTGTCATAGAATGTGCCTACGCCAAAAAAGCGGTCGGCTGTAACAATAGTACTCGAAATCGGGCTACCAGGCAAGAGGATCTCTGCTTCGAGACGCACTCGCTCACGCTCGTACTCCTCAGCATGACAAGAGAGAGTGGAATTGTCATGGTGAGGAGCCCTGCCGCAGCGGGGCGTCTCGAACCGTGACCTATAAATTATAATTCGGTGCCTCGAACGCATGAATTTTCGTAATCGGAAGAGCGACAAACCACACGCTGCCCTTGATGTTCTTCTGAGGAACGAAGCTCTCTTCATCCGCTGCGAGATGACCGAAGCTCCTCGAATCTAGACTTCCCTGACGATTATCACCAAGCAGGAAGTACTGCTTCTCCGGAACAGTGAAGGTTTCCTCACTCGTATCTCCGCTGTTGACCGGATAGCGGTAGGTTTTTCCGAGGCTCAGCGAGCCCAAATACGATTCCTCCAGCTTGATGTCTCCCTTATTCTCATCACGAAGAAACGTGAAGCCGTCACGAATGACGATCGTGTCACCGGGAAGTCCGATGACTCTCTTGACGTAGTACTTGCCCGGATCCGTCGGCGGACGGAACACGACGATGTCTCCTCGCTCGGGAACGGTGAACAGGTAACGGAATTTATTGATGACAATGTATTCCTTGTGCTCGAGAGTTTCGATCATCGAATTTCCTTCGATCTGGAAGGGCGACACGACGAACGTCCTAATGATCGCGACGATCGCAACAATGATCACGATATTCAGCGTGACATCGAAGAGGTGAAACCAGAGGGAGCGTTTTACAGAGGCAGACATACGGGACTCGAGTGTAAGGGAACACGGGGAAAATTCCAAATTCCAAAAGCCAAAATCCAATGCATCGGATTTGAAATTTGGTATTTCTTTTTTGGAATTTCCCAAAGTTTATCCTGTACAATGACCAGTGTGCTCGAATCCTTCTTCTTCTCCCGGCATCTCGATGACGATGAGGAGATCGCGATGGTCGTGCACAAACATTGGCTGACGGGACTGAAATCCCTCTTCTGGCCGTCACTGATCTTCCTCGGTGCCTGGAGCATCGTCGCCCTTTCCCCGAACCGGTCGATCTTCTACGGAATCGCGCTCGCGGACGTCTTCGTGCTCATCTGGTGGATCAGAAATTTCATGGACTACTATTTGGATGCGTGGGTGATCACGAATCGGGGCATCATCGATCTGGAATGGCATGGATGGTTCCATCGAAGTTCGACGCGCGTGCTCTACAGTGACTTGCAGGGAGTCAGCTATGAAATCAACGGAATTATGGGAACGCTCTTCCGATACGGCAATATGGAAATCGAGAAGATTTCAACAGGCACCACGATGGAGATGCACTACGTGAAAAATCCCCGCGTCGTCGAGAGCGTGATCCTTGAAAATATGGAGGCGTACATGCACACCAAGAACCTGAAAGATGCAACGACCGTGCAGGAAATTCTCGCGGAATTTGTCGCCGGATCGCTGCAGAAGAAGAATGCAGAAGAGCAAAATTCTAAAAACCAAAAACCAAAAACCAAAAGGGGGTAAACGTACTGGAATTTGGTTTTTGGAATTTGGATTTTCCATAACGCTATACTCAGAATCAATGAAACCCCAGTTCCTCCTCATCGGCCTCGGAAACCCCGGCAAACAGTACGGGGACACCCGTCACAACGTCGGCTGGATGGCAGTCGATAACGCCGCATCAAAACTGCAAGCAAGGGAGTGGAACGAGAAGCCGAGATTCCTGAGCTCGATTGCAGAAGGCTCTCTGAATGACATACCCTGCCTGCTCGTGAAACCGTCGACCTTCATGAACAGATCCGGCGAAGCGGTCCGCAAACTCATCGATTTCTATAAGCTGAATCCCGCGACTCAGATGCTCGTGTGCTGCGACGACATCGACCTGCCACTTGGCACGCACCGTCTTCGAATGAGCGGAGGACCCGGAACACATAACGGACTCAAGTCCATCGTCGATATGATCGGAGAGGGATTCCCGCGTCTGCGGATCGGCCTCGGCTCGAAGCCCGAAGGAGCCGATCTCGCCGCATGGATTCTCTCCTCGATGACGAAAGATGAGAAGAGTGCGCTAAGACCTAGCCTGGAGTACGTGACGACTGCGATGAAAGAAGTGATCGGAACATGATGCTCCGGTTCTTCTCTACTTCTTCATCATTTTCATCATGCCATCCGGTGCTGCGGGTACTTCGGATCCTTCCATCATCGGCATCGAACGTGAATCACCTGAGCATCCGGAAGTCCACTTCATCTTCATGCCCTCAAAGCCACCGCGCATACCGTAACCGTGCATCGGAGCGGCGATGATCGAAAGTAGACAAAGAATGACTGCACCGGTGAGCAGGATCCATCCCCACTTCCAGAGATCAGCACCGGAGAGAGACTTGAATGCCCAGAAGACCAGGAAGAGAATTCCGAAGGAGAACGCAAGCATCGAGAGAATATGTAGACCGAGGAAAATCGGCAATCCCGAGTTCATCATTGATGGGAACATGCGTGGGTGGGGGAAGAATAGGGGAGGGTATGGTAGCAGATCACGAGTCATTAAAGGAGAGTATGGCTGGGGAGCATGGATTCGAACCATGGAATGGGGGCTTCAAAGGCCCCTGCCTTACCACTTGGCGACTCCCCAATGCGGATGAATGATACCAGAAATAATCGAGCGTATACTTCCTGCATGTCCTCCTCCACTCCTCACTCGGAAACCGCACGACTCGAAGCTTTCAGTGACGGTGTGTTTGCGATCATCATCACCATCATGATGCTCGAAATCAAAGTCCCTCACGAGCCAAGCATCGCTGCACTACTGCCGCTCGTTCCGGTCTTCCTGAGTTACATCCTGAGCTTCGTGTACATCGCGATCTATTGGAATAATCATCATCACCTGCTGCATGCGACAAACGGCATCGCAGGAGGCGTCATGTGGGCGAACATGCATTTGCTTTTTTGGCTCTCACTGATTCCTTTCGGCACACAGTGGATCGGAGAGAACCATTCGCAAGCGTCTCCTGCCGCAGTCTACGGTTTCATTCTTCTGATGGCCGCCTGCGCCTACTTCATCCTGCAGCAAACTATCATCCGGAATGAGGGAAAGAAGTCCGCCATTGCGCGCGCGATCGGGAGGGATAAAAAAGGCAAAGTGTCGATCGTGCTGTATCTACTCTCGATCGGTGCAGCGTTCCTAGGCACGTGGATCTCGTACGGACTGTTCGTGATTGTCGCACTGATGTGGATTGCACCTGATAGGCGATTGGAACCGATATTTGAGCATTTGGAGGATCACGAAAAGCACTCGTAGAGACGCAAAATCTTGCGTCTCTACAAACAGCGTTCGGCTATTTGTAAGAAAAAACTCCATCTCTTTGATCATGCCCCACACGGCAACCTGTAAAAGGCTGCTGAGTGTGGGGCAGGTGGCCGTCTCGCGTCTCGGCAGCCACCGATGTGTGTTTCCTTCTCAATGAGAAGGAATTGTTTCTTACAGGCGTGATGTCAAAGAACTCAACAAGATAGGAGCCTACCACAAGAAAAGTTGGCAGTTCTCAGGCAATCGTAAAAAAGCACTTTGATGTGCTGAGGGTGATTGGAATAAGAAATAAGCCCTGCTCGTATTGTAGAGATGCCCAACTCCAACGAGAAAACTCTCGTTAGAGTTGGGACTTAGTACCGTCTCAAAATGAGACGGCGTCAGGTGTTGTCAGCGTTCAACCTGCGGGGTCAATCACGAATTAGATTCGGCGATTGAGACCCGCACTGTTGTTGAACGCCTTCGCGCAGCCGTGACCAGCTTGACCAGCTTGTCGGCGAGCATTTCGACCAACTTGATGAGCGTCGCAATTCACTTCGGCGAACACAACATCAGCGACTGAAGCGGCGACTGCCGCGAGAACCAAGAAACCGTGGCGTCGGGACATGATTTGTCCTTTCTGTAATGCCACAAGGGACATGGAACGCCGCACTCGAAAGAGTGCAGCACGATTCTGACAACTGCCATCCTCTTGCTGTCGCGACAAAGCGCAAGGAGGGCTTACTTCTTATCGTATTTCGATGGTTCCAATGACCAAAAATCAGAGGCAGGTTACCTAGTCTACTTTCTTTGTCAATCACCGTCGATCGACGATGCATCGAAATCGCAACGAAGAGCCATAAAATTGCAGAATCATCGTTCAGAAATGAAACACTGATCCAATGTCTGCCTGAGCAGCTGCGCCTGCTTTGGGTTCCTCCAGACCGTCACCTTGTACTTCCCGCGCATCAAGAAGAGATCGGTAAACAGTGCCTGATCGAAATCCTTCATCGACTTCACACCGGAGAAGAAAAGGGAGAAATGTTTGGCGATGCTCTCAGGAAGCAGGCTCTCGACGATATAGTCACCGTACACATTCAGACTGTATCCGTCCTCTGGGAAGGGAGGATGTTTCACGACAACAGCTTCGAACGTTGCATTTAGGCTTTTTGCCGCCTCTCGATCCAGAAACGTGTTGCTCCCAAAAATCCACCTGCACTCGATGCCTTTCTCTTTCAGAGTCCGATAGAACGCTGCGTCTTCGGCATTCGTACCGAACTGCCACCACGCATGAGAGTAGTACTTATGCAATTTCTTCTGCCGAAGCATTCCGTACAGCGAGACCAGAATGTGGTTCCAGATCGCTTCTACTTCGAAAAGCGAGTGTGCCTCGAACACTCGTTTCTCACCTTCTTTCAGAACTATTCCACCCGAGTGAGAAGCAATTTTGCCCGCACGCTGCATGATGAATCCGACGTACGACACCCACATCAAATTGAGCATGATCTCCCCGTGCACCTTAATGAGAATCTGCGTGTCGATCATCCGCGTTACGATCCTATACAGATGAGCGAGCGAGACACTCATGCGCATCTTCTTTTTGAGGATGGAATGCAGGTCTGCAATACTCACTCGCGGATTGATCGAGACGACTTCGACGATCGTGCTGTAGATGGGGTGGACGGGGTCGAGGAGGAACATGATTCTCATTCTAGCAGAATTCTCTTCTTTTGCAAAAAATCGGTGAATACCACTTTGGTGGATTGCTCAGAATTTCTTTTCGCCTATGATTCTGACACTTATCACCTTCCCCCTCTCGTATGTCCGTAAAAAGTGTTACATCGCTCCTCTCGATCGGAGCCATGAGTCTCTCTGTTCTCTCCGCCTCCGCGATGGGCACGTATGGAGATTCGATGATGCAAGATGAGTCCAAGATGATGAAGAAAGACACGATGATGCAGGATGATTCGATGATGATGAAAAAAGATATGATGATGAAGAAGTCCGGTGTGATGGTCGGCGGTGCACTCATGGTACCGAACCTGAACATCGTTCAGAACGCGATGAATGCCAGAAACGTGACCACAGTCGTCGCTGCAGTGAAGGCCGCGGGACTCGTCGACACCCTCAGTGGCGTCGGTCCGTTCACCGTCTTCGCTCCTACCAATGCAGCATTTATGCGTCTTCCTGCCGGAACCGTGGAGACTCTCCTCAAGCCTGAGAATAAGGCGATGCTCACCGGTATTCTTACGTACCACGTGGTCTCCGGAAGCTATAAGATCTCGGATCTTACGAACGGCATGATGCTCAAGACCGTCAACGGTCAGGAGCTGAAGGTCACGAAGCGCGGTCGCAACGTGTGGATCAACAATGCCCGCATCTCGACGAGAAACGTCATCTCCAGTAACGGTGTAACGCACGTCATCAATGCTGTTCTTCTCCCGAAATAAATAATTGCTTGTACGATCAAGAGGGCGGGAAACCGCCCTCTCTTTTTTCTCTTCCATCCCCTCACATGAACCGCACCCGAATCGTTCTCCTCTCGCTTCCTCTTCTCCTTGCTGCGTGTTCGACTCCTATGAAGGAGCAGCAGATGGGTGACATGCCAACGCCTGAGCAGGAAACAAGCTCCTCGATGCCGGAAGCTATGACATCCTCGCCTGCGAGAATGGAAAGAATGGAAGGAAAGGACGAAGCGATGATGAAGAAAGAAGTGTCTTCCTCTCCAGCACCGAAGAAGTGGAGTGACAATCTGACAGAAGACCAAATTGCGGTACTCAGAGACGGTGGAACCGAAACTCCTTTCACGAGTCCGCTCGTGGATGAGCATCGGAAGGGGACATTCGTGTCCGCTGACTGCGGAGAGCCCGTGTTCCGTTCCGAGCAGAAGTACGACTCGGGAACAGGATGGCCCAGTTTCTGGGCACCGATCAAACCGGATGCCGTCATCGAAGGAGTAGACAATGCCGCGGGAATCACGAGAACGGAAATCCGAAGTAGGTGCGGAGGCCATCTCGGTCATGTCTTCTCGGATGGTCCCGAGCCGACGGGGCTTCGGTACTGTATCAATGGACTTGCCCTTCGATTTATTCCCGATGAGCAGTAGGAGAAGCTTACTCGGTGTATACTGCCGCTGATGATCGAAAAACCACTCAAGCTCCTCGGAAGTCTGGTCGCGTTTTTCGCACTTGTCAGCACAACTCTTGCTGCGTCGGTACCGGAGAGCACGACTCTGGCACCGCCAAACGGGACGACGGCAGTCATTAGCGCCCCTGACGATATCGCGGTTGGCAGGACGATTATTCTGGATGCATCGGCAAGCCATGCGACGGGAGAGAGGACCCAGTATGTTTGGACCATCGAGGAAACGAAGCAGGTGATCGGTAGGAATGTGGAAGCGATCTTCACACCCGAGAAGCCGGGGACATTCACGTTCCGGCTCACGGTGAAAACAACCGACTTGAGCGGGAAAATAGAGCAGGTATCGGCACTTCATTCCGTCATCGTCTTCAAGCGGAAAATCGTCGTCATCGCTGATGCGTCGGCGGACAGAGAAGCACTCCTGATGTCGGAAGTTTTTGCAGAGGAACAGGGTGTTTTTCTGAAACTGATAGAACCGCCGGAGTCCGCAGGCACGATCGGCATTGAGGACGACATCTACCGGAAACTCTCGGAACAGAAGCAGGTGCTCCTGAATGCTTCGTCAATTGTCGTCTGGGGAAATGGCATCGCCGGCGTGCAGGCTCTGATACGTGCGGTTCAGAGTGATCCCGACGCAGCTCTGTCCATGCACAATCAGACCATTGTACTCATCACCAGCCGCAACCTGAATATTCTCGCAAGGTCGACGAGGGGCGCGTACTCCTTCCTGAAGCCCGAGCAGATCATCATTTCGAGGAAGGAAGTGGTGAAGCCGCTCATCGAAGCCGAAGATCCCGTTGCATTCAGTGAGCTCATGACGGAACGGGGTATTGAGAATCTTGCCGTGAACCAAGTCACTTTCAAGATTCGCCCGTGGGATATCCTCTCGATCCTCGTCAATTACCTGCTGTCGCACGGAGTATCGGGGCAGACGGTAATTTTGCTTCTCATGCTTCCGGTCATCGCGACAATCTTCTCCTTCCTCAAACAAGTGATCGGCATCACGACGTTCGGTCTCTACACGCCGTCGATCGTTGCACTCAGCTTCCTCGCACTGGGGTGGTGGATCGGTCTCCTCTTCCTGCTGTTCATTCTCATCGTGGGATATGTTGTACGCTCGTTCATGAAACGTTGGCGACTGTTGTATATCCCCAAAGTTGCGATCATTCTTGCTGTTTTGAGCATCGCGCTGCTTGGTCTCGTCGCATTCGGAACGTGGATCGGTCTCACATTCTCGAGAGAGACGGTCTTCATTCTGCTCATTCTTTCGACACAAGCCGAGAACTTCCTGAATCTCAAGACCGAGGAAGGCTGGATGTCCGCGATTCTCGGCATCACCGAGACCGTCTGCGGAGCACTCCTCTGCGTTCTCATCGTCCAATGGCAGCTGCTGCAATCGCTGATCCTTGCCTATCCCGAGCTGGTTCTCCTGACGATTCTCTTCAATATTGTGCTTGGGAGGTGGACCGGACTGCGACTCGTTGAATACTTCCGCTTCCGCGAGGTGTTTAAGCATCTTGCTGAGGAAGAGTGATCTCCGACTGCATTCTATGGCCTTCCCATTTCATCATCGCGGAGTTCTTGGATTGAATGCCAGAAGTTTGCTCTACATCAAACCGTTCAATCCGAAGAAGGCAGTTGCATTTGCGGACGATAAAATAAAAACCAAAGCCTTTCTCTCCGCACGCGGCATCCCGACGGCGAAACTGTTTGCGAGAATCGAGTCAAGGAGACAACTGCAGTCGTTCGACTTCAGCAACCTTCCCGATATCTGTGTGCTCAAGCCCAATTACGGCTTCGGGGGAGAAGGAATTATCATTCTCAAAGGGAGGAAGAACGGTGAATTCTTAGAGCAAGGGAAAACGCCGATCGGCACGGAGAGGCTTCGGGAGCACATCGAAGATATTCTGGACGGCAAGTTCTCGGTGAACGGACTCCGGGACACCGCATTCTTCGAGCAAATTCTCATTGCCGACGAATGTTTTCTGCCTTTCCGTCCTGCGGGCCTTCCGGATGTCCGCATCATCGTCTTCAACCTCGTACCCGTCATGGCGATGCTTCGAGTACCGACGGCCGAAAGCGACGGGAAAGCGAACGTGCATCAGGGAGGGATCGGCATCGGAATCGATATTGCAAAGGGCATCACGACGCATGGATTTCAGTACCACTCGATGATCACTGAGCTTCCGCACGGCGGTCCGGTTGCAGGCATCAAAATACCGAGGTGGGACGAAATTCTCCTCATCGCGGCGAAGATCCAGTACAGCACGAATATCGGCTACCTCGCGGTCGACCTCACCATCGAAAAGGAACTCGGCCCCGTGCTTCTGGAAGTGAATGCGCGAGCAGGGCTCTCCGTGCAGCTTGCGAATCTCGCTCCGCTGCGTTCGAGGCTGGAACGCGTGGAAGGCTTGAGTGTGGGCTCACCCGAGAAGGGCGTGCGCCTTTCCCACGAATTATTCGGAGAGAGGGAAGAACTGAGCAGAAGGAAGCAAACTGGACCTGCGATTCTCGGCCTTCGGGAGACCATCGAAATCACCGGTGAAGGTGCACTCATCGAAGAAGCGTGTACGGTATCACCCGATCTCCCCGGAACAGTTTTTTCAGAAGCGTTCATCCGGGAACTGACGGCACTGAAAGTGGCCGAACCTGTCAGCGGAAGCAGGAATTCCTTCAAGGTAAAATTTACGCTGGGCGGGAAGAGAATCCAGACGATCGTGACCGCAGGAACACCTGAGGACACTGCTCTCAGAGCTTCCATTGGCAGTCGCGATCTGAAAGGATTTCTCATCGACCCCTCGAAGTCCCCAAAGAGCCCCCTCAAAATCGGCGTACGAAAAGATCTCCGCGCAGTCGATAGGATCTTGTGTTCCATCGATCGTGAACTTTCGATCTTAAAATTTTTGCGTCCCGTGAATCTGACGGAAGAACGAAAGAAGCTTGCTCTCGATACGCTCTACGAGCCTGTCTTTCAACTGAGACCCTGCACTCTCGATCTTCCGGAGATGGAACAAATCTTGCGTCCGCTCGAATCGGACGAGAGTCCACTCGGGATCCTCCTTCGGAAGAAGAGGAGAGAGCTCCTCCTCAAGATCGATCTCATCCGAGCGAGAGGGGACAGGGAGAAATTTACCGCAGCTTCCCTCGCACTCTACGGTGCGCCAAGTGCGGCACTCATCGGTTTCGCTACGGAGTACCTCAAGCAGCAGGATGAAGATCCAAAGAAGGAAACGGACGAAAAGCCAATGGACGCGCTCTCAGCAAAGAAAGCATTCGAGGAGGTGCTCAGCAAGTACGGTCTCCACGATTGGCAGGTGGAACTAAAGCAGGGAATGGTTTCCGACTGCGCCGTTGCGGAGAAGAAAGTATTCATCAGAACAGGAAGCACATTCTCAAGCGAGCACCTCAAGGCACTCTTCGCGCATGAAATTGAAACGCACGTACTGACTGCGGAGAACGGAAGAATACAACCCTACGAAATTTTCCGGAGAGGGTGCGCCAACTATCTCGATACGCAGGAAGGTCTTGCCATCTTCAACCAGAACCGCGTCCTTCCGATGCAGCATGAGAAACGATTCCTGCACGCCAAAAGTGTCCTCGCTGTTGCCTACGCAATGGACCATTCGTTCGCAGAAACCAGAAAGTATGTACGGGAGGAATTACGGTGCAGTCCGGAGAAGGCGCTCTCCAAGGCAATCGATATTAAACGCGGCTTCCTGCGGGGATCCGAGCACGGTGCCTTCACAAAGTCACTCGTCTACTTCCGCGGCCTGCGTGCCATCGAACAATACGTTCGGCTGAAAGGGGATCTTCGCAGGCTCTTTATCGGGAAGATCGCTATCGAAGATCTTCCACTGATTGGAGCCATCGAAGGCATGAAAGACCCTGCAATGCTGCCGATGTTTCTCCGGGAAGCACATCCTGCCGTGTCCCAAAAGAAGGCTAAAAAGGTCTCAAAAGCACAATAAATACTGTTTTTGAGTGATTTTTCGCTGCTAGTGACATTTCGTATCCAGATATATTTGACAAGTAGACATAAAAGGTTTATAAATATCCCCTTTTTGTTTACTCCCCCCATCTCCCGTGTTCAAGAAAATCGCCTCCACTGTCTCTCTGCTGATGCTCCTGAGCATGGCATTCGTGACCGTTTTCTCCCTTCAATCCGGAGAAACATTTGCAATCCACTCGGAGTGTTCCGACGGACTCGATAACGATAGGAACGGGAAGACCGATTATCCCCAAGATGATGCTTGCTCATCTCTCGATGATGATTACGAAGGCATCAATACGAGCGGCAACTTCATCACGCTCACGGACGGACATGAAACAGTCGCACCGGGGGGTGCGGTTGTGTACGTGCTGACGCTGAAACAGCAGAGGGAGACTGCCCGCAACGTGAACGTATCATTCCATCTGCCTCACCAAGCAAACATCGCCTCAGCCAGTGACGGTGGCTCAGTAACGACGAACAGTGTCACGTGGACAAACGTATCGATCAATAAGAACGTGACCCGCACGCTCACGGTGAACGTCAACGTGAGACCCGATGCTCAACCCGGACAGTATTTGGTTGCACGCGCACTCGTCGAAGGTGCTGAAACGACGGATACGACGTTGATCTCGGATGTCATCCAGCAGGCGCAGTCTAACGTTTTTGACCTCACGATCTCCGACGGAAGGGACTTCATCTGGCCCGGCGAACAGGCGACGTATACGGTGCGGATCAAGAATACCAGCACACTCAGCCAAACTACGGATGTCCGTGTTGCGCTTCCCTTCGACAGTTACTTCATCTCCGCCTCTGATAACGGTCTTCGCGATTCCTACAATGTGACGTGGAAAAGCATCACGCTCGAGCCCGGTGCTTCGAGAACGTTCACGGTAACCGTGCAGACCGATCCGAGGACGAATGATAAAGTACTGCTTCGGACCAAGGCATATGCAGGAACAGCGATCGCTGTCGATCAGACTGTTGCCCGGACGGGACTGCCGTACAATTCGATCAGTGTGTCGATCTCCGATAATCGAACGACCGCAGAGATCGGGCAAGTGTTGAACTATACCGTCAAAGTAACCAATAACTCCGATCAGGTGGCTACGAGTGTTCCGGTGAGCGCGAACTTCCCGATCTACGGTGAATTCGTCGGTGCCACCGAAGGTGGCTACTGGGATGGAACGAACGTTCGCTGGCTTGTGCTGCAGATCGCTCCGAAGGATACAAGGACCCTCGTCTACAGTGTCCGTGTCAGAGCCGATGCTCCGATGGAATCCGTACTGACGGCAAGCGCAACTTCCGACGGCTCGGTGTCCCGCGACACAACAAGAGTAGTACTTGAGAGCAGCGAAAACGGACTCGTCGAAAATACCGTCCTTTTTCGAAAGACTTCCGATCGCGGCGAAGCGGTACCGGGCGGGAAAATTCGCTACAGGCTCTATATTAAAAACACGCTTGACCATGTGATCTCCGATGCCAGTATCGTCGACCGCTTCGATGGGAACTATCTCTCACTCGAGAGCTTCGAGAACGCACAGAATTTGGTCAGCCGCACCGATGCAGAGATGATCTGGGCGGTTCCCGTCCTCAAACCGGGTGAGTCGTGGCAGACAACCTACGTCCTCTCCGTTGCGGGTAATGCCCCAAACGGCATGGATCTCGATAACGTCGCAACACTTCGCGGAGCAGATGTCAGCGGTCTCTCGCTTACCCAGAGAGTCCGAACGAATCAGGCGGGAGTGCTGACAGACTTCCCGACGACGGGAGCGGGGATGGATACGCTGCTCGCACTGATGCTTGGCTTCGTCTCGATGGGTGCTGCAGCGATGCAGAAGAAGTTCATCGTCTAACCTCAAATTCCAGCTACTAAAAAACCCCGGAAGTCCGGGGTTTTTCGTATGCAGTGAAAGTTTTATCGGAACGACTCAAACAGTGCATTCATCAGATCGAGAACAGTCTGGAAGGAAAGATCGAACGGAACATCGAGGAGCTTCGCAATCCACGATACGAGGAAGAATGCGAGGAAGCTGACGAATAGTCCGATGATCGCATAGCGAACAGTGTGAACGGCCTTCTTGATTTTCTCCTCGTTACCGGCGGACAGGATGAATGTGATGCCACCGATGATGATGTATGCGAGACTTAGGACCGATGCCAGAATCAATCCAAATGCGATAACGGTCGCAACGATTTGAATAACGGATCCGTTCTCGATGAGGTCTCTAATCATGGGAAAGAGGGGAAGAATTAAGCAGCGAGTGTTTCATTGGGCTCCAAGACTTTCAAGTTTACTCTCTGATTCGCCGTTCCGCCAATGGTGCGAAGCAGCGTTCGAATCGACTGAATGGTTTGGCCGTTTTTCCCGATCAACTTGCCCATATCCTTATCGCTCACTTTGACGGTGATCAGAATGCCAAGCTCGTCTGATTTTGCATCCACGATCAACTGATCCTTGTCCTCGACAAGCATCTCTAGAATCGTTTTGATGAATGTGTATCCCGGAAGGCCGGATTGATCCTGATCTGTCATAACGAGGGGGAGAATACTCTCTTTATCTTACATCCGTGTCTTTCATTACGCAGCCTTTGGCTCTTCGGGAGCGGCTACTGGAGCGGCTGCAGGTGCTGCAGCTGCAGGAACTTCACTCTTCGATTTCTGCTTTGCGTATCGAAGGATAAACTTATCCATATTCTTCATACCGACGCGCTTCAGGTGTCTCGCGAGCGTATCGCTTGGTTGAGCGCCTTTGCTGATCCAGTACTCCACTCGGTCCTGTTTGCAGTCGAACACAGGAGTCTCGCGATTCGGAATAAAGTGTCCGACGATCTCCAGAGTGCCTTTCTTGGCACTTCTGGCCTTTTCGGATACAACGATGCGGAATGTCGGGGTGTTTTCCCTTCCGGTTCTCTGTAAGCGTATGACAAGCATATTCGTAAGAATGTGAGGTAAAATGCTGGAGGAGTCTAGAGGAGGGCTTTGGCGCCGGCAAGACGAAAATGCAGAAGAAAATTATTGAAACCAAGGGCCTTCGAGAAAGTTCTCGAAGGCCCAACTTTACCAGCCCGGGAGCTGGAAGCCAGCACGATGCTGGAGTGCTGCCGAAAATTACCGAAAAGCAGCTGCCAATACCTTTATAGATACTCGCAGCTACTACTATAGTAAGTAAAATCTATATCTAAACTTTAGTCAATGTCTTGTCGAACAGCGTCGTTACAACCGCAGCCGCATCGGCCCAATTATACTTCTTCACCCACTCTGCCGCCGCACTCAAACACGCATCACTTCTCAGATGCGGATCATGAACGATTTTCTTCATCCCTTCGGCGAGCGCAGCAACCGTTGGCTCGACCAGAAGCGCTTGCTCTCCGCATACTTCCGGAATTGACCCGCATGTTGTCGCAAACACGGGGCATTCGCACGCCATCGCTTCGACCATCGGAA
Source organism: uncultured Candidatus Peribacteria bacterium (assembly GCA_964597665.1). Classification (GTDB taxonomy): domain Bacteria; phylum Patescibacteriota; class Gracilibacteria; order Peribacterales; family Peribacteraceae; genus SICN01. The sequence continues at coordinate 10,238 of CAZQYX010000004.1, read as the reverse complement.
GTCCAAAACCTTCATCAAGTGTTGCCGTGACGAATCCTAGTGCAGCACTGTACAGAGCAGGGAAATCTTCACCCTCGACGGAGTCGATTCTCCGTACATTTTCGGGAAGCGACAATTGCTTACACTCTTTTCCACCACAAACGAGAACTAGATCAGTACCACTGATCTTCGCGCGGTCAAAAGCTGCAAGCAGCATCGGAACGTTCTTGTGCTCTTTGCAATTGCCGACATACAGAAGAAAAGGTTTTTTGAGCTGATATTTTTCGCGAATTTGTTGGATCGAAATATCGGATGCTTTTTTGAATTCAACACCGACTCCCGGGTACGAAACGGTGATCTTGTCATCAAGATGAGGATAGAAATCCAAAAGATCATGTTTTGTCTTTTCACTCACGGCAATCAGCGAGCGAGCCCTCTCTACCGTACGATTGAAGATGAAGCGGTACGCGAGACGCTTCAGGAACCGTGCCTGATTCGGATAGCGATGCAGGATGAGATCATGAATCGTCGCAATCGACGGAACGGGGCAAAAGACAGGAACGTTGAAAGAGGGGGAGTAGAAAAGATCGCATCCGGACTCGCGAAGTAGAGAAGGAAACCGACACTGCTCCGAAAAGGAATACTGCGCGAATGGAGCCTCGCAGAGAATAATATTTTCCCGTGCAGGAAGCGATGCAAGCCACTGCTCACCTCGGGAACGAACGAACAGCACCGTCTTCCACGGATCATTCCGCAGCAGCATGGCTTGAACAAGCGAGCGTGTATACGTTCCGAGACCACCGATACCGGAAGCGAACCTGCAATCAATTCCAACACACTGCATAAGGGCAGTGTACCATTGAGCCATGACGCTTCAGGAAATTCTCGATGCATCGGGTACAGAAAAAGTTGATCGCGAACTGCTTGCCGGTTTCGTTCTCGGTCAATCCAGAAGTTGGGTGCTCGCGCATGGAACAGATGCGCTCACCGAAAATGACTGTAAGAATCTTCGCGCGGTTCTTGAGAGAAGAAAGAACTGTGAACCTCTTGCACTTCTCACCGGAACAAAAGAATTTTTCGGAAGAGAATTTATTGTGAGTAAAGACACACTCATTCCAAGACCAGCAACGGAAAAAATTGTCGAAAAAGTTCTACAATTCTTGAGAAATGATGAGGTGAAAACTGAGGAAATAGATAGTGGTATTTCTGCATATGTATGTCGTTTTTCAGATACACCGATCGAAACGGTACTCGACATCGGAACCGGCTGCGGATGCATCGCGATCACGCTAGCGCTGGAAGGAGTGACGCAGTCGATGATCGCCATCGACACATCGCAAGCCGCACTGGCAATCGCGATGAAGAACGCAAAAAAGCTTGGTGCACATAACGTGCAACTGACGAAAGGAGACGGAGTGAATGTGGTGCGAAATTTCCATCGTCCGTTTCTGCTTGTCAGCAATCCTCCCTATATTCCTGAAGGTACAAAACTCGAAAAAACCGTACAGGATTTCGAACCGCATTCAGCACTATTCGCCGGACCTGATGGACTGAACGTGATCACACCACTTCTCATCGCAGCGAGGGGAAATAAAAATTGCGTTGGGGTGATTGTGGAGATGAGGACGGAGCAAATAATCCATTTGCCGTAGCCGCGATTCGAAAATCGCGGTCATCTGTACGCAGCGGTTTTCGAACCGCTGCTACGAACATATTTTTCTGCTATCCTCTCTCCGTGAAGAAATTCCTCCAAGACCTCGGCCCCGTGACTGCAATCATCGGAGCGCAGTGGGGAGACGAGGGGAAGGGGAAAGTCACGGATATCCTTGGAGAACATTTTGATGTCATCGCACGCGCCTGTGGCGGTGCCAATGCCGGACACACGATCGTAGTGAACGGAAAGAAGCACGTTTTTCGCTTGCTGCCTGCAGGATGCCTGCACGAAGGAAAACCCGTCATTCTCGGCTCCGGGATGGTGATCCATCTGCCGACGTTGCTCGAAGAAATCGCAACGCTCAAAGCTGCAGGAATAGAGCTTCTCGATCGGCTCTGGATTTCCGGTGCCGCACATATTCTCTTCGATTTTCACAAAGATATCGATGCGGCACTGGAAGAGAGGAGGGGAGCGAAGGGCATCGGCACAACCAAGAAAGGTATCGGTCCTGCCTACATGGACAAGGCGCATCGATGCGGCATCCGCATGGAGCGCTTGCATGAAGATCTTTCGGAGGATCTACGAGAGAAAGCGAAGACGGTGAAAGAGATGTTTGGCATCACGGTAAATGTCGCCGCAGAGCTCGCAGCTCTGAAGCAGGCTCAGGTCTTTGTTCCCCGCATCGTCAAAGAACTCCCCGAAATGCTTCGAAATTTCATGTCCTCCGGTAAAAGAATCGTCATCGAAGGTGCACAGGCAACGCTTCTCGATCTGGATCACGGCACGTATCCGTTCGTAACGAGCAGCTCGACAACCGCTGCAGGAGCACTGCAGGGACTGGGGCTGCCGCCTCGTGCACTGACGTCCTGCATCGGAATCGCCAAGGCCTACTGCACGAGAGTGGGAGCCGGAGATTTTGTCACCGAGGAATCAGGAGTGACCGGAGACAGACTACGCGAGCGGGGAGGAGAATATGGATCGGTCACCGGTCGCCCGCGCCGCACGGGCTGGATGCACCTGCCTGATCTCGTGCGGAGTGCATTCATCAACGGTTTCACCGCTATCAACCTTACAAAGCTCGACGTGCTCGATACGGAGAAGGAGATCCCAGTCGGTGTCGGTGTCGATACGAAAGGAAAAGCAGTCTACGAAAAACTTGCCGGCTGGGAGACCTCGACGAGGGGGATCACGGAATTTGAGAAACTTCCGAAGAACGCGCGGAACTACATTCTCTTCCTCGAAAAAAGAATCGGCGTACCGATTCGTCTGATCGGAACGGGACAGGGAAGAGAGGAGATGATCATTCGATAAATTCCAGAAGCCAAAAACCAAATTCCAAGAAAATCATAGTGGATTTTGATTTTTGGAATTTGGAATTTCCTGCCATATGCTAGTCTGAAACACGTGCATAACGGCAGCTACTCCACCGTGTCCGAATCCCAGAAGAGACGCTCGTTCGAGCGTCGCATCATCGTGATCCACGGGATCTTTCTTGCGATCTGCCTAGTGATTGTCGGACGCCTGATCGAGCTGCAGATCGTGAAGAGTAACGAGTATCACCGCATCGCGCAGGAACAACAGTACGGAGGAGTAGTCTTATCTGCACAGCGCGGGGAAGTCCTCAGCCGGAACAGCAAGACCGATGAAACGAGTATCCTCGCGACGAACACTACGCTCGACCTCGTGTACATCGATCCGCTTGTTGTCGACCTCGATCATGCGAGAGTTGCGGACACCTTGTCGCAAACACTGCTCACAAGCGAATTCGATGCACTCTGCAGAGCAGGACAAGCCTCGTGTCCGACGGAGCTCATCCGTTTCTATAAGGCAGCCTTCGATCCTCTCGCGAAAGTGAAAATTGTCGAGAGTGTCACGGCGTCGGGAGCGATCGTCGCTGTACTTACGGGAAGTAGCCTAAGTGACGAGAGCCGCCAGGTTCAGGGTCTCCCGGAATTGCAGCGGCAATTCGCACGGTTCATCGAAGATCGCATCCGCGAGAAGACGGTCACCTTCGTTCCGCTGCTGTACGGAGCAAACAAGAAGCAACAACAGAGCGTGATTCAACTGGCGATTCCCGGTATTTTCGTCAATCAGGAGCAGTCGCTCATTTCCGCCAATCCCGATCTGATCGATCAAGGAAGCATCTCCTCTGTCTCCCGCACGCTCTCACCCATTCTGCTCATCGACCCAAGCGTCATCAAAGCGAGACTGATCAGAAGGCCTCTTCGGTACGTACCGGTCATGGCAAAACTTCCTCCGGAACTGAGCGTAAAAATCCGGGAAATCAAAGAGAAGGAAGCTCTCTCCGCACGCGCGAAAGCCATTGAAAATTCCGCAGGCGACGACAAGAAAATAAAGATTCAGGATCCTTTCCGCGCTGTGACGCTGATCACGGAGCACTGGCGATTTTATCCTGACACAAAGATCGCATCGCACGTCGTGGGATTCATCAATGCATTGCAGGAACCGCAGTACGGCATCGAGCGCGCGTACGATTCGATCCTCAGAGGCCAAGAAGGCCTCATCGCATCCGTCAGCGATCCGTTCGGCGGTCAGATCGTTTCCTCTGACCAGAAATTCATCGATCCGAGGGATGGCTCCACCATCGTGCTCACCATCGACCGCTTCATCCAGAGCAACGTGGAAGAACTGCTCGATGCGATGGTGAAGAAAATCGATGCCGAGAGCGGTCAGGTGATCGTGGTCGACCCGTTCACCGGTAAAATTCTTGCAATGGCGAACGCTCCGCTGTTCGACAACAACGCGTACGCATCGGTGTACGAGAAGGAAGCGATGACCATCGATCCGGAACGGGAGAAATCCATCGTCGTGGAAATCTATAATCCCGAGAACAACGCCCGTGTCCTGAAAGCCTACCTCCGTGACATCCTGCCGGAGAACCGAGCAACACTCAGCAAAGAAGCGCAGGAGAGAATCACCGAACTCGAAGCACTCTACGATCTGAAAACGATCTCGAGGTACTACTACTATCTCGGCGACAACAACCGCCGGGAGATTTTCCCGACGGACCGAAGAGGAGTCTGGCTGAAGTATAGAAACAACATCGGTGTCGGTTCGTATGTGAACAGGACGGTGCAGGAAGTGTACGAGCCGGGCTCCGTGATGAAAGCCATCACGATGGCGACTGCCATCGACCAGGGAGAGGTGTCTCCGTCGGACATCTACACCGACACGGGTGCCGTGAAGGTCGACGTGTATACGATCAAGAACGCGCTGAATAAATACTACGGGAAAGTCACGATGGTCGACTGTATCAACTTCTCCATCAACACGTGCATGACGAGCGTCAGTCTGAAACTCGGTCGCAACTTGTTCCATGCGGCGCTCCAGAACTTCGGATTCGGAATCGTCACCGGCATTGAACTCGATAACGAAGTACCGGGTGACTTAAAACCGTGGCGAGAATGGAGCCCGGCATTGCTGATGACCATGGCCTTCGGACAGGGAATCACAGCAACTCCCATTCAAATGGTGCAAGCATGGGGGGCGCTCGCAAACGGAGGGAGGCTACTCAAACCGACCATCATCGATGAGATCCGGCATCCCGACGGGACGGTGGACAAGAACCAACCGGAAGTGATCCGTCAGGTCATCAAGCCCGAGACATCGGCAACCGTGACGGCGATGCTGGTCAACAGTGCACAGAATGGTTTTGCGAAAGCCGGAAAAGTGAAGTTCCACCGCATTGCCGGAAAAACGGGAACCTCACAAATAGCCGGCCCGGGAGGAAAATACGAGAGCGGCACGGGCTCGACGATTGCAACATATGCAGGGTACGCACCGGTGGATCATCCGAAATTTTTGATTCTCGTGAAGCTGGATCGTCCGAAGAAAGACGACTTCGGCTCGAAATCCGCTGCACCACTCTTCAGAGACATCGCACAGATGCTTTTTGATTATTATGGAATACCGCCGGATGAGAAGTAATGATCGTCACTCTCTTCTACAGCCCTCACTCTGTCGCTGCGGCGACATCTCTCTCCGGCGTTCCGGAGAGAGAAATGTCCGTAATCAAAGGAAGCTCAGGCTCCCCCTTCTCCGGAATCCGGAGAAGGGGCTAGGGGATGAGGGCTGTAAGCGGGATGCTTCCCGCGATCTAGTCCAGTAACGCACCTCAAGACCGTCACACAGCGACGTGCGGTGGGGTCTTGCCTAATCACAATTATGCCGATTCGTCCTTGCAGTGACCGTCTGGATGTTCCTTCTTTTGGAAGGGTTGCACCTACTTGTCTACGCACCGTCGCTGGCGCTTCTATGGGAACGCATACTACCTTTCCCCGGAATAGGTCAGGGATGTTTTAACCCCCTTTAGCGAGTAACGGGTGCGAAGGGCTTCTCCACAAGAACCATCGGCACAGGGAGGTTCAAAATTGCTTTCATAACCGTAAGGAGAGAAAGAAATAAAATTCCCCTGTGGGGGGATATTCATAATATCTGTTGCAACCTCAATTACAATAAATTCCCAGCAGAGCAGGATTTTGATTTGTACTAGATTCAAAAATGGCACTTCACTCAAAAAAATTCGAGGGATAGTACTTAAAATTTCACTTCACCGTCACACTCTTGGCTAAGTTTCTTGGCATATCCGGATCCTTCCCCCTTAATACTGCAAGCGAATAAGCCAAAATCTGGATGGGAATAATATTCACAATCGGCTGCGCGGCGCCCGCGTCCGGTACCTTGATCCACAGATCGAACACCGAATGCCGAACAGGAGAAACGGCGATGATGAATGCGCCACGAGCCTTGAGCTCCATGATGTTACTGAGAATATCAGCCGTGAATTCATCGTTTCCCATCAGTGCGATGCACGGCGTTCCTTCCTCGATCAGCGCAATCGGTCCATGCTTCAGTTCGCCTGCGGCAAAACCCTCCGCGTGAATGTAACTCACTTCCTGAATCTTGATCGCGCTCTCGAGAGCCATCGGGTAATTCCAGCCCTTGCCGATGATGTACATGTTCTCCTGATGTGCGATCTTCTTCGCAATTCCATGAATATGATCGATATAGCGCGGGTTCAACATATCGTTGATCTGCCCGCTCGCCTCAAGAAGCAATGTTCGGCCGATATTCAGTTTGCCTGCGACTGCGTGTGCAATGAGAAGGAGCACCGCCATCTGTCCTGTCGCGGCCTTCGTCGACGCGACGGCGCGCTCTGGACCAGCGTTAATAAGAAGTGTGAAGTCCGCAGCACGAGCAATCGAGCTGCCTTCAGTATTCACAATCGCAAGGACTTTCGATCCTGCTTGCTTTGCAACTTTCATCGCTTCGAGGACATCCGCAGTCTCACCGGACTGCGAAACGACGATGATGAGACTCTCAGGCTTTAAGAAGTGATGATAAATCGGAAATTCGCTCGCAGGAGCAAAGTTCACATGACGCTTTGCAACAACGGAGAAGAAGTAATCCGCCGCCATGCATACTTTTCCGGCAGTGCCGCATGCACAGAGGATGCATCCGAGACATGTCTCGATCGCCTTCGCTACCTTCATAATTTGCTGGTCGTCCTGATGCACCGCGCGCTGGATCGACTCTTTCTGATCCATGATCTCTTTCATCATGTAATGCTCGTACTCGCCTTTATCGGCATCCTTCACAGTCCAGTCGATCGTGACGAGACGTTTGGCTCTCTCCTCTCCCGTCTCGATTGACTGAAAGCGGATAGCTCCGTTCTCGACCGTTACCATCTCGCCGTCATCGAGGTACTCGACGGTGCGCGTGTACTCGAGAAACGCAGGGATATCGGACGCGATGAAAAACTCCTTCTCTCCAACACCCACTATAAGGGGGGATCCTGTGCGCGCGGCAACGAGACTCTGCGATGTCCTGTCGAGGACAAGAATCGCAAACCTCCCCGCAAAGCGCTTGCAGGCGGACCGTACTGCTTCGGAGAGACTCGTCCCTTTCACCTTCAGTAATTCCTCGATGAGATGCGGGATGACTTCCGTGTCGGTCTCGGACTGGAACACATGCCCCTTGGAGACGAGCTCACTACGAAGCTCCTCGAAATTTTCGATGATGCCGTTATGCACGACCGCAATGCGCTTGTCTCCGCTCAGGTGCGGATGCGCATTCTCCTTCGTCACTCCTCCGTGCGTCGCCCAGCGGGAGTGTGCGATTGCAAGGTTGCTCACGGCAGCAAAATCTTCGTTCTTCACGGAACCGATCTTCCCAATCTCTTTCTCGATAGAAACAGAACCGTCCTGAAGCCGCATCGCAACTCCCCATGAGTCGTAACCGCGATATTCGAGATTTTTTAAACCCTTAATGACAATGACTCCTGCAGTGGACCTCGGGCCGATGTACCCAAAAATTCCGCACATACCGGCATGGTAGCAGTCTTCCATTGACACCGCACATCCTCGTCTCTACCCTGAACCAGCTCTATGCCAATCCTCGACTCTTCCATCAAAGCCGCGAGACAGAACAGAGTTCGCAATGCGCGGAGACTTCCTTTCAAGACTGGAATGAAAACCCAAGTCAGGAAGATTCGCGATCTGGTGAAGGAGGGAAAGATCGACGAAGCCATCAAGGCTCTGCCACTCGCCTTCAAGGCGATCGATATGGCTGCGAAGAAGAAAATCATTCACAAAAAGAATGCAGCGAATAAGAAGTCGCTGCTGAGCAGGCTTACGAACGTGAAAAAATAAATTCCAAATTCCAGAAGCCAAAATCCAAGAAGACATGTTTGTTTTGGAATTTGGTTTTTATCTTTTGGAATTTTCCCAGACGAAAGATAGCAGCTACAATCAAACCCGTGCATCTCCTCGCTCTCGACATTGGTCTCAAACGAACAGGAGTTGCTTTCGGTGATACGAAGAGCGGAGTCATCGTTGCTCTTGATACGTTGAAGCATGACACCACAAAAGAACTCTCACAAAAAGTCGAACAGATCGTTCGATCAAAAAAAATCGAGCGAATCATCATCGGTCTCCCGCTCCTCCTCTCGGGAGAGGAGGGGAGTCAGGTGAATCTGGTTCGTAGTGCAGCGAAGGAAATTGAAAAAATCGTCAATATTCCTCTTGAATTCATCGATGAAAGATATACGACAAAAACGGGCCAAAATGGCCTTAGAAGTGATCCAGATGCCCGTGCAGCCTGCAGTATCCTGGGTATCAAAATGGACCGAAAGAATGCTATTGACATGTAGTATAATTGTTCTATCATATCTCCCTTTATAGGGAAAACTATCTTGCTCTTTTCAGCTCCGGAGAAATCGAATCTCGAAATCTCCAGAAGCGAACCTCTACCCGACGAAGAGGAAAGAAAATTTAACTTTCTTTTCTGTCAACGTTCTGGTAGAACAAGATAGTTTTATTTCCCCCTTCCTCGCGTATGACTCCTTCCTCCGCCTCCACCTCTCAGACAGCCGCCTCAAAGTCGCAGCTGAATCTGAATCTCCAGGAACTTCTCGGTGATTTGTTCCTCGTACTCACGCAGAAGGAAACGGAGGTGATCAAACGTCGCTTCGCACTCACGGGACAGGGAAAGCAAACCTTGGAAAAGATCGGCAAGCACTTCAACGTGACGAGGGAACGCATCCGTCAGATCGAGAGCATTGCTCTAAGCAAGCTCAAGAGGACAGTTCGCACCACGCGCCTCAATGAAGTGAATGAGATCGCGAAGGGGATTCTCGCTGCTCACGGTGGACTGATGCTCTCGACGGAACTGATTTCAAGTGTCTTAAAGCATCTTCCAAGTTCCGAGGTGATCGATGGCACCGTTCTCAAGCTCAGCTTCAGCATCGACACCGAGATCGCATCCGAGGGTCACAGTCTTACCTACAAGCCGTTCTGGAGACTTTCGAACCTCTCACTCGACGATATTTCGACGATCGTCGACATGGCGGTGAAGTTCCTCAATAAGAGGCACTCGTGCATGAAGGCTGCCGAGCTCATTAGTTCGATTCAGGCGATGCCTGCTTTCCAGGGACGCGTTCCGTCTCAGGAACTGATCCAAAGCTGTCTCAGTATCGACGAACGTCTCAAAGAAATCGCAGAAGGATGGGGCCTCACCGAGTGGCGCTTCGTCCGTCCTCGTTCCATCCGTGACAAGGTCGAGATCGTCCTCAAGAAGATCGCTCATCCTCTCCACTTCATGGAGATTGCTAACCAGATCAGAGAAGCGCACTTCGACCATAAGAACGTCACCGTCCAGGCAGTCCACAACGAACTCATCCGCTATCCGCAGTTCGTTCTCGTCGGTCGTGGTCTCTACGCTCTGCGCGAGTGGGGCTTCGAACCGGGCACGGTTGCCGATGTCATCGAGACGATCCTCAAGTCGAAGGGTGCACTTTCAAAGAAGCAGATCATCGAAGAGGTCGGTAAGCAGCGCACCGTCAAGGTGGGCACCATCAGCTTGAACCTCCAGAAGATGCCGTACTTCATCCGTGTCGGTCGTGCGGTGTACGACTTTGATGCGAGTAAGAAGAAATAAATTCATGAAAGGGACTTCGTCCCTCTCATGAGCTCTCCCTGAAGTGGTGGCGCTCCAGCGCGGGAACCCGCGAGACCCGCGCTTCGCGCCTTTTACTTTTTCGCAAGCGTTATCCGAGTATGGGCTTTCTTTTGCCATTTCTTTGAAT
>CAZQYX010000003.1:94096-101882 GCA_964597665.1 uncultured Candidatus Peribacteria bacterium | reverse complement strand
GTTGATCAAGCGGGCTATACAGCGAAAGTAATAAAAACAGCAGAAGATGAAGCAATCGATAGTACCGTCATTGGCCTTATTGAAACCCATAACGCATTCGATAAAGGCACTGTACAAAAATTTCTGACTGAAGGAAGAAAGTGTTTCATGGAAATGAAATCTTTATGGAAAGATGGAGATGATATCAACGTAGAAAATTTTAAGAGCGACGAAATACACAATCTCATCGCTGCATACGAGCAATTGCTTTCCCTTGTCCATCCGGACATTCTTGAACAAGAACTCAATACGGTACAGATTCAAATAATTCGAGATAGTCTCGATATTGATATCTACACCGATCCTGCAGCGCAGAGGGAAATCACACTGCGCATTGCAACGTATTTAAATAGTCTCTCACGACCTAGAGAAACTTCAAAGATTGAAGAAATTCGAGATGATGTACGGAGACAGATGCAGTCATAATCGTTCTTTCTGTCACTTAGATCGGAGCGGGAATTCTAATTTTTTACAAACGCAGAATCACCTGCGAAACTTTTTTGCGTATCTCCTCATCCGCAATCCTCTCCGTCAGCGCCCCGAGAAATCCTTCGACGAACATCCTGCGCCTCAACCCCTAGCCCCTTCTCCCGCTAACGCTGGGGAGAAGGGGGAGCCTGAGGTATTCCAAAACTTGAGAAGCAGCGCACCCCTCTCCCCAAGCGTCGCGCTGGGAGAGGGGCCGGGGGTGAGGCGGGTGACTGGGGCTTTTTTTGTTGTAATTGCACAAAAATAATTGCAGTATATAATCACGTACTTATGAGTGCCCCAAAGACTGAATTAACAAGAACGGCTAATCTGCATCCTGGAGAGAGCTTGGATCAGACAATCGAGCAATTGGGAATTGAAGAGAGACGCGCACAGAGTCCGAAAGCAACGGTAAAAACCGGATGGGCGCGAATAAAGATTTTTGGAGCGCTTGTTGGAGGGGCCATTGCTCTTCTCGGTGCCGATGGTCTACGGAAGATATCCGCAATCAATGATTTGCGTGCAAGAAACTATGCGCTGCAACCAAAGGACTTCGGTAACTGGTTTATTCTCAGAGGCTGTATCGTTGACTGTCAGGCACCGGATGCAAAAGAGGAATGCTTCTACGCTGCGATTGCGCTTTCGAAGAAGAGCGAACCGGAGAGGGAAAAACAACTCATGGAAGAAATTGTCGCTGCCGCCGCGGAACGTTTCAAAAAAGAACCGAAGATCCTGGGCAAGATTCTGCTAGCGATGGGTACGGAAGATAACAAACCACAGGAAACGGCAGGAAATGCTGCGGACAATATCCATACTCCTTGAGACTGCACACAACGAAGGTAGGTGCGAAGATATTTCTTGACTGCGTATGTTCTGTATCTAAGATAATAGTGATGGGATCAGAAGCCCCTAATCCAGCGGATGAATTAATCAAAAGAAGACCCACCAGCGGTTCTGAGATAGAGGAGAAAATCCATAGAAGACTTGATAGTGTGGGAATCGCAATAGCTAACCTGAATGTCAGAATCGATGATAATCGTGTCTTTTTGGCAGGGAGTACGAAGAGTGCAAGTTCAGTTGTTGTTGCAATAAATGCGATAAGGGATTCCCTGCCAATACACGAAATAATAAACAGTATTGTAGTTTCATAAAAAATTTACGACGCTGACCGTAGTATCTGCGCCGCCACCCTGCTCCGTATCTCCGGATCCAAAATCCTCTCCGTCAAGGCTCCAAGGAATCCTTCGACGAACATTCTGCGCGCTTTTTTTTCATCGATCCCGCGTGACTGCAGATAAAAAAGATTTTCAGCGGTGACACGCGAGACTGTTGCGCTGTGACTCGCCTTCACGTCGTTCGTCCGTATTTCAAGTGCAGGAATGGCATCGACATGTGCAGACGCATCGAGCATCAAAACGTCTTCGGTGAGGTACGTATTCGTCCCTCTCCCCTGCTCCGTAATCTCGATCATCCCGTTACAGGTCACGAATGCTTTTTCTTCTGCGATGCCCTTCAGTGTGATTTCTCCGCTACCTTCCGGTGCATCAAAAATATTCCGAACGGTCACCGATTGCTTTTCTTTTCCGCTTGCCGAAAAAATCCAATCAACTTTGCTTTCGGCATCCACTCCGATGCAGGTCGAAACAAGCGAATGAGCATCACCCTCGCCTCCGATCGTTGTGCAGTGCCAGTGCATTGTCGCACCTTCGCCAACGGTTGACTGAAATGTTCGTGATGAAGAATCACTAAGTGAGACGTACGTCAGCTTGCTGCCTTCTTCGAGTACAACACTCACGGAATGCTTCTTTGGCGTACTCGTATCGAAGATGGTCGCAGATGCACGCTGCCCGACACGAACATCGACGCACGTCTTGGGGCCACTCATGGAAACCTCCAAAGGAACCTCCAAAATCTCCCCTGCCTTGATCACAATCTTTTGGATATTTAGGGCTTTCTTCATAGGATGAGTATGGAAGAAAAGACCAGAAAATGGTATACTGATTGAATGCGTTTTCTATCAGGTTTGCCAAATCTTTGGCGTTCGAGAGAGGTACAGCCGATACAACCGGTGCGAGGAGTACCGAACGAGCTCCCGAACAATCCGAATCCGAATGCTTTGCAGCAACCGGAATTCATCCGTCAAACCGACGGGGAAGTTTTTAGAATTGTCTATTACGAAAGCTTCAGCACCGATGCCGCAGTAGTTGAGCGGTTTTCGCAGCGGGAGGACGCGGAATTCGACAGGTTGGAAACGAGTGAAACACTGGACAGGCAAAGTAAAGAGATGATCCCTCAAATGCGCGTGAGGCGGGATACTGCAAAACGTATCGTAGAAAACAGAAATGCACTAGAACTCTCTTTGTTGCTGCCAAGAAAAAACGAAGAGAGTTAATCCCCTTCGAGTATTGCAGCATCATCCGGCGGTGCTTCTTCCTCGTCATCATCGGAGTCATCAGCACTCGACTGTTCGTCAACAACAACGCCGCTTGAAACATCATCTTCCATTTGAGATGTAATCAATGCGGCGAGACTTTCTTGTTCATCAACCGGAATCTCTGCCGCAGAATCTGATGCACAAGACCGAAGCGCAGCTGCAGCTGCTTTCTTGTTTTTTTGCGCGAGGCGGTCAGTAATATTCTTTTGCCTCTCTGCTTCCCGTTGCTCTGGGCTTGTAAACTTTCCCCTGTCTTCGGGATCAACATCACCATCGATACGCTGGTCGCGTGCCGGTCCATGATCGGTACAATCATCGTTATGCCAGAGTGGCATGCCCGCGGCATACCGCGCCGCAAGCATCAGCACCTTCTCTTCGCTCCCCGGTTTGGCTTTCGTCGGCTCACTCGGATGAATGCCAATGGCTTCGAAGTTGATATCTTCGTACTCGGCACTGCCGTCATCAGGCCTGTTATCATCAGGAGATTCTTCATCATCGTCTTCAATCTCATCCTGCTCGTCGTCATCAGGATCAGGAGTGAAAGAACTCTTCGTGACGATCTGCTCGGCAGGAACTGGCTTCAGTTCGGTCACCACTGGACGGGGTGTATGCTTTGTGTCACCTCCGATCACAACAATAGGCTGGGGATTCGTCGCACAGAGAAACTCGAGAATATCCATCAGCACTCTCCTCAGAGCATCGACGTGCAAATGAAGATCGGGGGAAGGCAAGTTCCGCTTCAGAATATGTCCCATAATATTGGCGATCCCCATATAGGATATCTCTCCGTTTCGAATATCCTTTTTGAGGATCACCTTCTCCAGAATCATCGCAGCATATGCTCTATAGGGCGCAGGAAGAATGCTATCGATACAAACCTGCATCGCAGCAATGGAGAGATGAATGCCACTGTTGCTGCGCTCTGCTCTTTGTGCGGGCTGCTTCGATTCCGTAGACACTACCACGGTAAAACCGTGATCGTGCTCGAGTCTTTCTTGTATGGCGAACGCAATGGTATTTGTGTGCGGACGTGGAATCTTATTCCAGTTAGTCCACGTCCTCACAGGACCGAAGATGGCGGCGAAGCGAATGGTTTTCTTGTCGAGGGCAAGAATTTGGGGAATCACCACCGCCTCACACGCCTCGATGGTTTCCGGCAACAGCGGCGGTGCCGGCCTTCCGTTGGTAGTGGCGGAAGTCACTTCGACCTCCAATTCTTCAAGAAATCGCTGCTTGAGCGCAAGCATGATTCGATCCCTTTCAATACTGTGTTGGCGGAGACCAAGACCAAGTTCTCTATCGACGGTATTCACATGGCGTGACAGTGCGCTGGAGGTACAACTTTTATCGTCGATCGCCTTTTGTATGAGAGAAATTCCCTGCAATGCCTGAAAAATGCGACTGGAAAGTTCGGCGACCCAATCGTTGACATTATTCGATGCCACAGTCGCTTCCACCGCTCTCGTAACAGGAAGAACCGTCTGCACCTTCACCCCACCAAACACCTCGGAGGCGGTTTCAGGAATGATATCCTTATGAATCCGCGATGGCTGCGATTCGGACATAGGAGGGATACTGTAGGTAGTTTTGGGATTTTTACAAGGACCCGTCATCCCATGCTCGCTTCGAAGGTCGCTCGGCATAGCGAGAATCTTTCAGGATGACCGAGAGGGGGATCGGCTTGATGTTGTGGGCGAGGAACACCTAGGAGAAAGAATCTTCAAGCTGCAGCTTCTTGCTGCTGATACTGACCAAATGAGATCTGCTCGGGCGCTAGCGGCACTTGAAACCTGCGCTGCCTCAGTTGACAGAGAACCGTGTGCACACCTGCCATATCGAATAATACTTTTGCCTTCTGCTCATTGAGGGCAGAGACGCCGATACTCTCACACCAGCCGACACAAAGTTCTATCCCCGCATGCACGAGAATTCTGTGGAAACTCGCTCTGCGAATATCGTCGAGAGAAATTTGTTTCAGTGCCGCACTGACTTCTACGCCAATGAGGGAGGACATCGCATTGAAAGAAACCGAATGCGTGGATTCAGCCACGGTCACCGTGAGTCCGCTGCACACTCGAGGCAAAACGTCCTGCAAAATCCTCGTTGCTTCGAGAAGCAATGCGGAGGACGGAGCATAAAGATCCGGAATGTGCACATGGGGCAAAAAAACTGATTCGAGCTGCGGTTCAGGCTCGAACACCGGATCCGTTTCTGTGTATGAAACATTAGGTGCACCTTTTCGTTTTTTAGCGACAGGTACGACTCTGATGCCATACTCCTCCACTTGTCTAATGAGTTCAGCCTTCACAATGTCTCTTTCCTTTCCAACCAATCTCAGCGTGGCGATTTGCAGACCGACACCCGTCGGTGTTGTAGTACAGGAAAGTTCATCGGCGCGTCCAATAAGTATCCTCTGGACCGCTTCTCTGATATTGAACTCATGTCTCGTTAGAGCCGCTTCAGAAGAAAGCGGCGATTCAGCTGGAAGAGGAGCATCGGATACACGATCTGACATGAATACTATTATAAATCATAATAAAATTAATGCAATCTCAGCCGACCGATCCCTCCATCTCCATCTCGATCAGCCTGTTCATCTCGACTGCATACTCCAGTGGCAGAAGCCGTACGATCGGCTCGATGAACCCCGACACGATCATCGCCTTCGCTGCTTCTTCGCTGATCCCTCGTGACATGAGGTAGAACAGATCTTCCTGCGAGAGCTTCCCGACCGTCGCCTCGTGCGCGATCGTCACGTCGTTATTCTTTACCTGAATATCGGGGATCGTATCCGTCCTGCTCGCTTCATCGAGGAGGAGCGCATCGCACTCGACACTCGCAGTGCAATCATGCGCATGCGGCGCAATTTTTAAAAGCCCCCGATACACGCAGCATCCGCCGCCCTTACTCACGGATTTGCTGATGACCTTGCTCGATGTATGCGCTGCCAGATGCAGCACCTTCGCGCCCGTGTCCTGCCACTGGTTTGCATTCGCAAATGCGAGGGCCATGTGATCACAGTGCGCGCCCTCGCCGACAAGTACGCTGCACGGATAGAGCATCGTCACACCCGATCCCATATTGCCGCCGATCCACTCCATGCGCGCGTCGCGCGAAACGATCGCACGCTTCGTATTCAAGTTATAGGTATCTCGGCTCCAGTTCTCGACTGACGAATAGCGAAATTTCGCACCGTCTTTTACAAAAATTTCAACGAGTCCCGCATGCAATCCCTGCGACCCGTATTTCGGTGCACTGCACCCTTCGATGTAGTGCGCTTCGGCTCCATCTTCGATGATGATGAGCGTGTGTTCAAACTGGCCCATATTTTTTGCGTTCATCCTGAAATATGCCTGCAGGGGTTCGCGCACGGTCACTCCTTTTGGGACATACAGAAATGTTCCGCCGCTCCAAACAGCCCCATGCAGAGCCGCAAACTTGTGGTCCGTCGCCGGCACGCACTTCATGAAATACTCCTTCACGAGCTCCGAATATTCCTGCACCGCATCGTCCATATCGAGAAAGATCACACCGAGCTTCTGCCACTCTTCTTTCAGACTGTGATAGATCATCTCGCTCTCGTACTGTGCTCCCACTCCTGCGAGCATTCTACGTTCGGCTTCGGGAATACCGAGGCGGTCATAGACCTTTCTGATCTCATCCGGCACTTCCTCCCAGTTATTAGTCTCGACCGCACCGTGCTTCGCGTAGTAGATGATGTTTTCAAGGTCGAGCCTGCTGAGGTCCGCCCCCCACATCGGCATCGGCTTCTCCTGAAAGATTTTTAAGGACTCAAGACGAAGCTCAAGCATCCACTTTGGTTCGTTCTTGTCTTTGCTGATCTGCCGAACGAGTGCTTCCGACACGCCCTTCTTCACATTGTCCGTGTACGGTGAAGGGTTGTGGGAGTCGAAGACATCGCGGTCGAGGCCGGCAAAAATCGGTTTGGAAGTCATGGAAGAACATTCTAGCAGAGCAAAGGGATAGCCAATGCTTCTTAAACTAAAGCCATATCCGCTCTGCCCTACTTAATTGCGTTTCGCGTCCTTCAAAAATATCTCCAATCAATATTTGTGTCGCTGCGATTTGATCGGAAGCTTCATTTGCTGCCTTTTCATTGCACTGTATATGGTGCTGCCATAACGATTCCTCGAACGGCCCCTCGAGTAGAACTTTTGCAGAATGAACCTGAGGAATCGCATAATTTGTAATTTCGGATCTATCCATATTCAAATTCTATCACAATGCACAGCAGCCACGGAGGGCTGCTGCTTTGGGTACAGCCCTCATCCTCCTGTCCTTCTCCACGACGGTCCTCACTCCGCCCCGTCGAGCGGGGCACCTCTCTCCATCGGCTGGAGAGAGGAAGGTTTGTATTGAGAGAAGCTTGGGCTCCCCCTTCTCCAGCCTATGGAGAAGGGGTTAGGGGATGAGGACCGTTATCGGCACGTACCCCATCTGCCGCGCTTCAGTTCGCGCGCCTCTCGCTCAAGCTTGTCGTACTCCTCGCATCTGGGATGTGGGAACGCAAAACAGAGACTTTTCGCATACCCCTCCTCGATCATCTCTGCACCGATATCGCTGCCATCAAGAATCACATAGCGAAGCAGACGTCCGTAGTCATCTTTGTCTTCATCCGGCTTCGTTTCAAGTGCAACGGATTTCCCGCTTAAGAGTTCTTTCATCCGCTCACTCGCTTCGGGTCCGTAACACTGTACTTTCTTGCGATCATCCACTGTCTCCGGCGTATCGATGCCGATGAAACGAACACGCTCTGACTTACCGTCGACGAGCACATCGATCGTATCGCCGTCGACGACTTTGACGACAGAGAAAAGATTCTCA
>CAZQYX010000003.1:0-93996 GCA_964597665.1 uncultured Candidatus Peribacteria bacterium | reverse complement strand
GAGCACATCGATCGTATCGCCGTCGACGACTTTGACGACAGAGAAAAGATTCTCAGGCTGCGATGAAAAAACTGCTCCGGAAGAATTCGATGTCCCGATACGCTGCTGAGAAAAAGACCCCCGATCGATCTGTACAATCACCAAAATAGCCACTGCGAGTATCAGGCTCAGAACGACGGCGAAAACGATAATACGATTTCTGCGCATACACATGCTATGAAAGCCTTTCCCATGAGAAAAAGGAAGGCATTATATTGACAGGGTTGCTTAAAAGTGGATAATGATGTCGAATTACTACTTACCCCAATTATGTATGGCAATGTCAGAATTCGGTCCTGAAGATCTCCCTCCTGTTGAGACAAAAGTGGACGGTGCCACACTCAAGGCAGGCCTTGCTGAAAGCGGCATTGCAGCTCAGATAAAGAAAGAGCTAGATGCAGCAAGAGCAACAATGGAGCAGGGAAATAACTAATTTTGTTTCAATGACTAAAAACCTCCCAGAGTGGGAGGTTTTTTTAAAGTCACTGATCAAATAATTTTGCTTCGACGGCATCAATGACAGAGAAAAGTTCTGGAATTCTTGTGCGAATTTTTCTCAGTATGTGTTTCAGGCGTGCAGGATGACGCCTTTGCAAATCTTTCACAGCTTGCATGCTCTTATGAGATAAAATTTCTTTGATAATGCCGGCAACGCTGGTCGTGACAGCTATACATGCAAGTAGCGAAACCATATCGGAATTTTCTTCGCGTAATAGTGCGAAAAGAGCCACAGAAACACCGCATGCTATTGCGAGTGCGCGCTGCTCTATAGCCGCATGATTCGTGTGGTTCCGGACAAAATGAGAAATATTATCATGATCTGCATCCTCCTCTGCAATGGAAATGAGGGCTGCATCCAAGCGACGAGAATCCTCATTAAGCATAAATAATTAATGCCGGAAAGCGCGTACCGATGTGGTCACCATCGCAATCCCCAGCTCATCCGCTTTCGCAAAAACCTCCGCATCTTTTACCGATCCTCCCGGCTGAATCACAGCGACGATTCCATGCTTCGCCGCTTCTTCAATCGAATCCGGAAACGGGAAGAATGCATCGCTTGCAAGCACGGAACCCTTGGCTTTCTCTCCTGCGCGCTTGAGTGCAATCCACGTTGAATCCACTCTGCTCGTCTGCCCGCAACCGATACCGACAGTTGTGCAGTCTTTCGCGAGGACGATCGCATTCGATTTTGCATGCTTCACGACTTTCCATGCAAAGAGCATGTCTTCAACCTGCTGCTTCGTCGGTTTCATTTTCGTCACACATGTGAGATCTGCCTCGGTGATCTCTTTCGTATCGTCATTCTGCACGAGCATGCCGCCGAAAGCGGAGCGGTAGATGACACTCTCGCGAAGAAGCCCCTCCCCCCTCGGGGGAGGGGTTGGGGTGGGGGTGATCAATCGAATATTCGGCTTGGCCTTGAGGATTTCAAGAGCACCCGCTTCGTACTCCGGTGCAAGAATCACTTCGACAAATATTTTCTGATCCAAGATTTTCTTCGCAATCGCTTCGCTGCACGGACGGTTCAGGCTAATGATCACACCGAATGCCGATAGACGGTCGCTGTCGTAGGCTGCCTGAAACGCATCTTCAATCGACTCTGCTGATGCAATGCCACTCGGGTTTGCATGCTTCACCATTACACATGTTGGGGCAGAAAATTCACAGACCATGCGCCAGGCAGCATCCGCATCGAGAATGTTCAAGTAACTGAGTTCTTTGCCCTGCAACTGTTTCCACGGAACAGAAGAATTTTCCATTTTCCATTTTCCCCGTCCGACCGCATCCGGGCGGGCATTTTCAATTTCATAAAACTTCCCCCATTGGTGAGGGTTCTCGCCGTACCGAAGCGTACGACCGTTCGTGAGCGAAAGCGACAGAGTTTTCCCTCCGGAGAAATAGTCGGCAATCATTCCATCGTAGCGAGCCGTATGCGCAAAAACTTTCGCAGCGAGCTGCATGCGAAGCTCCGGTGTTGTCGATCCGTTTTTCTGAATCTGAGAGCCGACTGCTAGGTAATCAGCCGGATCGCACACAACCGTCACCGCATCATGATTTTTTGCCGCACTTCGAAGGAGCGTCGGTCCCCCGATGTCAATTTGCTCAACCGCTTCCGAAGAAATAATTAAATTGGAATTTGGTTTTTCGTTTTTGGAATTTTTTTGTAGTGCTTCCACTGTCTCTGCGAATGGATACAGATTCACGACAACAAGATCGATCGGTTCAATACCAAGTTTTTTCGCCTGCTCAACGTGCTGCGGAATCGAGCGATTGAAGAGAATGCCACCCATAATCAGCGGATGCATCGTCTTCACGCGGCCGCCGAAACACTCGGGAAACCCCGTCACCTCCTCGACGGAGAGTGCTTTTATCGCATGTTTCTGGAGCTCTTTGAGGGTTCCTCCTGTCGAGAGAATCTCGTAGCCGGCATTGATCAAAACTTTTGCAAAATCGACGAGACCGGTCTTATCCGAGACGGAAAGAAGCGCACGTTTCATGGTCGGAAGGTTTGGGGGAACCAGAAGAGAGTGTAACAGCCGGCTGCGCTCTTGTGAACTCCGCTAGTTTCTGCTACAATAATAGGATTTATGACACCAAAATCCAAACAGCAGAAAGACGTACCTGCAGAGCCCACTCTGCAGACTGACGTGAAGACCGTGAAAACGAATGGAAAGCGCATTCTCATCGTTGAAGACGAAAGGCCGCTCTCTCATGCACTCGAGATGAAACTTGGACATGAAGGCTATGAAACGCATGTCGTCACGAATGGCACTGACGCTCTCGAAGTACTAAAAACAGAGAAGTATCACCTCATCCTCCTCGATCTCATCATGCCCGTCATGGACGGTTTTGCCGTTCTCGCCGCTCTGAAAGAGCACAAGAACACAGTCCCTGTGATCGTGCTCAGTAATCTGGGACAGGCCGAAGATCAGGCGAAAACGAAAGAGCTCGGAGCCGTCGATTATTTCGTCAAATCGAATACACCGATCGCAGACATCGTCGCGCGAGTGAAAACCGCCCTCTAGCTATGCAACTCACCAATGCAGAACTCGGCAAGATCCTCATGGAGCAGAGTTATCTCTCCAAGGAAGAGTTGAGTGCTGTGCTGAAGGAAGCGGAGGAAAGGAAGATTCAACTACGCACTGTGCTCTTCGAGAAGAAACTCCTCACAGCAGATCTCCTCGAGAACGCGCTTGCGGAATATTATAAGCTGCCTTTCTACGATCTCGTGAATAAGCCGCCATCCATTGAAACCGTGGCACTCCTTCCTGAGGAATGCGCACGGTCATTCTCGGCGATCGTTGTCTTCGCTGTGCCAGAGAAAGAGGTGACGATCGCAACGGCAGACCCAGCATCCGAGGGACTCGAGGAAGCGATACGAGCAAATATCGGTCAAAAAAAATTCGTTGAGACGAATCAGAAGGTCCTCTCGGGAAAAACGAAGAAGAGTTTCTGGAAGAAGCCGGAGACTGTGGCGGTGAAAACATTCACGGGGAAGATCACCTTCATGTACGCACCGAAGAGTGCGATCAACAGTGCATTCGCGCTGTACAGGAAACCGCTCGCAACGCGCTTTCAGAGCATCATGAAAGACCAACGCAAGGTCGCACCGGAAATGCTGGAAGAGATTTTCAACGATGCGATCGAACTGAAGGCATCGGACATCCACTTCGAACCGCAGGAGAATGACGTCATCGTCCGCTTCCGCGTGGACGGCGTGATGCACGAAGCGGGAAGACTCCCAAAGCAATTCTACGAAGGCATCGTGAACCGCATTAAGATCGAAGCGAACCTGAGAATCGACGAACACTTTGCAGCGCAAGACGGAGCCATCCGCTACAAGTCGAAAGCGGGAACCATGGACGTCCGCGTGTCCATCATCCCCATCGTCGACGGCGAGAAGATCGTGATGCGTCTCCTCTCGGAATACGTCCGGAACCTCACGCTCGCCGACCTTGGATTTTCCGATCGCTACAGGGAAATCCTCGAGAAAGCCGCGCATAAACCCTTCGGCATGATCATCACGACCGGCCCGACGGGTGCCGGAAAATCGACGACTCTCTACGGACTCATTAAGATGCGCAATCGTCCGGACGTGAACATTTCCACCATCGAAGACCCTGTCGAATACAAAATCCCTGGCATCAACCATATCCAAGTGAACCAACAGACGGGGCTCACGTTCTCGAAAGGACTTCGGTCCCTCGTCCGTCAGGATCCGGACATCGTGCTCGTCGGAGAAATCCGCGACTCCGAGACCGCGACCATCGCAGTGAACGCGGCACTCACGGGGCACCTTCTCTTCTCGACACTTCACGCAAATGATTCGGCAACGGCCATCCCTCGCCTCATCGAAATGGGAGTCGAGCCGTTCCTCCTCGC
Source organism: uncultured Candidatus Peribacteria bacterium (assembly GCA_964597665.1). Lineage (GTDB taxonomy): Bacteria > Patescibacteriota > Gracilibacteria > Peribacterales > Peribacteraceae > SICN01. The sequence continues at coordinate 89,574 of CAZQYX010000003.1, read as the reverse complement.
TTCGACGCTGGAGATCGTCGTTGCACAGCGCCTCGCAAGAAAAATCTGCGAGCACTGCCGCTTCAGCTTTACGATCCCGGCGACGGAAGCCAGACAGCTCTTTAAAGGAGCGCATCATTATTTTGAAAGTAATGAACCCGTACACCTCTACCGCGGGAAAGGATGCGAAGCCTGCGGCAACACGGGGTACCGTGGACGCGTCGGTATCTACGAACTCCTGCCGATTGAAAAAAATATGGAGGAATTGATTGTGAAAAAGAGCAGTAGCACCGAACTTCTCCTGAAAGCACGTGAGAACGGCATGATGTTCCTGTTTGAAGACGGTCTCGACAAAGTGCACTCCGGACTCACCACGATCGAGGAACTGATGCGCATCGCAGCGCCGCCGGAAGAGATCTTCTTCGGGACCCATGACAAAAAATCACGAACTTCCAAAGGCTGAAATACAAGCGAATAGCAATAAGCAGAAAGCAGATAGCAATACTGCTTCTCTCCTCGCTACCCGCTCCTCGCTACCCGCTCCTGCGGCTACGGAAAAGGTAAAACCAGTACCTGATAGCAACAAAAAAAAAGAGGCTGCCCCGGTTCTAGCGAAGGGCGAATTCGGTGCATCGAAGAAAAGCGGAATGCAGAAATTCATGGACGCACTGAATGGATTCGGTCTCGGAAAAGAGAAAGTGCACTTCGTGGAAAACCTTGCGATCCTCTTAAACTCGGGACTCACGGTCGTCGATGCCCTCAAGACCATTGAACTGGAACTGCGGGTGAAGCCGATGAAGAAAATCGTCCGGCAGATCATCGAGGAAGTGGAGAGCGGCATCGCGCTCTGGCGTGCCATGGACAACCAGAACTTCTTCTCGCCGTACGCGCTCTCGCTCATCAGGATCGGTGAGGAGGCGGGATCCCTCAGTAAGAACATGGAGTACCTCTCGCTCCAGCAGGAGAAAGACCGGTCACTACGATCGAAAGTAAAAATGGCAATGATCTACCCGTCGATCGTCCTCACGATGACGATCGTCATCACGCTGGGGCTCGCATGGTTCGTGCTGCCTCAGTTGGTTGGCGTTCTCCTTTCACTGAATGCCAAGTTGCCGCTCGTCACGCGCATCATCATCGTCATCGCAAATTTCTTCAAAGAGCATGGCATCGTCGCAGTCCCCCTCTTCGCCTCCGCGATGCTGCTGATCGTCCTGATCTGCAAGTATACGAGGCTTCGGGGCCCTGCACAGATGTTCGTCTTTAGGCTCCCTGGTATTGGAACAATGGCGAAATCCGCAACGGTTGCTCAGTTTGGTGTCATCCTTGGATCGCTCCTGCGTGCAGGAGTTCCGCTGGTGGAATCCATTCGTTCCATGGCGAACGTGACCGATACCGTGTACTACAAGAAGTTCTACGAAAAACTCGCAAACGAGATCGAAATCGGCCAGTCCTTCGGAAAAGCATTCGAATCCATGAAAGAAACGCAGAAACTGATTCCTATTTCAGTCCAGCAATTGATCATCACGGGAGAGAAATCAGGGAAGATTGCGGATATGCTGATGCGTATCGCCGACATCTATGAGAAGAAAGCTGAAGAAGCGGCGCAGCGACTGCCCGTTGTCTTGGAACCAATTCTCCTGATGTTCATCGGCGGACTCGTCGGCACGATTGCATTTGCTATCATTGTCCCTATCTACTCGATCGTCGGATCAGTCGGACGCTGAACCCCATTTCATTCCCTTCCTCTCTATGAGCAAAGCATCAAGGAAACGCTTCGGTTTCAGCGCGGTGGAACTCCTGATCACCATCGGACTCATGACGACGGCAGCCGGACTCATGGTACCGATGTTCCGCGACTATCAGATCAATGCCGATCTCAATACTGCGACGGAACACATCGTGCAGGCCCTTCGGTCAGCACAGACACTCTCGCAGTCAGGAAAGTTCGATGCGACGTGGGGCGTGTATTTTCCGGAAGCTACGCTCTTCGCCGGAGACACCTATGCGCAACGGAATGAAGATCATGACACGGTATTCGGGGTCGCCAGTACGATTGAAACGAGTGGCCTCGAAGAGACCATCTTCACACGCATTGACGGACTTCCAACGATCACGGGCAGTGTGTTCGTCGCCTCCACGATCTCGGGTGATTACCGCAAAATCGATATCGATCAAAACGGCATCATCACGGTCAGTGGCCTGCTCACGTTCCTCGATGGGGAACTGCCTGACGGAGATTCGGATGGAGATGATGACGATGGAAGTGATAGCAGCTCGAGTTCCTCTGAAGGATCGACCGGCAGCAGTGCTTCAAGTAGCGACGGAGGCAGTACCAGTAGTAGCAGCACATCGAGTGGAAGTAGTGGAGGGACAGGAACCAGCAGCAGTTCTTCAAGTAGCAGCGGTGGGACTCCCGGTGACGGAGGAACGTCGTCCTCTTCAAGTAGTGGAGACGTAGGAAGTCCGGATATCCCGTGCGACGTTCGATTCTCGCTGAAGAATGGAAGTGATATCGAAACCGTCGGTACGAATGACATTAAGGTGAAAGTACTCGGCTCTGCGATCACGTACGGCGCAGGCGGACCGAAAATCGACGTCCGCCTCTCCGCAAGTGTCGGGGGAGCGGAATTTGCCGACCTCTTCGGAGGAAAGGCGGTCAGCGGCAACGAGCAGACGACGTTCGAAAACCTCCCGACGGAGACTCCATTCCTGCTGAAATTCAACGGCAGGTACTCATGGCTCTTCAATAAGACGTTTACCTCCAATGGCAAAGATGGTCATGTCATCATCCTCAGAAACGGTGACAAGGCTCCCTCGTACGCACCGTTCGACCATCAGGAATCTTTAGAATCATTCCTGAAAGGAGTGCTCGATGCGAAGGGGAACGTGACGATCGGACCGAGGGACCTCCTCCTCCTTACCGAGATGGGTTCTCTGGATCGATCATCTGATTTCCAGGATGCCGTCGTGCTTGTCACCTTCACCGCAAAATCCACCACGTGCGTTGACGGCGCAAAGGAACGGGTGAAGATTCACTTCGATCGCGTCGAGAATACGGGAAAGGGTGACGGATACCATCGCGTGTACGTCGGACCGAACAAGTTGGCATTCGCCGCCGACCAGTGGATCCCGCTCGTTGACAGCCTCGGGAATAGAATCATCGATAACGGACTTGTGGAAGACGTGAAAGGTCTTGCCCTCGAACGCGGCGATGGATGGATCCGCATTGTTTCGCATGGATCACATCCCAACAGTTCGGGGAAAGAAATCATTGATGCAAACCCGCTCTTCAATCATGCCATCATCACCGCGATCGACAATGATCCGGAAAATCCTTCGGAGAACCCGCGCGACGGTACCATCAATGACACGTCATCCGGCGATGAATTCATCGACGGACCGAACGTGAAGAGCATGGTCTTCCATACTCGCGTGACGACCGAAGATGATGGTGTCATCCTCCATTGGGTCAAAGGTCAGCCGAGTGATGCATCGTCCCAGAGTTCAGCGTCGAGCCAGAGTTCGAGTGTGCAATCGAGCAGTTCATCGAGTGCGACGAACACGGTCTTCGTTCCGGACGCCTGCAGCGTGCCCTACTCAATCGACAGTGCGGCGCGAATCATCCTGAAAGGCAAAGCGGATGTCACTGTAAGAATTGTCGGCTCGGAGAGCACCTACGGCAAACGCGGACCCAAGATCAGTGTCCGCAGCATGATCAGTTTCGATGACGGCTCCTCGTGGAAACAGCTCTTCTCGAATCGGGCAGTGAAAGGCGGAGAATTGTCCGTCTTCCCGGACGTACTCTCCGGAAGCAAAATCTCACTGTCGTTTAGCGGGAGGTACTCATGGATTTTCAATAAAACTGTAAAATCGGGAGAATCGAATAAGCATGTCCGGGTCCTCCGACCGTTCGATACGTTCGACAGTGCCACTGGCATTGAATCCCGCGGGGAAATGCGAAGCTTCCTCAAAAATATGATCGATGCGAATCGAAGAATGAACATCGGGAACCACGATATCGCTCTCCTTGTCGAACTTGGTGACACGACCTATGCCAACTACCACGACGCGGTTGCCATTGTTTCGATCGACAGACCGAGAAGTATGGGTGCATGCGGCGCTTCGTCTTCCAGCAGCAGCACCAGCAGCACGAACTCGTCCTCAATCAGTTCGTCCTCAAGCTCATCCTCCCTCAGTTCAAACGGGAATGGTGATCTCGACGGTGATGGCATCAAAAACAGTGCCGATCTTTGCCCGATCGGAACTCTGCTCCCGGAATCAGTGCCGACTGAGCAACTGACCTTCGACCGCTTCGCTCTGACCGGTGCGAGAGGGAACAAAAACAGCATCCCGGTGTTCAGAACCGGACCGAGAAAGAAAGTGAGCAACTACACACTGGAAGATACGCGGGGCTGCAGCTGCGGCCAAATTCTCGATGCAATTCAGGAGAAAGGAGAACATCGGTTCAGCGAGTATCCCGTGCTCTACCGTCAGATGAAGAACCTCTTCGCTTTCTATATTTCCGATGCCCGGAAATTCGGTTGCAGCGCATCGCTCATTAAGTTGATCGCGCAGGACAGGGAGAACGACTAGAATGAAAGACATTCGCTGTGTCTTTCGTTCTTCAACTCCGTCGGCACATGCTTCGAGGCCCTTCGAGAGCCTCAGGGCAGGCTCAACTCGCTGAAGCTCGTGCTCCTCAGCATGACAATGATAGAAAACTCTGTCACGGTGAGGAGCACCGCAGTGCGTCTCGAACCGTGACGAATCGGAGGGGTAGTCTATTACTCGAAGCAATCATCGCCATCGGCGTCTTCGCCATCTTCCTTGGAGGCATCGGACTCTCACTGATGCTCGGAGAACGCAGCACGATTGCGAGCGGCGATAGAGCGAGAGCGGTGTTCCTTGCATCGCAGCAATTGGAAGCAGTGCGTGAGATGCGACAGAGAGACTTTGCACTCCTCTCCACCGGAACACACGGAGTGAAATTGACGGAGAGTGGGTGGTCGTTCTCTGGATCATCGGTGCTGCAGAACGGATATAGATCCTCTCTCGTCATCAGCTCCCACGCAGAAGACTGGATCGACATACAGTCGCAAGTACGCTGGAATTTCGGCAACACCAGATCAGGGTCCATCGTCCTCGAGACCTCCATCACCAATTGGCAGAAGATCACCCCCATTGGGAACTGGGGAGCGATAACGCAGACCGCCAAAGTCACGGACAGCGGCACGCCGGAGTACCGGAAGATCGCAGTTGAAAACGGGATCGCATACGTCGCCAGTCTGCAGGCATCCGGCGGCAGAGGCCTCTACATTTTCGAGGTGACTAATCCGGCAAGTCCACAATCAATTTCTTCATCTTTCGATCTCGGCGCATCTGCCTACGGGATCGCCGTCAGCGGCAACCGTCTCTACCTTGCAACGGACCATCCGACACAGGAGCTGCAGATCTACGATATTTCCTCTCCTTCCACACTCTCTGTGAGCAACCTCCTTGGCAGCGTCGATCTTCCCGGATCCGGAGACGCACGGTCGATCGCCGTGTACGGGAATACGGTCTTCGTTGGTATGATCGATCATCCTCCTTTCGATCAGTTCACTGCGATTCGCGTCAGCGAAACAGAACCGCCTGCGATTCTGGATTCGCTCGCGATGAGCGGAAGTGTGCTCGATATTCACCTGCACGAGGGATATGCCTATATCGGGAATGCCTCAAATAATGCAGAAATGCTCGTCGTCGATATCTTCGATCCGTCGTCGCTTGCGTTCGCGTCGGGTATCGGCATCGATCTGCCCGACGTGCAGGATGGAAATACGGTCACCGTTTCGGGGACAGCGGCACTGCTCGGGCGATCGAACGGAGCGACCATCGATGAACTGAGCCTCTATACGATCGCGGATTCACCCGTCCCGGCACCCCCTCCCGGGCCGTGGACGCTGGAGATCGGAGGAGACATTAATGCGCTCGCCGCCATCGGAGGAAGTAAATATGCATTCGTCGGCGGAAGCTCTGATACAAAGCAACTGTGCGTACTGGACATCGTCACAATGGCCCTCGGAGGTGCGCCGATTCTGAAGATAATAGACACAGGGGAAACAATCTACGGGCTCTTCTATAACTGGCAACAGAACCGATTGTATGCTGTTTCTCCGAGCAGTCTCTTCGTCTTCTCTCCCGGCTGATGCGTCACTATCCTTCCTCTGCCACCTGCAAGCCCGGATACATTCTGCTCATTCTGATCTTGATCATCGGTGCGGTGTGCTCTGTGATCCTGTCGTCGCTTTTACTGCTTGGAACCAATGCATCGCATGTCAGCATGTCCGTAGAGCAATCGGGGAAAGCACTGGAACTGGCGCAGGGATGCGCCGAGTACGGACTGCAAAAACTGCGCGCGAGCCTGACGTACAGCGGAAATGAGGTGCTGACGTACGACAGTGGTGTCTGTGAACTGCTGACGATCGGAGGAATCGGAAACACCAGTCGTCTTCTCTGCACCGAGGGCCAGTCGGGAGATTCGATCCGGAGGCTGGAGATTGTCATCAGCCAATTGCTTCCAGAGACAACAATATTCTCCTGGCAGGAAGTTGCATCATTCTCCCTCTGTGAATGATCCTGAAGCATCACACACGACCGGGGTTCTCGCTGCTGGAAATGATCCTTTTTTTCGGCATTGTTTCGATCATCATCGGAACGGTGATCTCGATCTCGATCTCGACTGAAGAGGCACGCATCCGGCAGAAAGCGATGTCGGAAGTGGAGCAACGAGGAACGCAGATTCTAGAAACCATGACGAAGAGCATCCGTCGCTCCGAACAAGTGCTCCTACCCACTCCCGGTACAACAGGATCGATACTCGCTTTGCAGATGACTGTGAACGGCGAATTCCCGACGATGTTTGCTGAGACGCAGACAGGCAATCTTCTGCTCATTCAGAAAACGACTGTCTCCCAGCTCTTAAGCCCTCGTGTCACCGCCAGCAATCTGCAATTCCGCAATGTGAACGGAACGAATGTTGTTGTCTCCTTCGATCTGACGACGATCATTCCTCTGCTGCAGAAAACTATCTTCAAAAGACACCTCGAAGCGACAGCGACGCTCTTTTCGTCAGACCATCACACTGCCGGAGGTTGCAACAGTTGCCCGCCTCCCTTCTGCGAGAATCATACGGAGAAGTGGTACGTGTGCGAGATCGAGTCCTGCGTACTCTCGGAGTCTTTATTTTCCTGTTAAACAAGAGAAATCATGGAAAATACTGGAAAGCCGAATTGGAAAAAATCAAGCGAATCGTGATTGCCAGACTGGCTAAAACTAGCGATAAAGAATGTTTTTTGTTACCGTTATCCCCTGAAACACGGAGATCTCTTCGTGTCCTTCCATTCCTCTTTCCCCTTTTCTTTTATGAAACTTAGTTCCATCCGACGAGGATTCACGCTCATCGAGCTCTTGCTCGTGATCGGTATCATCGCGATTCTCGCTGCCATCGTCATCGTGGCGATCAACCCGACAAAGCAGCTCGGTGACGCCAGAAACGCACAGCGACGCGCTGATGTGAACACCATCCTGAATGCCGTGTACCAGTACTCGATCGATAACAACGGTACGATCCCCGGTTCCATCACGACATCGGTAACGGCTATCTGCCGCAGCGGCGTGAATGTCGACTGCACGGGTCTCATCAACTTGAACGCCCTGACAGGCTCGTACATCGTGGCTCTTCCTGCCGATCCACAGTCTGCAACCGCTCTCTCCACGAACTACACGGTCGTGAAAGACGCTGCAAGCAGCCGCATTACGGTCGCCTCTCCGGGTGCGGAGCAAGGTGCAACGATCAGCGTAACTCGCTAATCGTCGACAAAGTATTCAAAAGAAAAGCCCTCTCAAAAAGAGGGCTTTTTATGATGGTGTAGCTGGAAAAAAACCGTGTTTTATGCTATCATAAGAGGATTATGGCGTCCCAGAATTTTAAGCCTCGGCTTCCTGTTCCCGAAGAGAAACGCTCGCTCAAAACGACGTTGTTCTTCGAAACATTTTCCCTGCTTGCAGCCACGGTACTGCTCATGGGAATCGCCACGTTTTTCTTCGCAAGACAGGAGCTGATGACGCGCGCGATCTCGGGATTGCAATCTGCGGCGTACGCTCGCGAACGTTCGCTGGAATCGGTGCTCTCGAAGCAACGGTTACAACTGTCTGTTCTCGCGAAAGATTCTTCGCTTGCCGGAATGTCGTCGATCACCGAACTGGTCGGCTTCCGGAGCCTTCTTACGATCGACAAGAGCGGGCGAACGAAAATCATCGCCGGCGTAAAGAAAGGACAAAGTCTCGATCCTGCCATTGTGCGGGAGATCTCCGATCTATCGCATACCACTTTCCGCCCAATCTTTAGCGAACAAGGATGGAATTCGTATCTTCTCTCGTCTCCGCAAAAAAATGCACGGGGTGTTCGCACAGGCACACTCGTTGCCATCTTCGATCCGGCAGATATCAAGAGCCGCCTCTTCGACACGAACTCGATGCAGCCGGGGAGCGAAGTGCTGCTCGCAAGCATCCAGAATGAACATCTTACAATGCTGCATTCCGATGGACAGAACAATGCGGTACCGATCGAGACTGAGGGTGACAACCAGATACTGCTCGTGAAGAGAGCGCTCGGGGTCGAGCAGGGTATCGAGGAAACGGTCGATTATGCAGGCATTCCGGTTCTCTCTGTCTACCGCACCATGCCGTCCATCGGCTGGACGGTCATCGTACAGATGGACCGCTATGAAATTCTCAAGCCGATCCTCCGTCTTGCGGTAAACGTCATCGGTATCGGTCTGATGCTCATCTGTCTGCTGTCGCTATCAACGTTCACCCTCGCTAAGAGAATCATCGAACCGCTGATCGATCTCGTACGAAAATTGAACGGACTGGAAACGGTTCACTGGCGCTTTCAGAGATCCATCTTCACCGGCAATGAGTTGGAAAGTGTCGACAAAGCCGCGCAGGAACTGACGGGGCGACTCCGCGAGTCGTACGATCATCTCGAGAACCTTGTCCATAAGAGAACGGAGGCTCTGCGAAAGGAGAACGCACAGAATGCCGCAATTCTCGAGAACATCGAGTATGGCCTTCTCATGACGGATCCTCTGGGAACAATTGTCTTTACAAACAGGGCAGCCGAACTGCTGGCAGCAGTGGCAGCTGGTCAACTCCTCGGCAAAAAAATCGCAGATGCGCTCCCGCTAGTCGACCGGCAACATCATCCGATCGCTCCGGAGGAACATCCGATTATGCTCGTTCTCAGGACGAAGAAGAATTTCAGCCCTACCATCGATCCGGAGTTTTCCTCTCTCCGAAAGGACGGAACATCGACCGCGATTCACCTTCGTGCAACGCCCATCCTCCGCGGGCAGGAATGTCTGGGTGCCGTCGTCGTCGTTCGGGACACAACGGAAGAGCGTCACATCAACCGGGTGAAGTCCGAATTCATCACGTTGGTATCGCACCAACTTAGAACGCCGCTCTCCTCGATCCGCTGGTACCTCGAGATGCTCCTCGATACGAACGAGGCAACACCGTTCACGACGGAACAACATGAGTGCATTGACGAAATCTCCACCTCGAATTCACGCATGACGCACCTCGTGAACGCGCTGCTCAATGTCTCGAGACTGGAACTTGAAACGCCGGAAGCGAAAATAGAGACAGTTGCCCTTCCAAGCCTCCTCGCGGAAGTCACTGATTGCTTCAAGTTGGAATTTAAACGGAAGAAGATGAATATCAAGATCGATGCGGATACACAGCACCTGCTGAATCCCGAGACAGATCGAGCACTCCTGCAGCTGATCGTCGAAAATCTCATGAGTAATGCGATTAAGTACGGGAGGGAAGAAACGAATCTCTCCGTGAAACTTTCTACCGACCCCGATTCGACGAAAGCGATCATCGCAATCACCGACGAAGGCATCGGGATTCCGGAATCCGAGAAAAATCAAATCTTCCAAAAGATGTACCGCTGCACGAATGCAAAGGCAACGGACACGAACGGGAACGGTCTCGGTCTCTACATCTCACGCATTGCGGCCGATACGATCGGTGCGACGATCACTGTCAAAAGCGACGAAGGGAAGGGCTCGACATTCACCGTAAGCGTACCGATGAAGCGGAGGAAGAAGTAGCCCGGCTTGATATTTTGATGGTGAAGGCGAAATCGCGGCGTAGCCCCCGCAGGGGCGAAGCCGGATGGAGCCGCTTCGGGGATTTGAACCCCGGACCCTCTCATTACAAGTGAGATGCTCTACCACTGAGCTAAAGCGGCATTGGACGTAAGGAGAGTATAGGGATTGTTTTATTGTTTTGCAGCAAGCGCCGTTATCTTTTGCTTTACACCCTCATTGTACGGCTCGATTTTATTGATGCGTCTGTAGACTTCCTCAGCTTTGGCATTGTCACTGAGCTGCACGTAACACTCGGCGAGAAGATGGAGGAGTTCGGTGTCTCTGGAGAGACGCTGGATCGCCTTCTCCAGAAGCGGTGCCGCTTCCTTGAAGCGACGTGCTGCAATGCACGCACGTCCGAGTGCAGCGGAACGCTCGGGTGTCTGGGGATCAAGATTTAAGGCTTCCTGATAGGCGAAGCAAGCATCGACGTACTTCGCCTGCATGTAGTACGCGAGACCGAGATTCGCATAGAATGATACGTCCTCACGCTTCGTGACGAGTTCACGGTAGAGCGCCTCCGCTTTCGCCTCTTTCCCCGTCTTCAGGTAGAGCTTCGCAAGCTCAGCCTGCGTATCGATGGCATCGGGGTTGATGGTCAATGCCTGAATGAGGAGATGCTCGGCCTCCGCGTGATTCTGGAGTGCGATCTCTTTCTCGGCGAGCCGCATGAGAGACCTCACTTTCTGAAGTTCGATGGCGGACGTTCTCGGATTCTTTCTTGATTTCGGGACACTGCGTTCGTCGACAAGAGTCGCGCCGCGATCCTCGACGGACTGGAAACGCATTTTGACGGAACGCACGAGACGACGCACCCCCCTGTTTCGAAGCAGGATGCGGCCAAGGAAGAGGGTCGCAATACCAAGAAGCGCTGTGAGAAAAACGACAACGTACATCATGCGGCCAAGAAGTCTAGCACCGAAGAGAATGGACCGCCAAGGCAAATCTCTCGAGGAGAAGGCCGCGATGGGCATTGGTCTTCAGCCCAGAGAGAAGTTGTATGTAGGCATCCGTCATCTCCTGTCTCAAGACATCCTCAGGATACTCGCGAAGCGCAAGGCCGAGGTGCAGCAGGAGTGCGTCAATATCCTGCTTCAGGTCGGCAAACGGGATGAGGAAGGAAAGATGTTCAAGGAGCATCCTTGCCTGCCAAAATTGCTTCGCTTGACTGTGAAGTTGGCGTTTCTCCCGAAGGAGATCAGGATCTCCAAGGAGTCGCATGAAAGCACCGGGGGCTCCCTTCGCAAGGTGGAGAGCGAACGCCTCATCGTCACGAGCTTCCTCCTTCATGAGAGGGCGCATCGCACTCTGCGAAAGAGGATGAAATCTGACGACGCGCGTACGCGATACGATCGTCGGAAGAAGAGCGTGTTCGCTTTCTGCGGTCAGAATGAAGACGACTCTCGGAGGAGGTTCCTCAAGAATCTTCAGGAATGCCGTTGCAGCAGGTACCTGCATCCGTTCAATGGAACGGATCAGACAACAGAGTCGGGTGGATGATCCCGTTTCAAAGAGACGACTCTGGAGAGAACGGACGTCGTCGATGCCGATCGTATCGGTCTTTGGGGGCTGACTTGCTTTGACGCGATGCTGCTGGGTGAGGTTGGATGACTGCCCGATCACCTTGAAGTCCTCTTGAACATCTTTGATCCAGAGCGCATCGAGAGATAATAGATCCGGATGAATCAGTCGTTCGACGGAGTCCTTGATGGCCTTCAGCTCCTCGGGTGACGTGCCGTCCGCGAGGATCCTCCATGCAAACCAGCGAGCGACGGTGGATTTCCCGAGATGCGGAGGACCGATGAAAAGGTAGGCGTGGCTGATATTCCTGTGAGCGATATCGGCGAGAAGCTGAGCCTGCACTTTTTCATGACCGATGATCTGGTCGGGGATGTTGGACATGGGAGAGGAGGATACAGTAAAAAACGTAGAAAATTCCAAAAACCAAAAACCAAATTCCAAAAGATTCAATGCCAACTTGGAATTTGGTTTTTGGTTTTTGGTTTTTTACCAATTATTTTCCCACGCCTCCTCTTCCATCAATTCCCTGTAAAAAAGCCTTCCTGTGCCTCCCCGCCATTGTCGGCAGTAATGATGCAATTCGATACAGACGCAATTTCCATCCTTTCGGCACACGATCAAACGTAGGAATTTTTTTTGCAATTTCGACTGCCGAAAGACCGAGGATTTTCATTCTCTGCAGAGATTCTTCAAAGCTGATTCGATGATGATGAAGCGCCCTCGCATCCGGCTCGTAGAAGAGACGGAGGCCGGCATCGGCAAGGCGCATGCCCCACTCGATATCCTCCCAGCCATAGAGGTGCATATCTGTCCGAAAGAGATGCTTCCTCGCAATCTCCAGAGGAAGACTGATGTGACTCGTATAACAGAACCGGTGCTGAAGATTCTGTGGAATCAGTGCGTGAGCGTACGAAGTAAGGAGAGGATACCCAAACTGCCAGCCACTCTCTTCAAGCCAACACATGACGGGGGTAATGCCACACTCCGAATCCCATGTAGTAAAACCAAGAACGCAAATATTGGAATTTGGAATTTGGTTTTTGGAATTTTCAAGCACTTCCAGATGTTTCTCGCACGCCTCCGGCTCCAAAAAAATATCGTCCCCGATAAACAGCACGTATTCGCCTTGCGCATGCTTGAGTCCTTCATTCCGCGCACTCCCCTGCTGACTCTTTGCAATCTCGAAGAATCGTACCGACATGCGCCAGGAAGAACTTTGAAAAAGTGCAGCCGTTTTTTCATCACTGCCATCACTGACTACAATCACTTCGATCTGATCGGCAATAGTCTGGCGTTCGAGATGCCGAAGGCACTCAGTGAGAATGTCTGCTCGCTTGTGGGTGGGGATGATGACGGAGAGAATCGGCACAGTGCTATCCTACATCGTCCCTATGTCTTCACTCACTCTTTTCATCGACCTCTGCAGCCACCGCAAACTGGTCGCATGTGTCGACGAGAAAAAAACACTGGCTCTCCTCGATATTGCCGACCACACGCATGAGGTCGATCTGCTGCCGGCAATAGAACGAATGCTTCAAACTGCCGGACTCTCTCTACAGAAACTCGCTCGCATTGCCGCAATCACTGGCCCGGGTGGATTCATGAGCCAGCGCGTTGCGATGAGTCTCGCAAATACCCTGAGCTGGAGTCTAAAAATTCCGATTGCCGGCATACACCTGTCGGATCTGTGGTTTGCAAGAGTGCCTGCACTCCTAACCCCCATCCCTAACCCCAAGTCCTTTCTTTGGCTTCACTCCACCCAAAAAAAATCCCTCTTCATCCGCGGCTTCGGTGCCCTACAGAAGAAGTGGCCTGAAGCAACACTGATCAGTATTGAAGATTTGCAGCGTTCCCTCTCCCCCATCGGGGGAGAGGGTCAGGGAGTAGGGGTCATCGGAGAATTGATCCCAGAACATGCAGAGGATCTTCCAGTGAAAGAAGTAGAGTCTCTTCAGGCAATCGAAGAAGTTCTCCCGGCTCTCTGCGGGAAATCCGTCTACGGAAAACCCCCGATGCTGCCGTGGTACGGGAGAGGAATCTGAACGACCCATGCATGGTTCGGACTGCTTTTTCTGTTATACTCCCCATCCATGACAATCATTGATTCTCTCAACAGGCTGCTCGGGGATCCGAATAAAAAAGAACTCAGGAAGCTGGAACCGATCGTGATACAGGTTCGAAACGCAGGAAAAACTTCTGCGGTCCAAAGCCTGACCCTAGAGACTCTCCCGAAAAAAACGCAGGAGTTTCGTGATCGTTATGCAAAAGGAGAGAGTCTTGATGCACTGCTCCCCGAGGTCTTTGCGACTGCCATTCGTGCGTGTGAACTGCTCGTGGGGAAAACCATGACTTTCGGAGCCCAGACGCTCACGTGGGACATGGTGCCTTTCGACGTACAGATCATCGGCGGTGCGGCATTGCATCGAGGTGCTATCGCAGAGATGCGCACGGGTGAAGGAAAAACACTCGTCTGTACGATGCCCGCCTACCTGAATGCGATCAGTGGGAAGGGCGTGCATGTCGTCACCGTGAACGATTATCTCGCGAAACGCGACAGTCAATGGATGGGCATGCTCTACTCGGCTCTTGGGCTTAGTGTAGGGGTGATCGTGCACGGCCTTGACCATGATGAACGGAAAAAGGCATACGACGCGGACATCACCTACGGCACCAATAACGAGTTCGGCTTCGACTATCTCAGAGACAACATGGCACCTTCACTGAAGAGACAGGTGCAGCGCGGTCTCCACTATGCGATCGTCGACGAAGTCGACTCGATCCTCATCGACGAAGCACGTACACCGCTCATCATCAGTCAGCCCGCAGAGGAATCCACGCAGAAGTACGGTCTGTACAGTAAATATGTCCACGAGCTTTCGGAGCACACTCACTTCATCAAAGACGAGAAGCAGAAGGCATCGACGCTCACGGAAGAGGGCATCAAGAAAATGGAGCAGCTGATGGGAGTCGAGAACATCTACACCGAGAAGGGCTTCGAAGAAGTGCATCACATTGAACAGGCACTCCGAGCTTTTGCCATGTACCAGCGGGACGTCGACTACGTGGTGAAAGACGGAGAAGTCATCATCGTCGACGAGTTCACCGGCCGTCTGATGCCAGGCCGCAGGTACAGTCACGGCTTGCACCAAGCCATCGAAGCGAAAGAAGGTGTCGCCGTACAACGCGAGAGTAAGACGCTCGCGACTATCACCTTCCAGAACTACTTCCGCTTGTTCCAGAAACTTTCCGGTATGACGGGTACGGCGAAGACGGAGGAAGAGGAGTTTCAGTCGATCTACAAACTCCCCGTCATCGTCATCCCGACGCACCAGCCGATGATCAGGAATGACAAACCGGACGCCGTGTATGCGACGGTCGCTGCGAAGTTCAAAGCCGTTGCGAAGATCGCGAAGGAAAAATACGAGAAAGGCCAACCGGTGCTCATCGGCACAACCTCCATCGAAAAATCCGAAGCGATGAGCTTGCTCCTCACCGAGATGCAGATCCCCCACACGGTCCTCAATGCGAAGCATCATGAAAAAGAAGCGGAGATTGTCGCGAAGGCAGGACAGGAGAGAGCCGTCACGATCGCAACGAACATGGCCGGACGCGGAACGGACATCAAACTTGGCAGCGGAGTGACAGGGAAGGGAGGACTGACGATCCTCGGTACCGAACGCCACGAAGCGAGGCGTATCGATAACCAGCTTCGCGGACGCGCGGGACGACAAGGAGACCCCGGCGAGAGCCAGTTCTTCGTCTCAATGGAAGATGAACTGATGCGACTCTTCGGTGGTGACCGCCTCAAGGCGATGATGAAACGCTTGAATGTCCCGGACGACGTCCCGCTTGAGAACGGGATGGTTAGTAGGAGCATCGAGAGTGCGCAGAAGAAGGTGGAGGGAAGGAACTTCGATATCCGCCGTCACGTCGTGCAGTACGACGACGTGATGAACAAACACCGCGAGATCATGTACAAGCGCCGCCAGAAATTGCTCGCGAAGATCGATGCACAGGGAAACCCCGGCTTGCCAAACGAGACCGAAGCCGACTCGCTCCATACCGAGATCACTCAGATGCTCAAGCGTGAGATCCATGCACTCTGCCAAGAACACCTAAGCGGGATCGATCCGGA
Organism: uncultured Candidatus Peribacteria bacterium; assembly: GCA_964597665.1. Taxonomy (GTDB): domain Bacteria; phylum Patescibacteriota; class Gracilibacteria; order Peribacterales; family Peribacteraceae; genus SICN01. The sequence continues at coordinate 73,740 of CAZQYX010000003.1, read as the reverse complement.
AAACTGGACGGTGAAGGAACTCCGGGAAGCGCTCGGAACACTGCACCCGGAACTCGAACGCGGCATCGGAGCAATGGACATCGCGTCGCAGGGAAGCAGTGAGGAAGCGGCAGAGCTCGTCAAGACACTCGTCCTCTCGTTCTACGAGAAGAAGTGTCTGCACTTTGGCTTCGACAGTGTGAAGCGTGCCGAACAAATCGTCGTGCTGCAGGCGATCGACACGCACTGGATGGACCATATCGATGCAATGGCACATCTTCGAGAACAGGTGGCATTCTCGGGCTATGCCCAACGCGATCCGTTGATCGAGTATCAGGATCAGGGTTTTCGGATGTTCGAGCGATTGCTCTCGACAATCGCACAGACGACGACGCGCACGCTGATGCAGATCGACTTCGCGCAATTTATTCAGCAGACACACGCTCCGAGGGAACAGGAAAATCTGCAGACGAATGCATCGGAAATAGAGGGGCAACTGACGGCAGGGTCGGCGAATATCAACCTCAGCGAGCTTGGTCAGAAAAGAAATACGCCGAATCCTAACCCAAACACCCGGCCCTTAGCTCCCCGCGCCGGTCGCAACGATCCTTGTCCTTGCGGAAGTGGAAAGAAATATAAGAAGTGTCACGGGAAGGACGAGTGATGGTGATCAAGCGGGATGCTCGCGGTCAATGGCCCGAGGATACTGCGCTTCGGAGATGGCAAACCTTCACCGCAAATTTCCATCATGCGATCTTCTATTCTGTGCATGACTTCGATGCCGGACTCCATCGTCATCGTTGATGGTTTCTCTTCCCCCATAATGCGCTCATGTATTTTCTCCATCTCCTGTCGCAGAAGCGTAAGTACAGGTTCTGTTTCCGTTGAAACAATCGCTTGCAGGCGCCTGAAGGTATTATCAGTATCCTGATGAGCCGATTGATATTCTTCGATCGAAGTCATAGTTGATTACTATAAACTATAATATATATTATGTCAATTGTCACCAATACTCATTTCATGATATGATGACGTAACAGAATCTACTTCTAGATTAAGACTATCTCTACTATAGAGATGGTCGCTTTTCCATCTCCGAAACGCGGGTAGCAACCCGCTCCCATACTTTCCCCTACTCTCCATGCGCGCTTCCTTCATTGCGGCCATCAACCAACTCTGCGCAGAACGCAGTGTGAAAGCAGATGACGTTCTCGAAGCGGTAAGACAGGCGATTTCAACGGCCTACCGCAAGGACTACGGCAATAAGGAGCAGGAGATCCGCATCGTGCTCCGGGAGGATCAGGATATGCCGTCCGTACTTCTCATTAAGGAAGTCGTGGACGATGTCTTAAACGAGAACTTCGAGATCAGCCTGAAGGATGCGAGGCGGGTGAAGCCCGATGCCGAGATCGGCGATGAGATCGAAATCGATGCCACTCCCGTCGGCTACGGAAGAATCGCAGCGCAAGCAGCGAAGCAGGTAATCATCCAGAAATTGCAGGAGTCCGAGAAGCAGAGTTTATTTGAGATGTTTAAGGATCGTGAGAATGAGCTGATCACGGCGACCGTCAGTAAGGTGGAGCCGAACTGGGTCACACTCGAAGTCGAAGGAATGGCCGTCTCGCTCCCATGGAAGGAACAGATCCCAGGTGAGCACTACTACACGGGCAAGCGTATCCGCGTGTACTTGGACAAAGTCGAACTCACGGGGAAGGGTCCGCAACTTCGGATTTCAAGAACGCACGCAAGCCTCGTGAAAAAACTTCTCGAACTTGAGATCCCCGAGATTCGAAACGGTGACGTGCAGATTATGGCGATTGCCAGAGATGCCGGCATGCGAAGCAAGGTCGCAGTAAAGAGCACGGACCCGAGAATCGACCCCATCGGCGCCTGTGTAGGCCAGAAAGGCGTGCGCATCCAGTCAGTGATGGAAGAGATCAACGGTGAGCGCGTGGATATGATCGAATGGTCGGAGGATCCGATCAAATTGATCAGCACGGCTCTCCAGCCGGCTTCAATCTCAGCGGTGATCATCGTCAATGCCGAGCAGCACGCGGACGAGGAAGGTCGTATCGTAAAGAAGCGCGCCGCGGTCTTCGTGGAGGAAGCACAACGTCCGATGGCTATCGGCAAGAAAGGCCAGAACATCCGCCTTGCAACCCAACTCACAAACTTCGAGCTCGACATGTACAACTACGAAGAGCTTCCTGCCTTTAAGGCGAAGCTCGCTGAGCTCAAGGGTGAAGAAGTGGAGGTGATTATGCTCGGAGCGGCTGCGGAGAGCAGCGAAGCTGCCGAAGGTGCTCCTGCAGATGAAACAAAGAAGACCGAAGAGGTGGCTGAGGAAAAGTCGGAGAAGAAGAAAAAGAAGGCTGAAAAAGTTGAAGAGGTAAAAGAGGAGAAAGTGGGATTGGAGGCAGAGACAGAGAAGAAGGAATAAGAGACTTGCATTTTTTTATTACTATAATATAATAGTTATATGCCAATTCAAACTCTCTTCGAAGGCCAGATATTTGAAAGTGGTAGTATCGCAGTGGAAGTCAGAAAACCACTGAATATCCAGACGTGGGACGAAGGAGGATCATGCAGAGCATCCGCCGATGAATTCCCTCAAAGCGTACAGGGAAAGGGGCTTACCTATGCTGATGCTCTTCAAAATTTTGTCTTGGAGGCTACATGTGCGCAAGCACAAGAAAAGACGCAGATTCTCATCGGTGAATTTTTGATAAGAGTACCAAGATAGAAGAGCATATCATATCTATGATGTCACTCTCGAACTCGCCAATCCCTCTCAGCGATCTTCGAACAGACCTCTCTATGGCTGGGGTTCTGCCGGAAACCATTGGTGCCGTGCTGCAGGCTGCGCGGGAATTTGCGGAAATGTTGATCAGGACACATGAGCGATCTGCACAGGCGAATGTCGTCGTGAGCACCGGGTGGTTTCATGAAAACGATCAGACATCAACTGATCCTGTGACATCCCTCAATCTCTCGAGCCCAGAGATGAAGGATTTTCGCGTTCGCTGCAAAGCACTCGTCGGAGCAGTGCAGGGAGAGGAAAGACGGCGGATCTCCCATGTGTTGAATGCACTCGAAACTTCCAATCCTGACATCGCTCTCTTCCATAGTTTGTTCTCAGATTTTCTTGGATCGGGAGACAGTGATCCTTTTGGCGCTAGCCATCGCAAAGTATTCGATCTCGACGAAACCCAGATTAGAGAATCTCAGGATTTTCTTCAGCATGCACTCTTCACTCTCAATAAGAGCTCGGTCACCGAAGATGTGCGATCACTCAATGCACTGCTGCAAAGAGTGAATAGGAGCGGCCTTCCGGAGAAGGTCGATTTTCTGAGGAATCAAGGATCTGCCGCAGAAGCAGAAGCACAAATATCGTCCCACGGCATGAGAGAAACGCTCGACCAAGTCTTTTCGCAAATGCGCACGGTGGCAACGAACATGTACAACGATCTCATCTCGTCATTCTCGGCCCGATTTTCCTGCACCGATGAGGAGAACGATTTCTCGCCTCAAGACGGAGTTTTTTTAAGACAAGTCATGCATGGCCTGTATCATTTTAGCTTCATGTTTGTGCAGAAAATCCTGAGAGAATTGCCGTCCAAGGAACAGAAGAGGTTTTCCGTCCTCTGCTGGGCGCAAGTTTTACACTCCGTTACGTCTTCACTCTCGCTCCATTGCATTGCAGAAAATTTTGCAGTCACAATCGCGGATACGAGTTCTGAGGAAGGAGAGATCCCTAAAGCATTCGGTACTCAACTCCAGGGTATTCAAGATCGGTCGGAAGTAACGTTATCCCCTACCGGTCACAACGCGACCAATCTCGTTCAGCAAGGGATGAAGCATGCGATAAGCTGGAGCTCCCAAGCACAGAGAACACTGTGGGTCCTAGTAGAAACGAAGGCGAATGGTAGAAAAATAGAAAACTCAGCGACACTCTCCACTCCGCTTCGAGACAGACTTGAGTTTACGGCAGTGATCGCAGGGATGGCGTCCGTCTATTCTTCGCTGCCTCCGGACGCCTTCTCTCGTACAGAAAGAGAAAGGCTGCAAAATTTTACCTATACCAGCAAGGCTGAACCGTATGCACCTCTCTCTCAAGAGAATTTCAACATAGAACAAGGGGGATTGACCATGCATCGTTCTGTCGGTGACTCGGGCTTTGGAACAGGCCCATCACAGTTCATCGATGCAAAGACTATTCTTGGAGACGACCATCCGATCATCGAAGTCGGTCAACGCGTGCATACAACGCTTCAGAAAATGAAAAATCATATTCTGGCAAAGGAAGGTTCACCCTTGGCAAGATTCCCTGCCCTACGGAGAGATCTTGAAGAATCTGCGATTCCCGTACGATACGTCGTATTCGATATGGGGGGAGGAATGAGAGACGATTCACTGATTTTTACGAAAACTGAAGCCAGGACGCTCGGGATTGATCACTTCCAGCATTGCACGACTCCAGATGATGAAGACATGGCATCGCTCCTTGGTCTTCAGATCAAGATCCCGTCAACTGAGAAAGAAGAGCTTCGAATTTTTTCTCTTAGCCCAGACGATAATAATGATTGTGAATGTACGAAGCCGGATGATCCGAGTGGTAGGAAAAAATTGCCGAGGAGAGGATTCGCACGCAGATTGATTACTGTACTTGAGGCGTAGTTTGTAGAGACGCCCCGCTGGGGCGTCTTTTTTACACCGCGCGTCTCTACATCCATGCTGAAATTTTTCCTGTATCGTATCTCCGATGCCTCTCCCGTCTCTCCCCTTCCTCATCCTCGACACCGAAACGACGGGGTTTGTTCCAAAAACACACCGCGTCATCGAGTATGCATGCGTGACGGTCGAGGGCGGAAAAATCACAAACGAGTACGAGCAACTTTTGTCGCTCCCGGAAGGCCAAGAAATTCCTGCAGTCGTACAGGTGCTCACGCGCATACGGCAAGCTGACCTCAGTGGTAAGCCGACGTTCGCCGATATTCTTCCAACGATGCAGGCGATGCTTACAAAAGATACGATCATCGTCGGGCAGAACGTGAAGTTCGATATCGGCATGCTCAAAGGCGAGGGCTGGGACCTCAGTGATCACCCGTGGATCGATACGGCGATGCTCGCATCGATCGTGTATCCGGAACTGAAGAGCTATTCGTTAGGATATATGAGCGATGTTCTGAGTCTCATGCATGCACCGAAGCACCGTGCGCTCGGCGATGTGCGTGCGACCTACCAACTTCTGGAGCTTTGCATTGAAAGACTGCAGAGTTTGCCTGCGAAAGATCTGGAAGTATTGCAAGCTCTCGCAAAGAAAGGACCAGAGAGTTACCGAAGACTCTTTGAGTCTCTCACGCCATCCAAGAAGAAAACACGTCCGGAGTGGCTAAAGCTGAGTAAGCATTCCAGCCCTAGCGCAAGCGACAAATCGATTCCCGCTACGGAGCTGAAAAGCCTTGAACCAAATACAATTGAATTGATGCAGGAGTCGCTCTGCCCTGCGACACTTGAATCGATCGTCGCAGGTACCAAGAAAAACACCATCATTGCCGTCAAAAATCTCGATGCGACGCTCAGGAGAATCGAACTCCCCGCATCCGTTGTTGTTCTGCCGCAGCCGGAGATGCTCCTCTCGAAAGAAGCATCTGCAAGATTTCTCGCACTGGACAATTTTACCGCAGACGAACTGACGCTCGCGATGAAACTTTCTCTGTACCAACCGAAACTGAAGATCGATCTGCCAATCCACGGCGAGGAAACCGCAATCTGGAACGCCAAAATCGCAGCAAGCAGTGAAAGTCCTGAGTACCAAAAACGCCGCAAATTACTGAAGAAAGAAACCGTACTTCTTGGGCATCATGAACTGATCACCATCGCGAACAGCGAAGAATCTTCTGCGCTGAAAGATACTCGCATTCTGATCGACGATGCATCGATGCTCGAAGATACCGCAACCACCTCACTCGGATGGACATGCTTCGTGCCAACTCTCAGAGCGGCTGCCGCAGGCAATGATGTCCTTACAAAGTGCGTCGATCTCATCGAACTCTGGACGGAGAAAGTGAGAAACGGTACGGACCTTCGCTATATCGCACCATCTGATCTCGGAGCACCCGAAGTCGAGCATCTGACAGTCATTATTCAGGATCTTCTGAAGACCGATCTACCACATGCTGCGGTCCGCGGCCTCAGCGATCTTCTTCTCATCCTCGATGAGAAGAATCTCGATGGCAGAATCACGTGGATCGAATGTTTCCTTGACGGCAATAAATCAGTGAAATCCGTTCCGGAGAAAATCAACGAGGTTCTCGGACGCATTCTGTATTCAAAGTCTCCAACGACACTCCTGATCCCGCAGGGTGCATGGAAAGAGTGCAGTGCGATTCTTCCTCTTTCGATGAAAACGGCAGACGGATCTCTTTCCCCTCTTCTGGTTGCGGATTTTTCAGTGTCTCTTCCGATCGGCATGGCACTGGACCGGATGATCGCATCGGCTGAAGGCAAAACCGTGGTGCTCGTCTCGAGCAAACGCGCGGTTGAAGATCTCTACCTCAAGTATGCCGAGAAATTGGAGGAAGCAGGAACGGTGCTTCTGTGTCAGGGTTTTAACGGCGGACAGAGTCGGATGCAGGCGGAATTCATCCAAGCAACCGAACCTGCGATTCTCATTACGACGCCATGGACCTATGAAACGATGGAGCTGCCGAAAGGAACGATCGATCAGCTGATCCTACAGACCCTGCCCTTCGATCATCCCTCGCACGCGGTCTTCAGTCGCCGCGCACTCCGGTACGGCGATCCGTTCTCGGAGTACTCTCTGCCACGACTGAAGCATCGCCTCTTCCGACTTATCCGAACATTCGTACGGCATGCAAAATCCGGCGCAGTTGTCACGATCCTCGATGATCGGTTGCGTACAAAGCCCTATGGCAAGCGCGTTGCGGAGTATTTGCAAAATTTAGCTCCCAAGCAGCAGCCCTCCGTGGCTGCGGCGGGGCAGATGAAGCTGCTTTAATAGAAATAGACATAATATGATTTATATTGTATAATATCTATTATGACTCAGCCTCTTGAATCTAATGATAAAGAATCCGTACAAATAGGTTTTTGCTTGAACAACAGCGACCGAGGATACAGGGGAAATATTAGCGATGTGTGCGGATCGGAAACTCTGTCCGGAATCCTAAAGTCAAAGGAAGTGCAAACTACCATCGGAGATATTCAGGCGTCCGTTTATCGAAGCGGTTGCCTTAGCCACTGTTCCTCCTGCCGTGCTGCAAAGGTAACGGTAGGCAATCGTCTGCCGGAAACCGTCAGTTATCAATCTGCTGAAGATTTGAAGAAAAAATTAAGCGCAATCTGTGCAAGAAATCCAGAGAAGTGGGCAAGAATCGAAATATTGCAGAAAGAGTATTTTGCTTGCGTTGAAGCCTACAGAGAAGCTTACATGGCTAAGCCTCAAGATAAAACCAAGACAGAAGATCTCCATCTTCGTTTAAAGGAGGCATCCAGTGCACTGAGAAAAGAATTGCTTCCGGAAACAGTGGAGACTGAGTAGTCTTAATCTGCACCCCGTCCAAAAATTACCACGAAAAACGTCCGCCACAGAATCCAAAGATCCAACCCGAGCGACCAGTCTTCGATGTACCGCATATCAAGCTTCACCTCTTCATCGAACGGCAGATTCGACCGACCGGAAATCTGCGCAAGCCCCGTCACTCCCGGTCGTACCGTGAAAACTCTTCGATGCAACTGCGTGTACTTCGCGACTTCCTCAGGGAGATGCGGCCTCGGACCGACAAGCGAGAGATGGCCGACGATTACATTCAGAAGCTGCGGCAATTCGTCGATCGAGAATCGACGGAGAATGCGACCAAGCGGTGTCACTCGCGGATCGTGCTTGATTTTGAAGAGCGGCCCATCTGTTCGATGACTCAAATGCGCAACCTCTTTCTTTTTCTCGTCTGCATCAGGACACATCGTACGAAATTTGAGAAGCGGGATGGTTCCTCTGCCACTTTGCGATACACGCACCGAGACATACAGAATCGGCCAACCGGACGTGAGGAGGATCAGAAAAGAAACGACGAGAAGAAACGGACTGAGAACAAGAAGAAGGATCACTCCGACAATGAAATCCAGAATTCGCTTCAGCACACGTCCCCATCCATCAAGCGGTGTCGGTTCAAAACGGAGAACCGGAACGAGACCAAAATGTCCTATCGAAAGCTGATGCGGGACGTCGGTGAAGACCGGTGGTACGAATGCGTAGCCGATCTGGTGACTCCTGCAGTAGTCGATGAGTTCGGTGGCGGAAACGCTCGTCGGATTCGGGTCGGTATGGAGGACAAGATCGATCGATTCATTCAGCAGATGCGCAGCCACACCCGCATTCATCGATTCGTGACCAAGGTAACGGTACCGGACATCGTGCTTGAGTTCTTCAAGCATTGTTTTCGGAAGCATCGTACTGCCGCAGGAGAGCACGGTTCTTGTTCCGATACCGCGCCGTAAAAGCTGCCTTTGCAGCAAAAAAATGCAGGCACGCAGGATGAGCGCAAAGAATGTAAGAAGCAGTGTCGCCTGCAAAAGAAGCGCTCTGGAGAAGAAGAGTTGCTTCTGCACGAGGAAGAACCACGCCATAATGAGCGTGACCCAGAGAAGCGATGCCGTAAGGACAAGATCTATCTCACGCCATGGACCGAGTGTCGTCTTTAGAGAGTACAGACGGAGAAAAGCGGCAACGAGGATATAGGCGAGAGTAGCGGGGAGTGCGAAGTACAAGACATAGTAATCGAGTGCTGGAAGATTACTCTGCACGGTCAGAAGCTGGAGACGGGGAAGCAGATCGATATTCGCAGCTCTCAAATGGTACGACAGAAGAAGTGCACCGAATGCTGCGCATGTATCCAGCGGGATACGCAGAATGCCGAAGAGAATCTCGGAGCGTTTCATGATGGAAGTATAGCGCAATCAGCCCTCATCCCCTGACCCCTTCCCCACACTGTGGGGAAGGGGGAGCCCCGTCACTCCCAGGCACAAACTTTATTTTCTGAATAGCAGTGCTCCCCTCTCCGCACTGCGGAGAGGGGCAGGGGGTGAGGGCTTACGAAAAAGACCGACACCTGTCGGTCTACTTCGTTTCCCACTCTCTATACGCCGGATTTTGTCGAGGACGGTCATCTATCTAGGCCAACCGTTGCCGGAGGGCTCAAGCGGAGGGGCAACCGGTCTGAGGGAACCGTCAGAAATCCCGATCACCCAATTCCTCCTTGCAGCACCCAGAGTTTGCCGTGATGTCCAAAGTCGCTAAGGACCAACTCCGTAACCGGAGACGTTTCACTCCCCTTACGGGGATTCGTCACTGTGGCACTGGTCCGCATGCAGTCTTACTTGATATGCACTGCACGGGTGGGCGTTACCCACTGGGCGTTCCGTTGCTGTCCGGACGTTCCTCCCAGGCTTCGTCCTTGCGGACTACGCCGAGGCGACCGTCAAAGAGCGGGAACAGGCAGTATGGCACTTCTGCAGCAACCATTCAATCTTTACTCCTCCAAAAGTCGTACCTCGATATCCCCTTGCACCTTCGCCTGACAACTTAATCTTTTTGGATCATCCGTGACCCCCATATTCTCCTCACGATCGTTGCGGGGGGAAAGACTTTTCATACCGCTTCCGATATCGCACATGCACGTTGTGCAGAAGCCATTGCCTCCGCAGGCATGTTCCATCGGCACACCACTGTCGAGTGCGATTTTGAGAATCGTATCCCCTGCCTGCCCCTCGACTTTTTGGACCGTACCGTCGGGATGGATGAAGGTGATGATTGGCATAAAAGGAGCGTATCATACACGCGCATGAGAAAAACTTCTCCAAAATCTTCGCTGCTTACGATACGGAATCTTCAGGTATCGATCGATGGAACCTCAATTCTACGGAAGCTCTCGCTCACGGTAAAACCGGGTGAAGTGCATGCGATCATGGGACCCAATGGATCGGGAAAATCTACACTGGTTTCGACTCTCATGGGACATCCGAAGTACAGAATCGACGAGGGATCGGTGAGTTTTGTAGGGAAAAACATTCTGAAGATGCCCGCGGATGAGCGTGCGAGACTCGGGATGTTCCTTGCCTTCCAGTATCCGAAAGAGCTTGCCGGTGTGAGCCTCCGGAGTTTTCTCTTCGCTGCGTGCGACGCACAGAGACAAATCCGTGATCCGGCCTACCGAAAGATGTCACCCGTGAAATTCAAAGTGCAATTGGAAGAAGAAATGAAGAAGCTCCATATGGATCCTTCGTTTGCAGAGCGCAGCGTCAATCAGGGATTCTCAGGCGGAGAAAAGAAGAAAGCCGAGGTCCTGCAGATGCGAATTTTGAAGCCTCGTCTGGCACTCCTCGACGAGACCGATTCGGGACTCGATGTCGATGCACTGAAGATCGTTGCAGAGGGAGTAGAAAGTATGCGCGGAAAAGATTTTTCAGCCGTCATCGTCACGCACTATGCACGTATCCTCGAGTACATCGTCCCCGACCGTGTCCATGTCATGATCGACGGAACGATTGTTGAAAGTGGAGGACCGGAATTGGCGATACAATTGGAAAAGGAGGGGTATGCGAAATACTTGGGAAAAAAACCAAAAACCAAAAACCAAAAACCAAGGTGATGAATCGCTACTTGGAATTTGGTTTTTATATTTTGGAATTTCGATTGTTACTGTAAGAATCTCTCTCCTCGTACGTCTCACCCCCCTGACACAGTTGCGCCTACCTACCTCCTCCCCTTACACTCGTTCCACTATGGAAAACACCACCCTCACCTTAAGGCCGCCCGTCTGGGCTCTCCTCACCGCAGTCATCATCGGCGGACTCTTCTATCTCACCGGCAAGAAGATGGAAGTGCTGGCACCGCAGCAGAATCCTGCGACGATCTCGGTCTATGCGGATGCAAAAGTTTCCGCCTCTCCGGACATCGCAATGCTGAATTTTGGTATCGCAACAGGAAGACAGCCGAGTGCGAAAGCCGCGATTGCTCTCGTCTCCAAGAATATGACGGCGATCATTGCAGCCGTGAAGAAAGCAGGAGTGGAGGAGAAAGATATCGCAACGCAGAGCTTCTGGCTCAACCCCGTCTACGATTACTCGAACGGCACGCAGGTCCCGCGTGGCTTCGAGGCGAACCAGTCACTCAGTGTGAAGGTGCGTGATCTCGATATCGTCGGAGACGTCCTGACGGTGGCAACGAATGCAGGCGCAAACCAGGCCGGCGGCATCACCTTCGCAATCGACAATCCGGATGCACTGAATGCAGATGCTCGTGAGCTTGCAATCAAGAAAGCGCAGGCAAAAGCCGAAGTTCTTGCAGACACTCTTGGTATGAGCCTCGGTCGCCTTACGGGCTTCAACGAAGGCATGAACTACGGCGGACCCGTTCCAATGTATGCGAAAGGAATGGGAGGAGGTGGTGGGATGGAAGCAGATGCCGGGATGACGCTCCCTGCAGGCGAGCAGGAGATTGTGTCGAATGTGACACTGACGTACGAGCTGCGATAGGCATTTCTGATGCAATGTAGAGAGACGCCCCGCTGGGGCGTCTCTTTTTAGTGGGTGATTTTTCGTTGTCTGGAAGCCAAAAATCTGGATAGATTACTTGAGATATTGACGTATTATTTTTCATCGGCATACTGCTGCACCGTTCTCGCAAAACGAGCGAGGTATTTCCTACTGGCTTCATTTCACCACACATGCCAGAAATCATCCAAACCGACGAAGTGCCCGTTGCCGTATCCAGCCTTCAGGAAAACGGCGACACATCTCCGCTCTGCATTATCGCTCCGGCGGCACCGCAACGCATCAATCCGAATGAAAGGCATGATATGAAGGACATCGTTCCCTCGGACTACCAAGGACTCACGACGGAAATCGAAATCCCCAGCTACGGGTTTGTTCCCGATCAGTGGTCGAAGGCCTTCCAGCGGGGACTTCAGAGACTGGATATTGCCGGAAAAACATTGGTTGAGCCCGGAGTCGGTACCGGACTCAATATCGGTTACCTTGCGAGTCGCTCAAAGAGCGACCGTCCAAAGGCAATCTGGAACGGCGACTACGATCCGCGCATGCCAAAAACCGCCGCTCGAAACTGCGACCGTATGCTGACGCCGGAGGCCCGCTCCATCGTGCATCCCTGCGAAGGCTCGCTCAGCCTTATTTCGTGGCTGAAACGAAACAATGTGCGGCCGGATCTTGTCTATGGCTGCCTTCCGCAAGTGCAATGTCCTGATGATATTGTGCTCGGGACACGCGATTCCCTGTCACATTATTTCAAAGCACCTGCTGGTGAAAAAATAGACCAACATACGAAAGATATGAATGATTTCGGACTTAGGCTGCAGGTAATGCTGCTACAAGAAGCACGAACACTTCTCACTAAAAATGGTCAAGTCGTTCTTAATCTTGGAGGACGACCTGGCAAAGATGTTTTAACAAAGATGTTCGAGCAAGAAGGATTCCAAGCAAAAATTCTGCATGCCGAAATCATCGAGCAGCATGAGGGAACAAACCTGCAAAAATTCGCTGACCGAGAGGACGCCGTGCAACACCTTACCGGACACAAATTCGAATTCTTCCGCGACCCGCTCGGCAAAGATCAAATCGACGCGGCCGAAGCTCAGCGTCTCAAATTGTCCAAACAACCGGTCTATCACTACATCTATGTAGTGCGGGGGACCATGGCATAATGCAACAACATGTCTGCACTCGATCAATTCAAAACTCGGCTCAAGAAGCGAGAACGAATCCTCCTCGACGGTGCACTCGGCACCGAACTCCAGCGTCGCGGCATCAAAACAACACTTCCTCTCTGGTCTGCCGATGCCGTGATGAAGAATCCTGAAGTTGTAAAACAGATTCACCGTGACTATATCGACGCGGATGCGGAGATCCTCACGACAAACACGTTCCGGACGAACAGACGGACATTTGATCATGCGAAGATGCCGAATGAAGCGCGCGGGTACACCATTCGCGCCTGTGAACTTGCACGGGAAGCAATCGAAGAATCGGGGAAGAGCGACATTCTCCTCGCAGGTTCGATCGCACCGGTCGAAGACTGCTATACGCCGGATCTCGTACCGGCAAAGATGGATGCATTGATCGAAGAACATGCCGACATGGTTCGTAATCTCAAAGACGGAGGTATTGATATTGTTTGGGTTGAAGCAATGAATTCCGTTCGTGAAACGATCGCCGTCCTCGAAGCTGCGAAAAAATACGGGATGGAATCTGCTGTGAGCTTCATTTGCAAACCTGACGGAAATTTATTCGACGGTGACCCCATCGAAGATGTCATCGCAGCAATTCTCCCGTACAGCCCGCTTGCAATCCTTAGCAATTGCTCAAGTGCGCGGAGCATCGGTGTTGCCCTGCAACGCATGCTCTCCTGCACCAATATCCCCTGCGGGGTCTACGCAAACGGGGACGGCGAACCTCATCCCGATCAGGGATGGATTTTCCATGGTCAGCACTTCCCAAAGGAATACGCGGAGTGTGCCCGCGAGTGGCTCGATGCGGGTGCTCTGATCATCGGAGGCTGCTGCGGAACAACTCCGGAATACATTGCAGGACTCCGGAAAATCGTCGATGAATACAACGTAAAAAACTAAGCGTTCCTCCTCCCCGCAATCGCCTCTTTAAGCGTTGTCTGATCCGCAAACTCGATATCCGCTCCCATCGGAAGCCCATGAGCGAGACGCGTAATCGCACCGACGGATGACCCGAGTTTCTGCTTGATGAAGGCCGCGGTCGCCTGGCCTTCGACATCGAGGTTCGTCGCGATGATGAGTTCCTTGATCTTTCCGTCTTTGCAGCGATCGACAAGTTCTTTGAGTTTCAGTTGTTCCGGCCCCATGCCATCGATCGGTGAAAGCACGCCATGCAGTACATGATAGAGACCCTTGTACCCGGATTTTTCAAATGCAATAACTTCAAGCGGTTCTTCGACAACGAGCACGGTAGAAGCATCGCGATTCCTGTCGCTGCAGATTGCGCACTCGGGCTGCAGCGTAATCATCTGACACACGCTGCAGTACTTGAGGTCATGCTTCAGTGCGAGCAGCGATGACCCTAGGCCCTCGGCTGACGCTTTACTGCTCCGCAGCAGATGAAACGTCAGTCTCTCCGCGGACCTCGGTCCGATACCGGGAAGCTTGCTGAATTCCTCGATGGCCTTCTGGATTTGCGGGGGGAGGAGGGACATAGGGAGAGGATAGCGGTTTTCAGGACACAACGAATCCCCGTAGTGCAAAGTGCACCACGGGGTTCGCTTTCTAGCTACTATGTAGCAGTTTGTTGAGATCGATGATTCGACTTACGTCTTCGGAGGCTGATTACCCTCATGGAGGGTTTCGGCGACGACTTCGGACGTGAGCCGAACATCGGAGTCGGAGTCGGCTCCGGCAGCACCAGCGGTGCTGTCGTAGTCTGCCGACCCGCTCGCACCCGTCAAAGTGACGGGAGCCAACTGAGCGGCCTCCGCTGCCCTTTGCTCGGCCTCTTTGACGCTGGCCGGCTTGAAGCCTCGCAACACATGGGGCGCTTTCGCCTTGGCGTCGATCATCGACCGGATCGAACGACCTCCCGTCGCCATCATGAAATGCGCGGCCAACATGCTGAAGTAGTTGAAGCAGTAGAGGCGATGATTGCTCGCCTCGGCCTCGTCTCCTTCCAACATGACAAGCCTGCCTCTGTCATCTCGCTTGGCCTTACCTCCTTCGAAGACAGCACCAGCCAGAGGGTCGATGAAGACGATGATCGTCCCGACGAGTCGAGTGAGTTGACTCTCCGGGTAAAAACCATGCTCCACCGCATCGACGGTCGCGTCGGCAATCGCGCTTTGAACGGTGCCATGCATCTGATTGGCACGTTCACGGCTGTTGGTCTCACACTTCGTCACGAGGACCAAGCCAGGCTTCACCGACAAGTTCGGATTCACAATCAATCCGAGATTGTTGAACCCGTATGCCTGCCGGTCCAAAGCGCCCACATGACCAACGCCGGCCGGACCTTCCTCGTCACCGATGTAGGAGTCCAGATGGCCAACTTCCTGCCAAATGAAGGTTTTGGGATCCGGATGGAGCCCAACAAGACCTTCACCTCGGCAGACTCCACGCCAGTTTGGTTCGGGCACGACGTTACGATCGATCGTGAACAGATCCCAGGGAACCACCGGCAACTCAAGGCCCGCCGGCGGCTCTTTGAATCCGAACAAAAAATCCACGATCGATTCGATCTGTGCATCCAACGCCGGATTCTGAGAAACGAATTGCTTCACCATGGTAGGAACTCCATCTAGGACCCTAAGGTCCAAATTGTGGTACCGCCACGATCCCTTACCAGGGGACCGCAGCTCTCGCGAGAACCTGTCATCAACACGATGCAGGCAACACTACGCACACGCGACTATGCGCACTGTGCCTGCATCGATAAAACTGCCAATAGTGCCAAAGAGCGAATTGCTCCCAAAATAAAGAACTCTGAGAGCGCGGATATTCAAGCGTAAATTGAAGAAATGTCAAGTATTCCTGACGTACTCACTCCTGCCCTCTCCGTATCCTCCTCCCCACTTCCCGATCCTTAATTCGCTGCCTTTTGTCTATCCGCTTCCTACCACGTCCTATGCCAATCACCACCTTCACAAATTTCCCAGCAAGGACCTCAAGCGGCACAACCGTCATGCCTTTCTCCGCCGATGCCGTCTGGATTTTTACTATCTGATGCTTCGAGAGCAGAAGCTTTCTATCATGCCCCGGATCGTACCCATCAAGACCCGATGCAAAGGCGTACTTAGTAATCTTCATCGCCTTCAGAACAGGAAAACCAGAGACGAATGATACGTATGACCCAAGGAGGCTCACCTGCCCCGCTCGACACGACTTCGCCTCCTGTCCTGAAAGCACGATGCCGGCTTCCACCTTGTCGAGGATTTCAAAATCGAAGAGTGCTCTGCGGTTTTGGGCAACAACTTTCATGAGGCAAGGATAGCACGGTCCTCAGCCACCTGTTTCTCTCATCATACAGCCCTCACTCTGTCGCTGATGCGACATCTCTCTCCAGCGATCTGGAGAGAGAAATGTCCGTAATCAGAGAAAGCTCGGGCTCCCCCTTCTCCAGATTGCTGGAGAAGGGGTCAGGGGATGAGGGCTGTAGGCGAAGCAAGAAGGACCACGTTTGACAACACCATACATTGAATGTATGATATCCCAGCCAACATTACAGATTTCCCTTGCTTCCGCTTGGGGGCACCCTCCCTGTGAGACGTGCAGCAATCTTCGTTGGTATCTGGACGCTTTCGTGCCATACGGGCACGGTTGCCCTTAGGGCACGAAAGCGTCCGCTTTTATTTACGCAAAAGGGATAAGAACCCTCAGTAATTCCTGTCCTAATCCGAAAAACGAAAGCACGGCACCAATGGCGAGAAACGGACCGAAGGCGATGCGCTTCTGCTTCATCGAGATCACGCCGAGTCCGAGGAGGAGAAGCGTGATGATCGCCCCCGCTATGTAACTGAAGAGCAGCATCGCGATCGTCCCACGAAACCCGAGCCAGAGTGCGAGGGCGGACGCGAGAAAAATATCACCGGTGCCAACCGCTCTGCCTTTACTGAGGACCCACTGCCCTCCAAACCAGACAAGCACAATCGAGAGCCCGAGAAGCGACGAGAAAATTGTCCCCGTAAAATAGGTGAGGATCAACGCAGGAACGGCAACGCCATCAACAAAGAAATCTGGAAGTCTCTGATGAAGCACATCGTAGGCTGCGGAGAGAAGGAGAGCAAAGAGGAGAAACGCTGTGAGGATCGCAATGAAAAGATACGAAGGGTAGAGAGCCGCGGAGAGTGCGAAGAGGGCACCGGAGAGAATCTCGATGATCGGATACTGAATAGAGATATGACGACCGCATGTCCTGCACCTGCCACCGAGGAATGCGTAACTCAAGACGGGGATGAGGTCGAGAATGCCGAGCCTGTGCTTCCCGTGCATGCAGTGCGAACGACCGAAGAGAGACTCTCCTTTTTCGAGACGAAGAATCAGCACATTCCCAAAACTCCCGAGAGCGAGACCAAGGAGCGTGAAGAAAAAAATCGTGAGCGGCACGGAGACTATCCTAGTAGGCACTCCTACACACCGCAATAAGCGAATGTCTCTTTATAAAACATGCAACGCCAAAAGACAGGAGAAGAATCGTATTCAGCATCGGACCGGAATCCGTCAGCGGAGCGGCGATAGCGTCGACGGCAACGGCGATCTCTTCATCCGGAGGAACCGGATCTGGTACCTGTGCAACCTCGACGGGCTGAGCCGAAGGTTCCTCTGCCTGCACGTCTTGCATAAAGAGATCGAAGGCAGAGGCAAGCTCTCTGCGGTTTTCGCGCATCATCGTCTGTCCAAGAGGATCCATGCGATCTGTCACTGCTTGCTCGGGGCTAACCGAAAGAACTTCTTGAGGCTGCTCGGGCTCAGCCACACGAGCGGCCTCCGCCTGCCTGTCAGTCTCTTCCTGTTGCTTCTGAAGCAAAGCAGCTCGAGCAGCAAGACGCTGAAGCTTGATATCATCAACCTCCTTGTCATTGACACGCACCGTCTGCTCTTCATTCACGGTCGTCGGCGAAGGATCGACGAGTTGTCCTTTCGTCACCTGCATAGAAGGAAGCTCTGCACCGAACTGATACATCACTACAGCAACAATGACTCCGAGGACTCCTCCGAGGATTTCCTGTGAGAATCTCTTCTTTAGTAAGTTTTGTATTCTGTTCATGTATATATTATACCACTTTTTATAGTTTTATTCAACTATCGTCCCAATGCCTTCTAAGACCGTTCCCTTAGATTTTCGAACGGAGAAGAGGGAATGAAAACGCAGAGAAAATGCAAGGATAGGAATGCAGACTGAGACGAGGACCATTGCGATGATGATCGAAGGGATCGACTCGAGAACGGGAGCAGTGACAACGAGAATGATCGCCAAAAGAACGCTGAAGCTGATCCATTTGGAAATGTAGTGGAACGGAAAAGAAATCGGCAGCACCTTGATTGCCGCAGGCAGAAGTGTCGCCGCAAGAAAGAGATGAACAACGGTCGACGTCGCAATCGCACCGACGAATCCGAGTGGCGGGATCAGCCAAAGATTCAGCGCAAGAGAGAAGAAAACGGCGATCATCATTCTCGAGACAAGAACTTTCCATGCGTGCTTTGTGAGTAGTGTGTAGAAACTGAAGAGAACGATGCCATTGAGAAACATCGGTAACCCAAGGAGTGCGAGTGCTGTATCCGCACCTGGGGAATCCGGTGTTGAAAGGTACGCGGTCGTCGTGAGGAGCTGCATGATGGGCCGTGCCCAGAAGATCGAGAATAGTGCGGAGAGAGAACCGATGATAAGAATCAGAAAAAGAGTTTTTCCGAGGAGACCGTCCGTTCGATGCCCACTATCGTGGCGCGCAGCGAGAATCGGAAGTGTGGAATTGAGGAGGAATGTCGGGATAAGGTACGTCATCTCGGCAATGCGCGCGGCAAAACCGTACTCGGCATTCAGGATTGCATAGTCGTCTCTGAGAAGTGCGATCATCGTGAGGTCAAACTGGCGATAGAGAGCGATGCAGAGAAAGGCGACTCCGTACGGCAGGGCTTTTCTGAGAAGCTTCGTAAGAATTTCACGATCGAAACACGGACGAATACGAGTCAAGCGGACTGCAAAAAAAATCGAGAAGAGAAAGAGAATGAGCGCACCGAGTGCGCCGACTCCAATGAAGTACGTAAAGACCGAAAGATCATCACTCAGCCGTATCCCGGCGATGATCACGAGAGCCATGAGACTTGCCGTCACGATTCTCTGCGATACCTCGGCAATAAAAACAAGGTGCATCTTGTACTGAACCTGAAAGACGGTCCTCAGCACTCCTGCAAGCAGTGTGAAGAACGGGACGAGAGAAGCAATCGTAATACCGATTCGAAGCGGGCTCCCTGCCCACGCGGGGATGATCCATGCGATCAGAAGTGCCGCGCCGAGTGACAGAGTCGCTATCACCGAGCGAAGAACGATCAGTGCACCAAGGATTTTTTCGGGATGTTTCGCACTGCTCACCTCCCTCACAGAAACAGCGTAGAGACCGAAATCCGCGAGAATCGCGAAAAGCTGAAGGTATCCGTACGAAGAGTTATACGCACCGGCAAGCTCCTTACTTAAACCGATCGCAATAAACTTCACCGAGATTACGCTCAGAATCGCCATCGTGAGTTGGCTACCGATCTGCCAGAGAGTGGACGATGCTATTTGCCGGAGAGACACGTCACGCAGCATAATCGTTTCTCGAATTATTAAATAATATTTTATTTACTTGTCAATATTCCGACGGAACGTTATACTTGGATCCACAATGCCGCTTCCCTTCAAGCATCTCACTTCAACAAAGCAGCTCACGAGAGCCGATACGGAAGAAATCATTCGTGTTGCACTGGAGATGGAGAAAGTACGAACCAAGGGAAAGAGTGATCTTTTGAAAGGGAAAGTGCTGGCATCGCTCTTCTACGAACCGAGTACGAGAACCCGCTTAAGTTTTGAAACAGCAATGCTTCGCCTCGGCGGTGATGTGCTCACTGCGGAAGGGATTCAGTTCAGTTCGCTCTACAAAGGCGAGACCATCGAAGACACGATGGAAATGGTCTCAGGCTACGCGGACATCATCGCCATGCGTCACCCGGAGCAAGGGAGTGCTGATATCGCAGCGAAGGCCTCGAGAGTTCCATTCATCAATGCGGGTGACGGACCGGGACAGCATCCGTCGCAAGCCCTGCTCGACCTCTTCACGATTCAGAAAGAATGCGGAAAAATCGATAGCCTTCACGTCGCGATGGTCGGTGATCTTCGCTATGGACGAACCGTTCACTCGCTCAGCTACCTTCTCGGTCTCTATACAAACGTACGCTTCACTCTCGTCTCTCCAAAAGAACTCACGATGCCGGAAAAAGTGACAAGCTTCCTGAGAGAAAAGAATATCCCTTTTGTGGAAACCACCGATATCACTGCTTCTCTGGACGCAGACATGATGTACATGACTCGGGTGCAGCAAGAACGCTTCGCGGATAAGAGTGAGTACGAACGACTGAAACTGAAGTATGTTCTGACTGCGCCAATGCTGAAGACAAAGAAGGTAGTGGTGATGCATCCCCTGCCCAGAGTGGGAGAGATCGCAACCGATGTCGATGCTCTGCCGAATGCCGCATACTTCAGGCAGGCAGGGAACGGCGTCCCTGTCCGCATGGCACTGCTTGCGATGCTGCTCTCGAAGGCGTAATCACATTGCATGAAAAAAACTCTTCTCCGCGGCGGATCGATTGTCACCGAGAACGGGGTCTCTGTTTTGGATGTTCTCATCGGCTTAAATGGCGAGATCGAATCGATCAAACCATCCATCCAAGACCATAAAGACACCGACGTCATCGACGCGTCCGGAAAGCTCCTGTTCCCGCTCCTCATCGATTGCCACGTTCACTTCCGCGAACCGGGGATGGAACACAAGGCAACGATGGCATCAGAATCGGCTGCTGCACTCGCGGGAGGAGTAGGAATAGTCTGCGAGATGCCGAATACCATTCCTCCGACAGTCACGATTGCAGCACTCGCGGATAAAGTGCGGCGTGCGGAGAAAGTCGCAGGGTGTACGATAAAATTTTTCTTCGGCGTGACGGAGGCGGTTCATCTCGTGACACTGAAAGATCTGTGGACCGGAACATCGTTAGAATTGAAGCGACTCAAGAATCACTGCTCAGGCGTGAAGCTCTATCTCGATCATTCGACGGGAGACCAGAAAGTTGACGGAGGTATTGTTGAGGAAATTTTTCAGACATGCGCAGAGTTGAAAATTCCACTTGTTGCGCACTGTGAAGATCCCGACATAAATTCCAAATTCCAAAAATCAAACTCCAATCTGGATGTGTCCGCTCACTCGCAGATGCGGCCCCCAGAATCCGAAGCAGCTTCCATCACCTATGCCATCGGCATGGTCCGAAAAACCGGTGCGGCACTGCACATCGCACATCTCTCAACAAAGCAAGGCATCGAATTGGTTCGCGCTGCGAAACAAGAAAAATTACCGGTGACGTGCGAGGTTTCTCCGCACCATCTGTTTCTGACGACCGATGACTACGCCTCACTCGGAACGTTCGGCAAAATGAACCCGCCTCTTAGGTCGGCTGAACATCGTGATGCGCTCTGGGCAGGGATCGCGGATGGGACCGTTGATTGCATCGCGACCGATCATGCACCGCATACGATCGATGAGAAGATGCTCCAAGGCACGTCACTTTTAAGTGACGTGCCGAGTGGCGTACCGGGAGTCGAAACGATGCTCCCTCTTCTTCTGAGCGTTGCCGCGGGAAAGTGGCCACATTCAAATGGAAAATGGAAAATGGAAAATGGAAAATTCACCTATAGCGACATCGTTCGACTCTGTTTTATAAATCCAAACCGCATTTTCTCACTCGGTGCTCCGGCTATTGCTGAGAAAAATACTGCAAGAATTGTTATCGTCGATCCAACGAAAGAATGTCTGATTGAAGCCAAAAATCTGCATAGTAAGTGCGGATGGACGCCCTTTGAAGGATGGCGTGTGACGGGAAAAATTGAGCAGCACATCACGCATTAGTAGAATACGAAACCTCTCAAAAATCGCAGGATGCGAGGAAACAAGCTGAAATTTTTTGAGGCGTATGCGTATACGTTGAGAAAAATTTCAGCGCAGTTGACGAAGCAGCATGCATTTTTCAGAGGTTTCGTAAAGCTACACCTCAATGATAATTGGCATGACCATCGGTTCACGATCAAGCTTGTGACGGAAGAAGCGGAAGAGGGCTGAGGTCACTTCACGTTTGAGTGCTCCGATGCTTTTGTCGCCTCGCGTGAGGCCTTCTTCGTACGCTTTGCGAATCGCAGCAGTCGCCTCCGTATTAATGAGGCTCTGCTCGGTGCCGTACGTAAAGCCGCGAGAGAGGATCAGCGGATCGGAGACGAGACGCATGGACTCTGCGTAGACCTTGAGGACGGCGACGAAGATACCCGCGTTATTCATGACCTTGCGGTCATCCATGATCGTCTGGCCTTCCGCACCGGTCGTACGACCGTCGATAATGATGTCGTTGGCCGTGAACTTCTGCTTCGACCTTCGGGCATTTCCCTGTGCGTCGAACTCGAGAATCTCACCGTTTGTCAGTAAGTGAATCTGGTTCTCGGCATAACCGATACCGCGTGCAAGATCGCCGTGAGCAGCGCGCATGTACGGCTCGCCGTGTTCGGGAATCACATGTTTGGCTCTCACGAGTCGATGCATGAGAAGAATATCGTTTTGATATCCGTGACCCGTGGTATGAAGCGCAAGTTCCTGATTCGTGAGCACTTTTGCACCAAGCAAATGGAGGTTATTCACGACTTTCGCAACCGCACGCTCGTTGCCGAGAATCGGATTGCTGCTCAAAATCACCGTATCGCCTTTCTTGACGCGCACATGCTGATGCGTCCCAAGCCCCATACGCGCAAGACTTGCGCGCTCTTCGCCCTGAGAGCCGGTCGTAAGAATAAGAATTTCGGAATCAGGGATCTTCTCCATGCCGGGTCCCACTTTACGAATCATGCCGCGTGGTACTTGGATGTATCCGAGATCCACCGCGATCTCGATATTCTGTTCCATGGACCTGCCGGAGACGTAGACTTTCCGGTTGAGTGTCTTAGCGTGCTCGATGACTTGCGCCAATCGATTGAGAAGCGAACTGAATGTCGACACAACGAGTCTGCCTTTCGCTTCGCGCATCAAACTGAAGAGCGTTGCTGAGATCGCTTTCTCGGAGAGGGCATTCCCAGGCTTCGTTGCATTCGTGGAATCGGCAATGATGGCGAGTACCCCTTTCTCTCCCAGTTCCGCGAGACGCTGGAAATCCGCGGGGGGTTCATTCATCGGGGTCAGGTCGAATTTGAAATCTCCGGTATGCACGATTGTGCCGTAGGGAGTATGGAGTGCAATTGCGGCCGAATCGGGAATGCTGTGCGTGACGCGCAGGAACTCTATTTCAACACTTCCGATTTTGATCGGCTTCTTGAACTCGACGGTATTGAGACGGCAACGGGAGGTCAGTTTCTCCTCGTCGAGACGCTTCTTCACGAACGCCATCGTGAGGCGTGTGCCGTAACACGGAGGGAAGTGAAGCTGCGCCATCACGTGCTGCACCGCGCCGATGTGGTCGAGGTGTCCGTGGGTGAAGATCACGGCTTTAATTTTATTCTCGCGCCCCCGCAGAGCGGACAGATCCGGAATCAGATAGTCGATGCCCGGCATATCTTCTTCGGGGAACTGGAGACCGAGGTCGATGATATAAAGGTCTGAGTCGACGTCGACGACCAGACAGTTTCTGCCGACTTCCTCGAATCCACCGAGAGGGTAGATGCGGAGAAGTTTTCCTTGAGGCAGATTGATGACTTGTTCGCGCGCAGCCGGCTTGGCAAATCCCGGTCGCGGCGAATGGTTACTTCGTACGGGCCTCTGCTGAAATTTCTGCGGAGGATGTTTCGCTGGGATATGCCCCGAGGGAGCAGCTGATACAGCAGGGACAGGGACAGATTTTGGAGGGTTCGCTGAAGCGGGTGATCCTGTCATCACCTTCTTCACCCACTCATGGACTGATTTCATAGACCCCTATGGTACTCTTTATGAAAGACCAACGCAAGTAGATCTTTGTCGATAGTGTGTTTTTTTGGCTTATTTTCAATGAATTATTAGTTACAAAGGTTTGGTAAGTACGGTAGGTTTAGTAGGTAGGGGAGGAAATAAAACTACACCGATCATCGAAGAATTATAAAAAGCTCCAGCAATATGTCTAAAAATTAGCCCTTCCAAACCTACCAGACCTACCCAACATTCCGTACCTCGTGCGCTTCTTTAATTGTTGCAGCTCACTCTCTATCAGAGTAATCTCACCCTCCGTATGAAGCTCTCGGTCACGACGGGACAAACGAAGGCACCTCATGGAACCGTTTTGGTTCCGGTCATCCTCGGGGACGAGAAGAAAGACCGCGCTTTCTTTCTCATGCAATGCGAAGGAGGGTCGGATGCAGCGGAGAACCTTCGAGATGAGTTCATGACCGTCCTGAAACATGGGGTTCTTGACGGTGAAGGGAGCGGATACGAGCGACTGGAGAGTGCGCTGAAAGAACTCAACGGGCTCCTCAAAGGCTTCATGCTGTCCGAGGCGGTTTCCGACGTCCATGCCGTCGTCGGGCTCCTCGAGGTAGCGGAGGGAACGCTGCATCTCTCCAATGTCGGCAGAGCCGAGGCCTATATCATTCGTGACGGTACGGCGACGCAGGTGACGGAGTTCTCCCCCCGCGGAAAAGCTCCCCTTGCGTTCATGCAAATCCTCAGCGGGCCGCTTCGACCACGGGATCACTTCATTTTCTCGTCACAACGACTCCTACGGACCGTCACGCCTGCGCAACTTGTGAAGATGACGCAGCACGACAGCGAGACGATGGTACAGAGTATTGTTTCGGCGCTGGCGGCCGAGAAAGAAGCTGCCTGTATCGCCCACGTCATCGTCACGGGGGACGCCAGTGACAGTGATATGCAGAAGGAAACAAGGCGTGCGCTCGGAGAAGGGATGAAATCGCGCAGGAAGATGTCCGGGAATTCTCTGACATCGACCGCTGCCGGCATCCTCGGGAAAGTGAATGTATCGTCGCTTCTCGGAAAACTGCGGATGATGAAAGGAGTGGAGAAGAAAGTGAAGACGTTCACGGAGGTCTTTCAGGAATCGGCACGTTCGTTCGTTCGCGATCTCTACGATCCCGATCGCAAGCGCAGGGCTCACCTCCTTCTCCTTGCTGGAAGCGCCGCACTCTTCCTCGTCCTCTGGATGGTTGTGCAATTGACCGTTGTGAGTCAAAAGAGCCAGACAAAGGGTGAGCTGACCCTCCTGATGAAGCAGATCACTGCCGATCTTTCGACGGCGGAGAACAGACAGCTTGCAGGCGACACCGAGAATGCGAATATGATTCTGGTTCGCGCCGAGGAGCGCGCGAAGCAGGTGATGACGAGTGAGAGCGGACTCTTTCGGAGTGAGGCCTTGGAACTACTTGAACGCATCAAGTCGAAGCGCGAGGAGATGAACCGTGTCATCCGCATCGTGCCTCCCCGCGTCATGGCAAACCTGAGTGCCAAGAAGCCGGACATTGTGGCGCAGGGATTCATCGGTCTCCCGAGCGGAGAATTCCTCGTCTATGACCGCCAGAATCTTTACCGCATCTCCCTGAACACCGTCGAGGACGGCGAGAAACTCGGATCGGAAGAATTGATTCTGCAAGGTGCATGGTTCCCGCGCTTCCAGAGCAAGGTATTCATGACGACGGGGAACAGCGTGATCGAGATCATTAATGGTCAGGCAACGACGATGAAGACGGAAGACCCTGCCGGTTGGGTTACCGGCTCGGACATCACGACGTACCTGCGCTACCTGTACGTACTCTCGCCTGAGAGGAAACAGATTTACAAGTACGAGCGTCTCGCAAGCAAGTACGGTCCTCCGGCCGAGTACAACATCAACGGCGATCTGGCGGGCGCGATCGATATGGCGATCGTCGGGCCTGTCTACGTCCTGCGTGATGTCTCTACGCCCGAGAAACCCGGTGAGCGCGACGTTGTGAAACTGCTGCGCGGAGAGAAGCAGGCGTTCAATATTCGCAATGTACCGCCGGGTGCCCTCAATGGCGTGACCAAGATTTTCCGAGCATCGACGAACGGGAACTTCTATTTTCTAGACCCCGAACAGCGTCGCATCATCGTGACGACGGGGGACGGTGACCTTGGGGACTCTCTCTACCTGAAGCAGTACATTCTGGATTCGGATCAGGTGGGTACGTTGAAAGATCTCTTCGTGGATACCGATGACTCGAGGCTCTATGTCTTAGACGAGAAGAAGCTCTATGCGATTGATCTGCAAGCGAAATGAAGAAGATTATGGTCTTCGGCACGTTTGACGGGCTTCATCCGGGACACGAGTTCGTTCTGACCGAAGCAATGAAGCAAGGAAAGGTGATCGTGATTGTCGCAAGAGATACGAACGTACGACTTCTGAAGGGGAGGTTGCCAATCGTGAATGAGGCGCAGCGCAAAGAAGTTTTGCAAAAACGGTTCCCTTCGTTGACCGTCGTTCTAGGGGACCAAAAAAACTTTCTGACCCCCGTCCTCTCCATACAACCGGACAAGGTTCTCCTTGGGTATGACCAGAAGCTGCCCCCGGGAATACGGGAGGAAGATCTTGGTTGTACGGTGGAAAGACTGAAGCCCTTCCACCCCGATCTCTATAAAAGCAGTTTGCTTTCGAAGAAGAAAAGAGGTATAATGTCTCGATGACATTCATACAAAAAACATTCCTGACCCTCAGCGCAGCACTCATCCCTCTCGCTGCCGCTGCCGCTGCTCCTGCGAATATCACGCAAGTGGAAGCGCATATCGATAACGGTGCACTCAGTGTCTCTTGGGCAGCTCCAAATGGGGACATCGACTTCTACCGAATCTACGTGAGTCACGAGTCGATCCTCGATCATGAAGGGAATTACGATGACACTGTGCGAACGCCCGGTAGCGAAACGACCTATACATTCGCCACCCTGCCCCTTACATCTGAGAAGATCTACATTGCGATTCTCGCGGTCAATAAGGAAGGAGTGGAGAGTGAAGGGTTTGAATCGGAAGCATCGGTCGATATGCCTGCGGCTCCCGCGGTCTCCGAGCCGGAGCCTGCACCGGAGGAACCAACCGCGATCCCGATGACCGTATCGGAAGTCATGAGTGCCTCAGAGACGGGTGTCCTCATCGTCTTCACGAAGCCCATTGCCGAGAACATGGTGATGGAACCGAGGTTCTTCGCGATCGTCGACGGAAGCGGAGCCGGTCTCGAGATCACCGCGGTGGAGATCGCCGGACAGACCATTCTGCTCCATACGGCAGTGCAGGTATCTGAAAAAAACTACTCCTTAAGTATCCTTGAACCTGTCCCTGCAAACGATGGAACGAATCTCCCCGTACAGGCAGAGACGAGCTCTTTCCTAGGATTCAAGTCTGAGGAAAGGCCTATGCAGGAACAGAGTTCCTCTGCGGCCCCCGAAGAGGTCGAGTACGTCAGTAACCCCGAAACTCCTCCAGTCGAGGAAGACCTCGGTCCACCGGAAGACCCTGTCCACCTCGCGCTGAAGGCAATGCGAAGGGCTGATGGCACCTATACGGTCGTCGCAAGCTGGGGGGCGAGTCCGGACTCGAAGAACATCTTGAGTGCGTACATCCTTTCGACGACAAAAAACGGTGAGCCGTTCGGGGAAACGATGGTCCTCGCGAAGAACCAGAAAGTGACGAAGTACGACGGCATCACGCCCGGGATCTTCGGTGTGAAGGTCGCATCGAAAGACGAGAAAGGAAACGAATCTGTCGGAATACAGAAAGTCATCACACTCCCCGAATCGGGTGTGGGGCTCCTTGGAATTGTCACTATCTCAGGCTTTATCGCAGGAAGGCGTCTGAAGCGAAGGAAAAATATGTTAGATTGAGTCCCTGTGCTGACAATTTCCTATCGATGGGTGCTCGTTCTCGTCTTCGTTTTGCTGTCCTTTGGACTTACTATTCGTGAATGGACGCTTCTCCCTGATGGGAAAATGCACCTTCGCTTCCTCTCGGTCGGGCAGGGAGACAGTGCTCTTCTGAGGACACCGGAAGGAAAGACGATTCTGATCGACGGAGGACCCGATTGGTCGACCTTGGAAGACCTTGGAGAGTACCTTCCGTTTCTACACCGAAGAATCGATCTGCTGGTTCTCTCGCACCCGAATCTTGACCATCTCCTCAGTTTCCCAGAAATCCTGAAACGGTACAAAGTCGGCGGTATCGTGATGAGTGGCACCGAGAATGCTCTTCCTCGATACAGGCAAATCTTCAATCTAGCGGCCGAACACAGTGTTCCTATTCTCGTGGTTGCGGCAGGGCAGTCGATTGAAGTTGAGGACAATGTGACGATGGAGATCCTCTGGCCTCCGAAAACGATGCCGAAAGGTTTCACGAAGAATTCAAACGATGCCTCGCTCGTCTTTATGCTGCGATACCGAAATCACCGTGCGCTCTTCACGGGCGACATCGAGAAGCCGACCGAAGAAACACTCGTGCGTGCGCATGCAGATCTGAAGGCGGACATCCTGAAGATCGCTCACCACGGGAGTAAAACTTCGAGTACCGACGCATTCTTGCAGGCGGTTTCTCCGTCGCTCGCCGTTCTCTCCGTCGGGAAAAACTCGTATGGCCATCCGCGTCCGGAAATCCTTGAGAAATTGAAGAGTATGGAAGTGGAAACACGCAGAACCGACCTCGAAGGCACTATTGAGGTTTTGTGGTGACGAAGTTCCCTCGCTCGATTGACTCTGGGACTGTAGAATCCTCTCTCGTGATCGCCATCCTCATCTTCGCCGGCAAATCCAACCGCTTCTGGCCGCTTGCGGAGAAGAATTTCTTCCCGATATTCGGCACAACGCTCCTCGCGAGGCAAGTGGAAAAACTGAAGGCGGCAGGCTTCCAGGAAATCCTTATGGTCGGCGGAAAGCATAATGTGAAGCAGGCACGCAGACTCTTCCCGAAGATGAAGATTCTCATCCAATCCGAAAAAGAGACAGGGATGCGCGGGGCACTCCTCGCTGCACTTCCTCGCTGCAAGAAAGAATCCGTACTCGTTGTGAGCACCAATGACATCATTCATGAAAGTGCATTTACAATACTTCGTACACAGGGAACGCAGAGGAGAGAAGGAGGCTTGATACTGGCAAAAAAAGTAAAAACGTATTTCCCCGGAGGTTATTTGAAAACAAAAGGGAAACGTATCGTCTCGATCGTCGAGAAGCCGGGGGAGGGAAAAGAGCCAAGTAATCTCGTGAACATCGTTGCTCACGTTCATAGGGACGCCTCTGTCCTGCTTGCCGCACTGAAGAAGGTAAAAGGGAACGCAGATGACGGCTATGAACAGGCACTCGACACTCTCTGTAAAGAATTCCCTTATGAAGCCGTAGCCTATGCAGGCCACTGGCAAGCGGTGAAGTACCCATGGCACCTTCTCGACCTTCTTGAGAGCATCATCCCTCCCGTCAAAGAACCACTCATCCCGAAAAGCTGCACTATCCACAAAACTGCAGTCATCGAAGGAGCTGTCGTCCTTGGTGAAGGTGTCCGGGTGATGGCACATGCGACGATTGTGGGCCCGTGCTTCATCGGAAAAGACAGTGTCATCGGAAATAACGCACTCGTACGCGGAAGCTCCGTTGGAGAGAGGTGCATCATCGGTTACAACACGGAGATCGCACGTTCGGTACTCGCAGACGATGTCTGGACACATAGCAGTTACGTCGGTGACTCTGTCCTCGCTTCCAATGTCTCTCTCGCGGCCGGAACGGTAACGGGAAATCTCCGTCTTGATGAAGAGCTCATTGCTTCAGTGGTCCAAGGGAAGAAGATTCCGACTCAACGTCAGAAATTCGGCGCCATCCTCGGGCAGTATTGCCGCACGGGCATCCATACCTGCCTCCTGCCTGGGGTAAAAGTAGGTCCAGGGTCGTTCATGAGTTCAGGATCAATTGTCTCGATGGATATTCCCGATGGTTCCTTCCTTAAAGATGGAGTGATTCGTGAGAATCGCTTCGTCTCGGAGACGGATCGAGCCTCATTTCGAAGGAAATTATAAAAAACATCTTGCGGAGTACACACGAATACCCGCCAGTGTATCCTTGAAAAAGGAGGCAAAAACTCTTCGTTGTGGAAAGAGAGAAAAGGAACCGGTCCGGATGGTCAGTACTGTCCCACAGATCACACAAGAAATGGCTTCCTGTTGAGGGAAATCGAACCTCCGCCTCTACCCTAAAGAGGTTGGTAGTTTCCCACAAGTTTCCCACAAGTTCCACACACGCATTCTGTACCCAGAGAAATATCTCTTTTGTTTTCTAGAAAAGAAAAAGAAGGAGAGTACAGGTTGTACTCATAGAGCCTTACCCACAACAGTCCAAAAGAAAAATCTTCTCCTGACAAGGGTTTATGATGATGACGAATCTTATGAAAAATTTAAAAAACTTTCAATAATACTTTCAAGAAAGAAATGCACAGAAAGAATGAAGAAGATTGTCCTTGATAAAAAGGGAAAGTTCCTCTTCAATTTACCTATGAAGTTTTCATGTAAAACACAGGATCTTCTTTCAGGATTACACTTAGTAAGTAGGGCAATTGGTTCTGACCAAGTTTTGCCGATCTTACAAAATATTCTCATTTCCATTGAAGGAAAGCGTTGCACATTAAGTGCTACAAACCTTGAGATTTCCATCGTGACAAGCTTTGAGGTAAGTATTGAGAATGAGGGATCGATTACAGTACCTGCGAAAGCAATTTTAAACTTCATGCAGTACAACCAAGATGAAGAAGTGGTTCTTGAAACAAGTGAAGGAACACAATTAAAACTGCATTCCAAAAGGGCGAAAGCAGTCATTGCCGGAGAAACAGCGAATGGATTTCCAACGATTGCCGGTGTTCAAAAAGAGACAACACTCTCCCTTCCACTCTCTCCACTCCTCCACGCACTCAACCTCGTCACATTTTCTTGTGCCAAAACAGCCTCCCGCCCAGTGATCTCCGGTGTCTTTGTGAGGGTTGAAAAAGGTACAATGGTGCTTGTTGGAACGGATAGTTATCGTTTGTCAGAATTTACAATCGATGTTCCCGGTGTGAAAGATGAGGTTACCTGCATTATTCCTGCGAGGTTTATGGAGGAACTGAAGGCGGTGATCGCACTTCATTCTGGTACTGAAGAACAGGCTGAAAAAGATTCTAAGGAGAAGAAAAAGAAAGGAGAACGAGGTGGGACGGTGGATATTTCTCTCGGCAGCCAACAGATTGAAATTCATATCGGTACGACGAGACTTGTGAGTAGGTTGATCGACGGAAAGTTCCCCGACTACCTCCAAGTTCTTCCGAAGGAGAAGCACACAACGGTCGTTGTTTCTACAAAAGATCTCCTCAGTGCCGTGAAACGAATGCATTACTTTGCCAAAGAGATCAATAATACGATCACCTTTCATTTCACAAAAGAGGGAGTGTATCTTGCGACGAAGCAGACGCAACTCGGTCAGGATGAATCGACGATTTCAGCAGAACTCTCGGGTCAGGAAAATAAAATCGCCATTAGTTCGACCTATCTCATCGACTTCCTTGCGCGTTTCGATAGCTCTGCCGTTTCCATTGAGATTCTCGACAAAATGCATCCAGCGGTGTTCAGGTCCGGTGACGAGGAGAAGTTCTTACACCTCATCATGCCGTTGCGGATGAGCGAGGAATAAACTACAATAACCCTTGTAGCAGAGACTTTTTCGAAGGCCTGCTCCCGTTTTTTTTATTGATCGATGTTGCCTTCTCTGTGCATTGGTGAGAATACTCATCAGGAACTTCTAGAGCTCCTGAAGCGTTCGCATGCCCTCACGGTTTCGGGTCTCAGTAACGAAACAGCGAAAGCCTTGATTATTAGCCATCTTCTTAAGGGTCACCCGAAGCCTGCGATTCTTGTGACGGAAAACGAGGAGCGTGCGGAGGGGTTACTTCACTGGCTTCGGTTTTTCGAACAAGATGCATTCATTGTGCAGTTCTCCCCTGATGAGCCGACCACAGACAATATCGCCTCAGTGGTACGCATGATGCAGGGGAAGGGAGTTGCCATCCTCGAGAGATCTGTCTGGGATACGGCACTGCCCTCGTTTCATGGACTCCGGGAGAATGCGATTCATCTGAAACTCGGGGAAGGGGTCGATTTTACGGATTTTTTCTCACAACTCATTACGATCGGCTACGAGCATTCCGCAGACCAACACCTGTCACCCGGTGAGTACCGGCGGACAGGCGACACGCTCGATATTTTTCCCATCGGACAGTCGGGGCCGACACGCATCCTCTTCTCGTTTGAAAAAATCGAGCAGATGCGCAGCACTGACCAAGAGACCGGAGAAGTCGAGGAACAAAAGACACTCAGCCTCTATCCGCTCGTATGGGCAGAAACAGAGCTTCTCTCGGTTCAGGCTCCGAATGGATCAGTGGTGCTCTCTGATGAGCAGGATGATTTCAGTGTCGATGCGGAAGTCGAAAAAGTGCAGCTTACAAGTTTCCCCGAGTCGGAAGCGGGACACGTGCACCTTCGCTATCTGTCGGTTCTCAAGTTCTATACGTTGCAAGACTTCATCAACGATGTTCGTGATAAGCTGCATCAGGATTGGACACTGATCATCGTCAGTAAGAGAGTCGATGACCTGAAGGGTGCTCTGAAGGAAGAACTCATCCCGTTTCTGGATGCGCCCGAAAGAAGAGTTGGGAATATCACTATTGTTTCAGCTCAGGAAGATGCCCTCCTTCCACACTCGTTGCAGAATCCCGACCTGAAATGCGCTCTCATCACCGATCGTGAGATCTTCTCCCTCCGGCGGGAAGCGAAGCAAAGGTCCGTTCAGCGATTATCTCTCGATTTCATCACGTCGCTCCAGATGGGCGACTTCGTGGTTCATATGGAGCACGGTATCGGGCGATTTGAAGGTATGACTGCGAAAGTCGTCGATGATATCGAGCGCGAGTATTTAGAGATCACCTACGCCGAAAACGACAAACTTTTCGTGCCAGTCGACCAAGCGGACAAGCTCAGTAAGTTCGTGTACGAAGAAGGAGATGAACCAACCCTCACGAGACTCGGGTCCGTCGAATGGAAGAAGATCACCAAGAAGGTAAATGAGGAGACAGAAAAAATCGCAAAAGAACTCCTCGAAATTTACGCCAAACGAGCGAAGGCCAAAGGGTATCAGTATCCCGAGGACAGCGAAATACAGCGCAAATTCGATGATGCGTTTCCCTACACCGAGACGCCGGGGCAGATCAAAGCGATCGAAGACATCAAGCATGATATGGAGAGCGTTCACCCGATGGATCGCCTCGTCTGCGGAGACGTGGGTTTCGGGAAAACGGAGGTCGCCATGCGTGCTGCATTCAAAGCGGTGCAAGGTGGCAAGCAGGTCGCCTTTCTCTCACCGATCACCATCCTCACCGATCAGCATTACCAAAGCCTTCTCAAGCGTACGGAGGGTTTCGATATTCGCATCGATATGCTCTCGCGATTTCGCTCGCCGAAGGAACAGGAAGAGACACTGGAGAAGCTCCGGGAAGGAAAGATCGACATCATCGTCGGGACACATCGCCTACTTTCCGACGATATCGAGTTCCAGAATCTTGGTCTTGTGATCATCGACGAGGAGCAACGCTTCGGTGTGAAGCAGAAGGAGAAACTGAAGTCGCTACGTTCCTCGGTTGATATTCTGACAATGACCGCAACGCCCATACCGAGAACGCTTAATCTAGGGCTCCATAAACTTAGAGATATCACGACGATCACCACGCCGCCACCCGGCAGGCTTCCGATCATCACGGAAGTACGGAAGTACTCCGATGCGCTCGTGCGTGACGGAATCCTGAAGGAGATCGCGCGCGGAGGACAGGTCTACATGCTCCACAATCGCGTCGAGACCATCGATGCCTTCGCGATGAAGCTGAGAGCTCTCGTGCCGCAGGCGACATTCGTTGTGACGCACGGTCAGCTGAAGCCAGAGGTCCTTGAAGAGAGAATTCTCGGCTTTAAAGAAGGCAAGTATCAGGTACTCGTGAGCTCGACGATCATCGAGAACGGTATCGACCTCCCGAGGGCAAACACCCTCATCGTGAATGAAGCGGAAAAGTTCGGTCTCTCGCAGCTCTATCAGCTTCGAGGTCGTGTGGGACGCGGTACGGTGCAGGCATACTCCTACTTCCTGTACCACTCTCAGAGACTCAAAGATGATGCCAAGAAGCGCCTTCGGGCAATCGTCGAGGCGAGCGAACTCGGATCTGGGTTCCAGATTGCCATGCGTGACCTTGAAATCCGCGGTGCCGGAGAAATCCTCGGGGCGTCGCAGTCCGGAAACATGCAGACGGTGGGTGTCAGTCACTACCTCCGTCTTCTCAAGAATGCCGTCGAAGAGCTGAAGGCGGGAGGGAAGTCGGAAGACGAAGAAATCGGTGGAGCCATCGAGATTATCCTGCCATTCGAAGCACTCCTGCCGTCATTCTATATCCCCGATGAGCAGGAGAAGATCGGTGCGTACCAGAAGCTTGCGAGCAGCGAAGATGAAACCGTCCTGAAGGAGTTCGAAGCGGATCTTCGTGAAGAGTTCGGGCCACTCCCGAAACAGGCGGAGAATCTGATCGACGTGATCCGTCTCAAGATGGCCTGCAGAAAGGCCGGTGTGCTTCGCATTAAGATGGATACGGTGTCGGGGACTCGCCGCGATATCGTCATTAACCTCGGAGGACGGGTATCGGCAACCGAGATCATGCAACTAATCGCAGTCTGTCCACAGTGGCGCATCGTCGGGGCAACACTTCGGCTTTCCGAAGAGGAGATGAAGAAACTCGCAGGAGATGAATGGCTACCGGAACTGAGCAAGCATGTGGGGGCGCTGGTGAAGAAGAAGGCAACGAAGAAATAGTAAAATTTTTGCAACCAAAGACCGGTGTGCATTGCTGCAGACCGGTCGTGGCGCTCATTGGAAGCCGAAACTCAGAAACTATTGAATCTCTTTCCAGATAACAGATTTCAGTCGGGAAACTTTTGAGCCGGGGCCAACCGGCTCTCTGTTCGAGAATCCCCAACGCTTGCCCTTGCGGGCTTCGAGAGTGGGGACTCCCTCTGCCTTAGTGACTCTGCCATCAATCTCGACGACGATGGAATTCATCGTGTCGCGAATTTTGACAGTGTGCCATACGGCAGGGTCAACACCGGCCGGAGCTTCGCCCTTGGCGAGGGTTTCAAATTCTTTACCGCCAAGCTTGGCGATTTGAATTTGAACAAACCCCGAGACACTATCGAATCGGATAACGATACCGTCTTCCGGTTCATACGAGCGTTCACGACGTGAACCACCCGTAGTGCTGAGGAGTACCAGGAGATGGTCTCCGTAGGTGCGACCATCGTCGGCTTTGACGGATTCCGACGGCATCCACTCGAATGATAATTCCCTCTTTCCTGACCACTCTTCT
This sequence comes from uncultured Candidatus Peribacteria bacterium, assembly GCA_964597665.1. Classification (GTDB taxonomy): domain Bacteria; phylum Patescibacteriota; class Gracilibacteria; order Peribacterales; family Peribacteraceae; genus SICN01. Next base: position 38,555 of record CAZQYX010000003.1, on the reverse strand, counting down.
GTACTGAGAAGGTATGGCCGATGAATGAGGGCAACTTCATTTTTGAGCAGTTGCACCGCAGAACCCGGTCCCGTGAGACGGATGTCCCACTTCTTTTCGTCGAGAGACGAGAAGTTCTCCTCACCAGCGGTCGCGATTACCGCGACCAGGCAGAGGAGAAGAGACCACAAGACACTGAGCATGAGACGGAGCATGAGAGCTCCTTTCCAGACATCCGTATGGATGCTAAAGAGAGAGAAACGAAGTTTCCAATGAGCAGATTCTGCAGCTACATCCAACACGGACGCAGCCCATCACGATGATGGTGCAGATAATAGTATTATAACATAAAAACATATAAATAGGTATCTCCTCGGCACGAGCGCTGTCTCAATACGATAATTTTCTGGTAACCAGGGTTTCTCGATTTATTTTACCCTAGTTTTTGTCTTACTTAGGCGAAAAATATGGGATTTTAGGAAGGTGATACATTCCTGTAATGATCGAATTGAAGAATCTCCTCTAATACTTTTACTGCAACTTTTCCTTTTAATGCGTCCAGATTTCTCTGGGCGATTTGCTGTTTGATAATACTTGAGCTGAGCCCGGGCTCTCTTTGGCCAGGTCTAAGTTGAGTCTCTCCCTCTATACCCTTGTCGGAACCCGAGATGCGAAGCAGCCTCTTTTTGTACCTCTCCACCAGTGAGCCAATTTGATTCGGGGAATGAACTTCCTCTCCAGCAATAACTACAAATTCATCCAAATCAGATGCGAATTCTTGCACATTCATTGCAAACCATCGCCTCCTTGTTGCTAGATCAATCGGTTTTTTTGCAGGATTCACTGAATGAGGAAGCACAATAATGGATGCATCTATTTTTCCTGTATCTATTGCGTCTCGTAGTGCGCGTACATGTCCCACATGAGAGGGATCAAAGGTTCCAGTAAAAAATCCATGAATGCCATCGGTCTGTTCAATATGTTCTGCAATGTTTTCAATAATGCGCATAAGGAAAACGTGTTTAGTTAGATTGCTTGATAATTTTATTATCTCATTTTACATATTTATGTCAATATCGCACTGATTTTGTTATCGAATGATTTTTTCGTCTTGTTCATAACATGGTGGTCCCGGCGGGAGTCGAACCTGCATTTACCCCTTAGGAGAGGGTCGTTCTATCCATTGAACTACAGGACCACGCGGATGCAGGATACAGCAAGAATCAGCGCGTGACTTCTACCCCAGCACCACCACCTGCCTGCTGTCTTGAGGCAGCGAGCCTGCTTTCACTTTGTACTCCGAAACTGTTTCGATATTCGCAACGCCGCACGCTTTCGCCGTGCCTGCAAGGTCACCATCTTTCACCTCGAAGAGAACGATGACTCTGGGATCAACCGCTTCGACGAGTGCAAGAACCTTCTTCGGGTTATCCGCAGCAACGACGAGCACGTCGATCTCTCCAAGCTTCTCGATGTCGCTGTCTTTCCACTCAAGGATGGGTCCGTCGATGAATCCGGTACGAACACTTTCCAGATGGCACACGTACGAAACCTGGCGTCCCGCTTCCTGTCCGACTCCGCGTACGGAAATCCCTGCAAAATCGTACTCACCGGGCCAGCTGATGACTTTCTTATTTGCACGCTCCTCCTCCGGATGACTGAGGAACGTCCACGTGTCTTTGGCAACTTTTTCAGGGAATACGTCGAATGCAATCGCTCCGGTATTTACAGAGCAAGCTGCACCTTTTGTGGCTGAGAAAGTGATCATACAAAGGGATTATACCATGATTGACTCAGAAAAAATTCCAAAAAATAAAAACCAAATTCCAAGAAAGGAAAATCGTCTTGGAATTTGGTTTTTGGTTTTTGGATTTTACTCTTCCTCCCTCACAATCTCCGCCCCAAGTGACTTCAGTTTCTCTTCAAGGCGGTCATAGCCGCGCTCGATGTACCGTACGTCCGTCACAATCGTTTCACCCCTCGCGCAGAGCCCTGCAAGGACCATCGCGGCTCCTGCGCGGATATCGTTGCTAGCAACCTGCTTTCCTTCCAGTGTCGACGGACCGATGACGAGTGCCTGATGTGAGTTCAGTATTTCAATCTTCGCACCCATTTTCTCGAGCTCGTAGAGGTACGCCATGCGACCTTCGAAGAGGACTTCGAAAATGCGACTGACACCTGTTGCTTGCGTGAGAAGAACACCGAAGGGTGCTTGTAAGTCTGTCGGAAAACCCGGAAAAATATTTGTCTGAATCCGTGTTGCCACTAACGCTGATGCCGCACCATCGACGGTGATGTCGCCGTTTGCGCTAACGTCACACATTCCTCCAGCGCGACGAAGCGTTCCGATGAACGATGTGAGATGTGTGCTGTCGGTTCCGGTCACCGTCACTTTTCCTTTTGTAAGAATGCCTGCAAGCAGAAAGACTCCAGCCTCAAGATAGTCCGGCGTAACGACATGTTCTTTCCCTTCGAGTAATCCTTTCCTGCCGTGGATCTTCAGTGTGTGCGATCCGATGCCGTCGATTTGTACCCCGCGTTCACATAAAAATTTACACACGTCCTGTACATGCGGTTCGCCCGCCGCAAGCTCGATCGTTGTCACTCCTTCCGCGAGTGCAGCCGCAAGTAGGGCGTTCTCCGTTGCTGTTACCGAAAACTCGGAGAGAACGACATGCGATGTCTTCGGTGTTCCGCGGAAGCACATCTTCTCGTCCGTGCTGCAGTCTTTCACTCCCATTTGCAGGAAAGCGTCCGTATGCGCTCCGACGGGTCTCTTGCCGAGCACGCAACCTCCGGGATAGGCCATATGCACTTCGCCGAAACGGGCGAGCAGAGATCCAAGAAGCACGATGGAACCTCTGAGCTTGCTTACAAGTTCATGCGGGATCGGTGCATTCTTCATCGTGTCCGCGTTCACGGTCACCGTTGTACCGTCGACTGTCGTTTTCGCTCCAAGAAACTCTAAGATAGCGAGCATCGTCTCCGTATCTCGAAGCCTTGGAACATTTGAAAGAACGCAGTCCCCTTTCGTTAAAACTGTTGCGGCGAGTAGAGGTAAAGCAGCATTTTTTGATCCGCTGATCTGTACTGTTCCGTTGAGTTTTTTGCCGCCTTGGATACGGTAACGAATGTTCATGGATGAGGAGTCTTTGGAAGAGGTAGCAATTTCTTTCGCTCTCAAAACAGTCTTTGAGAGAGGAGTCATACTACCACGCTCTGCCCTCGAAGAGGCGCTTTCGGAACGCACGGGATTCGTCATTGGCTGATGATACTCTTTTTCCTCATACTTTGCATCACCAGTATCCCCGCTCCAACGGTAATACATGCATCGGCAACGTTAAAAATTGGGAAGGTGCCGACAGAGAGATAGTCCGTCACGAGTCCGTCCGGAATGCGATCGATAAGATTCCCGACCGCTCCTCCAATAATGAGCCCGAAGGCGAGAGAGGAGAATCGGTCGTGCTTCGCTTTGAAAGCGAGAATCAGCATCACGCAGAGAGCAATGGCAATCAGTATTTCCTGTAGCGGATAGGGAATAGAAAGACCGAAGGCGATTCCGGGGTTATACGAAAGCGTGAGCTGGAGGAAATTTCCGACAACAGAAACAGGCCTTGTTAGATGTTCGGCACTCAAAGCAGCGAGCACAGAGGCAATTGCAGCAAGGACAGAAACAATCAGAATTCGCATACGAGTAGGGTATCATGCTTGCCTCATGTTCAAGCGCGCTGATTTCCTCCTCCTCGGCATCGCTCTCGGCCTGTCTCTGTTCGGACTTGCGATGATCGCAAGCGTCTCTGTGTACCAGAGCTACCAGCTGACGCAGCGGTTTGTCGATGCCGGTACATGGGTGGCCCCGAGCAATGCGTTCTATCTGTGGAGGAGCTTCCTCCACATGCTCGTTGCTCTCAGCGCTCTCGGGATCACGATGATCATCCCGTACCACTTCTGGGAGAAGTATGCCAAAGCACTCTTCCTTATGAATCTCATCCTCCTTCTCACGCTCTTCATCCCGGGGATCGGCAACGAGTACGGAACGGCGAGAAGCTGGCTGCAGTTTTCCATTTTCTCCGTGCAGCCGTCAGAATTCTTAAAAATTACACTAATCTTTTACCTCGCCGTTTGGCTCCAGAAGAAAGAATCGCTCATTAATACATTCCATGACGGGTTCATTCCGTTCGTCGTGCTCCTGTGTCTTTCGACGTTCCTTGTTGCCATTCAACCCGATCTCGGATCATTCCTCATTTTCTCGGCAGTCGCATCCACGATGTTCTTTGTCGGTGGCGGAAACATCCTTCATATCGTGCTCGGTGCCGGAACGGCTTGCCTCCTTGGATTACCTCTTATCCTAAACAAGGAGTACGTCCGGAATCGTTTCACGGTCTTCCTACACATCCTCTTTTATCCCGACGATCAGACGTACCGTGAAGGAATTGGATTCCAGGTGTACCAAGCGCTTATCGCCATCGGAAGCGGCGGCCTGTTCGGCGTCGGGTACGGGAAGTCGATCCAGAAATTTGGGTACTTGCCCGAGGTGCAGTCCGACACGATTTTTGCCGCGATGGCGGAGGAACTGGGGTTCTTCCGTCTCCTCATCGTTCTCGGGCTTTACGGTATCTTCGTGTACAGAGGGCTCCGTATCGCGCGCCATGCCCCCGATCGCTTTGGGCTGCTCGTCGCTACAGGCATTACTGTCGGTATCGCATTCCAGACACTTCTCAATATTTGTGTGAATCTCTCACTTTTTCCAATCACCGGTCTCACGCTCCCATTCATCAGTTACGGAGGCTCATCCCTCCTCACAACACTTGCCGGCGTGGGGGTACTCCTCAATATCTCCATGCACTCCGTTCATCAAGACATCAGTATTAGGAGGCGTACACGTCAGTTGGATCTTGGGTCGCTTCGACGCTTCATCAATCTATGAGTTCTCTGCGTACATTCCTCTTCGTCGGCGGTGGAAGTCTCGGGCATGTTCTGCCGTCGCTTGCGGTGGCCTCTGAACTGGAAACAATGCAACCTGGGATTCGTGTTCTCTTCGTCTGCAGCGAGAGACCTGAGGAAGCGCGTAGGATTTCACATGCAGGATATGCATTCCATACGCTCCACACACCGTCTTCTTCGGTAACAGGATTGTCGATGCTTACACTGCCGCTGCGTTTTTTTGCAGCGTGCATCAAGGCCTACGGAATTCTCAGGCGTGAGCGACCATCTGCCATCTTTGCAAAAGGCGGTTCGGTGAGCGTACCGGCTGGCTTGGTTGGCCGGATGCTTGGGATTCCTGTGATTCTCCATGAATCGGATAGTGTTCCGAGTCTTAGTACAAGGTTGCTATGGCGTTTTTCAAATATTCTGTGTGCCGGATTTCCGGATATCGGGATCCCCGCCGGAGTACGAAAAAAATTTCGGTACACCGGTAACCCGGTACGCAGAGAGATTCTCCAAGGATCCAAAGCATCCGCTCAGCGCATCACAGGTTTCTCGGGCAAGAGACCGGTGCTTCTGGTCATCGGAGGAAGTCAGGGGTCCGTTGCTCTCAATAATGCCGTAACGTCTTCTCTCGATGCGCTTCTCGACGTAGCCGACATTATTCATCTCACGGGGAGCGGGAAAATGACGACGAAGACACATGCACGGTATTTCGCGAGGGAATCTGCCGGTGAAGAGCTGCACCATCTGTATGCGCTTGCTGACGTTGTTCTCTCTCGCAGCGGAGCAGGTGTTCTTTCCGAGATGTCCGCACTCCGAAAGCCCGTGATCACCGTTCCTCTCACAGGCGTCGGTCACAATCATCAGCGAAAGAACGCCCTCTTTCTTGTAGAGAAGAAAGCACTTATCCTGCTTCCCGAAGAAGAACTTTCGCGTCTGAGCGCATGCGTGAAGAATCTCCTGTCCAATGCGAATGAAATGAAAAGCCTTAGCGAGTCGCTCCTGCGTGCCTTTCCTGAACACGCAGCCACGAGCATCGCAGACATCCTCCTTGCAGAGGCCTTAGGAGCGCAGATACAATCCTGACCCGTTCCCACCTTCGCGTATGCGTTTCACTCTTGCCTGTACAATGCTCACTCTCGCACTTTCCGCATGTACAACGGCTTCTACCGATACTTATTCCGATTCCTCATCTTCTTCCTCCGCCCCAGTCATGGCTCTCAATTCTTCTCCCGCTTCAACATCTTCATGGGACGGCAAACTCCTTAGCGGTAAGCACACAGTTGTCTTGAAGACCAGTAAGGGTGATATCACACTCGAGCTCGATGCGGATATGGCACCGAAGACGGTGACGAACTTCGTCGTGCATGCAACTGCCGACTATTACGATAACCTGACATTTCACCGCGTGATTCCCGGTTTTATGATTCAAGGTGGAGATCCGTCCGGAAACGGTACCGGTGGCGAAAGTATTTTCGGCGAGACCTTCGAAGACGAAATTGATCCGACCGATTCCGTCTACAGCGGAGGCTACAAGACCGGAGCCATTGCGATGGCGAACCGCGGTCCAGATACGAACGGCAGTCAGTTCTTCATCATGGATAAAGACTATCCTCTCCCTCCGAACTACACGATCTTTGGACGTGTCACGAAGGGGCAGAATGTCGTTGGCAAGATCGCAAATACCGAGCGCAACCCCGGCAATGATATGCCGGTAGAGAAGGTCACCTTCTCGGTGGAGGTGATGAAGTAAAGTGAGGTATGGTAGGTGCAACCTACTCAACCTACCCCCTGCGTACCCGTTTCCCTCCCTCTCCGACCGGATCTCTGCATATCGGCGGTCTCAGGACCGCTCTCTTTGCGTGGCTTGTAGCCAAAAAATCTGGCGGGACATTCACTCTTCGCATCGAAGATACGGATCAGAATCGGGAGGTAAAGGGTTCCACTGACAATATCGTTCGCACGCTCACGTGGGCGGGCCTTGCCCCAGACGAGGGCGTGATGTTCGATGCAGATGGGAAGCTTTCTGAGCGCGGCGACTACGGACCGTATCACCAGTCGAAACGTCTCTCCCTCTACAAGAAGTACGCCGATCAACTTCTGGAGAGCGGTCATGCCTATCGCTGTTTCTGCACTGCCGAGAGACTGGATCAGATGCGGAAATCTCAAGAGGCGAAAAAACAGGCACCTATGTACGACCGGTTGTGCCTCGAACTTCCGAAGGAAGAAGTACAGCGCCGTCTTGCTGCCGGCGAAAAGCACGTGATACGCATGAAGGTACCGAGAGAAGAAACCGTCGAATATACGGATGAAATTTACGGACCACTGACGTTCAAGGGTCATACAATCGACGATCAGGTGCTGATGAAATCCGACGGTTTCCCGACATACCATCTTGCGCACGTTGTGGATGATCATCTGATGGAGATGGATATGGTGAATAGGGGCGAAGAGTGGTTAAGCTCCCTCCCGAAGCACTTAATTCTCTTCAAGGCTCTCGGCTGGCAGCCACCGAGATATGCACACGTTCCGCTGCTTCTCAATAAAGATCGAACCAAACTCAGTAAGCGCCAGAATGACGTTGCTGCCGAGGAGTACATCAAGAAAGGGTATCTTCCCGAAGCACTCCTCAATTTTCTCGCACTCCTCGGATGGAACCCCGGAACGACACAGGAACTCTTCTCGGTTCCCGAGCTCATCGAATCGTTTTCACTTGACCGTGTGCACAAGTCCGGAGCAGTTTTCGATCTCGAGAAGCTCGACTGGTTGCAGGGTCAGTGGATGCGAAAAATTCCGAAAGAGGAATTCGCGGCACGCATCAAACCGCTTGTCGTAGAAAAATTTCCGGCAGCCGCAGGTGACCCGAAATTTCTCGAGCGCAGTGCGCTCATTCAGGAGCGCATCACATTCTTCCCGGAAGCTCCGGATATGCTTGCGTACTTCTACGAAGTGCCGACAGTATCTATTGATCTGATTGCGAACCCAAAGCAGAAAATTACGAAAGAAGATGTACCGAAAATTCTCGCGATCATTCGTGATGCCCTGTCAGGGATTTCGGAAGGAGACTGGAATCAGGAAAAAATTATGAGTGCTCTTGAAGCCACCATTCTCTCCTCAGGCCTGAAGAAAGGTCAGATCCTCTGGCCACTGCGAGCCGCTCTCACCGGCAGAGAGTATTCCCCTGGGGCCTATGAGGTGGCTGCGCTGCTTGCGAAGGAAGAGGTGCTGGAAAGGCTGAATAAGTCTTTATAACATATTAATTTACTATTGCAAGTCCTCTCTGTTTCTGGGATACTGGGTGCCTATGCATAGACGAAATACTCTCATCAGGGTTGATCAGTCTCACACGGAAAAGCCCAAAGCGCATGAGACGGAAGCGAAGGTAAACGCCGACCGTAGATTTTTTTTACAGAATCTAGCAATCACATCAGGTATTGGCATAGGGCTTACTATACTGACCATCCTAAAACATTGTACCGACCAATCCTCCGATGCACCTAAACCAGCAACAGATGCTGAGATACAGAAGTCTATGGGAAAGTTACTCGGTGAGTATAAAGAAGTCCTCACCGGCGAGGATCTGGTGGCCCTTGGAAAGATGGCATCTGAATTGAATCCTATTTTCGATCGAAATTGGTCGCGGATGACCCTTGAGCAAAGGGAGTTAGTCGTTTCTCTCAATGATCTTGCCATGAAACGACTTAGCTATGATTCCGGCAGCAGAGAGATGCGAAAGATTGTTCGATACCATCAGAGCTTCCTCTCGAAGCTTGCGAGTGCCAAAAAGATTGATCAGGATCGTGAAGCGCTCAAGGGCAGCCTTTTCGATGTAGTGGAGTAGCACTCTGTGATACACTGCTCTTCATGAGTGACATCGAAGTGGATATCGACAACACCGGCGGGAAGGCGATTATCGAGGACAAGACCTCCGTTCCTTTTCGGACGTTTGTCAGTCTCATCCTGCAACGTAAAGTCCAGACACTCTTCAAAAAATGTCAGGATGAACCTGTCATCGTCAGCAGCGAACTCCTCACCTCTCTCGCAAGTGCTCCGGATGATCGACACGAGGACAGAGGGAAACTGGTGCTCGTCACCATGGGTGTCGGTGTGATCGCCGGCGTCTTCCTCACCGTCGCCGTCTTCGTCGGCCTGATGCTCTTCGATATCTACCCGCAGATGAAGGAGTTGCTTATAGTTCTTGCCGCGCTCACCTTCGTTGCTGTCGTCGTCGTTGTTCTCCAGAACTCCCAGAAGAAGAAGGGATTCAAAGAAAAACTGTATGAGACGATGGAGAAGGTGACGGATCTCGTTACGAAGTGAGGTAGGTATGGTAAGTATGGTAGGTTAGGTAGGTGCAGCTTCAATCCAATGTTCTCCTTCGGCCCAAGACCACGATGCGTATCGGTGGGTCTGCGAGGTACTTTGCCGAACTGAATTCAACGACCGATGCAGAAGAAGCAGTGGGATTTTCCATTGAGCAGAAGCTGAAAATCTTGCCTCTTGGCAGCGGCTCCAATACGATTTTTTCCCATGGGGAAATCGATGCACTTGTTGTACAAGTGAAGAACGGTGCTGTGAGTATTGATGCGAATCGCGTTACGGTCGGTGCCGGTAAAAATCTTGCGATGCTGATCAATGAACTGGCTCTGCTTGGTCTCGATCTCTCGCCACTCACGGGTATCCCGGGCACCGTCGGTGGTGCGATTTTCGGGAATGCGGGGCAGGGGCCGAAAGGTATTTGGATTGATTCATTTGTAGAGTCGGTGACTGCGTACAGTGATGAAGGCTGGAAGACGATGAAGAGAGAAGAGTGCGGGTTTTCCTACAGAGAAAGTTTTTTCAAGAATGCATATCCTTCTCGCTCTCCGATTATCTGGGAAGCAACACTCGTCGTTCCCTCCGGCGACCCTGCAACAACCAAAACAACAATTGAATCACTGCTTCAGAAACGCATCGAAACACAACCTCATTTAAAGACAGCAGGCTCATGCTTCAAGGCGGTCGGCGACACTCCGGCATGGAAACTGATTGATGCGGCTGGGTTTCGCGGGTACAGAGTGGGCGGCGTAGAAATTTCTCCGAAGCATGCAAACTTTCTCATGAATGTTGGTGATGCAACATACGCAGATGCCGTGAAGATTGTTGAGACGGTCCGGGAGAAGATCCCGCAAGGGCTCCAAGTGGAGATGAGGTTTATTGAGAACGATGGTTCACTGAGATTCTAAAAAACCCCGCACCAATGGCGGGGTTTTGGATCGATTCGGATTGTGTAGAGACGCCCCGCTGGGGCGTCTGTTTTACGACAGAGGCTTAAAACGGCAAATCCTCAGCCTTAATCTCCGACTCATACTTGATTTCGGGTACCGGGCTTGAGGCAACACCGACAGGTTCACCCTGTTCCATCGTCTCGGGTCGTACTGAAGCGGATGAACGCATTGCACCGGATTCGATTGCATTGATCGCATCGGCGTTTCGCATCCCGAGGAGGGTCACTGCATCGGCGATGATTTCCGTCGTCGCGCGCTTCTGTCCTTCCTTCGTCTCCCATGTCCGTGTCTGCACGCGACCGGCAGCGAAGAGGCGCTGGCCTTTCCTCACGGAAGACTGGACTGCCTTGGCGAGGTCGCCCCAGATGACAACGTTATGGAACTCCGCACGCTCTTTCATTTCGCCTGAAGCTTTGTCTTTCCATTTCTCATTCGTGGCGATGCCGATCGTCAGCACGCTCTGGCCGCTGACCGTCGTTCGCATCTCGGGATCACGCGTGACGTTGCCGATGACTTCCGCACGGTTTAAGTAACTCAGGAGACTGTCGGCACTTGCCGGAGCTTCTCCCTGTCCGTCTTTCGGATCGAGCATGATGAGATCCATGGCAACAATCTTCGTCTTCGAGCGCTTCTCTTTTGTTTTCTCATCGTCCCAACTGTCTGTCTGGAGGCGGCCGGAGAGGTAGAGCTGACTACCTGCTCGAACGTACTGACCGGCAATGTCGGCCATGCTTCCCCACACCGTCACCGTGTGGAAACTCTTACCTTGAATCACGTCACCCTTGTTTGACTGAAACGCGTACGGAACGACCACATTGAGGTCGGTCACGCTGATGCCACCGGGGGTTTTCCGGAGCGTCACGGGTTGTGTCTGGTAGCCGATGATTTCGACTCTATTGAGAGAGAACATCTCTGAGGGGGGAATGGAAGTAGAGGAGGCCGCTGGCCAAGTCCGCTGAATGCGAACGTGAACGAACGTACACCCATCATTTTCTATGTGCAAGAGAAAGGGATTGATGAAAAATATTTTTATTTTTTTGTAGTACTTTCTGGAGGATCATTCTCGCGCACGCGAACGAACCTTGCAGTACACTTCGTTCACGGCTCGCTCTCATGCTCAAATCTCTCTCGCTCACCTCTCTGGCGCTGATCACTCTGACGCTTGGATTGACGGCAGGCGCGACACCGTTTGAGCCGGTTATGAGTATCCCGAAGAATTACAAAGACTTTCAGTACGGCATCAACGAAATGAAGACGAATATCGAGTCCGTGCAGTGCGGTGGATGGGTAGACAACGAGGAGAGGGGGAGAGTTTTGCAAATGCCGAAATTCAAAGCATTCAAAAGGGACGGCACCGAAGATCCGATTGCGCTTCCAGGGAGGGATAACGTAAACCCCTTCGGGAATGCGGTGACAGGAGTAGGGGTAAGAGGTGATTTTCAGTATCCGGACAGCGCATTCGGCTACTCGTCGGCATGCGATATCTACCAAGAAACCATGCACGATGATGATCTTGCAAAGCTGAAGGATGACGAAGGAAATCTTGCACCCAAAGATATCAGGATGCATGACGGAGGATCTTGTTCTGATCCGGAGGCAGAAGGTTCGGAGGCCGACGGAACATGCATTCCTTTTGACGGAGGCTACGTCGAACTCGTCGATGGCAGTGGTGAGATCGATATCAATAAATTTCATTGGTGTATGCGTCGAGGAGATGATTACAGCAAAGCGACCCCCAAATACTGCAAGCAGCTCTTCGATGCGTGGAGGAGAATGTCGGTCCTCGCGCGGATCCATCCACCGGTTACCTCCACCTGCGATTGCGAAGGACATCAGCCCAATGACGGCTGCCCCCAGAGACCTGCAAAAAGGTACTGCTTCGATCCGGCAACACTTTTCGAATGCGAAGGGACAAGCGGCGACAGGCCCGAGCCTATCGATTCGGTCACAACACCGATTCTCGTTCCCGAGTTTGCCCCCGAGCCGCCTTTTCCGACTGATCCTATTACGAATACGACATGTCGAACCGACTGGGAGCCGTTCTTCCTGAATAAGATGACAGAGTGCAGTTTCGAGCCGGTTGTGTGCGGGGAAGACTGCTTCTACTGGCACATGAATCTTGAAGTGAATGGTATAAGCCTTGCTCTTCCGAGTTCCTACTACCGTCACTATGCGACGAATTACATGGAGCCGGGAGTGCAGGTGGATCCTGTCGGGACGCTTCGAGCGGAGTGCTATGAGTACTACAAAGAAACAAATAACGACGGGACAGATTTCGATCCGAAAAAAAAGGTGACGAGTGGATTCGGTGACGGTGATCGCAAGGACAATGAAGAACAGTGCGAGATCATCCCGACGACTGATACCCCCGAGTGGCCGGATGTCAGCCAGAACAAACAGAAAGAGAACGTACCGGGTCCCGAGATCACCGATCCTCCACGGCCTTCTCGTTCCGTACCGGATCCATGGATTGCGGATGAGAAAACAAATCTTACGATGCTCGATATCGAGGAGCTGCGGGAAATGCAGGAGGGCTTCGATGACCCGGATGACATCACCGGCGTGATCGGAACGATCGTCGAGGCGAAGCAGCGTGCAAGTAAGACTGTTCCGGATAATGCACGGACCGATATGGTGGACGACTCCGATCACCGAGGCATGAGCAAGTACTGGGAAGCGCAGGAGAAAGTTCTTCTCGAATTGGTACGCGATCCCACCGTTCGTCTCATTATGCCGGCCAGATTCCTCGTCGGTCTCGATGACAAGAACCCGCTCTTCCAGTACGTCCGCGGAACCGTATCGAAACCGAACGGCACCGTGGAACTGACGCTGCGAGCCGGACCCGAAGACATCGGGAACGTTCTTGCATCGTTCAAGCAAAGCTATGTCCTCCCCGTGACCGAAGTGCGCATCCCTATTCTCCTTCCTCTCGCCTCCAAAGCGGAGATCGATACGCTGATTATCGAATGGAAAGAATGGAAACAGTTTGAGGCCCTAGAAGGGCGAAGTAGTAACGGCGATCTTGCCAACCCCATGATCGACAAGCTTAATGAATACAGAGATGCACTCGATCAGGAGCGTATTCTCAGGAATGCCCTGAGCAGGGAGCTCATCGATCTTCTGCAGCCGCTTCGCGAGATTGATCAGTTCATGGCGAACTGGTACAGGGATAATACGCAGAAGCTCAGGGAAGCTGCGCAGCGTTCCGTGCAGATCCGTCAGCTGAAGAATATCTGGAGGCATATTCAGCATTCCATGTTGCAGGCAGACCAGTGTCAGCTGCAGTGGTGTTCCAATCAGCGCTACTCTCTCGATGTGTACTCGCTTCTCGACAAGTGGTGGGGCGAGGGACAGCCGCGGGAAGACAGAGATGAGAATTACCTTCCACCTGACGATCTCCGCAGTCTCTCCTTCGATCGTCCGAAGGATCAGCTCTACGATTTCTCCTTCCTCTCGCTTCCGAAAGGTGACCTCAAGATTCCGGTGCTCTGGCCGATTCAGGTGAAGATGAAGCTTCCGCATCCGCCGCAGGCGAATTCAGTTCCGGAGGACCCAGACAGTTTTCCCGATCTCCCCGATCTCCCTAGGGCATCAATCTTCGACGATTTCACGAGTCCATCGGTGAGTCTTCCGACTCCCCGTATTCTCGAGATTCCTCCCTCAACCGATCTGGGTCCTGCGAAAGACGTGCTCAGAAAATTCCGCGTGCTGATCGACGGGAAAACAGTGGAGGAGCAGGTCGAGCAGGAAGCACGTGAGGATGGAAACGGTGGCATTGCCGAGGACGAGCCTCCCGCTCCGGATTTTTCCATCGACAGGGAGAGCATGCGCGGTATGTACTGCAGATTCATAAAAAGTGTCCTCCTTGAACCCGATGAGAACCTCGGTAATCCTGACATGATCGTTCACATTGAGAACGACCTCAAGGAGCGCGTGGCACGCCTGTACTCGCGGTGGTTGCCGAACAGAATTCCGGATTTTGCAGGCAGGACTCTGCGCACCCGGCAGCAATTCCCGACCATTCCTCCGAAGTGCAAAGAAGATGTTGTCTGCGCCTTCCTTCCAGCGCAGAAGACCACCACGGTGAAGTGGCAGATGTTCTTCCCGAATAGCGAGAACGATTTCAGTGATGTTGCAGACGAACTTGAGGATCTGACGTTGCCAGAAAATGAGGACGAAAACCCCTACCTCCATGCACCGATCCCGGTACTGGAGCGATTCTTCCCGCATCTCGATCTTCCGATTGAAATTGATCTCCGTCCAAGCTCCTCCAAATGACATTCTTCAAGCCAATTGCCATCGGCATGATTGCAACAATATTTTTTGGCGTTGCCCTTCTGTCGCATGCGGATTCTGTAAGAGGTGCTCCGCCAGCGACGACAAGTGCTTGTTACGGCCAGATCGTCGAGGCAATGGGTGCGGTACACGATGAATTCCGTGCGATTGTGTTCGGGTCGCGTGAAGACAACGATGGGAACTTTACGGTGCTAACCGGAGGGTTCTCTGAGGAGGAACACACGGGAATTCTGGAGATGAAGGAACGGCTGTCCTCGGAACTCGTCGAGCCCGTCGTCGAGAGCTACCGTGTTCTCCAGTGCAGAATGAGTGCCGTCTGCGAGGCCATGAAAAGGTCCTACAACGTAAACGGAGGGACAACGCTTACCGTCAAACAACTTGGATGCAGAGATCAGACAGGGCAGAGTTTCGATCAATGCAGCTTCATTGAGAGCGGCATGACGGAGCAGGACGTCACGAATTTGGTGACGGAATGCAGGGGTCTTGTCATCCGGTCCATGGAAGCGGAGCGTTCTGTTCTTCAGCTCGCATTTTCCTATGACAGCGGATACCGCGCACTCCTGCAACTCAGCGGCATGGTTGACTGGTTCCAAGGTGATTTCCCGGATGAAGTCTTAAAACCCATTCGGGACATGGTGAACCTTCTCGGGAAAATGCATGAGATTCCCTGCTTCATTGGCCAGTGCGACCGTCCTGATACCTCCGTGCTCAGCAGTTCTTCTTCATCCTTAGGTCTATGAAAGCTGCCAAGACCATCGGCACATGGAAGAAGAAATTTTTTGGGAAGGCGCATCGTCATCAGGCGCTCTTTGCGATTCTTTTCATGCTCAGCATTGCTGCGGCTCTGTCCAATGTTCTCCTGCGTGGCGATTTAATCGGCGGTCCTTTGGGGGGTAGCGGATCGTCGAGCAGTTCGAGTCTCAACCCCCGCACGTGTACCTCCAAAGGAACTGTGTTCGAAGACCTGAAGACGCTCAAGGAAGTGACAGACCGTTTTACGCAGGGCGTATCGGCTGTCGTTAATGAGCGCGAGACGTACTTCAGGACACCGTCGAAGTGGAGCTGCCTCTCCGAGGCCGATGGAGGGAGTATTCCGGCGATCACCGCTCTCGGTGTCATGGCAGATTTTCTCCCCGGATGGCATTACACATCCGCTCTCGGGGTTCGCAAACAGCGTCCTGTGAGATTTGAATCCTTCACCTCGATCCTCGGTGAATTCCAGCGCGAGTACGAATGCAAGTTGGCGGAATTTTCCTACAAGGCTGACAGAATGGTGGCGAGTAATCTCGATCTGGATAACCCCAAATTTTTCTGCTGCAATCAGACCTATCTCTGTGTGCAGGCGACAGCAGACATCCTCTGTCTGACGCCTACCTTCGATAATCCGCAATGCAACGGTGCATGTCCGACGGGGAATACGCATGCGGTGATTGCTGCTCGGCTTCAGAAATTTCTTACGCGCATCGAGAACGAGAAGCAGCGTGCAAGGACGGCTGTACTCCGGACAATCCATACGCTCCGGTCGTTCGAGCTCAACTATGTCTATGCTCTGCAGCTCACGTGTTTTCAGCGCGCCTCTCTCGATCTGAAGAGCGAACTGAGTCTCCTTGCCGATGCAACGAGCTGCATGCCGAAGATTTGGGATGCAGTGACCTCTCTCCATGACCGAGATGATTCACTGACGACCGAATGAAGAAATTCCTCTCTCTCCTCTTGGCGATCCTTCTGTTCCTGCCTGCAGGTGCGGAAGCATCCATGTTCGATCTCTTCATGGAGGATGCCAAAAATCGCGGGCCACTCGGGTATCCCAGTGACCAGATCACAGACTTTGTCATCGATGAAATGCAGCGATGGGGGGACGATGGCATTCAACTGACGCGAGATGACATACGGCTCGCATACGATGATAAGAAGAATATTCTCTGTCAGAACAAAGTGACGTTCACAGGCAGACCTATCACGTTTGCGATGGGTGCCGAGGATGGAGGATGCATCGGCATGCGCGATGAAGTGATGCGTCTTGTCACCCTTGAAATACAGGCGGACAAGCTCGGTGACGATCTTCTGATGGCGACGAATGGTTCCGAACTAGCAATCAGCGATGAGCCGCATCGCCCGGTGCGGATGGGAACACTCAGCCTCGTCTTAAAGCGCGTCTGGTCGGGGACGGGTGCCGGGCTGATCCCCTGGGACGATGATGCCGATGCCGATTTCGATGCGCTCGACTCGGCGCTTTCTTCTCTCGATTCGCAGGATTTGGATAGAGCGATCCTACGCTTTCATCACGGCTATTTCCGGGATAGCAGAGAAGCAGATCCGAGATTTTCCTCGGTTGCAACGGATATCCAATCTTCGCTCCAAGCGATCGCAGCGACACTCGGGATCACCGGTGACCCGAAAGCCACCGGAGAATTTAACACCCCTCCGTTTTTGCAGGTCGGGAATGTCGCTCTCTGGGCGAGGAAGGACGATCTTGGATTGATGTGGGTGTATCCGTCGCATTCCACCCGTCTCGGGATCAAGAGAGCAGCCGACTATCCTCTGCTTGCCTCGGGACCGATTGCGAAAGTGCTCGCGTATCCCTTCTCGTATCAAGGGAGTTCCTCAAGCGCCAGTTCCGGAGTAGCCTCCCCCCTCTGCAGTCGCACGGTTGGTAGGCAAGGATACCTCTGCCGCAAGGCCTCGGTTGCTGCTGCCCAATGTACGAGTAGCAGCAGTAGTTCCAGTTCCAGCAGCAATGGGACAATCTCCCTCGTTGAATGTTCTCCCATTGATACGAAAATGACAGTGGCAGGCCCCGACATCTGCAGAGGGCTTGCAAACTTGTATCTCGACGACGGTACAAGCCTCACAGCTTCGGGGAACCCCGGGCAACTGAATCCGGATCTGAAGCCGGCGGATACCGCGAAGCTCTGTTCACCCGAAACGAAAATTCTCTATCCCGACGGCATCAGCACGCACGCGTGTTACGTCGGTCACTGCCTCTCCCAATCGATGAGCGGTCACACGCTGATTCCGAACCGCAATGCAACACTGATCAACGAGCAAACATCTCCCTACCTTTCCTGTATCCGCAGCGACCCTCGTCTCGGTCTCTACGCCGAAACGGCACACAAAACTCCATTCTCGATTCCTCCGTACATAGGACATTTTCTGACGCAGGATTTCGAGCGTGAGTACTGTATCAAGAACGGGGATGCCGCGAGAGGAACGCTCGGTGATTGCAGTTTCCGTACCGACACCATCGCACAATCCCCAAGTTACCAAGGACTCAGTGCTGTCGATACGATCGTTCGCAATGCCGGCGAGGTGGCGAAAAGCCAGAGTGATTTCCTCTCCATCGCTCTTCCTCTTGGTCAGCGCGCCGCTCTCGATCAGGCGATTCCCGTGAATCAGAAACTCTTCGCTTCCATGGGACAGTTCATTCGACAGATGGCAGATCTGCTCAATGATCTCAAGCGGGCGCCGCTCACTCTCACCGCCTGTCCGTGGACGGGACCGTTCGAAGAATTCGGACCATGATTATGCGTTCTCTTCTCTCACTGCTCATCATTGGCTTCCTCATCCTGCCGCAGTCAGCAGTTGCTGCAGCACGTTCTGACTGGGTGCAGGGGGTTCTCGATCGTATCGATGGAGGGATCGCTGCAGTTTCGTCTCTTCCGAGCAGCACCTGCGATATCGAGGGGGACAAACAGGAAATACTGAATAATCTTTCTGCAGTGCGAGACCAGCGGACTATTGTCTTGAATTACGGAATAGAATCCCAGTTCCTCCGCGAGAAATCTCTCTGCATCGAGAGTGATCGTATCCTCCTCCAGAAGAAACTGACCGAGGTCTATGACGCCCTCAGCGTTGCCACGGCCACATGCAATCTTCGTGCTTCCAACCTTCTCCGCACTATCTATAGATTCACCGCCGAAGCGTATCGATCGTTCATCCGTGGTTCCGTTGATCCATCGTTTCAGGACGATCGTCTACGGCGCACGAATCCGTTCCTCGGGACGGAGATCAATCCGGATTCAAGCGAGCCGCTCTGTCCGTATACGACGGACTATAGTCCGCACTTCATTGGAGGCTTGCCGGGGGCTTCTCCGGATTCACTCGATATCAAGAGCTACGGTTGTGACACGCAAGTACTCACCGAAATTTTGCCGACACTTCCCTCAGATTTGCAAACCGAAGCCAATGATCTCATTGATTTCATGAATCAGTCAGGCTCTCTTGCCTCCGATATTTTTACACTTGTGAGAGATGCGATTTTTAATATCGATACGATTATTGCGCTCCTGAGAGGGGGCACTCCTCCGGTTTCCCCAAGCGGGTCCGTAACGTCGCCTTCGCATGCAGAAAGACAAGGATGCCTGAGGCCCCCTTCCCCCGAGTCCGGTAATGCGGCGAATTTCGATTCGGTGCTTGCGGCTTTCCCGGATTACTTCGATCCTGCGAACATCCTCAATCCCGGCAGTTCGTCTGCGACATTCGATCCTCCGGCTGATCTTGTGCTGCCGATCGGCACGCTCCTGCGTCCCTCGTATGACATGTTCTTCACCTTGCCGAACGCGCTGATTCTCAGCCGTGCTCATGCCGAGAGGAAAGGCCAAATCGGGTTCGATCGGCCGATCAATCCTGAGCTTTTGCATGAGGAAGAGGAGCAGCAATTCGTCTTCATGTACAAGACCAATATCAAAGACGACCTTCGTTCGGTTGCCGCAGGCTCCGAGCGTTTCATGAGTCTCTCCGATGCCATTCTCCGTGATTCGTATGAACGGAATCTCGATTCCATAGCCTCTCTCAACTCGGCGGTTCAGGATCTTTCGTCGGTCACGGAAAACTTCCTCCCGAAGGAGTATATTCCGCAGTTCGTCTACTTCCTAAGGAGGTCCTGCGTGGATGGTCATTGCAACTCCATCCTCGATGCCGTCGCAAAGCGCTCCTTCAATAAGTACTGTCACCCCTTCGTCTCCGGTCTGTACACTGAAGAAAAAGCGAGTGACAAGTGCTTCTGCACAGATGAGTTTATCGGAGAGGACTACTGTTCCGGTGGAGATCTTCATCTCACTGAGCAACCTCCTGCAGAGTTGCAGTGCGGGGAAGCGAATTCCTCCTCGTCGGTTTCATCGGCTTCAACCGGAGCGTTTCGGCTGTTTACGTTCTGATGGTGCGATTTTGTGTTATTTTAAGCCCGTTATGAAACCATCCGATTTTGTTCACCTTCATTGTCACAGCACTTTCTCTCTCCTCGAGGCGGTTCCGACTCCTGAAGAAATCGTCCTTCGCGCGAAAGAACTGGGACAGTCTGCAGTTGGTCTTGCCGATAAGGGCTACACGTACGGCTTGATCGAGTTCTACAAGGCATGCAAAGAGCACGGGCTGAAAGCCATTCTCGGTCTCGAGACGTACGTCGCGGCGAGGACGAGGTTCGATAAGGAGAGCGGCGTCGATACGAGACGCTATCCTCTTGTACTCCTTGCCGAGAACGAGGAAGGGTATAGCAATCTTCTGGAACTCGCGACGAAGGCGGCTCTTGAAGGGATGTACTACAAGCCCAGAGTCGATGCAGAGCTCTTAAAACTCCATGGGAAGGGGCTGATTGCATTGTCAGGTCCGATCGGCGGGGCAATCCCGCAGGCTGCGATGGCGGAGGACTCCGAGCGCATGAAATCTCTCGTGGACCAGTACCGATCGTTCTTCGGGAAGGACAATCTGTACTTCGAGTTGATGGATCTGCCAAATGTCCCCGGGCAATCCGAAGTGAATCAGCAGCTCATCCGTCTCAGTAAGGAGTTCGGCGTACCACTTGTTGCCACGTGCAACAGTCATTACTGCCGCATCGAAGATGCCGAAGCCCATGACGTCCTTCTCTGCATTCAAAAGAACTCAAATGTCTCGGATACGGGTCGCTTTACGATGCGTGACAGCGATTTTTCCATGAGGCCGCTTGAGGAGATGGAACAGGCGTTTGCACACGTGCCGGAAGCCCTAGGAAATACGAAAGTCATTGCCGATCGGTGCAGCGTCAAGATTCCCTTTGGTCACTACAAAATCCCGAGCTTCCCCGTGCAGAAAGGTGAAACGGAGGAATCTTTACTGAATGCGCAATGCGAAGCAGGCTTGCAGAGGCGCTATGCACACATCATCGCCGCACATCCGGAGCGAGAGAAAGAAATCAGGTCGCGTCTGACGTACGAGATTGGTGTCATAAAAAATATGGGATTCTCGGGATACTTCCTCATCGTTGCCGATTTCATCGCGGAGGCGAAGCGTCGGGGCATCACCGTGGGACCGGGCCGCGGATCGGCCGCGGGATCGATCGTCAGTTACGTGCTCGATATCACGACACTTGATCCGCTGGAACACGGCCTCCTCTTCGAGCGGTTCCTCAATCCGGAACGTATCAGTATGCCGGATATCGACATCGATTTCGCCGATACGAGGAGAGACGAAGTTTTGGAGTATGTGCGTCAGAAGTATGGCGCCGATCGCGTGATCCAGATCTGCACATTCGGAACGCTTGCGGCAAGGGCTGCCGTCAAGGATGTCGGGCGCGCATTCGGAGTTTCTTTTGCCGAAATGAACGCGCTTGCAAAACTGATCTCCGATCGACCGGGAACCGAACTAAAGGATGCGCTTCTCACCGACGAACTCCTCGAGGGAATTCGCGACAATGACACGTACAAAAAAATCCTCGACATCGCTCTGAAACTCGAAGGAAAGGCAAGGCATGTGTCGGTCCATGCGTGCGGAGTTGTCATCACGCCCGAACCTGCCGTGCGCTATACGGCGCTCCAACGCGCTCCGAAAGATGAGAACATCATCATCACGCAGTACGACGCGAAACCGCTCGAGTCGCTCGGTCTTCTGAAAATGGACTTTCTGGGGCTCAAAAATCTCACCATCATCCAGACGGCGCTTCTCATCATCGAGCGCATGCACGGAAAGAAAATAGATATTGCGTTGATTCCGACGAATGACAAAAAAACATTCGAGCTCCTGTCGCGCGGCGAGACGACGGGTGTGTTTCAGCTCGAGTCCGGTGGCATGCGGCGGTATCTGAAGCAACTGAAACCCACCACCGTCGATGATATCACCGCCATGGTTTCTCTGTACCGTCCCGGA
This sequence comes from uncultured Candidatus Peribacteria bacterium, assembly GCA_964597665.1. Classification (GTDB taxonomy): domain Bacteria; phylum Patescibacteriota; class Gracilibacteria; order Peribacterales; family Peribacteraceae; genus SICN01. Next base: position 16,968 of record CAZQYX010000003.1, on the reverse strand, counting down.
CCGATGGATAAGATCCCCGATTACATTAAGTGCAAGCATGGAGAGAAAGAAGTGACGTATCTCCATAAAGACTTGGAGCCCATTCTGAAGCCGACGTACGGAGTCGGCATCTATCAGGAGCAGATTCTGGAGATGGCAAAAGTATTTGCCGGATTCTCGCTTGGGGAGGCGGACCTCCTCCGTCGTGCCATCGGAAAAAAGATCAAGAGAGAGCTCGATGCGCAGCGTGAGAAATTCATTCAAGGAACGATCGCGAGGAAGTATCCCGAGAAACTGGCCAAGGCTCTCTTCGACGACGTGATCACGCCGTTTGCCAACTACGGTTTCAACAAATCACACGGGGCATGTTACGCGCGCATCGCGTACGAGACGGCCTATCTGAAGGCGCACTATCCGACCGACTTCATGGCGGCACTCTTAAGCAGTGAGGACGGTGATACCGATCGCATCGCGATCGAGATCGAAGAATCGAGAGCGATGGGAATCGATGTTCTGCCGCCGGATATCAATGAATCTCTCGCACACTTCACGTCGCTAGATGGCAAAATCCGTTTCGGACTCCTCGGTATCAAAGGAGTTGGGGAGAGTTCCATCCGGCAGATTCTTGCGATTCGAGACGGCATCGATGGAAAAAATAAAAAACCTTTTCAGACGATTGAAGATTTTGCCCTGCGCATTCCGAGCAAGATCCTGAATAAGAAGCTTTTAGAATCGCTTGCGAAGTCCGGAGCATTCGATTCCCTTGGCGAGCGTGCGGTGCTTGTTTCGCAGTATGATAAGGTCGCGGAGTTCAGTAAGTCCGTCGGCGATAAAGGAGCTTCGCAGACCGATCTCTTTGAATCGATCGGGACGGAGGGTGCTGGTATCGACTTCGATCAACTGGATCCCGCGAGTGCGTACCGGAAACTGATGTGGGAGAAAGAGACGCTCGGGCTCTATGTTTCCAGCCACCCTCTGGCGGGTCTCAAGAAGTACATCGGCAAGAAAGCAAGGCTCATCGAGAGCCTCACGGGAGACGATATGAACCGGAAGATCACCGTTGCCGGCATCGTCGAAGCGACGAAGATCATTCACACAAAGAAGGGAGACACGATGGCAATCCTCACCATCGAGGACCCGACGGGTCGCATGGAGGTGATGCTCTTTCCGAAAGTCATGGCACAGAGCAAAGATCTCCTTGAGAAGCCGGATTCCATCCTCGTGATCGCTGGGACACTCGATATGCGCATGGGGCAGTCACAGCTGAAGGCCGAGGCCCTGAAGCGCGTCTCGCTTGAGACGATGGTTGCGAAAGCGAAGGAGGAAGGAATGTTCAATGAAGAGGAGGCGAAGCATTGGAGTGCTGCGGGCAGGAGGCGCGAACAGGAAGAGCTCCCCGAAGAGCAGGAGTCTGTTGATGCGGATATTCCAAAAGCCAAAAGCCAAAAGCCAAAAGCCAATGTGAAAGCTCAAGATTCTGTCTCCGGCGATTCCCTTGTCGGACCTCTCGCTGCTTGGATTCAGGATGGGTTACAGACCGAAGAGGCCATGAAGAAGGTGGGACTTGAAGAGTATGTATTGGATCAAAAACCAAATTCCCTGCCTACCGGACAGGCAGGCAAAAACCAAATTCCAAACCCTAACCCTTCCCCTCAGCCCTCCTCAATCTCCATTCACACCGTCAGCCTCCCGGAGCGAGCCCCGAAGCAGCTTCTACTTGATATCAAATCCATTTTCGAAACATTTTCAGGTAATGAAAAAGTGCAACTGAAGATCGGAGAGAAGATTCTTCCCGTAGGACTGACAATCACGATGTCCCCTCTTCTCGAGAAGAGAGTGGAGGAGGCGATCAAAAAGTACGAATTGAAAATTTGATCTTTTCCAGCCCTCATCCCCTTACCCCTTCTCCGGATTCCGGAGAAGGGGGGAGCCCGTGCTTTTCTCGATTACGGACTTCCTCTCTCCAGAATCTGGAGAGAGGTGTCCCGCAGGACGGAGTGAGGGCTGAGGAGAAGTAAAACTATGGAAATCATTCTCGAATCCACTGGCATCAATCACGCGATCGACATATTGCGCTCTGGAGGTGTTGTCGCCCATGCAACCGAGACGTGTTACGGACTCGCATGCGATCTACGAAATCCAAAAGCAGTTGAACGATTGTTCTTGGTCAAAGAACGTCCGTTCACCCAGCCGGTGAGTGCTTTATTTTCTTCAATTGAAGAGGCTCAGAAATTTGTCTTCTTCTCAGAAAAAGCTCTCTCTCTTGCCAAAAAATATCTGCCGGGTCCTCTGACAATCATTCTTCCTGTTCGAAAAGATGCTCCTTTTCTGCTTCACGTGCGTCCTCCCGAATTTTCAATTTTCAATTTTCAATTTTCAATTGGCGTTCGCCTCTCCTCCTCCCCTCTCGCACACTCTCTCGTTCAAGCCTTCACCTCTCCCATTGCGACAACGTCAGCAAATCTTCACGGCAAGGACAATCCGTATAGTGTCTCTGACATAGAGTCACAATTTCTTGGCAAGAGTGCGATGCCGGATCTCGTCATCGATAGTGGGGAACTGCCGAAAGCGCCTCCGTCGACCGTCGTTGAAGTTATCGGCGATCAGGTTCGGATACTGAGGCAGGGCGATCTTGTTCTGTAGGAGGATCTTTCCTGAGAATCTGTTGCTCATATTTTTCTCGTAGAGCACGGAAACCGAGCGCGAGATCGGAGAGCGCCGCATCTTTTTCAGCATGCTCTCGGTCCGCTTTTGCCCTGGTTTTCTGATGATTCCCTTTCTCCTGTTCATATCCGTACCATCCGGCACCTGCAATAATAAGGCTTCCAAGTGCGACTATCGATGCTGCGATTGCTCCAGCAAGGAATCGTCGGCTGTCATCACGCAGGCGATCCACTTCTTTATCGCGATTCTTCAGTTGCGCTGTCGTCTTCATCTGCTCAGTGGCAAATTCTTGGATTTGCCTATATTGCCGTTCGCTCTCTTCTCTGAGAGCATCAGTTTTCTGATTTGCCTGATCTCTTTCCAATTCGGCCTTGGATAATTGCTGTCGTAAACTCTCTAATTCAGGAGATTGCCCTTTCTGAGCATCGACTGCGGCAAAAGCATCTGTGAGTCGATGATTCGGGGCAACCATAGAACAAGTATAGATTAGTAGATATTGTCAGATTCAGTATGTCCCCATTTTTGATTCTCCGGAGCATCTTTCCCGAAAATTACAGAAGGCATCCGGTCAATCTGCCTCATATTTTTTTTCGATTCTTCTTTCAGTATTTCGATGTCTTCGCCGCGATAGAGATTGGCACCCTTCTGAAATCCATTGGCTTCCGCCCTATGCACTGCATCCAGATGCATTTTATAGCTAATGCCGCCAAGGGTAGCGATCAAAATACTGAAGCTGAACGTTAGCCTGTGGATATTCGCCAAGACCTCTCTGAACATCTTGTTCTCAAATTCGAGTCTATTGCACTCATCTCGTTCTTCACTGAGTTCAGTCAACATCTCTCCTCCGAACTCACGCCACCCTTCGTTTTGAGCACCGTCTCCATTAAAACCAGTATGTGCGAAGGAAGGCATACGTATACCATACAATAATGGAAGATATGGTCAAAAATTAAAATACTTCTTTCCGTTTCTTGGCTTACAGAAAACAAAAGAACGTATCACCCTTTTCAGGTATACTGGGGCTATGCGCTGCCCCCGCTGCAAGAACGAAGATACGGCCGTGATCGACAGTCGCCTCACTGAGGACGGGCGTGCGATCAGGCGTAGGCGAGAATGTGAGAAGTGCGAACACCGGTTCACCACATTCGAGCGTCAGGAACTTGCCTCTCTCATCGTCGTGAAGCGCGACAAGACCCGCGAGCCCTACAGTCGTGAGAAGCTCGAACGGGGAATCTGGATTGCCTGCACCAAGCGTCCGGTCTCCCAAAAAGACATCGACAAAATGCTTTCGGATCTCGAGGAGAAGTGGGGCAAGAACAAAGAAGAGGTCGAGAGTACGACGATCGGTAGCGATGTGATGAACGCTCTCGCGAAGCTCGATAAGGTCGCCTACATCCGCTTCGCTTCGGTGCACCGTGAATTCAAGGATGTGCAGGAGTTTAAGGAAGAACTTGGGAGGCTGTTTAAATAGAATAGGGAAAATTCCAAAATCCAAATACCAAATTCCAATTGGTTTTTGGTTTTTAAAATTTGGATTTTTGCTCGACTTTCCTCTTTCCCCTTTCAGCTTTACACTCCCTTTACATGCTCCGAACCCACACCTGCGGCGAACTCACGGCAAAGCATGCCGAGAAAACAGTGACACTGTGCGGTTGGGTGAATACGCGCAGGGATCACGGTGGGCTGATCTTCTTCGACCTTCGAGATCGATACGGCCTGACACAAATTGTGGTGCATCCGGAGAGCAACAAAGAAGTCTTCAAGCTCGCAGAGACTATTCGTCCGGAATGGGTTCTGAAAGTGACAGGCAACGTGAGTAAGCGTTTAGAGGGAACGGAAAACACAAAGATGCCGACAGGCCAGACCGAAGTAGTCGTTACCGGACTGGAAGTCTTGAGCCGTGCAAAGACTCCACCGTTTGAAATTGATTCTGAAAAACCCGTGAATGAAGAACTGCGCCTCGAGTACAGGTACCTCGACATGCGTCGCGCTCAGATGCAGAAAAATCTCGCTCTGCGCTCGAAAGTGTTTCAGATCATCAGGAAGTATTTTATCGATCAACAGTGCCTCGAGATCGACACGCCGTGTCTCATCAAAGGCACACCCGAAGGGGCTCGGGAATACATTGTTCCGTCGCGCGTGTATCCGGGAAGTTTCTTCGTGCTTCCGCAGAGTCCACAGCAATTGAAGCAGCTCTGTATGGTCGGCGGACTCGATAGGTATTTCCAGATCGCCAGGTGTTTCCGTGATGAAGATTTACGAGGAGACAGACAGCCCGAGTTTTTGCAGCTCGATTTCGAGATGAGCTTTTGCGAGCAGGCTGATGTCCAGACAGTCATTCAGGGTTCCATCGAACAGATCATTGCCGAGTGCAGCAGCAAGAAGCTGAAGGGCGGCAAAGTCGGGACATATACATGGCAATACGTGATGGATACGTACGGAAGCGATAAACCCGATCTTCGCTACGATCTGCCGATTACGGATGTATCCGATCTGGTGCCCGGTTGCGGGTTTAAAGTGTTTGAAGAAGCACTTAAGTTGAAGCGCGGTACAGTGCGAGCACTTCGTGTGCCGGGCGGAGCTGAGCTCAGCCGCAGTGAGATCGATACGTGGACGGAGCTCAGTAAAGAACTGAAGGCGAAAGGACTCGCGTACATTCTCTTCAAGCCCGAGGGCCCTCAGTCTCCTCTTCTGAAGTTCTTCAAAGAAGGATTCCTTGAAAAGTTGATCGAGAAAACCGGTGCAAAAACCGGTGATGCGCTGTTCTTCGGAGCCGATACGTTCAAAATCGTCTGCGCAAGTCTCGGTCGGATCCGGAGCGAGGCAGCGAAGCGTTTTAGCCTCATCGATACGTCGATCCACGCACTTTTCTGGGTGACGGATTTCCCGATGTTTGAGGAGAATGACGACGGGTCTCTCACCTTCAGTCACCACCCGTTCACGAGTCCCAATATCGAACAATGGAAGAAGCGGAAGGAAGAGCCCCTCAAGGTTCATTCGCAATGCTACGACCTCGTTCTCGACGGCTACGAACTCGGCTCGGGCTCGATCCGTATCCACGATCCCGTGTTGCAGGCCGAAGTGTTCGAGATGCTCGGGATCAGTAAAGAAGATCAGCAGAAGAGATTCGGACACATCCTCAATGCATTCAGCTACGGCGCACCCCCGCATGGAGGCTTCGCCTACGGCATCGATCGTGTCGTGATGATCCTCGCAGGCGAACCGAATATTCGTGAGGTCACACCGTTCCCAAAGGACCAGAAAGCAAAAGATCTGATGCTTGGGGCACCGGCACCTGTTGCAAGTGAGCAGCTGAAGGAGTTGGGTCTAGAGATAGAACAGTAGCGGCACTCCGCGGCCGCGGCATGGAGAAAACGGCATTTCTCTGCTATAATAAGAGGATGGCTGACGATTTCATTCCCATGCCGATTCCAAAAGATCCGCAGAGCGATCTTGAGTCGGAGCGTGCTCTGGAGATCGAAAAAGTTGCCGAGATGGGGCAGAAGAGAGCGAAGAAAGAGCAGACACTGCAGACGCAGCTTCGCATGAAGCGTCTCGACGAGGAGAAGAAATCGAAGCATTGTACGGAACTTTCAAGAATGGCGAGCGAAGAGAGTCACGAGGAGGCGAAGAAATTTCGCAAAGGAAAAATGCAGCGCGAGAAGGAAATCGCTGAGCAGAAGGAACGCGAAGAGAAGCTTCGAAAACTGGAAGAGCAGCGGAAGGAAAAACAGGCGGAGGAGCAGAGGAAGAAGAATGAGTACTTCATGGATCTTCGCGAAATGGCAAGGCTGAAGATTCTCCGCGAACATCATGAGTATGAGCAGAAGCGTGAGGAAGAAGCAGCAAGGAAGAGTGCTGCACAGGAGCATACGATGGCAATCGATTCTTCGATCCGATCCGAACGGGATCGCGAGAGTGAGATCGAAAGCCGCAAACGTATGCGTTTCTCGCAGATCGATGGCGAGACGCATACCGCGCTCTTTCGGTTGGACTCCGAAGAGCGGATGCGAAGTCAGGCGCTCGATAGCGAGATGAATCGTGAGCTTGCACTCCTGAAGGGAGAGCAGGACCGCATCCTTGCTCAGCGCAAGCAGGCGGCTCTCGAACTATCGATGCGTTCTAAACGGAGTGCCCGCGAAGCTGATTTTGCTCAGAAGCGAAAGGCGATTGCTGCGGAGGATCATCAGAAGCGTACGTCAGCGGAAACCGAAGCGTACGGTCAGCGCGAGGCGTCCCACAGGGAATATCTGCATGACAATCAGAGAGCGGATAAAATTCTCGGTGACCGTCTCAATGACATTGCGATCCGCTATACGAAACATCACTTCGGTCAGGGGCGGTAGCACAGTATGATGTCGGTATGCCCAGGTGGCGAAATGGCAGACGCGCCAGCCTTAGGAGCTGGTACCCGCAAGGGTATGGAGGTTCAAGTCCTCTCCTGGGCACCATTCGGCTCACCCTGAGCCGAGTCGAATGGGCTCGCTCATGGCAAGCCGTGCATATTCAAACTTGTCTTCATCATTAGTATAGGTGTACAATCATACACCTATGAAAACTCTCCTGATTCCGGCAGAAAGAATTACTCAATCAATTCTGTTCATCAGAGATCAGAAGGTCATTCTGGATCATGATCTTGCTGCGATGTACGGAGTTGAAACTCGCGTTCTTATTCAAGCAGTTCGACGTAATCATGAGCGCTTTCCCGGTGATTTTATGTTTCAAATGACACCAGAAGATTTCCAAAACTTGAGATCACAGATTGTGATCTCAAGAGAAGGACATGGTGGGCGTCGCTACCGTCCGTATGTTTTCACCGAGCAAGGTGTTGCGATGTTGTCGAGCGTTCTTCATAGCCAGCGTGCGATTGCCGTCAATATCGCGATCATGCGTACATTTGTGCAGCTGCGGGACATACTTTCCACCCATAAGGATTTGGCAAGAAAACTTGAAGAACTCGAAGCGAAGTATGATGATCAATTCAAAATGGTGTTCGATGCGATTCGCCAATTGATGACTCCGTCGATTCCGAAGCACAAGAGACGGATCGGGTTCCGCTTGTCGTAGCATAGGCGTCAATCCTGTACACTACCTTCCATGCGACCTACCTATCTTGCTCTTCTCTCTTTCCTCGCTGTTCCGGTTCTCGCCTTCGCTCTCACGATCGAGCCGGGGAATTTGTATAAAGATGTTCGCAGTAGTAGTCCGGAAGCAACGGGGATCAATATGCTGACCAGAGAAGGAATCGTACAAGGGTACGGCAACGGTCTCTTTGGCTTCAGCCGTCAGATCAATCGTGCGGAGTTTTTAAAGATCGCCATGCAGCCCTACATCAGTGCGGGAACGGATGCATTCAGTGGGTACAGTTGGTACAGGAACGGCAAGGTAGGTGAGATGGGTTGCTTTCCGGATGTCACGCTCGCTGCATGGTTCGGACAGTATGTGTGCGAAGCCTATGACGCGGGGTTCGTTCGCGGTAATCCTGACGGCCTTTTTCATCCGGAGCGTACGGTGAACTATGCCGAAGCCTTAAAAATGCTCACACTCATCTTCGGTTACGACATCCCTTCGCTTCCATCGGGCGATTGGCCGGAGCCGTACTACCGCGCAGCGGCAGAGAGAGAGGTCGATCTCCCAATCACCATTCGTTTCGATACTCCTCTTACGAGAGCTCTTGCAGCACGCCTGATTGCTGCCTTCCTCGCCGAATCGAAAGGGCAGCTGCCAGAGCTTCGGCTTGCGGAAGCAGGCCAGTATCTCCCCCATTCATCCGAGGCAAGCAGCAGTTCTGAAAACTCTTCTTCATCGTCTCTTTCCTCCAGCTCGCCCAGTTCTTCTCTGTCCTCTTCCTCTCCTACTTCTCTCTTCACACTTCCTCCGGTCAGTCATTTTCTCATCCTCGGAAAGCCGTCTGATGCCGTTGCGGAGATCACGCTCCGGAGTGCGGGCGAGACTTCTCGGATTGCATCGGCTCAGGTGAAGCTTTTCAGTGAGGTCACTGCGCTCGACACTCTCGAACTGGTGAATGCGAAGACGGGTGAAAGTGTCGCTGTCCTCAGGCGCAGGACAACCACGGATATTCCGGATTACAAATTGACCTACGAGGTGCAGATTCCTCTGGATCTTCAACCACCGGTTCCAGCAGACACGGATATTTCTCTGGCGCTTCGTGCGAATATTCGCAGTGTCGATACGAACGGATCATCCGATCAACTCCTCCAGCTTCGGACATTCTCCGTCACGATGCATGGCAATACTTCGAATGAAACGAAAAACGTTCCGGTACCGGCACCGTTCCCGAAGCATCAGACATCGTTTGGCAGAATCACGAGTGTCAAGCGCACGACTCCGGTTAGTGCTCCCATTGTCTCGGGAACAGGGATTCTCGTGAGTGCTTTCTCGATTTCCGGAGAGGTGATTGCAACAAAGTCTCTCGCGGTCGAACACATATCATTATCTCTTCTTCGTACCGGAAAGTTCACAGTGCAGCATTGGTTCCTAAGGAGGTCAGATACCGCTCAGATGATCCCTTGCACCATGAGCCAGGATGCTCCTGTCATCAACTGCCCCAACCTTGGGTCGATGGGGATTCTGCAGGGCACTTCACCGCTACTGCTGGAGGTGAGAGCGGATGTTTTCGTTCCATCCGGAACCACGGATAACACCCTTCAGGTCGATCTCGATCGTGCGGGATCTCCCGAAATGAGCGGAAGCATCGAGTGGACGGATGGATCCGGTCATTTCAAGTGGGTCGAGGGCGAGAGCCCGATTGCCCGCGGGACAAGATGGCAGTAGCTTTTAAAAATTGAACGTGACGACAAGCAAGAACGCACCTGCGAAGGTCGTCCACAGCGTCGAAAGCACATACAACTTCTCGAGGGTCTTTGGGTCGTTGGACATGTGTATGGGTGTAAAGAAGTAATGTGTATATTATATCATATTTATATATTTAAGCAAGTATCTTCCGAAGGGCTGCAGCCATACTTTCTGTCGCTTTGGCCGCTGCAGCCTGCCAGTCTTTCCCTTTTGAGGCATAAATAATGGATCTCGCTGCATTCACGATGGCTCCACTTCCATCGGCGAGAAAACCGGGTTTGCAGTCCTCGGCAGTGCCGCCTTGGCTGCCGTAGCCTGGGATCAGAAACGGAACGTGCGGCATGAGTGTGCGAAGATACTTCAGTTCTTCAGGATAGGTTGCTCCGACGACCGCACCGACTGAGGAGAGATTGCTCTCCATTCCGAGATTCATGCTTGCCCATCCCTCGACGAGTTGCGCGAGGTACTCGTGCACCGCTTCGTCTCCTGTCGGGAGATCTTGCAGTTCTCCGGAACTCGGGTTGCTCGTCTTCACGAGCACGTAGATTCCACGATCATTCTTCGCGCAGAGATCTGCAAACGGCTTGATACCGTCCGAACCGAGGTACGGCGATACTGTGAGCGCATCGATCGGCTTTTGTTTTCCCAGATACGCTTCTGCGTAGGCTTCGCAGGTCGAACCGATGTCGTTGCGCTTTCCGTCGGCGATGACGAGCAGGCCCTTCTTCTGCGCGTAGTTGCAGACCTCGAAGAATACTTTCATCCCTTCCCAACCAAGCAGCTCGAAGTACGCGAGTTGCGGCTTCACTGCGCAGGCAGTGTCCTTCACGGAATTGATAATGCCTTTGCAGAATTTTTCAACACCTGCAGGATTTTTTTCGATGCCGTCGGGTAGTGACCCAAGGATTGGGTCCAAGCCCACGCAGACAGGAGAGGTTTTTTGAATGCGCGCCGAAAGCCTGTCTGCATAATGCACAGCTAAAGTGTATCAGTATTTGCTCCAGTGCGGCCATCGCGACCTCGTCGCGCTGATTAATCCGAACAACTTCTATCCATTATTTACTCCAGTGCGGCCTTCCAGGCCGCGATGCGCTGCAGAAATGAGCGGCTAAAAAGACCTGTAAGGTAGAATGGCCGTCATGGATTTTCTACAACCCTATCTTTTCGGTTTGACCTTGGCGTTCTCGGTGGGACCGATGACGCTGCTCCTTATCCAGAGAGGGATTACGAAAGGTTTGAAAAGTTCGCTCATTACCGCATTTGCCCTTGCCGCAGCAGACGGAACGTATGCGCTCCTCGTCTTTGGCATCGGTACCTCGATACTGCGTTCCCTGGGCGCATATAAAACATACACATATTTGCTTTCAGGACTAATTCTCTTTGCACTAGCTATCTACATTTTCATTTCGGCTCTGCGTAATCATCTTCACGGCCAGCGTATCGCCGCCGCCAAAGGAATAGGAAGTGACTTCATCTCTGCGTACATTTTGACGGTGCATAATCCGATGACAGCGCTTATTTTTCTTGGTTTTCTTGGGTATATGACCGAGGATATATCGATGAAGGCGACGATTGGATATGCTTTTACTCTTTTTCTCGGGAGTTTCAGCGGTCAGCTGTTTTTTGCATGTACAGCTTCCGGTCTTCGGAGATTTTTTCAGAAGCCAGAATCAATATTCATTCTGAATACTGTCAGTGCAATTGCAATTGCCGTATTTGCAGCTTTGAGCTTTCTGAAAGTTTTTGAATAATTTGTTGCACATCGGTTTTTTTTTCTCTTTCTAGCCGCGACGCGCCCTGGAAGGGCGCACTGAATCTATGGGGGCATAGCCCCAATCGGTTTCGCCGTGGATATTTCCTTTATGTATCTGCGATAATATTTTTTGCAGCGGCCCCTTTCTTGCGGTCTTTTTTCTATTCATAGAATGTAGGTGAGTGAATATATTGTAGGCGCATTTACATTTCACATACATCATTCCAGTGCGGCCTTCCAGGCCGCGATTATGTATGTTTAGCCCCATGCTGGATCCAGCATCGTACAATCATATTTTCCCGATGCGGATGACCAACGATATTCCTGTACGGAAGATACAAGACCTGCTTTCACAGGATTTTCATGAATGTATCTTATTGTTTGGTATCCATTATCGGGTATGCGAACATCAAATCTGGGCTGCCAAAATGCACCGATGCCAATATCGAATGTGAGTCCTGTTTTATATGTGTTCATCAGTTTCGAAATGGTGTACGGCTCGGGGACATTCAATAGAAAGTGGCAGTGATCCGGCATGATGACAAAAGCAAAAATAAAAAACGGATGTAGACTTTGGACTCGATATAGTCGGTCGATTGCCTCCGATGCATGGGCCGGATTTTCAAAAACAGGTTTTCGATATGTTGTATTCGTTGTTACAAACATGAGTGCTTCATTTTGTATCGGGTGTCTCTGTGTCATATGGAACGTAGATAATGGGATTGCATCCTACACTCGGCAAGATCGCGGCCTGGAAGGCCGCACTGATTTTTTACACCCCAACGCTTTGCCTATATTGAAGCGCTTCTGCAATATGTGTTACGCCAATTTCCTCGCTCCCTGCAAGATCTGCAATCGTGCGTGCGACCTTAATCGTACGGTGATACGTACGTGCCGAGAACGAGAGTCTTTCTGCGGCTTGCCGTAGGAGCAGGGCACTCTTTGTGTCGAGCGGGCAGAGCTCTTCGATATCGCGAACGCTCATCTCTTTATTTGTACTAATTCCCTTTCCCTGCAGTCGCTTCTGCTGCCTCTCTCTGGCTCTCGCGACACGCAAGCGAATCGTCGCACTCGTCTCGGCATTTGGATTCTTCTTCCCTTGCAGATCGGCAATCTCCACTGCCTGCACGTCTATCGTAAGATCGATACGGTCGAGGAGCGGGGCTGAGATTCTCCTTTTGATACGTTCTGCCGAGACCGCGCTGAATTTCGGCGGGTTCATGGCGGCGACCAGAATGAAATCTGCCGGGAATGTAACCGTTCCTTGTGCGCGGTTGATCGTAATGCGCCGATCTTCCATCGGCTGACGGAGGACTTCTAAGACTTGCGGCGGGAATTCTGCGAGCTCGTCGAGGAAGAGCACGCCTCTGTGTGCAAGAGAGATTTCCCCGGGTGCTGGATGCTGGCCTCCTCCCACAATCGCGATGCCGCTTGCCGTATGGTGCACGGTGCGAAGCGGTCTCTCTTGAATCAGCGGAGTGGAACCGGGGAGTAAATTTGCAACCGAATAAATACCCGTCACTTCCAGCGATTCGTCTCTGGTGAGCGGAGGCAAAATGCCGCGAAGTGCGTTGGCGAGCAGCGTTTTCCCGGATCCCGGAGTGCCCGAGAGCAGCACATTATGTCCTCCCGCCGCGGCGATCTCGAGTGCGCGTTTTGCTTGTGCCTGTCCTCTGACATCCGCGAAGTCGACGTGCGTGACAGGGAGTGAGGTGCATGCATGCGGTTCGATGGGTGGTGCTTCCATCTCGCCACGAAGGCAAGCGATGACATCGGTGAGTTTCTTCAGTGCGAGGACCCGCATCCCGGGGACGAGTGCCGCTTCCGCTCCGTTGATCTCGGGAACGACGACTGCCTTGAGGCCCATTTCACGCGCTGCAAGCACGCAGGAGAGCACGCCAGAAACATGGCGAAGACTTCCGTCGAACGCAAGTTCACCGAGGAGTGCGGTTTCCTTCAGCATGTCTTCGGGGAGGTCGATCGTGCCGTTGCTCTGGAGGATCCCGAGTGCGATTGCGAGATCGAATCTCGATCCGGTTTTTCTGATGTGCGCGGGCGCAAGGTTCACATTTGTGACGCGACCCATGGGAGTGCGAAAGCCAGCAGATTTGATGGCCATGATCACCCGTTGCTTACTCTCTTGAATTGCCGTATCGCCGAGGCCGACGATGAGGAATTTCGATTCGCCCGCGGTGGGAGTAACGCCGATTTCAACGTGGACGGGGTAAGCGCTGATGCCGAGTGTCGTGAAGGAGGTGAGTTGGGTGAGCATATGCAGCTATGGTGTACTTTCGTACACCTTTATGCAATACTCCCGAGCAGACAAAAGTAAAAATTATGTTTTATTTTCTTCTGCATGTTCTATGACTACACAGGAAACCGGGTCTCTCGGAGAAGAGGTTGCGGCAAGATATCTTGTGTCCCATGGCTACGAAGTGCGTGAGCGCAACGTTCGTTTTCAGAAGCTCGAAATCGATATTGTCGCATACGACAGTGCCGAGAAGATGATGGTCTTCGTCGAGGTGAAAACGCGTGGGCATCACTCCGATCAGTATCCCATTCACACATCCGTCGATCGGAGGAAGAGAAAAGCAATGAGGAATGCCGTTGCACGTTGGGTGACAAGACATCAGTACGATGGACCGGGTCGCATCGATGTTCTCTCTGTGTCAAACGCGAGGGTCGTCGAGCACCTCAAAGATCTGGGGTCGGATTTTTATTAATAGAAGTAAGAACATATTCTATAATTTTGTCATCTTCCGGCGAATGACGGAATTCGTTATTTATGCTACAATTACACGATTTCCTTCAATCCATACACACACAAATTTCAAAGAACAGGCAGATGCACATCGCAGGATTGCTTCTTGCGATCCTGATTGTGCTTTTAAGCACCATCTTCGGGGTGCTCAGTCATGCCGACGGCGTGTGTGGAGACGGTGCGATCGATGCCCCCGAGCAATGCGATGATGGCAACCTCAGTAACGGTGACGGTTGTTCCGTCTCGTGTACGAGGGAGCGTTGCGGGAACGGTACAGTCGATAGCGGCGAGCAGTGCGACGACAGTGGCACACTCTCGGGTGATGGCTGCAGCAAGGTTTGTCTCATTGAGTTCTGTGGAGACACGTTGATAGCCGTAGGCACAGGCGAGCAGTGCGATGACGGCAACGGCCTCAGTGGCGACGGCTGTTCTTCGGTGTGTAAGGATGAAACGCAGGCGCAGTCTTCGTCCTCCAGTGAATCAAGTGCATCATCGAGTGAACAGGATGAAGAGGAACCGCAATCGGATATTCCGACGGATGAAACGTCCGAGACAAGCGAGTCTCAGTCGCAGGAGTTGTCGCTACGTCCGGCAGCTCCGCTGATTCCGCAGGTGATCAATATCATCAAATTTCTTGTCGACCCCGCAAGCGAAGAGTATCGCGATCATCTCAGTGAAGCGGAGCAGGGCCAGCTCCTTCAGATCCTCAAGAAGATGGAGGCCGGTGAACCTCTCTCAAATCAGGAGAAGATCTGGGCACAGGAGCTCCTGGAGCTTCTCATTGCGGCAAGGTCTGAGGAACGTGCGCGCTATACGGATCTTCTGAAAGAATTCATCTCGACTCCCATCAGCGCCGATGTCGTCGCCGAGAAAGGGCTTGCCACAGAGTCTCTCGTGGATGTCGCGGTACCGATTGCCATCGATGAGCTGAATCAGGCAATCGCCATCATTCAGCGCGGCGAACTGAAGCAGTCCGTGGTTCAAAGTCTCGAGAAACTGAAGAGACAGGGCATCGATTTGTCGAAGATTCTCCCCAAAGACTTTCTTGCCTCTCTCGAGGCGGGTGCGCGTCCGATCGATGTGTTCACCGTGCTCAAGGCAATCAAGGAAGCAGCCGAGGCACGTGCAACGACCGATCTGCCGCTCTCGCTTCAGGTCGTCCGTTTGCAGATCGCGCTCCTTCGGGAATCGCTCCCAGTTCTAGAGCAGGAGTTCGGCATCGATACGGCTCTCTTCGAAGCTCTCCTCGCTGCCATCGAAGAGAAAGTCCAAAATGCCACTGAACAGAATGTCTACGCTGTCGTTACAGCCATCAATCAGCTGCTCGATTTCCTGATGGAGAACAATATCCTCAGCCTTCAGGATCTCCTTGAGGATGAAAGCGCACTTCGACCCGCTGCACGTGCTGCACACATGCTGAATGCCACCGGAGAATCGGCAGATACGGCCATGGATATTCGGTCGCTTCTCATCGGGCTCATCGATAAGGCACCCGAGAAATACAAACAGGCCTTCGAAAATGGATCTCTCGAGGATCAGCAGAACGCTCTCCTCGCTTTTCTAGATGACGACGAACAACTGAAGACGGTGCTAGAGCTCCTGCGCGAGGACGGGGATACCGAATTCGATGACCGGTTCTATGTCCTACGGCAGCACATCTCGAATGTCGGGATCACGAAGGACACAGAGACCCTCTGCGACGACTCGATGCCTGATGCTCTTCACTGCGTCGATGATTTCCTCTCGGACGTGCAGAACGCTGCAAGGTCGAAGAACTTCTTTACGAATATCATCGGGCGTCTCCAGGATTATTTCGGTATCGGACAATGAGCGATCTTCTCTTACCAACCGTCGGCACTGATGCAGCTGCACTCCCTGTGCAGCAGACGGTTGCTGCAGTCGTGGCTCCGCAGCCGAAAGCGATCGATCTCGCGGTGCTCAAGAAAGGCACGAAAGACTTCTTGGATTTTGCAGATAACACGAAGGAAGTGTTCTATGCCTACCTCTACCACAGGACAGGGTCGGCCAAGCTCGCGCAAACACTGCTCTCAGAAATCTACATGGAGGTGCTCAGTAAGGCGCTCTCCCTTTGGTGGTTTGGGAAACTGCGGATGACGATGCTTCTCGATCGTGCGGAGGCAGCGATGAAAGAGCAGAAAGGTACTGAAGCCGATCTCGATGCGCTGTATATCCCGACACTCGTTTGGTTCTCTGAGGAGGAACGAAAATCTGTCAGCTCTCTGCATGATGCACTGTGGACACTGGAAGCTGAGGCGCAGCGCCTCCTCATTCTCTCACTCCTCGTCGGTCTCTCCGATGAACGCATCGCGGAATTGATCGACACAAAAGCTGATCTTATCACGAAGAAATTAGCTGCTGCCAAAGAACTCTTGCTTGCAAGATGGCAACCGCTTGCAGGACTGGAAACGAAACTCGGGTCCCTCGTCTTCGAACCGTCCCTCAGTATCGCCGATGAAACGAATCTGCGTTTTGCGTTGGTCGAAAAATACAACTCGCTTCGCATGCGCAGGTACCAGTGGGTGGTGATCGGCGGACTCTTCGCCGTGATGAGCAACGTGATCGTCGCGAGCGTTCTCGCATTTGCCGTCATCGTGCAGCCACCGACGTCGATGCGCGGAACGAAGTCGCAAGTGGCGTCCCTCGATGCGGTGCTCCTCAAGCGTCAGATGGAACTCTCGGATGCCAAACGTGCGATGAAAGCGACATTCGACGAGAGCCAGCGTATCGCCGCATTTAGCGTCTCGCGTGACGTAACGGCACTCGGTCTGGCGTCCGCACTTGAGGCGCTCAAATCTCAGCAGGAGCAGGAGGCCGAAGCGAGTCGTCTGATCAAGCTCCTCAGGCGTGCGGATACGGCGATTGAGAATATGATCATCAAGCCGATTCAGGTGGCACTGATCGCGCTGTACGAGTGGCTGTGAACAAATCTACAGATCCTGTTGCTTGCGTTTTATACGTGCCGTTAAATCTCTCC
>CAZQYX010000002.1:76883-109571 GCA_964597665.1 uncultured Candidatus Peribacteria bacterium | reverse complement strand
TAGAAAAACAGTGCTTCCTTCCCCCTTCGGGGGAAGGACAGAGGATGGGGGTCGATACAAAGAAAACTACTGGTGCGGATTGCGCAGACCCATTTGCGTATCAGCCTCCGGCATCTGCCGTACCAACCTCTGACACAGTGCAAGGTATGCAGGGTCCGCTTTCTGAGGGCATGCGCGACTCCGGAGCTGTCCCCGAAGCGCTTCACGATCGGAGAGTGAGAGATCATCGACCGTCAGTTCCCTGACTGCGGAGGACACGGACGATGAAGCGGACGAAGCAGGAACAGGATCGCAAGGATTCACCGTCGCTGCAGACGAAGAAGCATCTTCGGTCACCGAAACAGAATCTTCGGGGGCTGCATGACGCTGCCTACGACTCCTGAGAAACTCCTGACCGTCGAAGATCGAGAAATCGAACAATGTCTGCGGAAGGTCGGCGGCAAAGAGCGGAAGCGCACCTGCGGTGAGCACGGGTGCAAGAATGGCAACGAGTGCAAGAGCCCACGAGGGACCGTGCTTCGGAGCCTTCTTCAACTTCCTTGAGGTTTTCTTTTTCATAGGTGTTTGTGTGAAGTAATCGAAACAGTATACATCGTTTTGCTATTTTTTGCAAAAAATTCGTAGCGGAAGATCCATATCTTCCGCGGATATTCGATTCTCCTTGGACGCGGAGGAAACGATCCTCCGCTGCGGTTTTGGTAACCTTTACATCAACCCTACCGCTTTCCTCACCTTATTCATTGTCCCTTGGGCTACTGCAGATGCCTTCTTCGCTCCCTGTAAAATCACCTCTTTCACATAGTCCGGCTTCTTCTCAAGTTCACTGCGCTTCGCGCGCATTGCTGCAAAGTAATCCATGTAAGTCTCGAGGAGCATCTTTTTGGCATCCCCATACCCGAGTCCTCCCGCCTTGTACTTCTCCGCAAGCTCCTTCGCGTCTGCGGAACTCAAGAAAAGTTTATGCATTTTGTAGACCGTGCATGTCTCCGGATCTTTCGACTCTTCCACTCCTTTCGAATCCGTCACGATGCCCATGATTGCTTTCTTAATACTCTTTTCATCTCCGAAGAGCGGAACCGTATTCCCGTAGCTCTTGCTCATCTTTTGGCCGTCGGTACCGGGAACGACGGCAACTTCCTCACGCACAACGCCTTTCGGAACAACCAATGTCTCACCGTAGGTATTGTTGAATTTTATGGCGATATCGCGTGCCATTTCCAAATGCTGCGTTTGATCCTTCCCCACAGGCACAACATCAATGTCATAAAGAAGGATATCGGCAGTCTGCAAAACCGGATACGCGAAGAGACCGAGAGACGAAGCAATGCCCTTCTCCACTTTCTCCTTATAGCTCACCGCACGTTCGAGAAGCCCCATCGGGGTGACAGTCGATAAGATCCACATCAATTCTGCATGCTCCGGAATATCGGACTGACGAAAAACAGTTGTCTTCTCAAGATCGAATCCACAAGCGATCAAATCCGCAACCATATCCTGGATACTGAGATGGAGGACATCACGATCATGGATACTTGTTAAGGCATGAAGATCGGCGATCATGATGAACCCTGCATCGGCTTTCTGGTGAGCTTCCTTATTCGGCTGGACGTAGCCAAAGTAGTTTCCGATATGGAGTTTGCCCGAAGGTTGAATCCCTGAAAGAAAACGCATACGAAAGAATTGTACGGAAGGTTGGGTAGGTTGGGTAGGTGGGGTAAGTATACAAAAAGATTGCTTTTAGCCTTCCCTACCAAACCTCCCCTACCTTCCCAACCTCCCTTACCTTCCCCCTCCCTTCACCAACTTCCGTATCTTCTCCAAAACTCCCTCAAACATCATCGGCATCGGTGCGTTGATGGAAATAATCTTCCCCGTCATCGGATGCGGGAACGTTACGCGCGATGCATGAAGAAAAAACCGATGGAGTTTCAGGAATTTCCCAAACTCCTTATTGGCTTTGACGATCCCGTAGAGGTCATCGAGGATCAGAGGATTCCCGATCATGGAGAGATGTTTTCTTATCTGATGCCGCTGCCCGCGTTCGATCGTGACATGCACGAGGCTCACGGGGCCGATCGCCTCCTGCACTTTGTACCGGCTGAGCGCTGCGACCTTGCCCTCACCGCTGCGCGCGGGAAGCGTGAACGTGATGTTCCCTTCCGTGCGCTTGAGCGTGCCAAGCACGAGGGCGAGATACTCTTTCTGCCAGCCTGCGAATTTCGATTCCAGAATTTTCCCGAGCACAGTCTTCGATTTTGCGAAGACGACAACACCCGAAGTCTCGAAATCCAGTCGATGAATCGCACAAAGGGTCGGGTACTCCTTCTTCAGAAAATCCAGAAGCGGCAGCTTATCAAGCCTCCCCTTGCCGCGTACGACGAGCTCCCCGCCCAGTTTCGTGACGGCCAGCAGCCATTGGTCCTCGAAGACGATGCGTTCCTTTGCGATAGGCATGCTGAGAGTCTATAGGAAGCGGCGCATTCTGGTCAGTGCTGCTGATCTCGAGGATCAGCTCGGTATCAAGCTTCACCGGTCCGTAAAAACGTTCAGCTTCAGCAACCGTGAGTCTTTCTGAAGGTTCTTCCTGATAGTTTCGTAGAAAATCACGCATGGCGGTGAGCGTATCAAAGCGTATGACCTCACAAGCCAAATCATTTTCAAGCCTGCGCTCGATCGATCTTCGTTCCATCAAATAAATTCGCGTATTCCGATCTACGGTAGATTCAGGAGGTAAGGAGTGGTTCATCATTTAATATTATAACATATAAATATATAATAGCAATATTTGAAAAATCGATGATAAAGAAAATCATTCGGGAAATCCAGTCATGCTACTCTTTTCCTGTGCACATTCTCCTCGATCACGGCTGCGGCAAAAACTTCGGAGATATCGCGATGCTCGAAGCAGTAACCAGGAAACTCTGCTCGGTCTTTCCTACCGCAACGATCGCAATCGTCGGACATCCCCCTGTCGACGAACTACTGAGAACCGAACCAAGAATCAGAGTGACTGGAACGCAGAATATCGATGCAGATGCACATGATATGCTCTTCGTCTGCGGCGGAGGAAATCTGACCGAACTGTTTGCACGCGAAGTGCATAGACGATGTGACAATATGGAAGCGTTTCTGAGGAAAAAGAAAGCAGTCGTGCTCACGGGACAGCAACTTGGGCCATTTCAATCCAAAGACCCTGCAGAAAGGCTGAAACACTGTCTGAGGCAGGCGACATTCGTCGGAGTACGCGATATCGATTCGCTTCGATTCTGCGAAGAAGCAGGCATACCAAACGAAAATTTCGGCATGACCGGAGACGATTCTCTCGGACTTGCACCTGCGCTTGCATCGAACATCGATGCGATCCTGAAAGAAAACAGTCTGGAACGGGGAAAATTTCTTGCGATCAACGTACGACTGGGATCGTATGTCCCAGAACACAGGGAACATCTCTCACTCATCGCGCACATCTTCGATGCACTGTCGGAGCAGCTCAGTCTGCCTATGCTCTTCGTACCGATTTCACTGAATTCCTTCGACAGTGACAGAGAGGCGGCAACAGAACTGAAGACGATGATGCTTCGATCGTTCACAGTGCTGGAGACATCGAATCTTGAGGCCTCGGATATCAAAGGCATCCTTGGTGCAGCCTACGGCGCAGTAGGCACTTCGTGGCACTTCTGCACGTTTACGCTGAGTATGGGAAAAGCGGCAGTCTGTCTCTACTCCGGCGAGTATTACGGTCAGAAAGGACGGGGGCTTGCGTCATTCTGGGGGGACGAACGGCTTGC
The DNA here is from genome assembly GCA_964597665.1 of uncultured Candidatus Peribacteria bacterium. GTDB lineage: Bacteria > Patescibacteriota > Gracilibacteria > Peribacterales > Peribacteraceae > SICN01. Next base: position 105,783 of record CAZQYX010000002.1, on the reverse strand, counting down.
GATTCAGCTACCTGAGGAAAAACCTGCACTTGTCGCTCAGAGTATTTTGCAAACGTTCTCAAATCAGGCACTGCAAAAGAATGTACTCGAGAAAACGAAGCAAGCCGAGAGAATCTGGAATACGTTCTTCGAAGAAACTTTGCCCGTTCTCACGAAGACGCATCGCGGAGAGGTTTGATCTTCGAGAGTTCTTCGAAGAGATGCAATCGGAGAGGGAAGAAATCGGGCTCTGTCATCGCCGCAGTCGAAGCATCCGCATTCGTAGGACAGTTTAAGAATCGACCGAGATCATGAATCATCGGTTTTGCAGAACCCGAGAAACTGAGCACGAGATCGTCCCACAGACTTCTGTCCCAGAATGGATGGCCCTCGCGAAGCCCGAGAGCGGCAGTAAGACGATGGAACTCGCAGAGATGCGTGCGCGTGAACGCATACACTCGATTCAAACCATCCACGCGCCTTGTGATACCGGAGACGGCATAACGCATGGAACCGGTCTTGGGATCATAGACCTGACCGAAAACACCGTGCGGCACTGTCGGATCGTTTCGAAGCTCAGAGCAGAGAGCTTCGATCTGACTGGGCAGAAGAAAAATATCATCATCGATACACAGAAAAAATTCACTCTGCTCGTGCTTTGCAATCATGAAACGAAACGTTGTCTGACACCGGACAGTCTGATGCAGGATCTCGATCCGCGGATCGCGAATAGAAAGCCAACGCTTCAGAGAAATCTTCGGATTGTTATTGGAGACGATGATGCGCCGAATCGATGGACAGCGCAGAAGCGAACGGACGAGAGGATCGATGTTCTGCGGTCTACGGTACGACAGAAGGATGACGGTGACGTCGGCACTGCCAGAAGCTGAAACGGAATCAAGCCTGAGCGCTCTCTTCCACGCTTGCAGAGCAAAGAACCACGAGGAATGACCTCTGCGACAACTGAGGGTAATTGCACGGAAGAATCTACGGAATGCAGGGAGATCCATGAAGACAACTCTAGCATCATCCGGACACCGGAAAAGAGCTACCATGTCACTATGCAGATCGTCTCCATCAGTTGGGTCAGCAATGAAGCAGACGTCATTGAAACATTCGTCCGTCATCACTGTGCCTTTCTGGACCGCATGATCATCGTCGATAGAAGGAGCAGGGACAACACACGCGAAATACTGAAGCAACTACAAAAAGAAGGCTTATCACTTGATGTGCGCTATAGCGATTCAGTTGTGCATCTGCAGGGAGAGGCACTGACTGCGCTGCTTGCCGAACTCCGCATAGAAGCGCCTGACTTGGTTCTCCCGCTGGATGCCGATGAATTTCTCTGGAAGAGCGGAGCGGAGGATATTCGCAGCGTTCTCGGCAGTCTGCCGAAGGATAAAGCATCTCTCGTTCCCTGGCATACCTATATCCCGATGCCGGAAGATGATGCATCCGAGATAAATGTCCTCCAGCGCATTCGGAGTCGCAAAACGGTGGAACTTCCTCAGTGGCACAAGGTGATCATCCCCAAAGCATTGCTCCAAAAAAATCCGAAGCTGGAGATCGGAAGTCACGCACTGATCGACGGAGAGAGCGGCAGGAATGCGGAACATTCCATCTCAAATGCGCTCTTCCTCGGACATTTTCCGGTACGTACGGCATCGCAACTTGCAGGAAAAGTATTCAGCGGATGGCTGAGCCACAGTGCGAACCCGAAAAGAGTACCCGGAACAGCCTTCCAGTGGAAAACGCTCTTCGACGAGCTGAAATCAGGAAAAGAAATCGATGCGGAGTCACTGAAAAAACTGGCACTGGACTACGGAACACGCACGCAATCCGAAGTTTCTGATGGAGTAACACTCGATCCACTCCCTGCAAATTTCGATCTGAAGTACGAAGCAAAACGTCTGCCGCCCCTGCAGATTCTCGCCGAGAGTGCGGAGATTCTTGCAGAGAAAGTGGCGGAGCTTACGCCTCCGCAAACGTGACGCCGTACATCAGAAGCATACCGAGCACGATGCACACAAGCTGTCCAAGCGTTTTTCGGAGTGCGGTCTCTTTATGCAATTCCGGAATCAAATCGGAGCCGGCAATGTAGAGAAGATTCCCCGCGGCAAACGGCAAAATGAATGCCACGAAGTTGCTATCCGATGCCGAAAACAGAAGAACGATCACCGCACCCACAATCGATGTGACAGCGGACAGGCAGTTGAGAAGAAGCGCACGCTTCCTCGAGTAGCCGCTATGGAGCAGAATTGCCACATTGCCGACCTCGTGCGGAATTTCATGCAGAACGACCGCAAGTGTGGTCGAAATGCCGATGGGAACACTTGCAAGGAACGCTGCTGCGATCACGAGCCCATCGATAAAATTGTGCATCGATTCACCCACGACGCTAATGATCCCCATCGGATGGTGATGATGGTGAGAATGCGCATCGGACGGAAGAACGTGACAGTGACGCCAGTGAATGACTTTCTCGAGAACGAAGGAGAAAAGAATGCCTCCGAGCAAAATGACGAGACTCGATGAGAACGTCTCGGGCGTCTCCGCGAGTTCCGGAATGATGTGGATGAACACGTCACCGAGAAGCGCACCCGTCGAAACGCTCACGAAATACAGAAGGGATTTTCGAATCGTGCTCTCTTCAAATAAAAAAAAGAAGATGCCCAGAAACGACAGGAGGCTTGTAAGAACGACGGCGGAGAGGGTGTAGAGGGTAATCTGCATAACCCATCCATTCTACGCAGAAAGCGCTTTCTTCTCAAGAAGCACCTCTCCTCGGCCATCCTCAATACACTGCCGAAGCGCAGCAGCACTGACCTCCAATTCCTTTCGGGATTTCCTGTACGGCTCGAGGAGTGGCGATAGTTCGATATTGTATGACAATGCGAGAAAACCTTCTCGCAATTCGTGAGGGTCGGCATTGGGGATCCACGGCAATATTTCCTCATACGGCAAACCCAAAGCGCTGCCCGTAAAAAAACGAATGAGACCGATGTCGCAGGAAGCCTCGAGCGTACGTGCCGCATTATATTTTCGTACGGCAGTGCCGAGGGTATTGCCAAGCTCGCCCGCTGCCAAACTGAAGACGGTATACGCATGCATGAAATGCAGAAGACGTTTGAAGATTTTTTTGTTCCGCGCATACAAATAGCTGCGCCAGAGAGCAATGGGGTATTCGCGGAGAATCGTCATCGCCAATTCTGCATGCACCGGAAACGATGCTGCAGGACCCTCCAGAACGAGAACGTCGGGACGAGAGAGTGCAATGCGCAGTCTCTCTTTGCACATCTCGAACTCTGCTTCGTATTCGTGACGCAGACGACGCGCCTCCATCCGAAGTTCTAGAACGATGATGAAGACTCCAACGATGATGCCGGTGAATGTGCTGTACACAAGACCGGCCAACACTGCAGGCCAAAAATGTGAGGCAAAGTCTGGAGACATAGAAAAATCGATTACCTATCTGACGGACAGGATCCTTGGAACTTACAAAAGAGAGTGCGTGGTGGACGATCCCGGCCGGCTTCGCTCTTGCTATGCCGCGCCAAGGATTCTCACTATCTCGGCGAAGCCCGCAGGCGGAGACGGATGGTGGACGATCCCGGATTCGAACCGGGGACCTTTCGAATGTGAATCGAACGCTCTAACCAGCTGAGCTAATCGTCCAAAATTTCCAAATTATTCTACTACGTTTTTCGGATTGCCGCACCTATCTCTCAAGCCAAAACCTGACTACAATCCCTGTGTGACCCGCACCCTCACCCTCCTCTATTCGACATCAACGGGGCATACGGAGTTTGTCGTCGATACGCTGTGCGGCGCTCTCGCTTCGATTATTCCTGATCTGAGAATCGTCAGACAACGTGCGGAGATGAGCACACCGGAGGACCTACAGAAGAGCGATATCCTGCTTCTCGCATGCGGTTCATGGAATACCAACAATGTCGAAGGTCAGTTGCAGCCGCACATGTACGATCTCCTGACAGGGCGGGCAGCTGATCTGGATTTGAAAGGAATGCCTGCCGCAGCAATCGGGCTTGGTGACGATCGCTACCACTTCACCGCACGTGCAGCAGAAAAACTCACAGAGTATCTGACAAATCATCACGCAAAAATTTTGCTCCCGACACTCAAGATCATCAATGAGCCGTTCGATCAAACGGCAAAGATCGAAGCTTGGGCAAAAGAACTCGCTTCAGCCATCAGCAAACTCCCAACTGAGTCCCATGAATAAATTTCAATTCGCATAAATGCGCGTTTCCCTCAAAATCGTCGGCTCCTCCGGACAGGGCATCGACTCGATCGGTGAAATTATGGCGAAAGCACTGAAAAGAAGCGGATACTGCGTGTTCGGGTACCGCGAGTATCCCTCACTCATTAAAGGCGGACATGCAAGCTACCAGCTCGATGTCTCCGATGAGCACATCGAGAGTACCGAAGTGATGACGAATATTGTGATCGCGCTGAATCATCACGGTCTCGAGCAGAATCTCACGGACTTAAAGCCGGGAGGAATTCTGATACATTCGACGCCTGACTGGAAATTTTCCAAGGAAGACAAACAGCGAATCGAGAGACTGAGCCTGCAGATCATCGAACTCCCGATCGAAACGGTGCTTAAAACACTCGGTGCGAAGCCAATTCTCGGAAACGTGCTGCTCTCTGCCTTTCTCTGGTCCGTCCTCGGACAGGAGATTGGTGCCCTCAAAAAAATGGTCGGAGAAAAATTTGCGAAGAAGAAAGATCTCTTAGAACTCAACATGCGCTGCATCGAGGAAGGCTTTGCAATGCGGAAAGAATTTCCCGCACTCTCGGTCGCGATGCCGAAACCGCAGAAGAAATGGCAGAAACAACTGCTGATCACCGGCAGCAAAGCCATGGGCCTCGGTGCCGTGCAGGCAGGCGTTCGGCTTTTCGCCGGGTACCCGATGACACCAAGCAGCCCGCTTCTCAACTTCATCGCCGCCATTCAGAACGTTACCGGCATGGTCATCAAGCAAGCCGAAGACGAGATCACGGCGGCGCAGATCGTCTCGGGTGCGATGTTCATGGGCACGCGCGCACTCACGGCAACTTCCGGCGGCGGATTCGACCTGATGAGTGAGACGCTGTCACTGAACGGTATCATCGAGAATCCGACGGTCTTCGTCCTCGCACAGCGTCCGGGGCCTGCGACGGGCCTTCCGACATGGACAGCGCAAGCAGACCTCCTGATGGCTGTGCATACGGCACACGGAGAATTCGCTCGCCTCGTGATGTCGGTCTCGAACAGTGACGACGCTTTTTCTCTCATGAACGAAGCCTTCAACTTCGCCGAAGAATTCCAAATCAGCGTGATCATCCTCACAGACAAACAGATCGCAGAAGCACTCTACACACAGGAACCGTATGACCTAAAGATTACAAAGATCAAACGCGGACTTCTCGTCACTGATCCGGAGAAGCTCAAGAAACTGAAGTCATCCGATCGGTACGCTGCAAATGCCAAAAACGGCATCTCGCCAAGGTGGCTCCCCGGAGCGGAAGCTGCAACGTATGTTGCGCAGGGAGACGAGCATAACGCTGACGGTACGGTCGATGAGACGGCGGCAAATGCGAAAGCACAGCTAGAGAAACGCATGAAGAAAGTAGAAGCATTGAAAACAGCACTCCCAGAGCCGGAACTCTTCGGCTCGCAGGAACCGGAAGTGCTTCTTGTCGGATGGGGCAGTACAAAATCTGTCATTCTTGATGTGCTGAAGTCCGATGAACTGAAAGATAAAAAAATCGGTTACCTGCATTTCACACATCTTTGGCCACTGAAGACAGAAACATTCATGACGCTTGCAAAATCCACAAAGAAAATAATCTTGATCGAAGGCAATTATCAGGGACAGCTTGGACAACTTCTCAAACAAGAAACGGGAATCCATATCACAGATAAAATTCTCAAATACGACGGTCGACCGTTCTTCTACGATGAACTGCTGCATCAAATTTCGAAGCATTTCGTAGAGACGACCCGCGGGGGCGTCTAGGATCATATTTTACAGAGACGCCCCAGCAGGGCGTCTCTACCACTCGTCTCAAACCTCTATGACAATCCCCCTGCACACCTCCGGCGCACCGACCATGAAAGACTACGCGTCCCCAAACCGCTCCACATGGTGTGATGGCTGCGGTGACTATGGCATTTGGGCTGCAGTGAAACAGGCCCTCGTGGAACTGAAGATTGCGCCGACGCAAACACTCCTCTGCTACGACGTCGGCTGTCACGGCAATATGTCCGATAAATTGCTTGGCTACCGATTTCACGGTCTTCATGGCCGCGTCCTGCCATTTGCCGCTGGCGCAAAGCTCGCAAATCCGAAACTGCCCGTGATTGCCTTCGGCGGCGACGGTGCGAGTTTCTCGGAGGGCATCGGTCATCTTGTGCATGCGGTACGCAGCCATTATCCCATCACATTCGTCCTGCATAACAACGGCAACTACGGTCTTACGACCGGACAGGCGAGTTCACTCACGCCACAGAACCAGCCGATGAACACGGCACCGAACGGTATCCCGGAAGCGACACTGAATTCAATGGACTTCATTTTCTCGCTTGAGCCGACCTTCGTCGCCCGCGGTTTCTCCGGTGACATCAAACAACTCAAAGAAATCATGAAACAGGCTATCGGCCACAGAGGCTTTTCCTTCATCGATGTGCTCCAGGCCTGCCCGACGTACAACCACTTCGCAACACACACCATGCTGATGCAGAAATGCTACAAAGTAGAAGATGGAAATCACGACGCTTCAGATTTCGCGAAAGCCCGAAAACTCGCCGTCGATACGAGCAAGCGGATCGCAACAGGCATTCTGTACCGCAACGAAAATGTGCCGAACTTCATCGAGCGGCTGGTACCCAGGCAGGGCAAGACGACGACACCGGTAGAGGAAGTGCAGGTCACCGATGTGAGTGGATTGATGGAGGAGTTTGTTTGACATAAACAAATATAAAATTATAATGCTATTATGAGCCGTCTGACAGCAAGAAATACTGCACTCTGCGTCGTTGATATGCAGGGGTGTGAACAAGAGAGTATTCAAGAACCTCAATGGGTTCCATTAGTGTTTAATATTCGAAATATTATAGATGAGGCTCGATCACATGCGATCCCCATTATTCATATATTTCTCTACAAAAAATTGATTCGACATCATGGGCCTTACCAACATCAAAAAGGAATCTCTCCATTCACAATACCTGCATCAAATGTGCTGAGATCAGAGACAGAGGAAGCGCACACTTTGGATCAAAGGCGGCACATTATAGAACCATGTTATCCAAACGAAGGAGAATTTGTCCTTGGAAAAAATCGCTCAGATGCATTCAGAGAAGGCAATTTCCTAACAGGAAAGGAGTCATTCAGAAAGACAGAAAATATTATCGTAACAGGAGTGCTGCTTGATGATTGTGTATTGGAAACTGCAATAGGCGCGTGGAGAAATAATTATCATGTTATTGTTCCTCCCGAAACGACAGAGAGTCCAAACCATGCATGCCAAAATAAGAAAAAATTTTTAGATGAAAACCTAAAATATGGAATGGAGGCACCAAGCTTGTCTTCCGTCATTGACCGAATGCATAGCGCACGTCAAAGAATGACGAGCCTATTTGGACGCTTGATTCCAAAACTTTAGAAATAATCTGTGAATGTCGCTCTGCCCTCGTACCTCCGGATGGAACGTCCCTACGAGTACTCTTCCCTGCCGAACGAGTACGGGAACTCCGCCGTGCTCAGCCAAAATTTGAACACCCTTTCCGACTCGCATAATTTTTGGTGCACGAATAAATGATACAGGGATTTTCTCTCTGATGCCCTTCACTCTGATTACTGTTTCAAAACTATCGAACTGCACCCCGTACGCATTGCGGTCGATCGTGATATCGATCAAGCCGAGTGACCGCGGTGCATTTTTTCCTGTTACTTTTTTTGCGAGCACGATGGCGCCGGCACAGGTGCCGTAGACGAAAAGCGGTTGGTGTAGAGACGCAAAATTTTGCGTCTCTACAATCTTCAGTTGCGTTCTGCGAATAATCTCTTTAGCCACACCCGTCTCCACTAAAAACTTGCTGATCACTGTCGATTCTCCACCAGGAATAATCAGCGCACCGACTTTCGAGAGATCGGAAAGCGATCGAACTTCGATTGCGGGAATACGCAAAGAATGAAGCACAGCGATGTGCTCAGAAAAATCGCCTTGAAATGCGAGGACACCGACGATCATGGGAGAAGTATAGAGGATACGAAAAGGTGTGGTAGGTATGGTAAGTAGGGTAAGTAAAAAACCGTACCTACCAAACGTACCCAACCTACCCAACCTTCCTTAGATCCCTCGTTCCTGCATCCTCACTTGCAAGCTGTTCATCTCCAGCCCCGCCATCGCTCCTCCAAGGCCCCTGCTCACTTCCATCACTTTCACAGGATCCTTGAAATGCGTTGTTGCCTGTACAATCGCCCTCGCCATGCGCTTCGGGTCTTTCGATTTGAAAATACCGGAGCCGACGAAGACTCCTTCGGCTCCAAGTTCCATCAGCAGTGCGGCGTCCGCGGGAGTCGCAATGCCACCGGCGACAAAGGTTACGACAGGAAGACGCTGCGCTTTCCTGACACTCTCGACGAGATCAAGCGGTACGCGTTCCTCCCGTGCATAGGCCTTCAGTTCAGCTGCTTTCATGGTTTTCAGAGCTGCGATCTCGCCCTTGATCAGCTTCAGATGACGAACCGCTTCGACCACGTTTCCCGTTCCCGCCTCCCCTTTCGTGCGGATCATGCACGCACCTTCAGAAATTCTTCGAAGTGCCTCACCGAGATTCATCGCACCGCAGACAAACGGAATCTTGAACTGTTTCTTCTCAACGTGATCGAACGGATCTGCCGGCGTGAGCACTTCGGACTCGTCAATAAAATCCACTTTGAGCGCTTCCAGAATCCTCGCCTCCGCCGTGTGACCGATGCGGATTTTGGCCATCACCGGAATCGAGACTGCTCTCTGGATCTCTGCAATCAGCGCAGGGTCGCTCATGCGCGCGACACCGCCCTGTGCGCGAATATCAGACGGTACGCGCTCCAGAGCCATCACAGCGCAAGCACCAGCCGCTTCGGCGATCTTCGCTTGCTTCGCGGTGACAACATCCATGATCACTCCGCCCTTGAGCATGCGAGCTAAATCTGCGCCGGTACTGTTTGCAATTCGGAACATAAACTATAAATCTACTGTTGCTCCTGCCGTTACAAACTCCGGATCAATGCTGAGGCGACTTTCCTCAGGAAGCACCTGATTCTGGTACTTGGAAAACGGCTTCATATTGTAGGGAGTCTCCGCGGGAGACGTCATCATTTCAAAGGCAAGCTGGCACACGCGCATGCCGGGGTACAGCGCGACAGGAAGACGGTTCAAGTTACTGATCTCCAGCGTGATCGTGCCGGAGAAGCCCGGATCGACGAAGCCTGCGGTCGAATGCACGATGATCCCCAGACGCCCGAGAGAACTCCTGCCCTCAACGCGCACGACCAAGTCATCCGGCACCGTGATCTTCTCCTGCGTGACTCCGAGAATAAATTCTCCCGGCTGCACAATGAACGGATCGCCGTCGGCAATCGTGATGATGCGCATGTTCTGCGCAAAAGTCTTTGGGTTCTTGGGGTCCAGAACCGCGTATTTGCTGTGTTCGTAGACCTTAAAGACATTCCCAAGACGCAGATCCATACTGCTTGCATGGATGTACCGGAATAACTCAGCCTGATTGGATTCGATCTTCACCCTGCCGGATTCGATCGCCTTCTTGATGTCGCGGTCGGAGAGAATCATAGGCTGATACAGTAGAGAGAGAAGCCACAGCCCGTCAACCGTCCATAGTATCCGTAACCGCGATTCGAAAATCGCGGCGCTGGAGAATAGAAAAAATGCAATGGAGAGTCCAAGCAGAAAAAGCGCAGTACTGTAGACTCTGTTCCCATGTCTGCACTCGAATCCTCAACCCCTGAAAAAACCGCTCCGAGCGATGATCGTCAGATCAGTTCCGACATGAAACGCCGTGCGCAGGATGTGCGACGTTTTCGTGATGATTACAGAGCGCTGATGGAAAAAACCGGATTCTCCTCGAAATCCAGCACCGCGGAAATCATACGGTGGATCGATACGATGGAGCTTACGGATGACGCCAGTAACCAGCAGAGTATCAAGTGGCGGGAGGACTTCATCAGAAAAAGCGGTGCACTCGTGATCAGCGAAGGGGAAAAACTCTTCCTTGAATTTACGGCTGCCATGGAACAAGCCAAGCCATATATCTCCGCCGCATCGTACAAACGATGGTTCGACAGACTCTACGATACTCGCGAGCAGAGTGCCTCGGCCTCGTCGTTTGCCCTCAAGCTCCGATGGGTGCGAAGTGAACTGAAGCCTTTCGCGGAGCGTTGGAAGCAAGTTGCGCAGGAGCGAGACAAACTCGTGAAGAGTTCTGAATTCGACGATCTCGTCAATCTCGATCCGACTCTTGGGATTATAAAAAACCGTGAAGCCTTCCTCGATCTCCACTACAACACGCGAAAGGGATTGATCGCACAAGCGAACGGATTGCTGCTTTCCTCGAAAAAACTGCAGGTGAATCTGTACTCGAAAGCCAAAGAAAAATTGCAGATCGCTTCCGGAGGAAAGTATCTGGCAGACGGAAAAGTCGGTGTGTGGCTCGAGCGCATCTTCAAGTCAAAAGCGAATCCGAAAGCCATCGAACAATTTGTCAGCGGCTCGGGGGCGAATTCCCTCACGGCGCTCATGCAAAGTTGGGCGGCAGTGAAAGTACGGTACGATGGCGTCCGAAAGAAATTCAGCGAGAGATGGGAGCAAACCGGGGTACGCGGATTCGAACTTTTCAGTGAAACTCAATTCCTGTCACTCCACTACACGCAACGCCTGCGGTACGTGGAGCAAGCGGAAGACCGCCTCGACGGTGCGAACGATATCGATAACGAAGCACCCGTGCTCATTAAGCTCCGTCACGCGATGGATATCCGAGACTGGGACGAAGCCCTGCTTCTTGTGATGGAAGCGAAGAAAGCGCAGCTCTCGGAGAAAGATTTCCGTCGCCTCAAGTCCATGGAAAGCTATGTCAACCAATTCATGGGAAGCGAGAAGAAAGAACAATTGCTGAGCGCGGAGCACGCGAAGAAGCGCATTGATGAACTCGTCAAAAATCACGTTCCGAGCCCTCTGAAGGATTTGGTCCTGCGCCTGCTACGAGGGCCGAATGCAAACAGATCCCTCCATCAGCTGCGGTGGATCCAGTACAACAACATTTGGTGCCGTACGCACGGATATCTGGACCAGGATCGTGCAAAGCAAGCATCAAGCGATGAGAATACCAAGCGAACGAAAGAGCGCGCAAAATCGGGATTGGATATCGGCAGGAATGATGTGCTCACGCATGAAACTGCACAGAGCGAATTTGTCCGGAAAGAAGAACATTCCAAGCACACAGCTACCGTGCTCAGTGTCGATCTGGAAAGTACGGAAGCGTTGTCGACAACAGCAGAAATGATGGAACGTGAGCAACCTCCAAACCGTCTCTACTGGACAACGCTCAACTGCTTCGATGGAAACGGACCGACGAACGAAAGCTGGAATAGAGACTTGCTGACGGTCCTCACGGAGCTGCGAGGTCTCACGAGATCAATCGGTGCAGCAGGGTATCGGTATGTCTCTCCGAATGAGTCGTTGCAAGCGGCGATCTGATTTAAAGAGAGAGAAAGTTTGGTAGGCTTGGTAAGTAGGGTAGGTTACAAAGCGAAGAACAGAAGATCTTGTATTTCAATATTTTTTTCACTACGTTCTTCACCTACCAAACCTACCGTACCTACCCCACCTTTTTATGCATCGCATTTCCCCTCGCGTCCTCATCGCATCCTTAAGCCTCATCTTTCTCTCCGCTTGCTCGGGGTCTTCGCAGACCTCAATTAAGGAACAGAATCAGAATCCTCTGACGGCTTCGAGGTATGGCGATGAACTGGCCGATTCAATGGCAAATCTGGTGATTCAAGACGATCCGGCTGCGAAAGACCCGACGATGAGGAAGATCATTGATGCACAGATCGAACTGGGTAAAAAGCTTGGGGATGATGCACGCATGAAGCATGAAGAAGGAATGAAGGGAGGCTTCGTTCCAATCAGATCGGAGGTGATCGGATACGTTCTGTATGTCGATGATATCGTCTACTTCTCGCCGGACTTCCTCACTGAGCCCGGAGCCGATCTTCGCGTTCTCCATACGACAGTCGTGGACCCTCGTGACGTTGCCTTTCCTGACCCGACCAGTATCGATCTCGGTCCGCTCCAGAGCGTCTTCGGAGCACAACAGTACTCCGTACCACATCAAGAGAAGCCCGAGCTCTACCGGACTCTCGTGATCTTTGACAAGAAACTGAAGCGGATTTACGGGCTTGTGCAGCTGAGCAAATAAAGAGTGCGAAATTCCAAATTCCAGAAACCAAAATCCAAGATGCGCTTCGTTGGAATTTGATTTTTGGATTTTGGAATTTTCTCAGAGTGGTGCATTCATGCTCTTCGAAAGCACTTCATCCACCGCCGCACTAATCGCCTCGAGATTATTCGTCTGCACCCGCGTTCCATTCACGAAATAACTCGGAGTTCCCTGTACTCCAAGCTTCTCTCCTTCGGTAATGTCAGCGGCAATCGTATCTCCCTTGATTTTGGAACGAATGCAACGATCGAAGAGATCGGCATCGAGGCCAAGGGTCGTCCCCCATGTTCGAATCATCGTGGAGGAGAGATCCTTCTGCTGCTGATAACTGATATCGACAAACTCCCAGAATTTCCCCTGATCAGCTGCACACTCGGCGGCCTGCGCTGCTTCGTACGCGTAAGCATGGATGGCACGAAGCGGGAAATGTCTGAATTCAAAACGGACACGGGACCCGTACTTCGTCAGCAGGGGCTCGTTGATCAGCGTGTATGCAGAAGCACAGGCGGGACACTGGAAATCCGCATACTCCGTCACTGTGACAATGGCAGTCTCCGGTCCTTTCATCGGCCTACTGGACTCTGCGCTCAAGCCTGTTGTATCGACACCGCAGGCGGAGAGCGCGATGCAAAAGAGAAAAACAATGCTGCGATCAAGAGTACTCATAGTAGGGATTGTAGCTCTGAATTTTCAATTTTCAATTATCAATTTTCAATTTCACTGATTTTATTGCGAACAGACTAAGCTTCAGTGGTAATATACATCTCCCGTATGGCTCTCTATCTCACATACCGTCCACAGAGCTTCGCCGATGTCGTCGGACAGGATCACATCGTCTCAACGCTGGAACAATCCATTGCACGGGGACGCATCTCTCATGCCTACCTGCTGTGTGGTACGCGTGGAACGGGGAAAACGTCCGTTGCGCGCATCCTCGCAAAAACGATCCTGCTCAGAGGGATCGAAGACGAGTTCCTCAAAGCACAGGCAACCAAAGGAATCGAGGAAGGGTCGTTCGTGGACCTGATCGAAATCGACGGTGCGAGCAACAGAAAAATTGACGACATCCGCGAGCTCATCGACAAAATCAACTTCACGCCCACGATTGCAAAGGCGAAGGTCTATATCATCGATGAGGTCCACATGCTCACCAAAGAAGCCTTCAACGCACTGCTGAAGACCTTGGAAGAACCACCCGAGTATGCGTACTTCATCCTCGCAACGACAGAACTTCATAAGGTACCGGACACCATCCAGTCCCGCTGCCAGCGCTTCCTGTTTCGGCGGGTACGCGATGAAGACATCATCCGGAGGCTGCAGTACATCGCGGATCAGGAACGGATCATCGTCGACAGAGAAGCGCTTCGAGCCATTGCGCGTCATGCTCTCGGCAGCTTCAGGGATGGCATCGCACTGCTTGATCAACTGCGATCACTGGAGAAAATCGGCCTTGCCGATGTCACGGATCGCATCGGAAAGACGTCTCTGACATTCCTTGAAGACATCGTCAAAGCACTTGAACAACGCGACCTGAAAGAGATCAAGGGTGTCATAGCGCACATCGAAGAATCAAATGTCCCCATCGACACCGTCGCTTCGGATCTTCTGTCACTTCTTCGTACCAATCTTCACGAAGCCATCGAGAAGAAAGAGGATGCGACTGCCTTCCTCCATATGACCGATGTGCTTCTGGAAACGATCAAGAATATCCGTCTCTCTCCGCTACCGGCACTCGTGCTGGAATCTGCTCTTCTGTCTCTCTGCATCGAATCGGAGACGGTACCTCAAACGAAGAAACATACGGCTGCAAGCCAGTCTGTGAAACTGAAGATGCATGCTCCTGAAACCGCCAATGCAGACATCCCTCCTGCAACACCGAAAACCGAGACTGTAACCGTCGGTGCTCTCGTCGAGGCGCAGGACCTGACAATCCCGAGTGTCCTGCATCATTGGCAGACACTCCTCGACTCTGTCTCCCCTGCTTCCGTTCGCATGAGCCTGAAGAACGGGAGTGTCGCCGCTGTCCATGGCGACACTCTTGAAATAACATTTCCATCCGTGTTCCACCGGGACCGCGTTGCTGAAACGCATGCAAGTCGCACCATCGAAGAACAGCTCATTAAAATTTTCAAACGACCCGTTCGTCTCAAGCTGACACTGGAGAAAGACTCGAAGTCGCTCGTGGTGGGGCCGACAACAGATCTTGTTGAGGCAGCCGCAGAGGTGTTTGGGAATATGTAGTAAGAAGTAAGCAGTACGCAGTAAGAATGCAGGCAAGAATCCAAGATGTATTTTCCATATTCTTACTACATACTACGTACTACTTACTTCTCTTATGCTTCATGGAAGCGAAAGCCGAACTCCGACGAGCCATCAAAGAACGTCTCTCACGCATGAGTGAGAACGATAGGCGAGTCGAAAGCCAAATTATCGTACGCGAGCTCCAAAAAATCCTCCCGGAGTCGCCTCACACGATCGGCATCTACTCACCCTACCTCGATGAACCGGATCTCACCCCGATGATCGCAGAACTTCTCAAGCAAAAAAACGTTGTGTGTCTGCCAAAAGCAGCCACTCACTCCATGTCGATGCACCGCATTTTTTCCTTGCAGGAAATCGGCCGGAATCCCATCACGAATATCATCGAACCGATCACTGATCAGCCGGTCAATGAAGCGACAATCCAGACAGTCATCGTTCCGGGCCGTGCATTCGCCAGAGACGGTCATCGCCTCGGTCGCGGCAATGGCGGCTATGACCGATGGATACACGATCAACGGAAGAGAAATCCTGCGACACGCTTCATCGGTGTGTGCTTCGATTGCCAGATGATGCAGGAAATGCCGGTGGAGGGACATGATGAGAAGATGGATGTTGTGGTGACAGCACGAATGAAAGTTGGGTAAGTATGGTAGGTTTGGTACGTACCTACCCAACCTACCGAACGTACCAAACCTTTTACACTTTTTTACTTTCCACTTTCCACCTGCCTGACGTATCCTCCACCCATGCCCACCTACACCGCCCTCCAAGCTGCCGATCCCGATGTGTACCGAACAGTCATCGGTGAGATGAAGAGGCAAAGAGAGGGGGTGGAGCTCATCGCATCGGAGAACTATATCTCGCCTGCAGTCCTCGAAACGATGGCCACGGTCTTCAATAACAAATATTCCGAAGGATATCCCGGCCGAAGGTACTACGCGGGGCAGGAATTCACCGATGCGGTCGAAACGCTCGCCATCGAACGCGCGAAGAAACTCTTCGATGCGGGACATGCCAACGTCCAACCACACGCGGGGGCTCCTGCAAACGTCGCGATGTACTTCGCTCTTCTGGAGCCGGGGGACACCGTGATGGGCATGGACTTGAGTCACGGCGGACACCTGACGCACGGTCATCCCGTGACGTACCTTACGAAGATCTTCAAATTCGTACGCTACAAGATGAAGGACGTCGAAACGGGAGAGATCGACTATGACGAGATGAGACAAGTAGCGCTGAAAGAGAAGCCGAAGATGATCCTTGCAGGTTTCTCTGCGTATCCGCGGGAACTCAACTACGCGAAGATGAAAGCGATCGCCGATGAAGTAGGCGCCGTCACGGTTGCCGACATGGCGCATATCGCGGGTATGATCGCAGGAAAAGTGCTCAGAAATCCGTTCCACGACGGTTTCGATGTCATTACGACGACGACCCATAAAACACTGAGAGGCCCACGAGGCGGCATGATCCTCAGTCGCACCGAGGAGATGGGAAAGAAGATCGACAAGTCCGTCTTCCCCGGTTTTCAGGGCGGGCCGATCATGCAGATGGTCGCTGCCAAAGCTGTTGCCTTCGGCGAAGCGCTGAAGCCGGAATTTCAGGAATACGCAAAGCAAGTCGTGCTGAACTCGAAGCATCTGGCTGCGTATTTCATGAAGCACGGCGTCAAACTCGTCACGAACGGTACGGACAATCACCTCATGCTTATCGACTGCGTGAAATCTTGGGATATCGGCGGAGGCGAGATCGAGACACTGTTCGATTCTGTCGGCATCACACTCAATAAGAACATGATCGCAAACGATACGAGAAAACCGATGGATCCTTCCGGGGTTCGCCTCGGCACGCCTGCCATCACCACTCGTGGCATGAAGGAGAAAGACATGGAAACACTTGCCGACTTCATGATGAAAGCCGTAAAGAACAGATCTGATGAATCTGCACTGAGGGAACTGCATGAAGATGTGAAGACATTCTGTCTCCGGTTCCCGGTGCCAGGGATCATGGCGTAATCGCAATCATGAAGAAATCAGTTCAGAGCCTCGGCCATGCAATTCGCGGCCTTGTGCATGCGCTGAAGCATGAGAGAAATCTTCGTATGTTCGTTCTCGGGCACACCGTACTGCTCCTGATTGGAATCGTCGTGAGAGTCGATATCTTGTCACTACTGATCGCAACATTCATCGCAGGACTCTTCGTTGCAGTGGAACTCCTGAATACCGCAATCGAGCGCCTTGCAGACACCGTCGATGACTGCAAGAAAACAAACCTCGGCGGGCACTACCACATCGGCATTAAACAAACGAAAGATGTCGCTTCTGCTGCATCTCTCATCATGCTCATCCTCTACGGTATTTCAGTCGTTCTGATCGCACTGCCGTACGTTCTGTATCTCTTCCTCAAACCTTGAGCTTCTCTATTGCTGCCCTCCTCGGCATCGTCGAGGGAATCACCGAGTTTTTGCCGATCTCATCAACAGGACACCTCATTCTGACTCAGAAACTCCTCGGGATGCAGGAGACAGAGGTGCTGAAGAGTTTCGATATCGCGATACAGCTTGGTGCAATCTTGGCAGTCGTATTGATCTATGGGAGATCAATCAAGAGAACACCGAACGTATGGCTGCCAATCATCACTGCCTTCATTCCGACCGCCGTTATTGGTCTGCTGCTGCATTCGGTCGTAAAAACGTATCTGCTGGGCAGCAGCACGATCGTCACGTGGTCTCTGTTCATCGGCGGCGTCATCATCATTCTCTTTGAGTTGTTGTACAAAAAAGAGACAGGAAACATTCGCTCCCTTGAAGCAATTCCTCTCAAGACCGCACTCGCAATCGGACTCTGTCAATCTCTGGCACTCGTGCCGGGCGTGTCGAGATCTGCTGCAACAATGCTTGGCGGAATTCTGCTTGGAGTGGAGAGAAGAACCATCGTCGATTTCAGCTTCCTGCTGGCAATTCCAACGATGGCAGCCGCGACGAGCTTTGACCTCCTGAAGTCCGCACATCTCTTCACGGCGCAGGATGCATCAACACTCTGCATCGGCTTCATCACGGCGTTCATCACGGCATACATCGTCATCCGTTGGCTGCTGAAGTTTATCCAAACACATACGTTTACGGTGTTCGGCATCGAACGCATTGTTGTTGCGGTTTTATTTTGGGTGTGGGTTTCGTAAAGCCCATATCGGTCCTCATCCCCTAGCCCCTTCTCCATAGACTGGAGAAGGGGGAGCCCATATTTTTCTGATTACGGACATTCCTCTCTCCAGCCGATGGAGAGTGGTGGCGCATCAGCGCCGGAGTGAGGACCGTCCTACGTTCCGCCTAGAACCCAATCGTCACTGTCGCCGTACTCGGATCCGAGAGCCCCACCCCTCCCGAGGGACTGCTGAGGCTGAGGTTCACCGTCTTCCCACCGAGGTTATTGTTATTATTGATGATAGGAACAGTGAACGTCTTGCTGGTTTCATTGGCTGCAAAACTCAACGTACCGTTTACAGGTGTGTAATCGACTCCCGATCCTGCAGATCCGCTGGTCGTCGCATAGCCGACTGTGACGGCACCAACGCCTCCGATATGACGAACGGTGATCGTCACCGATCCATCGGATTTGCTGACTGCATACGTGCTTGAGCTGAACTTCAGTGATCCCGAACCAAGAGGAACTCCTTCGTCATCGTTGATCGTCACGAGAGACGACGATACTCCGATGGATGCTCCTCCCGTCGCACCGGAAAGATTGACTGAGAACGATCGGTTGCCTTCGATCGAACTGTTATTGGTAACGGAAACGGTGAATGATTTCGTCGTCTCCCCCGCTGCAAAAGACAATGTCCCATTGGCGGAAGAATAATCCGATCCCGAGAATGCAGAACCGTTACTCGTAGCGTATGCAACGCCGACTGCGGTCGTCGTGATGCCGGAACGAACAACCGTCACCGTCATGCTGGAACCGTTCTCCGCGACCCCGTACTCACCTGCACCAAGAGAAATCGTTGTTGTCGAAGCGGCACTTGAAGTCGAACCCGCAGAAGCGGACGACGGAGCATTTGGATCGTTGATATTGAGCGTCACGTTGGACGGAGCCGAAATACCCACTGCTCCTTTCGGGTTCTTCAGAACCAGATTCACCGTCTTCGTTCCGGTAGTCGAAGTATCATTGTAGATCTTCATCACAATCTTCTTGCTCGTCTCTTTGGTCGCAAAGGTCAGCGTTCCTGAAAGCGGTTCAAAGTTCTTCCCTGCTACTGCCGTCCCTGCACTGAAATCGTAATCGACACTGCCTGCACCTTGGTTTCCGCCCGTACGCGCAACGATGATCGTAATTTGTCCGACGGATGCGGTTTTTTCGATATTGTAGCCGTTGGCATCGAAATGAACGTATCCGCCCGGATTATAGGGCAGTGGACCCGTACTGGAGGAACTGCTCGAAGAGGAACTGCTACTGGAACTGGCACTGCTTGCGCTACTGGAAGAAACACTGGAAGACGAAGAACTGGAAGTCGCAGGTGTGATGCCCTTTATTTCATCACGCAGACGCTTGAGCAGAATGGCAACTTGTCCTCTGGTGATCGGCTGATCCGGACCGAATTTCTCGCTCGTTAAACCCTTGATGATGCCAAGACTGTACATCTCGCCGATCGCATCATCCGCGTAGTGCGTGGATGGAACATCGCGGAACACCGCAGAACCTTTGAACGCAGCACCGATCTGGCTGATCCCGATACCGAAGAGTGTCCCAGCAATGAATGTCGCAGGAACCGCACGCAGAAAGAATTTCTTCATAGAGATGGAAGGGTAGAGAAAAAGATTGTTCACATTGTGTGTTCAGGCACAGTGCAATGCAATTGTGAAAATGTATAAATAGTTCACAGGTATACTGAGTGCATGCAACAAGTCTGTAAGAACAATTGGTGTGGCCAAACATTCGAGATCACGAATGATGATTTGGCCTTCTACGACAAAGCCTCGCCCGAATTCGGCGGAAAGAAATACCCGATTCCCCCGCCGACACTCTGCCCGGACTGTCGGAGTCGGCGACGCATGGCATGGAGAAACGAACGCTCGCTCTATCATCGTCCCTGTGAACTCTGCAAGCGTGACCGGGTTTCCGCATTCTCACCGTTGTCCCCTCTCCATACCTACTGCCGAGAGTGTCTCTATAGCGATCACTGGGATCCCATGAGCTTTGGGAGATCGTATGATTTCTCGAAAGATTTTCACACGAATCTGGAAGCACTCCTTCATGACACTCCGATCATGATGCTCTACCAGTCTGGCATCAATGAGAATTGCGACTACATCAACTTCGCCGGAACCGAATGCAAGAACTGCTACCTGATCTTCAACAGCGGTCGCGATGAAGACTGTTACTACTCACGGGGTCTGGTCGAAGCCAAGGACTGTATGGATATGCTCATTTGCAGCGGAGATCAGCTCTGTTACGAGTGCGTAAACTGCAGTGAGTGCTACCGGATCCTCTTCTCGCAAAACTGCACCCAGTGCAACGATTCCGCGTTTCTCTTCAACTGCAGACGCTGCCGGAACTGCTTCGGCTGCACGAACCTTGTTAGTAAAGAGCACTACATGTTCAACAAGCCTTGCACACCTGAAGAATACAGGCAGGCAATGTCACAAACAGGATCAAGTGCATTCCTTAAAGAAAGTATCGAGACATTGCGCCGTCTCCGTCTGTCCTGCATTCACCGCGCAACCAATAACATCAATACTGAAGATTGCGCGGGTGACTACATCACAGCCTCCAAAAACTGCACGGATTGTTACGAGGTGAAAGGCGCGGAGGACTGCAAGCACCTGATGTGTGCGAAGCTCTGCAGAGACTCTCAAGATCTCTTCGGATATGCGTACGATTCGGAACTGCTCTACGAGAGTGTCGCTGTAGGAATGAGCACGATGAGTGCGTTCTCGTTCACCTCGAGCGCCATTGTCGATTGCTATTACTGCCTGTACTGCGAAAACGTACAGCACTGCTTCGCTTGCATCAGTCTCTATCATAAGAAGTATTGCATCCTCAATACGCAATACACGAAAGAAGAGTATGAGCGCCTCGTTCCACGTATCATCGGAGAGATGCAGAAGACGAATCAATGGGGAGAGTTTCTGCCAGCTTCCATGAGTCCTTTTGGATACAACGAAACGGTAGCGCAGGAGTATTTGCCACTCACAAGAGCAAATGTTTCAGAGCGAGGATGGGAATGGAATGATGAGGAAGCGCCCATTGCAAAAGCAGAGAAGGTGATTGCCGCCTCGCAGCTTCCAGACAGCATCACGGATATTCCGGACGATATTCTGCATTGGGCAATCGAATGTGAAGCAACGAAAAGGCATTTTAAAATCACAAAACAGGAATTGGATTTTTACCGGAAAATGCCGTTACCCGTTCCCCGATTTCATCCCGACGAAAGGCATCGACGCAGGATGGAACTTAAGAATCCGATGAAACTCTGGAACCGTGAGTGCTCAAAATGCCAAAAATCAATGCAGACAACCTATGCTCCGGAACGACCGGAAATCGTCTATTGTGAAGAGTGTTATCTGAAAGAGGTATACTGAGAGCACTATGAAAATGTCTCCATGGACAACCGCACATGGCGAGGATGGGCCACCGCAAAGACTTGCCGATATTACCGCTCCGGTAGCGAATGTTTATAAAATGCCTGACCGAAATTTGGTACAAGTACAACCTTTGATCACGAGGACAGACCATGATCCGGCATGGATAACCAAGTTTCTCGCATTTATTGAACAGCTGAATGCAGACATTCAATCTGGGACGCCATTCCCGAGTCGGGATCAGCAAAAAGTCGCACCCATGGAAGAATTTACAATCCCCGAACAAATTGAAATCGTAGGAAGATTCATACGCTCAAAAATGAAAGGGCTGACAGAGCTACGGAAAATAGCGCCCGCAGATATCTTGGAACAATAAAGAACTACGACTGATTCTCCTTTCGTTTCGCCTCCGCTTCGATCATCGCTTTACTTGGGGGAGGTACCCCTCCAGACTTCGCAAGTTTCCCTTCGAGATCCTTCATCTTCCCCTCTTCCTCACCCGAAAGCTTCTCCGTGATCGCCTTCTTCCGCAGCGCATTGAAATCGTTCGTCCACATCTCGCGATCTCTCCATGCGCGGTACTCCTCGAGCTTCATGCCTTTCTTCTTCGCCTTCTCGCGTTCCTCAACTTCTTTCTCTTTACTCTTCTCCGCTTTCACAGCAACCATTCGGCCTTCCTTCGCACTCTCGAGCCAGCGACCGATCTTCTCTTCGACCTCGCTTCGCTTCTCGCAGTAGCGTTCGCGGGATGCTCTCCTGATAATGGAAAGCCGCTTCTCGTCTTGGTCCAGTTTCGGCGGCGCGAGCGTGGAGACCGAGAACGGCTTGCTTGCCATGCCGCTCACCATAAGGCGCATGTATGCATGGAACTTCGGCAGACTGAGAATATCTTTTGGATCGACCATCTCCTCAAACTGCAGACTCATGTCCTCCGAATCATCAGCACCGACCTGGAAACACACGAGCGACCCGACGTTGCCGAAGACCGCATCTTTGAGCGCCGTACTCTTGCCACCGTCACCGATCAGGAGCTGTCCAATGTACTGGTTTGCGAGCGTTAAATTCAAACGATATTTGCGAGCCTCGCTGAGGATCGAAGCGAACGATTCCGTCGCGAAGTTCTGAAATTCATCCACATACAAATAGAAATCCCTGCGTTCCTTCTCTGGGATATCGGTCCTGCTCATCGCATCGAGCTGGAACTTCGTCACGAGCATGGACCCGAGGAACGCGGAATTGTCTTCGCCAAGATTTCCTTTACTCAGATTCACGAGGATGATCTTTCCCGTGTCCATGGCATCACGAACGGAGAGTTTGCTCATCGTCTGTCCGACGATATTGCGAATCATCGGAACGGAGAGAAGCTGTCCAATCTTGTTTTGGATTGCCGCGACAGCCTCGGTCCGGTACTTTTCGGACCACGAAGCGTACTCGTCCTCCCAGAAACTTTTTACAAGACGATCTTCGAGATGCTCGACGATTTTCTTCCGGAAAGCGTCATCCGAGAACATCCTGAGAATTCCCATCATCGAGTTTCCCTGAGATTCGATGAGAGCCAGAAGGGTATTTCGAAGAATATGTTCCATGCGACCGCTCCAAACGTCGGGCCAGAGCTTGGTGAACACACTCATGAGTCCTGAAACCACGAGCGGATACTGATCGGGCTTCGATGCACTGAGCATGTTGAAGCTCAGTGGATACTCCTTATCGGCAGGATCAAAGAGGATCACATCATTTGTTCGCTGCGGAGGGATGAACCGAAGCACTGCTTCGATCAGATCGCCGTGAGGATCGATAACAGCAACACCCTTTCCGGAACGGATATCGGAAAAAATCATGTTCTCAAGCAATGTGGATTTTCCCATACCCGTCTTTCCGATAATGTACATGTGACGTCGTCTGTCATCCGGACGTATGCCGAATTTCGTTCTGCGTCCCCTGAAAACAGCCTCACCGAGAATAGTGAGATCACTCTCACCTTTTGGTTCCCCTCCCCCCTCGGGGGAGTGGTTAGGGGTGGGGGACGGCAAAGGCAAATCCACGGGAGGCTCGAGCTTCTTACTCAGTACCCAATCGATATTGGGCGTCTTCACGAGTGCATTCGGGAAATGCCAAAGCGTTGCGATCTCCTCAACGGAAAGCGCATACGGCGAAGTACGCAACGTTGCATGCAAATTCTCTGTTTGAATGGAAGGCTTTGCTCGAAATCCGTTGCAGTTCGGGAGCGTGAACTGTCGAAAGCTGCTCATCATCTCCTGCAATTTCTGCTCCGCACCCGCAACGCAAGTCTTCGGCGTCACAACGGAGAGATGCACGTTCGCTACGAACATCAGACGGTTCACTTTGTCGATGACAGCCGAGACCGGATCCTCAGATTCATGGCTTCTGCGTGCGGATTTGAGAATGTCCTCATGCGTGTCCATATCGTGAGAATCATATCCCCCACCCGATTCATCCAGTTTCGGAAGGAACGAAAACCACGCGCGAAAACCGCCGAGCAGAATATTCAGCGGCAGATACGCCCACCATCTCCAGCCTCTGGCGAGATGAATCGTCGCAAGGAACTTCGCATACCACGAAAACTTCTTCGCCATCCCCTTCTCCATGAGAGGCAGAAATTTCAGCACGCGTTTCCGAAACGATGATTTGAGCGGCCGGAAGACGATCTGGACGTGACCGCGCATCGCATGGTCCGGATAGCGAACGAGCGTAGAGGTGATACCTGCGATGGAATCCAACGTTTGCCTCGCCATCAGATCATCGAATTGAGGATGACGCTTGATCGGAAAAATTTCGTGCTTTGTCAGCTTCAGATCGGTGGTCAGCACTGTTTCACCGCTAACTGGCTCCAATTCTTTTGGATCCATCTCCTCGATATCGATATCCGGATATTGTGCATAGAGCTGGCTTTCAACAAGCGGCAGTGCGCTGCGTGTCCCGCGAACGAAGAAGCAAATTTTCCCCTGATACGAACCAATTTCGAAGCTGATCAGCGAATCAATCCCCCGAAGAGAATGCAGTGCAGAAATCGCAGGTTCGATATGCAGCGGCCCCCTGGACCCGCTCTTGTCTTCGGGGTCCGGCAAAGCGGGCCTGATGCGGAGGAGAGCCAAGTCTGATGTGGGAGTTGCTATTGGGAAATCAGGAAAGAATGAGAAAGTTAATCGCGAATGAGATCAGCCACCATCTCAAGTGCAGCCGCGTTGTACGCATAATCCATACGAACCGGACCGAGAATGCCGATCGCTCCGGTCTCGCCTCTGATACGGTACTTCGTGACAAGCATGCTGCAACTAGAAAACTGCGTGCAGAGATCTTTCTCACCGACGAAGTACTGAACACTGTCGTCAAGCGTGATGTGATCAATGAGGTTACTAAGACGTTTCTCAAGCACTTCGACAATGCCGCTGACGAAACGACTGTCCGCCAGAAACTCCGGTTGCTGCATGGCATTACTAAGCCCAAGATACGACACCTGCTCGCGATGAGGAACCGTCGCAAAACTCACGTTCGGAATCATATTCGAGAGCATCGCGACGGCTTCGTACGCTCGCTCGCGGTCTTTGTGCTGAAAGTACTGTTCTTTGAGCTCCAGAAAGCGTGTGCGTACAGCACGCTCGTGCTGCGCAGGCTTCATGAACTGCTGAACATACATGCGATAGCCCTGGACAGTCGGAACGCGTCCAGCAGACGTATGTGGCTGTTCGATGAACCCTTCCTCGCCAAGAAAACGCATCTCATTTCGAATCGTCGCACCGGACACGGGGAAGAGTCCCCGTTCAATGATGTGATGCGATCCAACCGGTATCGCCGTTTCGATGAATTGATCGATGATGGCAGTCAGAAGCTTCGCCTGACGGATGTTCATCATAATGGTCTTAGTATAGCGGAAAATGGGGGAAATGGCGATGGAATGACCGTACTGAGACGCGGCGTCTCAGCTGCGGGGAATGGAAAATCAGAGCGATTTGCTTGCCAAAAGGCTCTCGCGAAGACAATGATGTTTCCATCACGATGAGGGGTCAACCAAAGGGTTCCGTCCCGCGGCTATGCCCCTTGAGAACTGCACCATGAGAGGGCACGCCTAAGGTTCCGTCCGAAGGATACTCCCTCTCGATTTTAGTGAACCCTGAAACCATTTGAGCTTTTGAGCCTGTATTTGACTCCGTAGCTGGGACGCCGCGTCCCAGTGTTCATGGTACGATCGTTCCGAATGTCCCAGAAACATTATCAACAAACGCATGGCATTTTTCACCTCACAACCAATACAAAGAATGCTGTTCCTTGGTGCACCTATGAAAGGATGCCGATGATGCTGATCGAACATCTCTGCAAAACCCGCGACATCTATGAGGCAGAGCTCTTTGCCTTCTGTATCCTGCCCAATCACCTTCACTGCATCCTCTGCCCCGGCCCGAGAGGTATCAGCAGATTCATGCAATCATTCAAATCCAATAGCACGAAAGAACTGCGGCAAAACCGGCAGTTCACTCAACTTGGATGGCAACAAGGTTTCCATGATGAAAGAATCCGAGATGATGCGCAGAGATCTGCAGTCGTGGCGTATGTGCAGGGCAATGGAATGAAACACGGACTCGTGAAGAAAATCACGGACTGGCCGTGGACATCTCTGCATTTCCCGTCACTCGTTGATCCGATGGACATCTGGTAACTGGGACGCGGCGTCCCAGCTGCGGGAAGAAGAAAAGCATCTACCGAAAATCATTCGGATCAAATCCATGTGCAAAAATCTCATCGATGATCGCGTCTGTCTCTAACACAGAAGATGACAAAGCAAGTGCATGCTGTATTTTTTTTCTAGATGTTCTATAGAGCACGTATGCACCAATCTGTACCGTACATTCAAGACCAACTAAACTACCGATACTCCAAACAGCATGTTCGGCTGGAGACCATCTTCCCTGATCGGCCGCGAGTGCCATCACCTCAGATGTAGCCCAGAGAACTAAAAGCGCTGCCCTTAACTTAAAGATAGACTCACGAATCTTCAGAAGTGTACTGCAAGACTCCTTCAATGACTCCATACAGACATCTGCTGAATGTTCATGATCGTCCATTTGGTACATAGGAAAAACATCCTAAACACAATCCTGCCTCGCGTCCAACCATCATTTCTCCCCTTTCTTCGCCTTCTTCTTCATCACCGGCTTAATTGCGCGCTTGACCTCGATTGCCGCTACCTCTTCCTGCTTCTTCTTGCTTGCCTCTGCCACTTTGCGGAAGCGATCCACACGACCGGAGGCCATGAGACCCATGTACTTGCCCGTGTAGACCGGATGACAGGCAGAGCAGATTTCAACCTGCTGGACCTTCACCGTCGTCGGGATTAGATACACCGCACCGCACGAACTGCATGTGGTTTTCGCGTCGGCGTAGACCTGTGGATGAATACCTTTTTTCATAGAGCTCGGGGATTCTACGAGGCAAATGAGGCTGTTGCAAGTGCTTCGAGACGCATTCGCTGATGCTCATGCTCCTCAGCATGACACAATCTGTCACGGTGAGGAGCCCCGCAGGGCGTCTCGAACCATTATTTCGCCTCTTCCTCGACCTCCTCCTCTCCCTCCACCACCTCACTGGCATCGTGCATGATCACACTCACCGATGCGACTTTATCACCGCCGTCGAGACGCATGACGATCACTCCCTGTGTTGCCCGACTTCTTGAGGGGATGTCCGAGAGTTTCATGCGGATCGTCTGACCCTGCTTGCTGATGCAGATGAGATCTCCATCATCCTTCTCCTGCAGCACACAACCTCCGACGATATCGCCGGTCTTCGCCGTCAACTGCGCGGCTTTGACTCCGCTTCCTCCTCTTCCCTGCAAACGGTACTGCGTAATGGGAGACGATTTCCCGAGTCCGTTCTCCATGACGACGAGGAGCTGACTGTTGTCCGGCGACGAGACAGCCGCCGCTTCCACAACTTTATCTCCCCCGACGACACGAATACCGCGAACTCCCGCCGCAGCGCGGCCCATGGAACGCACATCCACCTCGGGGAAACGGATCGACTTCCCTTTCTTCGTGAGAATGAAGATCTCGTCCTTGCCCCCGGTTGCGAGTACCCAACGAAGCTCATCACCATCCGGAACTTTCTGTGCGATGAGTCCCGAGCGACGAATGTTCTCGAATTCACTGAGCTCCGTTCGCTTTACGGTTCCTTTGATGGTCGTCATGAACAGATGCGTCTTGCCTTCCAATTTCGCTTTCATGAGCGATGCCACTTTCTCGTTCGGCTGGAGCTGAAGTAAATTCACGATCGCCTGACCCTTGGCAACGCGGCTTGCCTGCGGAAGTTCGTAGACCGGCAGCTTGAAGACGCGACCGGTGTTCGTGAAGAAGAGAAGATCGTCATGGTTATTCACGTTCACGAGACAGAGAATCTCGTCTTCGTCCTTGGTCGTCATGCCCTTGATACCCTTGCCTCCGCGATTTTGGGCGCGGAACTGAGCGGGACTTAAGCGCTTGATGTAGCCCTGCGAGGTGAGGGCCACGATCATCGGAGCATTCGGGATCGTGTCCTTTGCCGAGAACTCCCCGACCGGATGTGAGACAACGACCGTCCGGCGATCATCACCGAATTTCTTCACAATATCAGCAAGCTCCTGCTTCATGATGCTATCCACGCGTTTTTTGTCCTTCAGAATCGCCTCGCATTCCTTGATGAACGCGAGCGTTGCCTTCAGTTCGTCTTCGATCTTCTTCCGTTCGAGTCCCGCGAGACGACGAAGCTGCATCTCGAGAATGGCATTCGCCTGAATCTCACTGAGTTTGAATTTCTTCATGAGACTCTCCCTCGCCTCATCTTGCGTCTCGCTCTGCTTGATAACCTTGATGACGGCATCGATATTGTCGAGTGCGATCGTGAGTCCCTCGAGGATGTGTGCTCTCTCTTTCGCTCTGTCTCTGTCGAATGTCACGCGCCGCGTGATCATCGTGCGGCGGTGATCGATGAAAATTTGGAGGAATTCGTGCAAGTTCAAAAGCTTTGGCTGCAGGCCGTCCGCGAGCGCGATGCAGTTGTAGCCGAAACTGGTCTGGAGGTCCGTGTGCTTGTAGAGCTGATTGAGGATTTTCTGCGGATAACTGTCCTTCTTGAGTTCGATGATGATACGAATACCCTCTCGATCGGACTCATCTCTGATATCGGAAATTCCGACGATGACTTTGTCTGTCACAAGCTCGGCAACACGCGTGATCAGTACCGACTTGTTGACCTGATACGGAAGCTCGCTAATGCGGATGATGAAACGATTGCCGGCTTCTTCGATTTCCGCTTTGCCGCGACAGACAACAGAGCCACGCCCTGTGAGGTAGGCCTGCTTCAGCGCCGCTTTGTCGTAGACATAGCCGGCGGTCGGGAAATCCGGACCCTGCACAAATTCCAGAAGATCTTCGACGGTCGCATTCGGATGATCGGTAAGATGAAGGATCGCTGTCACGAGTTCTCGTAGATTATGCGGAGGGATGTTCGTCGCCATGCCGACGGCGATACCGAGGGTGCCATTCAGAAGAAGATTCGGAATCTTGCTCGGCAACACCGCAGGTTCT
>CAZQYX010000002.1:0-76873 GCA_964597665.1 uncultured Candidatus Peribacteria bacterium | reverse complement strand
TTTCTGGTCCCGTCATAGTTTGACCTGAACTCGACTGTGTTCTTTTCGATGTCCTGCAAGAGTTCGTCCGCAACCGAGTGCATCTTCGCCTCGGTGTAACGCATCGCAGCCGCGTTGTCTCCGTCGATGCTTCCGAAGTTTCCCTGTCCGAAGATCAGCGGATAGCGCATCGCGAAATCCTGCGCCATGCGGACCAAGGCCTCGTACACGGGACTGTCGCCGTGCGGATGATATTTTCCGAGCACGTCTCCGACCACGGCTGCACATTTGCGGAATTTTGATCCGGACCGAAGTCCCATTTCATGCATGGCGTAGAGAATTCTGCGGTGCACGGGCTTGAGGCCGTCACGGGCATCAGGAAGGGCACGCGAGACGATCACGCTCATCGCATAGGAGAGATAACTCTCTTCCATTTCTGTGACAATCTGCCGTGGGTTCACCTGACCGATTGGGCTCGTTTCAAGCGGAGCTTGGATTTGGTCGTCGTTTGGAGCTGGAGTTTTGGCCATAGGAAATCATCAAATTTGGAACGCGAGGAGAGTAGCAGAATAAGGAGGAAGGCTACACTTGACATATGAAGAAATAAACTTAAAATCAGTCTACTATGGATGAAGCAATTGAACAAAAGTCGGCACCTGAATCCGTTACAGAAGCACTGCAAAATGTGAAAGAAACTGCTGGAAGGTATGCAAATGAGTACTATCGATGTGCGGCGAGTCAGAAGCCTGATTCTATAGATGATAGTGAATTGGAAACGCTACTGGGTGAATCGCTCATGAAATGCATGGAACTTTTCGGATCTCCAATAACCAGTGCTGAAATCACAGGGATGCTCACTCAGGTAACTATTGAAAGAACGCCAGCAGAAGTACAAGGCGAAACAATGGCCTTACAATTGGCACTCTCGGAACGGTTTGATGAACTTTTCTTAATGGCATGCGCAGGCGTCATTCAAAATTTACGTGAACAGGCCGCAGCAAAAAATCCAACGACTAATGTCGCTGAACTAACTGCGACAACTCGCACCATTCTGGAAGGCCTAGGTAACTAAGTAAGTACCGAAGAATGCACAGTGTTATCATACAAACATGCTCTCAATCATCCCCACCCCCATCGGAAATCTTCGCGATATCACGATCCGAGCAAAAGAAACGCTCGCTGCTTGCGATGCGATTATTTGCGAAGACACGCGCGTAACGGGACAACTTCTCAAGTTACTAGAACTTCCTAAAAAAGAATTTATTTCATTTCACGGCTACACGGATGCCGGAAAAGCGGACTACATTATTCAGAGACTGCAAAAAGACGAACATCTGTGTCTTGTGTCCGATGCGGGAACCCCGGGGATTTCGGATCCTGGATACATCGTCGTTTCGCGCGTTCGCGCTGCAGGGCTACACATCGAAGCACTGCCCGGACCGTCGGCTTTTCTCGTCGCACTGTCTGCGAGCGGTCTTCCGATCAATCAATTTTTGTACCTTGGATTTCTGCCGCTCAAGAAAGGAAGAAAAACACTGCTTGAGACATTCAAAGAAGAAGAGCGGACGATTGTGTTCTATGAATCACCCCATCGGATACAAAAAACGTTGTCAGAACTTGGGACTGTTCTTCAAGATCAACCTGAGCGAGTGGCTGTCATTGCGAGAGAGCTTACAAAGCTTCATGAACAAATTATTTATACAACTATTTCCTCTCTAGAGAAAGAAATTCAGACGATGACAGTGAAGGGGGAGTTTGTGATTGTGTTGGAGGGAATTCGATAAAAAATCACTGATAATTGCTCCGCAAACGGCCCTCACTCTGTCGCTGCGGCGACATCTCTCTCCGGCGTTCCGGAGAGAGAATGTCCGTAATCAAAAATAGCTGCGCACCCTTCTCCAGAATCTGGAGAAGGGACGGGGATGAGGGCTGTAAAGAACTACCTCCCACTCAGCACCCCCAACGGATTCAAATGCACACCATTCTTCATCATCTCCAAATGCAAATGTGCTCCCGTCGTCATGTATCCCGCCCCATGCGTTCCCGGCTGCCCGCCGGTGAGGCCGATGATGAAACCATAGCCGACTTTGTCTCCTGCCTTCACGAACGACGCCGACACGTGACCATAGAGTGAGGCATACCCGTTCTGATGTCCGATCAAAATATAGCTGTATCCTGTTCTTCCGCCGTCCTTCACCGCGAACACGATTCCCTGCGAAACGGTACGAATCGGTGATGCCTGAGGTACTGCGATATCCATGCCCTTATGGGGCACACCGAAGACCTTCCGGTAATCGGGGTCGAAGTATCCGGCCGTGACGGGGCCAGCAACCGGCCACTGAAACAGTGGAGGAAGATCGCTCAGGTCCGAGGCCTCTTCGGTCTTCTGTAGTTCCTGTTCCTTCGTGAGGATCGACGCTTCGAGTGCGGTTATTTTTCTGATGCTTCCTGTAATCTCTACGGCAAGATCTTTGCGCAGAACCGAAGCCTGCTCCGATTGATGCTTCTTCTGCAAATATTCTTCTGCGGCATCCTCGGGCACTCCCGTCTTCATCAGGAGGATCACCTCTTTGAGTCCATCGATTGCAGATTGCGATGCCTCTGCAGACGAAGAAAAAGTCTCGGACCCGGATGCAGTGACGAAGAGTTCGCTCTGATTTTTCTGAAGTTGCTCCAGCCGAAGCTCCGCATCTTCGATGCGCTTATAGATTTTCTTATCCGTGTTGCGCTCTTTCTGCATATCCTCGAACGCATGCTCGCCTGCTGTTTCTAAAAGACTCATCGCGAGGTCTTTCCTCTGGAGCGCCGTGAGAGTTTCTTGGAGCGACTGACGCTGCGACTGCAGAGCGGCAAGATCACTACGGAGAGTATTCAGTGTCTCCTCACGAAGCTCGGCATTGATTTTGAGGAGACTGGCTTGCATCAATCCGATACGTGCATTCGCTTCTGCTGCTTCCTGGGTGACGTTACCAAGTTCTTCCTGACTGAGCTCCTTCCTGCGCCAACTGTCATCGATGAGTGCGGTCTGTCTCTCGACTGTCTGCGTGAGATGCTTGCCTCTCTCCTCGAGTCCGTCGACCTCCTGGATGAGATCTGCAAGGACAGACCGTATGCGCGATTCCGCTCTGTCGGCTTCGCTTACGAGCACATCGATCTGCAGTGCGAAACGTCTGCGCGTCCTAAGGAGCGCGGTCTCTGCAAGCGACTCATCGACACTACTCCCAAGAGATCCCCGGAGAATATGTTTCAGAAGCGACCCGCCGACTGCAGGTCCGCTCTCCCGAAGAGCGATTTCCCTTCCCGAGAGATAACGAATGAAAGACACGATATCGTCCTTCTGGCTGACAGCGACCGCTTCATAGAGCCCTCGTGACTCTGCTGCCGCGTGCAATTGCAGATTCAGAACATCGATCAGTTTCTGACGATCGAGGATCTGCTGGCGGTTGTCTCTGCGATCCATGGCCGCCTTCTCCAGATCGCGCTTCGCGTTTGCCACCTTCACATCAAATTGTACAAGATTCTGTTCGAGTGTGGCTCTGCGCTTCGTTGTCTCCGCAGCGGAATGCCAGAGCTCGTCAAACTGTCCTCTCATATCGCGGAGTTGTTCCGAGCCCTGCGCACCAAAGGCAGCAAGCGGAACGAACACGCAGAATGCCAAAACAATTGCGATCGTTTTTTTGTGTGTTTGTTTGCGTAAAAGCATCCCAATACTATAGCACAAAAAGAGGGGTTTTTGAAGAGAAAATGAACAACAAAATACCAAATTCCAGAAGCCAAATTCCAATTGGATTTTGATTTTTGGAATTTGGAATTTTTATCAGGATTCTTTGCTATACTCTGCGCATGTTCTACGCACTGACCGGTACCGTGCGAAAGCTCCCCCTCCCCCACGTCGCAATCGATGTTGCGGGAGTCGCATACCTGGTCTCCGTCCCTCATCCTGTGTGGGATGCGCTGAAAGAGGGCACGGAGGAAACACTGGTGACCTACACGTACGTACGGGAAGACCGGCTCGAACTCTTCGGCTTCAAGAAACCGGAGGAACGTGCGCTCTTCACCGAACTCTTAAACATCTCGGGCATCGGCCCGAAAATCGCTCTGGAACTGTGTTCGATTCCACTTGCAATGCTCCTAACAGCTGCCGAGACCGATGACAGCGGAATGCTCACGAGGATCAAAGGAATCGGCAAGAAGACGGCAGAAAAACTCCTCGTCGACCTCAAGTCGCTCCTTGAAAAACATCCCGAATGGACGACGATCAAAGGAGAGGCAATGCAGGAGCACCATGCAACGTTCGATGCCGATGCCATCGCGGCTCTCGTGTCTTTGGGATACGATCAGGGAACCGTGCTGAGTGCACTCAAGCGTCTCCCCGGATCGCTCAAGAAAACCGAGGAACGTGTCGCCGCAGCACTCCGAAGTCTCTAGTCTCATCCTATGCTCACCCTCGACATCAAAGGCACGCTTGCAAAAGTCATCACTCCAAGCCACGGTATTCCGGATCAGGAGTTTTCGGCCATCCGTTCTTCGATACGGAGGTACACGGAAGAATGGCTCTCGGAACGCGAGAAAGGACAACATGGATGGTCGATGAATCCCTACGACAAAGAGACGATTGGAGCGGTAAAAGCTCTGTCTGACACGGTCAAAAGCGAAGGGGTCAAGACGATCGTCTGGATCGGAATCGGAGGATCCGGACTCGGACCGAAGGTGCTGCAGGAAATTTTCGAATCACCGACCACTCCCGCATTCATCGTCATCGATACGATCGATCCGGCAACGCTCGATACGCATCTGCAGCTCATCGACTGGAAAAACGCGCTCATCGTCGTCGTCAGCAAGTCCGGAAGCACGCTCGAAACGATGGCAGCCTTCTTCGCCTGCTACGAAAAACTGAAGGATGCGGTGAAGTCCCGTCCCGAGAACCGCGTCATTGCAATCACCGATCCGGAAGGAGGACCACTGAAGGCATTTGCGGACGCGGAGCACATGCGCACTCTCGCAATCCCGCCGAACGTCGGAGGACGATTCTGTATCTTCACTCCCGTCGGTCTCCTCGCTCTTGGCCTTCTTGGAGGAGACCTTACTCAATTCATCCGCGGCGCCAAAGAGATGGACACGCACTGCCAGGAAACAACACTCGCGAGAAACCCCGCAGCCTCGCTAGCAGCCGTGCAGTACCTCCTCGACACGAGGCGTAATTATCCGATCCGCGTCATCATGCCCTACGGCGACAGGCTCTTATCCATGGCACGCTGGGAGCAGCAGCTACTGGCGGAAAGCCTCGGGAAATCCGACGGATTTAATCCTATTCCGGTTGCGGCAATCGGCACGCAGGATCAACACTCGCTCCTCCAGCAGTGGATGGCGGGGCCCAGAAAATCGTGGCACTTGTTTTTACGGGAGATTGATAAGCCGAGACTGGAAGTACCGAGGAATCTGCCCGATGCGTTTTCGTACATCGGTAACAAGACCTTCGGACAGCTCCTCGATGCCTGCTACGAAGGAACCAGTCAAGCCCTCACCTCCGCCAAGCGTCCGCATGTGACCATCTCGCTCCAGCGTCTCGACGAATACCATCTCGGGCAACTCTTCTTCCTTCTGATGACCGAAGTCGTCTACCTCGGCAAGCTCTACCGCATCAATATCTACGGACAGCCGGCGGTGGAGATAGGCAAGCAAATCACGAGAGGAATACTGTCGAAAGGACAAGCTTGAGGAGAAGTACGTAGTAAGAAGTATGTAGTACGGCAAGCATCACATTTGATTTTTTGCATGCAATTCTTACTTCTTACTACATACTACTTACTACTTTTTTCATGATACAATCATCCCACAGACTTTCCCCCTACTCTCATGGCTCTCCCCCTCTCCGACGCCGAATTCTCTGAGAAAGTACTGAAGTCCCCCATTCCCGTCCTCGTCGACTTCTGGGCTCCATGGTGCGGTCCCTGTAAAGCCATGATTCCAATCATCGATGAACTCGGCACTCTGTACGCTGGAAAGGTGGCATTCTACAAAATGAACGTGGATGAGAATAGCGAGATCCCACAGCAGTTCAGTGTCATGAGCATCCCAACGTTCATCCTCTTCAAGGGAGGAGAGGCGAAAGACACATTCGTCGGTGTGAAGTCGAAAGAAGATGTCAGCAAGCGCCTCGATGCACTTCTCGTCTGAGCACTATGCACATCCTCCAAGGTCTCTTCGGTGTCATCTTCGCTTACTGCATCATCCGCTACCGCGAGGCAATCGGCGGGATGATTGGCGATCCCGAGTGGGCTCAGAAAGTCGGCGGCATCTATAACGTTCTCATCATCGTCGGCGTCTTCATCTTCTTCTGGAGTGTCGCAGCAATCAGCGGCACAACGGATATTCTTTTTGCTCCGATATTGATGTTCGTGCCGGGCGTAGGGAATGGACCCGTGTAGGCATTCTTGGATGCGTCGAAAAATTCTTCCGTGATACAGTGAGAGCAATGTTCATGAGAGAAAAAAGTGATTGGCGGATACTTCTTGAAGAGTCGCCACCCATCATGCCGGGAGACTTTGAGGAACTGTGGAACAATACTGTCGTGCAAATACAATGTCTGCAGGAGAATTCTTTTCTCTCCGACGGGTACCGGGTTCTCGATTTTGGCTGCGGGAACGGGCGACTTGCGATGCTGATGCCCGCTCTGAATATCGAGTACGTCGGAATCGACATTCACGCCCCGAGCATCGACTTCTGTACCCATGCATTCGCACCGTGGACACACTGCACCTTCCGGCATCTGGATGTCCGTCATCGTCTTTACAATCCCTATGGTGTCATCCCCGAAGACTTGCTGAGCCTGCCTTTCAGGAGTGCCTCTTTCGACTCTCTAATCGCAGGATCGGTCTTCACGCATCTGGAGAACGAAGCGATTGCAGTGCGCTGCCTACAAGAGATCTTTCGCGTACTAAAACCCGGAGGACGTTTCTTCTGCTCCTGGTTCCGGTCTCCTCCGAACAGCACCTCTTGGGATCCCTATCGCACCGTTTTTGCGGAATCCGCTATTAGACACATGCTCAGGAAATTCGAGTGGCTCGCTGACAGAGACGGACAATCGGAAGCAAGACACGATCAGTGGGCGATATTTCTACGAAAACCGAAGAAATAGAAAGAAAAAAGCGTACTCGCCAATGAGCTTTGAATTATATAAGATAACTTTTGTTGGGGCTGTAGCTCAGTTGGTAGAGCACCTGGTTTGCAACCAGGGGGTCAGGGGTTCGAATCCCCTCAGCTCCACCAAGACAACTTTGCACACTTTGATCGAGTCTGATCTAGAAAGCGCCACCTGGCGCTTTTTTGTTGCACAAAGATTAGAGCGCACAACTTCGTGCGACTTTGCACGCAATCGATGTAAATCCCTCCAGCTCGTCGATAGAATAGATATGTGAAAATTACCCGCACACCGACCATTGCCTCGAATATTTGGAAACTCTACGTCATCCAAGCACTCACGCAGGCCTTGTTCATGATTCCCATCATCGTGCTGTTCTGGCAGTCGCACGGACTGAATCTGAAACAAATCATGCTGCTGCAATCCGGTTTCGCGCTGACGATTTTTCTTCTGGAAATCCCGACAGGCTATCTTGCCGATCGCTGGGGTCGGAGAAATACGTTGGTTCTCGGGTGTTGCTTCGGCGTTGCGGCGTTCGTTACCTACGCAACCGGCGAGACCTTCTGGCGCTTCCTACTTGCAGAAATTCTCATCGGCACAGGAGCTAGTCTCTTATCCGGAACCATCGAAGCGATGACGTACGACACGCTCTTAGAACTCGGACGCGAACGTGAGTATCGCAAGATTGCGGGCAATCAAGCATTTTTTGAATTCAATACGGAAGCAATAAGCGGCATCCTTGGAGGTCTGCTCGGCGCCATCAGTCTCGTGCTCCCGCTCTGGCTTACTGCCATCCCCATGGCGCTTGCCGTGTGTACAGCAGCGTCTCTCGAAGAACCGAAGCGTCAGAAGCTCCAAGAATCCAAGCATTTCAAAGCAATCGTGCATGCATCGTCTCATGCGCTCTTTCGGCATCCGGGACTCCGCAAGGTCATCCTCACGTACGGACTCATTGCCTCACTGTCGCTCATGTTCTTCTGGTTTTTCCAGCCGTACCAAACATTGATCGGCGTGCCGGTTGCACTGTTTGGAATCACGCATGCCGTGACGGTTGTCGCAGGCGCTTGTGCCGCAAAATCGGTGTCATGGTTTGAAAAGCGTTCCGATGATCGACTGCTTCTCATCATTCCGGCACTCATCACGATCATCTGCTTTCTCTCGCTCAGCCTCCCACCCGCACCGTTGCTGCTGATCTTCTTTCTGGTCAGTCGCTTATCCTGGCATTTCGTCGGCCCGCTCAGTGCCGATCTCATCAATCGCATGACGTCATCCGATGTGCGTGCCACCGTATTGTCGGTACGCTCATTCTTCAGTCGCCTGCTATTCGTATGCGTATCGCCTTTTGTCGGAGCACTCGCCGATGCACGCGGCATTCCGTACGCTCTCTTTATAACCGGCATTGTAGGCGGTATCGCACTTCTGTTCGCATTTGTTTCGATGCGTTCTGCATGGAAAGAAATTCCTGCGTAAAAATGTGAGCATGTCATACGTAAATGCAGTACAGCCGCTCTCACTGCTTTCATAGCTACTACTCATGAAAAAGACTCAAGAAGAGGAACAGCTGGATGATCCGAATATATTGAAGATATATGAGGATGGGGCGCGTTTGTATTAGAGATCGAACTTAGAATGACCACGTGGCTTGTGCCTAATATCAACAGCAAATAAATAGCCGATGTCGTTGAGATGCTCATAGAGCTTGTCTATTTTGCCTAATAAATCAGCCACATCCACATTCCCTAAGGAGTTAATATCATACTCCTGTCCTTTGCGTGTTTTAGGATACCTAAATAGCTCATTAGCTGGGTCATCAAGCTTTTGCTGGAGAACGGCTCTATCGGAGACAAAATTTATTAAGTCTCTGAGTTCAGGAATGACTACTTGTTGGACACGATCAATTTCTTCTTGATCAAGAATTTCCTGATATTGATTAATTGTTATCGGCAACCATCCTGTCTTGATGACGACTTGCTCAATGGGGGCAAAGAGAACTTTGAGATCATGGGAGTAATTATTGGGCTTCCCTATATCGATCAAAAATGATTTCAGAAACAATTCTATTGCGTGGTGAATATTGAAAAGAGCCGCTGGGAGTATTTCCACAGCATGATATTCAATCGGGCTAGGCCATTCCGGCGGCACCCGTGAATTCCCGTCACTCCACTTGTGGACTGGATTCAATAATTGCTGACAGTAGAGCCGGGCTGCTTTCAAATATCCCTGTGCGTGAGCAAGAAATGAGTATCTTTCAGGATTTCTGATCATGACAATTCTTTACTCCCTGTCGCTGGCTTCAGCAAGAATTTCAACAAGTGAAGACCTGAAAAGTCCCCAATCATTCGCTAAGGCTCCACCAATGTAGAACAAAACTCTATATTTGACGGATGAATTCTTTAGAAGTATAGTACTGAACCTATGTCACCCAACTATAACGAAGGATTAGCCCTCATAGACGAGGCAAAAAAGCGTCTTGGAGAAAGAGCTCCTGACTTTACACTGCTCTTAGATATACAAGCAGGAATCGTCAGCAGCCTTGTTTGTCGTATAGGCGCAAGGGGATGGCGTCATATCGGTGCGGAAGAAGTTCAGCAACTTCAGGCACATGCGCAAAGTTCATTAGATACTCTATGTAAAAGTGCTGGTATAACGCTTCAATTTTAAATAGCAAAGTGCTTTAAAAGAGAATCCTGCCAAAAGAAAATCTGCAAATGAACTCCAATCTCATTCTGCATCTCTACAATTTCATCTACGTCACAATCTCCAGGAGTCTCTTCTGTTGTACTGCATTCTTTATCTCAAGTCCTACTCTTTCCCCGACACTCATACTCTTCCCGTACAAATACCCTGAGTACGGAGTCGCGGCGATGCCGGGTGAGCCGGGAATACGGAGCGAGACATCGAAGATCACGATGTCTTCTTTACCATCTTCCGCAACGACTGCACCCTGCAGTGCAAACGGTCCGATGATGCCTTTCTTGCTCGGATCAAGATTCGCCGGAAGTGACTGCGTCGCTTTCACAAATTTCTCACCCAAGTCGAATGCTTTCTCGAGGATCGATTCTTTCACCGTGCATGCGATATGTCCTGTCTCGATCATCTTGAGGGGAACGTGCTTCAGCGCAAGAGTTTGCTGATCGGCCGTCATTCGCAGGAAACCATCGAGGTTGGTCTGACGACGTGTGTCAGTACCAAGCAGCTCAAGCTCGCCTGAGAGAGGCGAGTAGAAAAAATTAAAATTTACGGGAGCACCGACGACGAATTCTTCGATCGTCGCCTCTCGCCAGTTCTTCGAAACTTTTCCGTCCGCCTCGAGTGCAGACCCAGTCGCTTCATAACTTTTCGGAGACGTCGAGATGAAGAACGCACGCTCGTATCCCCTCTTCGCTTCCGCGGCCTTCACGAGAACCGGTCGGTCGATCTCTTTTGGAGATTTGAAAATTTTCGGAATCCGAATGCCTGCTTTCTTGAGTAAATCATATTGGTTAAACGGTTGATCGCGCTCTTCCAATTTCAGCAGTGTGCGTGACCCGAAGATCGGAACATTGAAATCATTTTCGACCTTCGAGAAGTCATCGAAGTACACCCAGAAGTACCGATTATGAACAAATATTGTGTTCATACTTTGCAGCTTTTTTTCTATCTTTTCATCAAGAACATCTTGAAACTGATCAACCACGATCACGTCGTCAATGCATCCAATTGAATCGTTATTGGAATTTGGTTTTTGGTTTTTGGAATTTCTCGTTTTGTAATATTTTTCGTACGTCTGCTCTCTCCCCTTCCGAGCTACGCACACCGTACGGAATCCATGCTGCTTCGCTCCGTGACACACATCGAGCGCGCTGTGTCCGCCGAGCACACCGATGGTGAGATTTTTAAGATCGTAGTCGGAGAGAAGTGAGGAAATGTCCATACGTGGATTATGAAGTAAGAATTATGAAGTATGAATAGAAGTTGAGAAAAACAAGGTGCTTCATTTGTAAACTGTTAGCCCAAAATCTCCGCAAGCCTTCCAGCCTCTATCGCCTGCTTAATATCCCTCGCAATGCGACGGCCGGTGCTCATCGGCACGTCATATTTGAGTGCAGTGTAAGGAGAACCTTCGATGAACGGATTCGTACCGGCAACGATTCTTGCGCTGATCTCGAACACGAACGTCTGCAGTTTTCGTGTCACGATTGTCTCGAGGCAGAATGAGCCAAACAAACCCTTGCCGCAGAGCTTCCTGCTTGCGGCGACGACACGCTCACCCATTGCGAAGAATTCGGGAAGCATGGATTCTCGAACGACGATGGGAATATTGCCGACGATCGTGTAGCTCGTGTGGATCTTCGCGGCGAGCTGGTCCTCCGCTTTAATGCGACCGATGGAGTCCGCATTGCTTTCATACCGCTTGTCGAAGCTCATGATCTCCAGTTCCTTTGTGATCGGCGAGTAGAAGTAGTGAATGTAGAGCGGCACGCCGATGATGTACTCCTGAATGTTGAAATCGGTCTCGTCGGGGTACTTGCGATTCTTCACCTCGTAGAACTGCTCGGCCGACCTGACGACGAAGTACCCGAACCCTCCTCCCGCTCCATGGAACTTGACGATGACAGGACAGTCGATGTCCTCCGGTTTCTCGAAGACGCGAGGCATGAGAATATCGGCATCCAGAAGCCACTTTCGTTCCATCGTTCTGTTGCTCTCCCACTCGAGAATTTCTTTCGTTCCGTAGTACATGCTCTTCATCGTCTGCACTTTCTCAGGCCCCATGTACGCAATGAACGATCCGTGCGGGATGATGATGGCGTTGCGCTTGATCAGTTCCGGCTCGACTTTCTTATCCCACTCGCTCCAATCGTCGACAATGAGAATATCGTCCGCAACACCGAAGCTTTTGTACACGCGTTCTGTTCCTCTCTTGCAAACCACAAGATTCGGAATGCCTTCGTCCCGCGCACCCTTCAGAATTTGCAGTGCCGTGTGACTGCCGATCGTTGCGATGCAATAATCTTTAGGATTATTTGAAACGGCCGCTGCTTTCTTGGCAGGAGTCATGGTATTTCGGGAAGTGTACTCCCTAAAACAATCATTCTGCAATACTTTCTTTGGAACAGGGAAAGGTTTGGTAGGTGGGGTATGTTTGGTAGGTGTGGAAAGTATCGAAACCTCAATATTCTCAACCTACCGAACCTACTAAACTTACCAAACTTTTTTTCTCGCCTAGTGACGCAACCGAAAAATCAGTACAATCCCGCCTGCGTGGTGCCGTAGCCAAGCAGTAAGGCAGGGGACTGCAAATCCCCCATGCGCGAGTGCGATCCTCGCCGGCACCTCCAAAATCATGAAAGGAATAAGATTCTTATGTTCACATTCGACTTTCTCATCCCAAGAAAAGTAGGACGACTTTCGGGTCCGATGCAAATCGGCATTGTCATTTTTCTTTATCTTTCGACGATAGTTGTTGGATATATGGAATATCAATCATTGGGTACATTCTTCGGATATCCGCTTTCGCTCTCCATTCTATTCGTACCCATCTATGAAGAGATCCTGTTTCGCGGCATAGTATTGGAAAATATAACTAAGAAAATTTCTCAGCCAAAAGCCATTATTTTCGTATCAATCCTCTTTGGTGCATGGCATGCAAAAAATATTTTCTGGTTGAGCCCGCAACAACTCACCACTCAGATCTTGTATGCAACACTGCTGATTAGTCCTATTTTCTGTTGGATAACACTTCAAACAAAATCCATTTGGCCTAGTGTCATTCTGCACTACCTGAACAATCTACTTTCATCACCATACATTTGGATCCTATTTTTCCGCTGAATGACAATCCTCACCCAAACAAATTCTCATGATTGTCCGTTGCATGAAATATGATCGTCTCATGTCCGTCTTGATCAGTACCAAGTTCATAGAGAAGAATCCAATCGCCCTCAATATGGCAATCGCGGATATACTTCCATTTTCCCTGCAATGCGTGGTCTCTGTGCTTTGCAGGAATCTGCCTCCGTCGCACCAACATACTCATGACCGCTTTCAGCTTCTCCATATCCTTACCGGAACGTTCACACTTCGTGTAATGACGCCGAAATTCCTTTGTCGTGCGTGAATGTCGCATCATCGAGGAGTCTTAAGACTGGCAAAGAGGTCTCGTTCATTCGTAAAACTCTGTACGCCGACACCTTTCCTTGCATTCCGAATTTCTTTTTGCAACCGACGATTCGGAATTTCCGAAGGGCGAACGGGGGAAGGTGTGAAGGGAAGACCATTGGAACGCTTTATCTCAGTGTAGAAGAGAATGATCGCCTGCGACGGCTTGATCCCTTGGACATGCAAAATCTGTTCCGCCTCACGTCGAAGCACGGGATCGATTCGCTGCTGGAGGCGTGAGAGTGACATATATTGTATGGGGCAAATGTACTCCAATTGTACTTTTTCTTATGAAAAAAGTCAAGAGAAATCAATGCATGACTCATGATTCCGCCACTCTCTACTCCCCCTCCGCCTTCGCCTCCGGCTCCTTAAACGACGCATTCTTCAGGATGAAGAGAATTTCAGAAGCCTCACTGTCTTGGATACTGAGCGGGAATGAACCCGTGAAGGTGTAGCCGGTACGCTCAACGGTAGCCGAGAGCTGGTAGTAGCGACGAATCGGCTGATCGGGTGAGGGCCTGGCACTGAAGACATGAATCGACGACTCCTCTCCGTCAATCGTCACGACAATCTTGTCGATCAGTTTGTAATCGGGAAGGGCTGACACCGCGAGAATATTCGATGAACTGTACTCAGGAGTACTCATCTCCTGACTGAGTGGTTCCTTCGTCACCGTCACCGTATCGAGCTGGCCGGCATGCGGCGTCTCGAACTGGAAGGCCGCAACGGTTTCTTCGGGAACGCCGAGCACCGTGAGCTGCTCTCTGCTCAACACTTTCCACCCCTTCGGCAAACAGGCTGCAACCGAACCGTTCCAGTACTGCTGGTCACAGGTTACCGTTTCCGTGGTGGTTGAAGAACCGCACGCGGTCAGCGTGAGGAAAGCGAGGAGCAGAGTCACCGAGCGGACGTGTTGCATGATGGAGATGCTACCATGATTTGCGAGCAGGCTAAAGAAAGTGATGAATTGACAACTCCCAGCAACGAGGCGAAATCATCCTATAGACCATAGGCAAAAAGTGGTATTTTTGGTATACTAGAGAGAATATGAAACGATCAATATCCTCCAAAGCAACGCTTGCCCTCCTCCTCATGCAGGTGGTTGCGCCGGCTGCAATTGCAGCGGACAGCTGCACCGTTACGGCTCCCGATACGATTGCAGGCCTTGGAACAGAAGTAACGATCGTCGGATGCGAGAGCAATGCGTCTTCCCTGCTCGTCGTTCAGAGTCCTGATAACCAAAACTACACACAGACAATCTCTTTAGACGGTGCCGGGAACGCCGTGATACCCACACCTTCCGAATCCACAACGGTCTCGGGGCGGTACGCGGTAACGGTTGCGGGAAAAAGTACGGGCT
This sequence comes from uncultured Candidatus Peribacteria bacterium, assembly GCA_964597665.1. Classification (GTDB taxonomy): domain Bacteria; phylum Patescibacteriota; class Gracilibacteria; order Peribacterales; family Peribacteraceae; genus SICN01. The sequence goes on along the minus strand of CAZQYX010000002.1, from coordinate 62,249 downwards.
TCACTGTCCTTCCGGATCGTGCCGATGACTCGCAATCGTCGCTGATCGTCAGTCCGCAATCGATCGACTCCGACGGAAGAGACACGGCAACCGTCACGGCGATTCTACGGGATCGCTACGACAATCCAGTCGACAGCAGACCCCTGGCGCTCATCGCCAGTCGCCTGAATGACGAAGTGACCGCGCAGTCGAAGCAGACGGACACGACCGGACGCTTTCTCTGGACAGTACGATCCACCGAAGCAGGGAGCACGAATCTGACGGTGTACGACATCGCAGGGAACAGACAGATGAAATTGAAAACTCTCCTCACAGTCGGAAGAACCAAGTCCATCTTCGGCGCTTCACTGACAGCATTCGCTCAAGGCGGAGAGGCGGCACCGGATCTCGCGAGCGAAGTGATCGATCGCTTCGAACTCTCACTCCCTCAAAACGCAACCGACGTGAAAGCGAACGAGCTCTTCGGACTTGAGATCCGTGCCATGCGCGGAGCCGACGTCGCAAGAGGGTACATCGGCACACTGATCGTCAAGAGTTCGGACCCCGATGCCGTGCTCCCAAAGCAAGGCCAGGACCCCAGAAATCCCAAAACCGGTTCCATCGAGATGCGCGGAGTTGATCAGGGGGAGCGGAAAGTTCCGCTCGCATTCATGCTCAGAAACGGCAACACGCACACCATCGAAGTCAGCGACAGCAATGATCCGACATTCGTCGGCAAGATCACGCTGAATGTCGTGCAAGCCAGTGGTCCGATCGGAGACAGCAGCATTACGATTCTGGATCCGAAAGATCGTTCGTACGTGAAGGGTGGCCCGATTCTGCTCCAGGGTCATGCTCCCAGTCTTATCAATCTGAAAGTGAAAGGTGGAAGCGAACTAACGAGTGGCGAGAGCGATCAGGAAGGCGTCTTTCGGATCAGCGTACCGATCAATCCGGCAGATAAAGAAGTCACGCTGTTCGTCGTCAGCGAGAACGGAGCGTATGAATCCAATCCCGTGCACATCCTCATCGACAACACACCCCCTGTCATCGAGTCCATCACGCTCGACCCTCCTGAAGCAAAAGTAGCCGAGCAGGCGACGATCACCGTGAAATCCGAAGCAGGTCTGAACGCCGTTGTCGCATCGGTACAGGAACGAAGCATTACGCTTACGGAAGGATCCGGCGGACTCTATACAGGTGTGCTGACGTCACCGGTGAAATCAGGGATGGTCGACATCACCGTCACAGCAAAAGATTCGGCGGAGAATTCTTCGGCGATGCTCACGAAGTGGAAAGTGGGGCCATCCCTGCTTCCGGTCGTCCAGGGTGTCACTGCGGAAGGACTACCTGGAGCCGTCGCAGTGCAATGGGCAGCCGTCGAGGGTTTCGACGTTGCGGAATACAAAATCTATGTTGCTCTCCAAGATGATCCGGAGAACGTGCTGTATAGCATCGGAACGAAAAAACCGACGACCGCTGCGAAGATCCGCGACCTCCCGCTCGGAAAAACATATCTCTTCTCTCTGACAGTGGTGAGTGTGGACGGCGCCGAGAGTACGGAAAAAAGTGAGCCTGCATCGGCTTCCCCACTCGGAATCGATCTCCGTGCGACCGCCGGAAAAGACAGCCTGCTCCTCGAGTGGACACCCATGCCCTCTCTCCCGCTCGATCACTACATTCTTGAGTACGGCACGGAACCGGGGGTGTACACGGAACGCCGCTCGATCAACGGCCTCAGCAGTTCCACCGTCCTCAGAGATCTCATCGCAGGTGTCACGTACGAAGTGAAACTCACGCCTGTCACCGTGACGGGAAAAGAACTCCCTGAGCTTTCTGCGATCACGCATGGAACACCGACGAGTGACGGCTTCGTTGCAGGCAATGCCGAAGCGGTACCCACCGATATGATCGGCCATCCCGGCGCACCACTCCTCGAACCCTCTCTTGAACGCGTTCCGGAAAATGCAGGAAGTGGTATCCCCTCTGCGGCATTTGGCATCGTTTTCGTCAGTGCCATCGCCATCGCTTTCTACTGGCTAAAAGCGCGTAAGGAGAAGAGGCGTGTCGATGCATTCCTGCAGACGATCGGCCAGCGGTACATTTCGTAACGAACCATGTCCCCGTCACAAACATCCTCAGCGAATCGGTCACTCTCCATCGGAGGAGCGACGTACGATCTTTTTTTGACGATGGGCGAAGCACTGAAAGCAGATGAATCGATTCGCCTGGAGATCGGAGGAAAAGTACAAGTGGAACGTGTCATCGAATGTTGCGGCGGTGGTGCTAGTAATACATCCGTCGGTCTTTCAAGACTCGGACTTTCGGCTTCTTTTTGCGGCATCGTGGGGTCCGACCAATGGGGAGAAAAACTCCTGCAGAATCTGAAAAAGGAAGGCGTCAATACGCTGCCGGCAACAATCGTCGAACATGAGACCAGCAGCTTCTCGATCATCCTGTCCCTGAAAAATGGAGAACGAACCATCCTCTATGCACCCGGAGTGAACGAACACCTGCACGATACGACTTTCGATACTGCTGCAATCGGAGACACGGATGCGGTGTATCTGAATCACCTCTGCGAAACCTCGTGCATGATCCAGGACGACATCGTCAGTGCTCTCTCCAAAGCGAAAAAAATCATGCTCGCGTGGAACCCGGGAGGATCTCAAATCCATGCAGGGATGGGAAGCCGCGACGCTGCAGCACTCCTGAAGATCACCAATCTTCTGCTTCTCAACAAGGAGGAAGCGCTTGCGTTCTCGAAGACAAAAACGACTGAAGAGGCACTCAAAAAACTCACGGACGCGGGAGCGAAGAACGTGTGCATCACGGATGGAAAGAATGGTGTGGTCGCCTCGAACGGGACCCAAATGTTCCGTTGTCCGATCCTGAAAAACGCTCCCGTGATCGACACGACCGGTGCCGGAGATGCCTTCGGTACTGCAGCTTTCTGGTCGCTCCTCACCGGAAATTCATTGCAAAAAGCACTGCTCTCAGGTACACTGAACGGTGCAAGTGTTGTTGGAGCGATAGGCGCTCAAGCAGGACTGCTGACAGAAACTCAGATACGCGAAAAACTGAATCAGAACCTTCTCGAAGTGGAAATAATTTCTTAACAAAATATTTATGTCAGACGACAATCTCCTCTCGATCCAGGAACTGATCGATTCCGCCATGAGTTCACTGAAGACCGCAAACAGCCTCCTGCGGGAGGTGACCGGAATCAGCGATCCTTCGCGCGAGAGACTCAGTTCGAAAGCAAGTTCAATCGGCATGAGTGCCTATAACCCAAGCACCTCAAAAATCATCGAAGGCGTCTTCGATGGACAGAACATGGTCGACTCGCTCGGTCAGACGTATCCGATTCCCGCGAACTATGCGTCGAAGAGCAAGCTCGTGGAGGGTGACGGCATGAAGCTCAGTATCACCGACGAGGGCAAATTCATCTACAAGCAGATCGCACCCGTCGAGAGACGAACGATGGTCGGCGTGCTCATTCAGGAAGACGGACAGTACAAAGTATTGGCTGAGGGAAAAGCCTATCGCTTGCTCCTCGCGTCCGTCACGTTCTACCGCGCCGAAATCGGCGATCAGGTCACGATCCTCGTTCCAAAGAAGGGAACCGCAACGTGGGGAACCGTCGAAGCCATCATTCCGAGACACATTGTCGAAGCCGCTGCACGCGCGACCGTCGGTGTGGAGGAATCGGACGGTGAGAAGAAGCCAAAGACACGAGCATCAAAAGCGAAGAAGAATGATGACGGAGAGATGAGTCCGAAGATGGAGGAGTAAGGTGAGGTACGTTTGGTATGTTTGGTAGGTTGGGTAGGGAACAAAACAAGATCCATTGCTATTCACTGAAAGTTTTTTCCATGGAGAAATGGAGGGGCTTACCGAACCTACCCAACCTACCAAACCTTCCCGTCGTTTTCTTTTCGCCTTCGATACCTTAGAGGTGATACTCTTCACCTCCGTGAAGATTCCTCCGCGCATCGCCGTTCCGATCGTCATCGCACTGGTCCTCAGTGGTGCCTCTGCAGCGATCTTTCTCTGGCAGATCCATGCCTCCGTCCGCACCATCGAATCATCATTCCAGAATCGTGGCCAAGAGGCGGCGATGATCAGGAAGATTCTCCCGACGGGAGAAGCATCGTTCATCACTGTGCCCAACCAGTCCGAAGCGCTCCTGGAACTCCGCCAGGGCGAGATCTTCGAACTGAAAGGCGAATGGAAACAGGCGCAGGATCACTATGCCCAGAGCGTGCAAGCCGGCGGCGGGTCTCCGGCACTCAAGAAGCTTGCGAGTATCCAATTGCAACGGCGCGAGTTCGACGGTGTCAAAGAAACAATCGAGTCACTGAAGGCAGCGAACCCGAAGACGGGTGACATCGTGCTCCTCGAAGGCTTGCTTGCGCTCCGGAGCGGAGACAGAAAAGGAGCTTCTGACATTTTTTCCCGCTCTCCGGATCTGCCTCAATCGCAATACGGAATGGCACTGGTTGCGATCTCGGGAGGAGACCATGAGACTGCGAAGAACAAACTGTCACTTGCAGTCGCCGGAAACGATGCAACGATTCGGACGTACGCGAATATCATCCTCACTGCTTACGATGAATTTGCACTCTTCCCCGAAGGCCAGGACATTCATCTCCTGACACTTCTTTCCAGGTCTCTCGCACAGGTGAACGAATGCGAGACGGCCCTTCCTCTCTTGCAAGCGGTAATTTTGAAACAGGAACGCTACCGCGACGCATGGATCGTGAAAGGATACTGCGAATTCACCTCGGAGCGCCTGAAAGACGCACTCACCTCACTTGAAGAAGCATACTCGCTCGACCCCGAAAAGCCAGAGATCCAGTACTTCCTCGCACGAGTGCATGCGGCGCTCGGCGATCCGCAGAACGCCGTGACGTTCCTGCAGTACGCACTCTTAAACGGCTTCACACCCGAACGCGAAGCGAGACAACTGCTTGCGGAGTACGCACTCGAACTCGGCAATACCGATCTCGCACTGGAGGAACTGACAACACTTGCGCTCCGGAGCGACAGTGATATCCGTGCCTATGAACGCGCGGTCACTTTGGGAATAACGTCATCCAGTCATCTGCAGGATGCCCTGACACTTGCGAAGAAAGCTCTCGCTCGTTTCTCAAATGACGCCTCCGCGTTCGCACTTGCGGCAAAAGCCTCCTTCGCTGCCGGAAACAAAACTGATGCAGAGAACTATCTCCAGAGTGCACTCAGAATTGACCCAAGGAACAGAAAAGCGCTGGAGGTACAGGAGATGATGAGGAAGACGGATTAATACACATCTCCTTAATACAGCCCTCACTCTGTCGCTGATGCGACATCTCTCTCCGGCGTTCCGGAGAGAGAAATGTCCGTAATCAAAGAAAAACTCAGGCCCCCTCCTCTCCAGACCGCTGGAGAGGAGGCCGGGAGGTGAGGGCTGTAATATATCGCAGCACTCTCGGCAATTCCTGAAGTACTTCTTCGTTTCTGAAACGAATAACTCTGTAATCATGATCTCATCTACTAACCTCCTTTGGGAGGTTCATCGCATTCAGAAAGAATGGCTTCAATTTCTTCTTTCTCCTTTGCATCGTAGTGCCTCACGATTATACCAAACGTCGCTAGCGTTGCTCCGCATATTCCTCCGAAAGCCATTGCCATTGATTTCTGAACTTTTGAAACATTAGAAGGACAATTCACACCCGCTCCGATTGCTCCACCAAGACCCCCGTAACTACAGTCCCTCAAGAACTCTCTGCGATTAGAAACGCTCTCAGGCATAGAAATAAAGGGAAAGTACCAGAATAGTTGCACTACTAGAACGCAAGGGCAAGAAAAAGCAGCCCCATAAAAAAAGAGTCCAAGAAAGAAAAATCCCACAAGGACTGCGCAACAAGCCTTTCGCTCCGCTCAAGAGCTTGTCGCTGGGAGCCGGAGGTTTGTCTTTCTTGAATATAAACAAAAAGACCATTGCTGGCCTTTTTGTGTTTGTATTCGCCTCCTCGGCTATCAATGGATGAATGGGTTGGAAACTTCCACTGAGCCTTCGTGCGGAGGGTCTACATGGGGAGGAGCCCGAAACTCTGCCTTGCTATAGTCTCTTGTTTCTCCTCGTGACTAGACGAAGTCCCCGTACCGGTCCATCGCGCGGTGCCAAAAGGCTCCGGGAGAACACTGGGGAGAAAGGGGGCGCACCCCCTCAAACTCTCTCTAAAGAAGGGGCGACATTACAGAGCAGAGAGGACGGTGACCGGAGGCAGTTGCTACGAGCACTGTCCTCTCTACGTTTACGGGCGGGTGATGTGAAGGATCTATTTGTATTGGTGGCTCCGGAGTCACGTCATCTTAAGCTGACGTGACGGAGCCTTGTTTGTATTTCTCTTGATGTGAAAGATTTCTTTGTTTGGAAGAAATCATGTCATTGTACTCACCCTAAGAATTTACACAAGAAGTTGCACTGGAAAAATTATGAAAATAGTTTATTTGATCAAATAAGGTATTCAGAGAAAAACACTGAAAATGCCTATGTTATTATCATAGCCACATGCAATCCCCTCACCCTCACTGGCTGCGATCGGCAATCATCGCAAGCATCGGACTCGCTCTCGCACTTGTCAGTATTTTCTGGGTCGGTATCGTCATCCGCTCCGTCGGACCGCAGACGATCAGTCTTGCGTACCGCATCGACCGGGAAGAGCTCCTCGCATTCGCCCGTACCACGGATGAAGGGGGCTTTAGAAAGGCCATCGTCGATATAAACCGACTGTTAAGCCATGAGAAACTGCCCGCTGTTCCAAAACTCCCAGAAGGCGTTTCCTATGAGTATGCGCTGATGACCGGAAGCGGAACGCAGCATTGGATCGTCCTCGTGCACATGAGGAATCAGGAACAGAAGATGTTCGAATCATCGGAGACGCGTCACCTCCTTCCGGTCGACCGCATCGGAGACTCATTCGGCGCGTCCGATTTCTTCCATACGCAGGGAGGGAAGAAGAGCTCCAACTGCACGTTCATCAATCTGGAGAAAGTAGTGTTCGCGGACACAGCGGAACCTGGCAGTCTCCGCACGATGCTTTCGATGTTTTCGGGGGCACTGCGAACTCTCGACAGCAAGAACGAGAGTCTCTTGATCCTTGAAAAGAAAAACCAGTCGCTCTCCCTGCTCTCGGGCATAGCCCCGATAACGATCGGAGTAGGCAAGGATCCCCTCTTCTCACTATCGATCGGCAATCCCCTCACTCTCTTCGCAGTATTACAAGAGGAATTGGAGACCCCTAACAGGGAGTTCGTCGAAGGACTCAAAGGTATCCTGCAATACAGGATGGAAGCACTGACGCATCGGAGCGATATCGAAGCAGCGTTGGAAGATCTTGGTCACAACGGACTGAGTGTCAGTATGTTCCAAGGGGAGGAGGACCAAAGCATGCTTCTTCAGATGGAAGGAAAGAATGCAAACGTCATCGACCAGTGGCTTGCACACATTCGCTCAGCTGCGACCCCGGCGGTCATTCGGAAGCAGACATTCCTCCACGGCAATAGTAGGACGGATGTCATTGCAGCGCCTCTCGAGAAGACACTGAACGCAGAGAACGGCTGGACGCTTCTGACGTCCAACTCAGGCAGTACGCACTCTGTTTCTCTTGCTATGAAAGCAACGACGATCTTCCTGAGTAATGACCATAGTCTTCTCAGAAATGCTATACGTACAGCCAATGAACCACAGAGCGATGTACTGCAAGTGAAAGCATCGATGAGAGGAACTGTTGATACCGATTGGCTCGTGAGAACGCTTGACGCAGAGGGGACGGCGCTGCAATCGATGATCGGCCCAGAAACACGCATCACATGGGAAGCGACAGACGAAGGAGATGTTGTGAAGGTGAGATATCGGATAACAAGATAACCTCTGTGAAAAAGCCAAATTCCAGAAACCAAAAACCAATTGGAATTTGAAATTTGGATTTTGGAATTTTCCCCATTTCACGCTACCCTCTCCTCACTATGGATTTTCTCAAGCCCGCAAAGTACTTCTTCGTTCTCTCGACAGTCCTGACGGTCGTGTCGGTCATCCTCGTCTTCGTACCCGGCCCACGGCTCTCGATCGAGTTCACAGGGGGTACCCGCATGGAACTGAGGGCAGCATCCTCCGAAGTCACCTCGGAGCGAGTCATTGCTGCCGTTCAGGCGTTCAAAAGCGAGGACTTGAGTCCGACGGTCAACAAGATGCAGAGCGGGAACTTCCTCATACGCATGAAAGAGATCAATGATGTTACGCACAAAGCACTGATCGCTCACCTGAAAACAACGCTCGGAGACTTCGAAGAAGTGCAGTACACGACCATTGGTCCCACAGTGGGTGAAACGCTTAAAGCCCGCGCTGCCTACGCCCTGATCGTCGCATCGCTTGGGATCATCGTCTACCTCGCGTTCGCGTTCCGAAAAATTCCACGTAAGTACAGTCCGTGGAAGTTCGGCGTGGTCGCCGTCGTCACGCTGCTCCATGACGTCATGGTGACCGTCGGTGTCTTCGTCATCCTCAGTTACCATTCCACCTTCGAAGTGGACACGCTGTTTGTCACCGCACTCCTCACGATCCTCGGTTACTCGGTGAATGACACCATTATCATCTTCGACCGCATTAGAGACAATTTGTACGTGCAGGAGAGGAAGGAGAGTTTCGCCATCACGGCGAACAAGGCCGTCAATCAAACATGGAAACGTTCGTGCTACACATCGGGGTCCACGCTGATCATGCTCTTCTCTCTCTTCTTCCTCGGGAGTGCAAGCATCCAGTGGTTCGTCCTCACGCTGATTGTCGGTATTCTTCTCGGCACGTATTCCTCGATCTTCGTGGCAACGCCGCTGCTCGTCTATTGGAACGATAAGAAATAGTGAATGGAAAATTGCGGAATAGTACTCTCGTCGTTTCTACCTTCCATACTTTCCATACCTTCCTTACCTTACCTACATGGAAACAAAAGTAGAGAAACTCAAAGAGTCCCGCATCAAGACCACGACAATCGTTTCGGCTGAAGCGAAAAAAAAAGCCGAAGACAGCGCCCTCAAAGCTCTTGCGAAACGCGTGCGCATCAAAGGATTCCGCGAAGGAATGGCTCCTCCGGAGCTTGTCCGTGAGCACGTGACACAGGAACAAATTGCGCAGGAGACCGTACGTGCGGTCATCCCGGACATCATGGCCGACGCGCTGAAAGTGAGTGGTGCAAAACCGATCATCCGTCCGGCGGCAAGTGTGGTCTCTCTTGATCCTCTCACGATCAGCATCACGTTCGTGGAACGACCGACTGCGGAATTGAAGAAGCCGGACAGCATCAAAGTAGAAAAGAAGATCATTCCGGAAAGCTCGGCAAAAGACATCGAAGACTTCATTCAGAAATTACTCGTGCAGGATCGCATCGACACACCGGTGAGGAGAGAAGCGAAGAAAGGCGACAGCGTGAAAGTCAGTCTCGCCGCCAAAGACAAAGACGGAAAACAGGTGAATGAACTCACTGTCCCAAGGTACGGCGTCCTGCTTGGGAGCGAAGATCTGCTCTCGGAACTTGAGCCGCATCTTCTGGGTATCAAAAAAGGTGAGAAGAAATCCGTCGATATCGAATTCCCGAAAGACCACGATATTCCGGCAATTCAGGGCAAAAAACTGAACGTCGAGATCGAAGTGACGGAAGTCGCAGAAGTGAAACTGCCCGAACTGACTGGCGAGTACATCAAGACGAGACTGGGGGCTGACAGAACACCCGATGCATTCCGCAAAGAAGTGGGAACGATGTTGACAAACCAAAGACGAAGTCAGGAGATGAAGCGTCGCGAAGAAGAGCTGTACGAGAAAGTGAAAGCTGCAACAAAAATCGGGATCGCTCCGGAACTGATCGATGCCGATGTCCAAGAAATGGTCCTCGATCTTCAGGAGCGTCTCAAAAAACAAGGAAGTACTGTCGAAGACTGGCTGAAATCCACAGGAAAAGACCAAAAGGCAGTGATCGAAGAGATGAAGGAGATTGCGCAGTCACGCATCACACTCCGATTCGGCATGCAATCACTCGCAGAAGCGAAGAAAATAGAGGTCGACCCGACCGAGATACACCTTGCGATGAAAGCAGAGATCGCGCATGCAAAAGAACACGGCCATCCACTTTCAGACGAAGACCAAAAGGAAGGCGGCTCCGCCTATGAGCGCATCAAGTGGGAGAAGTCGATGCAGAAGCTTGTGGATGGAATGATTGGGGAGGAGAAGTAAGGGGTTCTTATGCCCACCTCATCCTCACTTTCCTCTCGCTATTCGCCGCCTTCGTCATGCCACAATCCTTCCGGTGAACACTTACGATCCCCGCTCGCGTCACAATGCCAAGAATCTCTTTCGGTTTCGGGCTGACATTCTGCGCGCTGCAGCACTTCGCAAAACGGTACGGCATCTTGAGTGATTTGTCTTCGAAGAGAACAAGATCTTTTGGAGTAGAGGTGCTAACCATCGAACTCTTCTTCGCTTTCGTTGGAAGCTGAGACTTCCTCTTCGGCACAACCATCGGCAAATGCCGGAGAATGGACGAGGTCCTGACGGAACCCATGCCGACCTTTACGAGAAGATCTTCCCGCTGACGAACACTCAGAGCTTTGCCGTCGAACGTCGAAATCGCGGTGAAATCGTTGTCGAGTTCAGGCAGCCCCCTCGTCTTCAGTTCGGCATTCACATTCTCCCGACCCTTCTGCAGAAATTGCGGGCGATTATGCGAGAAGAAGTACGCTTTCAGTTTCGAGCGGGCCGACGGTGTCACCAGTTCCTGGGCCCACTGCAGCGACGGACGCGGATATTTGTGCGTTTGGATCTCGACCACATCGCCATTCTCGAGTCGATGGGAGAGCGGAACGATAGAACCGTTCACGCGCGCAGATTTAAACTTGAGTCCGAGATCCGTATGGAGCATGAAGGCAAAGTCGAGCGGGGTGGCGCTCTCGGGGAGTTCGATGATGTCTCCGCGAGGAGTCAGCACGTAAATATCGTTGACGAGCCGACTCTCCGCGCGCCCTCCCGTGTGCACGACGGACCCGACACTCTGCTGCCTGAGCAGCACGTCGCTCATGTGCAGCTGGCTCATGGAGCGAAGCACGCTTGTTCCCTTGCCTCCTTCCTTATAGAGCCAGTGTGCTGCGACTCCGTATTCCGCCTCTCTGTGCATGGCGAGTGTGCGGACCTGCACTTCGATAATGACATTCTTGGGCGCATTCGGCAGACCGATGAGACTGGTGTGCAAACTCTGATACCCGTTCGGTTTCGGAAAGGAAATATAATCTTTAAACCGCTTCGAGATTGGCGTTCCGATGCGATGCAAAAGCCCGAGCACTTGATAGCAGTCGTGAACAGTCGGAACAATCACACGGATGGCAAAGAGATCATTGATCTTCTGGAGACCGGTGACGCTTTTGGTACGCATCTTCCGGAAAATGCTGTAGGGCTGCTTCTCCCGACCCATCAGATCTGCATCGATCCCTTCTTCTACAAGAAAACGCTTCACGCCGGCTACCGTCTTCATCAGGAAAGAGCCGTTCTCTTCGTGCAGAGAAGAAAGCTGAAGTGCAATATGCTCTGCATCCGTGGGATAGCACTCGCAAAAAGCATCTTTCTCCAACCGATACTTGATGGCATAAATGCCGAGCCTCGCCGCAACGGGCGCAAAAAGCTGGAGTGACTGACGACAGAGTCTTGCGCGATACTTCAATTTGACGAGTGTGATATGCGACGCTGCATGGGACATGACCGTGAGGATGATCAGGAGAATCCGCACATCATCGGAAACCGAGACAAGCATAATTTTCATATCGTCGACGGACTTTCTCCAGTCGCTGGTGCTGAGGTGCGACAGCAGATGAATGCGGCTCACCATATCCCGTACCCCGCGACCGAATTCCTTTGCGACAGAATCGAGAACAGAATCGGGGACCCGGAGAGCATGCTGGAGCAGACAGGCAATAAGTGCATCGTCATCGGGGCAAAATTCGACAAGTCGCTCCGTGGTTTTGGTGGCATGCTCCAGAAGCGTCACCCCTTCCATCAGTTCATACTTCTGGTCTCCGTAGATGTTTTGCGCATACACAAAAGCCTTGCGCAGCCGGCCCTCATCCAACGCAGGCATCGCCTTCTTTAGTGTCTCCAGCATCGAGTCGACGGCGGGGGTCAAGACTGTAGACATGGGAAGAGTTTGAAGTATACCAGAAAGCGACAAGGAAAAGGTTTGGTAGGTTGGGTACGTTTGGTACGTACCGAACCTACCCAACGTACCCCACTTCCCACACCTGCTAACTTTTCATTTGACATCTTCTCACTTCCTGCGTATGCTTCAGCCAAGTCCGAAGACCGGAGGTCGTAGGCCCCAGGCCTACAGTAAATCCTCCCGAGGAGTACAGCAGCGCTCACCCGGCTCCGGCTTGGTGGATCGTGCCGTGTTCCTCGCTGGTCTCCCGGACGGAGATCAGCTTTTTTTTGGTCCCCCTCTCCCGTATGGCCCTCTCAAGGTCGCAAAAGGCAACCCAGATCACCGAATTGAAGGACAAAATGTCCAAGGCCTCATCCGTGATCTTCACGCAGTATATCGGGCTCACCGTTTCTGATATCACGAAGCTCCGCGCAGCTCTCAAGAAAGAGCACGCCGAAATGCAGGTAGCCAAGAAATCCCTCATTCAAATCGCTGCGAAGGAAGCAAAGCTCCCGGAAATCTCCGATGCGATGCTTGATGGAGCCGTTGCCTGTCTCTTCAGTATGAAGGAACCGACAGCCGGCGCCTCTATCGCTTTTTCATTTGGTAAGACGCATGCACAGGTGAAGCTCATTGGCGGAGTGTTTTCCGGAAAAATTCTCTCGAAGGTCGAAGCCAATGATCTCGCCGTGATTCCGAGCAAGCAGGTTCTGCTTGCAACGTTCATGTCGATGTGCCAAAGCCCGCTCGTATCCTTCGCCTCCGCCTGCAGCAGTCCGCTCTCCGGTTTTGCAAGACTTCTCAGCGAGATCGCGAAGAACAAAGCTCTGTCCACTCCGGCTGCCAGCGCACCTGTCGCTGCAGAAACTCCGGCAGCTGCTGCTCCCGCTGCAGCAACCCCAACCGTATAATCAATTTTATCCCCTCTTTTTCCCCTCATTCCTATGTCAGACGCACTCACCCTCGTAAAAGAGGAACAAGCAGTGATCGACGCACTCGAGAAGCTGAACGTCATTCAGCTCAATAACGTCGTGAAGTTCATGGAGAAGCAGTACGGAATCTCCGCAGCAGCTCCTGTTGCAGCCGCAGCAGCAGCCGCACCGGCCGCAGCAGCAGCCGAAGAGAAGTCCAGCTACGACGTCGAGCTCACCGAAGCAGGTGCGCAGAAGATCGCGATCATCAAAGTCGTTCGCGAGCTCACGCAGCTTGGTCTTGGCGAAGCGAAGGACTTAGTCGACAAGGCCCCGTCCGTACTCAAGAAGGGAGTCGATAAAGCTGCAGCCGACGACATGAAGAAGAAGATCGAAGCAGCAGGAGGGAAGGTAACACTGAAATAAGGTTTGGTATGTTTGGTAAGTAGGGTAGGTGTCGAAAGACACCTACTTTTGATTGAAAGAAAAACGTGGGTCCCCTACCGTACCTACCAAACCTACCCGACCTTCCTCACCTCCCGATGCACTTCCTCCTCAGCCACTACCTCTTCCTCATCCCGCTCCTCGTCGGTGTAGCTGCCGAACTGCTGAAAGTGATCACGGAGGGCATCGAGCGCGGTGCATGGCACGAGGGACTCTTCCGTCCGGGTGGCATGCCAAGCAGCCATGCTGCATTCGTGACGTCTCTTCTGATGATCGTCGGCGTGAAGACAGGAACTGAGTCAGTGGAATTTGCAATCAGCTTCGTCTTTGCATGCCTTGTCTACTACGACGCAATGAGCTCCCGTCATGCTATAGGCGAACAAGCAAAGATCCTCAACCTGCTTCAAAAGAAAGCACATTTCTCGGAACGCATCGGACACTCGATGAAAGAAGTCATCGGCGGAATCCTGTTTGGAGCGGCGGTGACCGTCCTCGGAATTTGGATCAGTTAGTCAAGTTCTATTGACGAAAGCGCTCGAAAGGAATACAGTGAGAGTGCAAAACGACCTCTCTCGAATAGTCTGACCCGCGGAATACAATCCCGAAGAAGCTAGAAAAGAAGGAACGTGTGCAACTTTACTTCTTTTTTTCTTTCTTTTTTATGGCTGATCAACAGATCACCTGCCGCGATTGCGGCGCAGCCTTTACGTTCACCGAGGGTGAGCAAGCCTTCTACGCCGAGCGCGGTCTCGCAGCACCCCAGAGGTGCAAGGACTGCCGCGACAAGCGCAAGCAGGATCGCAATGCCACGAGGCAAATGTTCCCCGCAACGTGCGCCAAGTGCGCCGCGCCCTGCGAGGTTCCGTTCAAGCCACGTCCGGAGTCCGAAGGCGGTCGTCCGGTTCTGTGTCTCAACTGCTTCAAGGCAGAGAAGAACACAGGTATGGCTGCGTAAGCTTCCATCCGCTATCAAAGACCCCGCACTGCGGGGTCTTTTTTTGTGTATACTCTGCTCCTGTTCCCTCTCCTCACTATGACAACCTACGATCAACTCCTAGCACTCATGACGACAAGACGAAGCATTCGCTCGTTCTCAAGCGATCCCATCGAGTGGGAGAACCTGAAAAAGATTCTCGAAGCGGGCAGAATCGCTCCCAGTGTCGAAAATATTCAACCATGGGAGTTCCATGTCGTTCTCGATTCTCTACTCAAGACAGAGCTCATGAAAACATCATGCTATGGAAATTTCGTCGCCGGCTCGAGTGTCTTCATCGTTCTCGCCTGCGACAAGAGCTCGGCTGCAGGTGCGGTGTGCACGATGTGGAACCCGCGGGAGATGGAATATTCCTGTGCGATGGCGGCCTACAGCATGATGCTCGCGGCAACGAGTATGGGCATCGGCAGCTGCTGGGTCTCGCTGCACCACGGTCCCGCACACCAAGCGCTGAAGCTGAAAGAGCATCAGATGGTTGTCGGAGGACTCATGCTCGGTTCTATCAAAAAAGGCGATGAAGAAGCGTCTCGCGAGCCTGAGAGAAAACCGCTTGGGTCCTTGGTCACGTACTATGAGGAGACAAAGAAAAAAGCGGGCAAGTGAAGAACCTGTCCCTTCCTCAATGATCATTGCTTCAGTAGAATGCCTGCGATGTCTTTCGTCTCACGACCCATTCGCGAGGAGAAGAAGCCAAGCCGGTTTCGGAAGTTTGCAGTGATCGGCACAGGCATCCTCGAAGCGGCAGTCCATCTCTACCGTCAAATGAAGCACCGTGAGGAGAAGGAAAAAGAGGAACAGAAGCGTGTTCGCGTCCTGAAACGCACGATGGTAATCCTGGTTTCGGGGCTCCTGATCCTACTTCTCCTCATCGGTACGCTAAAATTTCTCGTTCGCCTGAAAGCAATCTCTCTTGGGAGCATGGTCTCGGCAGTCAGTAGCCATCCCGGCAAAGACGATCATGGAATGACGAATGTACTGCTACTCGGAGAGGGAGACAGCGATCACTCGGGCATCGATCTCACCGACACCGTCATGGTCGTCAGTCTGGATCCCAAGACAACGAAGAGTGCAGTGATGCTCTCTCTTCCGCGCGATCTCTACTTCCTCTCCACCGACAAAATGGGGAAGGGACGGATCAACAGTCTCTATCGCGATTACAAAAACCAACTTCTACGGTCGGGAATGGACCAAGGCAATGCAGCCAAGGAATCGATGCGACAACTTGCAAGAGAGATCGGTGCAGTACTGGGTCTGCAGATCCACGGCGTGATCAAATTGAATTTTTCGGGATTCGAGCAAGGCATCGATGCAATCGGAGGCATCGATATCGATGTCCCGGACGATCTTCTGGACACGCAATATCCGGGGCCGAACTACTCGTACGAGACGTTTTCTCTTGCCAAAGGTCCGCAGCATCTCGATGGAGCGACCGCTCTCAAGTATGCGCGCAGCAGGCACTCAACAAGCGATTTCTCACGCTCAGGCAGACAACAGCAAATCATCATCGCCGCTTCGGAGAAAGCAAAATCCATGGGTCTCCTCAAGAATCTCGGAAAGGTGAGCGATATCCTGAGCATCATCGCACGCAATATGCATACCACATTTGAGGCGCGCGAACTCCTCGGACTCACAGAGCTTGCCAAAAATATCGATCGAAGCAATATCATCAATATCCAGCTGTCGGATCAGAATGGTCTCTACGGAGGTCTCAGCAAATCCGGAGGTTTCCTCTACGCTCCCCCACGTGAAGAGTTCGAGGGTGCTTCCGTCTTCCTCCCCGTTTCGATGCCGGAGTTCCCGGTGACGTGGAAACAAATTCAGGGACTGCAAAAGCTCCTCACAACCGAAAGAGAAGCCTTCCTTCGTCCTCCGTCCATCATGATCCTCAACGCCGGTGCGATATCGGGTGCTGCACGCGCGCTCGGCGATGAGATGACCAGATATGGGTTCAACGTGATCAAGACACGCAACTTCAGCAAACCGAATACCGCGTTCGATCGTTCATGGTTTGCACTGCGTCCAAGCGATCCGGCATTGAAAGATCATGCGGAGGCAACGCTTGCTCTCCTCACGAAGCTCCTCACGATGACGGAGAATAGAACGCCCGAGGCTCTGTCATTCGGCGAAGAACAGCCTGATATTGTCATCGTCCTCGGCAAGGATTACCACTACACTCCTTTGCAGAATCTCGTCCCGTAAATTCCCTTCTCTCTTCCCGATGCTCACCCCACGAGAGATCATTGCACACGCGTGGGCCATCACAACGACCGAGTCTCACCTCAAACGTTGGGGGTTCTTTGGGTCGTTCTTCGAAATATTGCTCGACGTGAAACTCCTCGTCTACCAGGTCTACTTCATCTACAGCTACTTCAAAGGAGAAGGCGGAGGGCTCTTCGATATCGAGATTCTCCTCTATAACAGTATCCCCTTCTGGTTGTTTATAAGCCTGATGATCGCCTTCATCCTGCTCGTCATCGTCGAGCTCTTCGTCCCCAGTCTCGCGGACGGTGCCATCATCGGTCTCACGGCAAAAGCGCACGGAAAGGAAAAGGTGCAGGGCGGCTTCATCCTCGCTCTGTATAACTTCTTCCCGATCCTGGCGGTGCACGAAGTCTTCATCTTCTCGAGCCTATCGATCTTCATCACGGCCATCTCGATTATCCTGCGCTACGGAGCGGGGCTGAAAACCATGATGATCGTTGTCGCATCGATCGTCTGGATCGTCTCGAACATCATGAAATTCTTCAGCAGCTTCACTGAACCAGGTATCGTCGTCGAGAAGCTCAGCATCTTTGTCTCCGGGGCCAAGAGTGTGAAGCTGATCATGGGATACATGCCGCACGTCATGTTCCTCGCGATGCTCCTCCTCGTCATTTCGCTCAGGATCTTCATCAATACGCTCGTGATCGTCCTCGTTCCGGTCGCCATGCTCGGCATCGGGCTCGGGCTCACCTACGTCTTCCAGCCGATTGTCAGTTATTCGATCGCAGGTTTTGTCGGACTTGCTCTGACACTCGTTGCCGCGTACTTCTTCGCCTACCTGCACGTCTTCAAGCAGGCCGTGTGGACCATCATGTACATGGAACTTATTAAGGAGAAGGAGCTAGATAAGATTGGATGAGACAAAAAAAGCCAAAAACCAAAACCCAAATTCCAATAGATCGTATCGCTGCTTGGATTTTGGTTTTTGGAATTTGGAATTTTCTATTGACCGTGTACATTCGTCCACCTATGATGGTGTACGAGTGTTTTGTCCTTACCCCACACCCTCATGACTCTCACTCCTCACCAGAGAACCGTTCTCAATTACATTACAGAATTCCAAAGCAAGCGAGGGTACTCGCCTTCTCTTGCAGATCTTGCCGTTGCCTTCGGTGTGCGAAGTAAGAACTCGGTGGCAAAAGTAGTGAATACGCTCGTTGCCGAGAAGCAAATCGAGAAAGACCCAAAAGGAAGAATCAAGATTGTCTCGATGTCGCAGGGCGATGATGCGTTCATGCCGATGATCCTCCCGCTCTTCGGCCCCATCGCCGCAGGCTTTGCCGCCCCAGTTGAGGAACATGCAGAAGAAAAGATCACGCTCGAGAATTACCTCGTGAAAGATAGGTCCTCGACGTTCCTCCTGCGCGTGAAAGGCGACAGTATGATCAATGCAGGGATCAGAGAAGGAGATCTTGTCATCGTCGACAGAAACCGACATCCGAAGCCCGAAGACATCGTCGTTGGTATCATGGACGGAGAATTCACCCTAAAGCGCCTCAAGAAAGGCCAAGGGAAATTCTATCTGCAAGCGGAGAATCCAGAGTACCCCGATCTTTTCGCGATGGAGGAACTGAAAATCGCGGGAGTGGTGACGGGAACGGTCAGGAAATATTATTAGCATTTTTCCTTCATCGTCATGATTGCGCATCTTGATGCGGATTCTTTCTTTGCATCCGTTCTTGTTCGAAAGCATCCTCATTTGAGAGGAAAACCGCTGCTCGCCGTCGGCATGGGCGGTGGATGTATCATCGCCGCAACCTACGAAGCGAAAGCCTTCGGCGTAAAAACCGGTATGAGGCTTTCGGAAGCCAGAAAACTTGTACCAAACGCGATCGAAATGCCATCCGATTTCAGAGAGACCGGTATCGCCTCATCACAAATCGAATCGATCCTGAAAGACATCTGCCCAATCGTGGAACAGATGTCGATCGATGAATGGTTTTTAGATCTATCATCACTTGTCGGCGGTGATCCGGATCATCCGGAAGCATGGGCGAAAAAAACACGGGAAAAGATCCTCCGGGAAACCGATCTCTCGATGTCCATCGGCGTTGCCCCAACAAAAACGCTCTCAAAAATGGCAAGTGAGTATCGAAAACCGGGAGGGATCACTGTTGTTGAAAAAAGAAACATTGAACAGTTTCTCAAAGACCGTCCTGCAGGAGCCATCTGCGGAATCGGCAGACAGCGAAGCATAAAAACCGATGCGGCTGGCTGGATCACCGCATGGGATCTCGCCCGTGCACCGGACAATTCGCTTCGTGCTATCTGCGGCAGCACGGGCATCGAGCTGAAGCGGGAATTACTCGGTGAACAGGTGTACACAGTAAGCAAAGACACACGTCCACCAAAGTCCATCTCCCGCTGCAGAGCGTTCAGAGCAACGGCCGACAGAGATCTCGTGAAAGCGCATCTTCTGAAGCATCTTGAATATTGCATCATGAAGATGCGACGCGACAGTCTTGCTTGCAGAGAAATTTCCGTATGGCTGCGAACGGGAGACTACGACGGTTCATACGCACGACGAAGATTGCATGACCCATGCACGAATACCTCTCAGTTGGTACCGGCAGCACTCTCCGCACTCGAAGAATTGCTAAAAGCCAGTCGACGGTACACGCAAGTTGGCCTTGCTCTTCATGGCTTACGATCGACCGACGTGATGCAGCAGTCTCTCTTCGATGACACCAAAAAATCAAACAATGAGGAACATTTGCAGAAAGCAATTGATACGCTGCACATGCGGTTCGGCAGAGACAGCGTGACGAGAGGAGCGGCACTGTCGGTAAGGAGCGGGACAAAGAAGGAGTTGGATTTGATGTTTATTGAATAATTGCATTAAAGACTCCTCAACCTCTCCCCTATCTTCTTCAACTTCTCCTCCGCCTCCGCAAGTTTTACCTTCTGTTCATCGACAAGTTCTTTCGGAGCCTTATCGACAAAACTCTTATTGTTAAGCTTCCCCTGCAGACCGCCGATATACTTCGTAAGCTCCGCCTGCTCTTTATTTAAACTTTCCTTCAACTTCCCTGCATCGAAGAGGCCAGCAAGCGAAAGATGAATCTCAATATCCGGCAGGAATGCGCTCGCTGCATTCTCCACTTTCGCCGTATCCGTCGTAAACGTGAGGCTTCCTACTTTACACATGCGCCGAATATGCGCTTCCTGCGACTCAAGAAGCTCGCAGAATTTTTTTCCGACAATCGTAACTGCAATCTCTTTCCCCGGCTCGACATTCTGGTCTGTCCGCAGCTTTCGAATTGCCGAGATGACATCGATGAGGATCTGCAGATCGGCAAAGGCCTTCGGATCTTTCCGCTTCTCATGGGGAGCAGGCCACGTCTCTGAGATCAGCGCACCGTCGGCCTTCTTCTTCACCTCAGCCCATAATGTTTCCGTAACGAACGGACAGTAGGGATGCAGAAGCTTGAGAATCCTCCGCAGGACATGCACGAGCACGGCATGGTTCGCTGTCCCTTTCGAGAGCTCGAGGTACCAGTCGCAGAAGTAGTCCCAGACGAAGCTATACAGCCTATCCCCTGCCTCGCTGAGACTGTAGGCCGAAAGGCCTTTTGTTACGTCTGCAATCAGGATTTCAGATGCATGAAGGACTGCACGGTCAGCGAGTGATAAAGACGAATTTTCCGGAAGCTTGTCGATCGTCTTTGGATCAATCCCTGCCTGCTCGCACTGCATGAGCACGAAGCGCGATGCATTCCAGAGCTTGTTGATGAAGTTCCTGTAGCCCGCGATCTTCTCCTTATAGAGACGCGTGTCATTCCCAGCACTCTGACCGACAATCATGCTTAAACGAAGAGCATCCGCTCCATACTCTTTGACGATCTCGAGCGGATCGATCGCAGTATCAGGATCTGATTTACTCATTTTTCTTCCGTCTCTGGTTCGGATAAGACCGGAAAGATACACCGTTTTAAATGGAACATCGCCGATTGCATAGGTCGTCATCAAAATCATACGCGCAACCCAAAAAAAGAGGATATCGTACGCTGTCTCCATCACTGTCGTTGGATGAAATGACTGAAAATCAGGACTTTGTTTGAGGATTTCTTCGAGACTCAGGCCCAAATTCTCCGTAACCTTTGGATCGACGAGCGTCGACCACGTCCACATGGCAGAGCTGAACCACGTATCGAGCGTATCGGGATCCTGTTCAACCGGAAATCCGCAAAGTTCATGAACCTTAAAGCCCTTCGGATCGATGGACAGAAGATCCAAAGGACTGCCGTCGGGATTTTTACACTTCGTACAGTAGTACACGGGGATTCTATGTCCCCACCAGATCTGACGGGAGATGCACCAGTCACGCAGATTATCGATCCAGTGGAAATAGGTCTTGCCGAACCTATCTGGAATGATCTCGATATCTCCGTGATGCACGACCGAATGCATGATTTGCTTCAGACTCATCTTCTCAGATTTGTTTGAGCCTTTTGCTTTCCATGCGACTGTTTCTTTATTCACATCGATGAACCACTGAAGTTTGATTTGCGGTTCAAGTACTCCCCCGCCACGCTGGCTCACCGCCTTGTTGTGAACGTAGTGATCGACGACTTTCACCAGAAGTTTTTTTGTCTTCAACTTCTCCACAATCAGAGGACGAGCCTCTTCGATCTTCATGCCCGAAAATTCACCGGCGATCTCCAGCAAACGACCATCAAAGCCAATGATCTGCTCTTTCTCCAGCCCATGGCGCTCGGCGATCTCAAAATCAATATGATCGTGCCAAGGCGTAATCGTCATCACGCCAGTGCCAAATTCAGGATCGACGGAATCGTCTTTGATGACCGTCGCACGAACTTTTCCGTTTATCCACTCTGCCTCAAACGTCTCACCATGCTTATATTTTTTGTAGCGCGGGTCTTTCGGATGCATGACGACATACTTGTCACCGAACTTTGTCTCCGGACGCGCAGTACTGATCTCAAACGGACCATACTGAAAGGTGTAGAAGGAACACTGCTCCTCTTTGTACACAACTTCATCATCGGAAACGGTCGTCTGCAGTTTCGGATCCCAATTCACAATACGATGACCGCGATAAATAAGGCCGTCATTCTTCATCTTGCAAAACACCTCGTTCACGCAACGATTCAGTGACGGTTCGAATGTGTACCGTTCTCGTGACCAATCGCAGCTGCTACCCATTTTTCGAACTTGCGAGCGTATCGTCGCTTTACTTCTCTCCACGAACTCGGCGATTTTTGCAATCAGCTTTTCTCGTCCCAATTCCTTTCGAGGATCTTTCATCCCCTGCTCTTTGAGCAACTTAATCACAACGTTCTCCGTTGCAATCGCTGCATGGTCAGTACCGGGAACCCATAATGTTTTCTTCCCCTGCATGCGTGCAAAACGCGTAAGGATATCTTCAGTGGACATACGCGCCGCATGCCCGAGATGCAGCTGCCCCGTCGCATTCGGCGGCGGCATGCTGATCGTGAAGGGCTCTCCGTCCTTGGGGCAGGATTCGGGTTTGAACGCACCGCTCTCCTCCCACATCTTATAGATGCGATCCTCTACCGCCTTTGGATCGTAAGCTTTGTCGAGCACAGGGAAAGTGTACCAGAAGCTTTGCAAAAAAACGGGAAGGAGGCCGATCGAGGGCATCTCTCTAAAAATGGCATACATCTGCGAAGAGAACGGGGGAATGGATGTGTAAAAATGTAAGGTTTTTTCCTTTCCTTCGTCGTAACAGTTGTATACTGAATATCTGATGAATCATCTTTTTACATGGTCGGCGAGGGAGAATAGGCTTGTCCATATGGGCAATATGGAGACGTGGTTCAATGATACGAGTACTACGTATGTTCAAGATCCCGTCAACAATGGGGACCCCGTCAAAACAGGTCTTGGCGCAGGTATGTTTGTTACAAGCACGGTCCTCGAAGCACCTGACTATTTTTTCGCAACCATAGCCGGTCAGGATCTTCAGGCTCCGTCGAATGTTACATTCAGTCGCACAAGAAGAGACATGGAACAATTATTTACCGATGTTACCCATGTACGTCCTGTTGGAGCATTTTTGGATGTCGTACGACTCGCAACAACAGATGTTCCAATGGATGGAGTGGATACGGTCTTTGGATATAAGCACACCGGTCCAAGGGCTGTCAGTAATGAAACAAGATCAAGAGTTGCTTCTAGCCTTTCGTAGACGGTATTCATATGGCACTCAACTTCCCGGCACCGCTAGAGAACGTCATCCATAATCCACTCTTCATTAAAGGGATCGTCGCTGTTGGGCTCGTTGCCTTCGGAATCGGAGTAACGCGACGTCTGGCGAGAGGATTAGGTGTCATAAAATGACGATATTTGCAAATATTAATATATATGTTATAATATTTATATGGCAGGCGAATTTGAAACATTAGACTTGAGCAATGTAGCAAGTGCAGGTCCGAACACCGCAGCAGGAATCGCAAATGCAGGCGTAAATACTGTCGGAAAATTTCTGCTCCCGCTTGCAGGACCCGCACTTGGACTCATCGCAGCCTACTGGGGGCTGAAGACGGTCATCGGTCAGCCGCCGAAATTCATTCAAAATATCGTCGGGAAGTAATTGCGCTACAATCCTCGGGTATGCCGAACTACGAATTCCGATGCAGCAGCTGCAGCAAGCAGTTTCAAAAGTCTCTCCCCTTCGGCACAAAGGAATCTCCGGCCTGTCCGGTCTGCAAAGGGATGACAAAGCGTCTCATCACTCCACCAATGGTACATTTCAAAGGAAGCGGTTTTTATAAAACAGATAGTGCGGTGAAACCGGCAACTGAGAAATCTGCTCCGGTTGCTCCGGCACCGACGGCACCTGCAGCGACGCCATCATCAGCTCCTGCAAAATCATCGACATAAGAAAAAATCCAAAATCCAAAAAACAAATTCCAAGTTGCCCTACTGGAATTTGAAATTTGGATTCTGGAATTTCGTGCTATCTCCTCGGCGGTCCTCTAAATCCTCCACCACTCCTGCCTCCGAAACTCGGACGAGGTGGTGGTGCGACCCAACCTGCAGGTGGTGCTGTCATTTGCTTCAGCGATAGACGAGTTTTGCCTTCCGCTGCATCGAACTCGACGCACTTCACTTTCAGTTCCTGCCCGACTTTGACGACATCTTCGACTTTCTCCGTGCGAGACCACGCAAGCTCGGAAATGTGGACCATGCCGTCCTTACCGCGACCGAATTCCGCAATGGCACCGACACCGTCGATGATGCGGATAATCTTGGCGTCGTAGACTTTGCCGACCTCCGGCTTCTCGACGATGCCGAGGATCCATTCTTTGGCTTTCGTCATGATGTCACCGTTTGGAGCAGTCACGAAGACCATCCCGCTGTCCTCGATATCGATCTCGACACCAAGATCCTTCGTGATCTTCTGGATCATCTCGCCGCCTTTACCGATGACGAGACGAATGTCTGCAGGATCGATATGAATCGTTTCGATTCTCGGTGCGAACGGAGAAAGCTCTTTCCTCGGCTCTGCAATTGCTGCAAGCATGACTTTCAGAATGATCGCTCTCCCTGTCTTCGACCTCTCGAGAGCCTCTTTAAAGACAGAGTCCGGCAGTCCCTTGATCTTGATATCCATCTGGATCGCCGTGACTCCTTTTGCAGTGCCTGCAAGTTTGAAATCCATATCACCGCCGAAGTCTTCTTCATCCTGAAGATCGGAGAGAATGATGTACTTGCCCTTCTCTTCATCGGAGATCAGTCCGAGTGCGATACCGGAAACCGGTGCAGTGATTGGCACACCGGCAGCCATGAGTGCGAGAGTCGAGCCGCATGTTGCTGCCATCGAGGAAGAACCGTTGCTTTCGAGAATTTCGGTGACCGTACGGATCGTGTACGGAAAAGATTCGACATCAGGAAGTACCGGCTCCAGTCCGCGCTGCGCAAGATTGCCGTGACCGATCTCGCGGTTGCCAACGAACAAGCGATTGCTGGTCTCGCCAACAGAGAACGGCGGGAAATTGTAGTGATGCATGTACCGGAGCTCATGCTCCCCTTCCATGCCTTCTACGAGCTGCTTGCTGCCCGGGGATCCGAGCGTGCAGGTGACAAGGCCCTGCGTCTCTCCACGCTGGAAGAGAGCGGAACCGTGAACACGCTTCGGGAGAATATCGACGATGGCGGAAAGCTGACGAATCTCATCAACCTTGCGGCTGCTCATACGGATACCTTCTTCAAGGACAAGACGACGCATTTCGTTCTTGATAATTTTGTCGACTGCTGCAGCGGCTCCTGCGTAAAGATTGATGAGGTACTCGTCTTCACCCGCAGGTCCTTTCTTTTCTTCCAATTTCTCGGCAGCAGTCGCCATCAGATCATTGAAAATTGCACGACGCTCAAGTTTCCCAAGAGGATCCTTGATCGCTTTCGTAACGATCGGAAGCGTCCAGTCCTTCAAGAACTTCATGTCTTCATCTTTCGGAGCAAAAGGAGCCTCGACCTCGAACTTCTTCTTGCCGATCTCTTTCTGAATTCCCTCGAAGAACTTGGCGATCTTCTGCGCCCACTTCTTGCCAAAATCAATCGCACGAAGAATATCTTCTTCGGACACCTGATTGGCACCGGCTTCGATCATGACAACGCGCTCAAGCGAAGCTGTGACAAACATATCGAGATCGGACTTTGCTCTTGCTTCTACAGTTGGATTCAGTACCAATTCACCGCCGATCAAACCGACTCGTACCGTACCAAGAGGACCTTCAAAAGGACAATCTGAAAGCGAGCAGCAGAGGTTTGCGGCATTCGCCGAAACGATATCGTGTGCATGCTCGAAGTCATAGGACATCACGGTCGCGAAGACCTGAATGTCTTTCCTGAGGTACTTCGGGAACATCGGACGAAGACCACGGTCGATCACACGGGCAAGGAGAACGTAGTCGTCACCCGGACGGCCTTCGCGCTTCCGAAATCTGCTGCCTGCGATCTTGCCACCAGCGTAGTACTTTTCCTGATAGACGACCTGCAGTGGCAGGAAGTCGACGCCCGCGCGTGCTTTTGCAGAAATCGTACAGTTGCCGAGTGCAACCGTATCGCCCATTTGGCAGATCACCGAGGAGTTGGCCTGCGTCGCAAGCTGTCCTGTTTTGATGATCATCTGCTCGCTACCGAGCGTCATGGAATATTCTTTCATCATACGAAGAAGGGGAAGGAAATAGATCTTCCCTGCTGCCGATAGATTCTTGCTTTGATCTGGACGTACACATCAATGCCCTGCTGGGCGCTGGTACGTAAATCCAGACAAAAATCGATTGGTGCAAGGTCAAAGAGCGTATAAGTATTTTACTTCAAAAAAATAGATTACACCACCTCAATATCATAGCTACTTACAAGTAATCTGGTAATTCTTCGCCCACGATAATCTCGCGAAAAGCCATAACTCCACCGCCGCAAGTACCACCACCTTCTATTGTTTCTGCACCAGGACCAAACAACTTCTCACGCAACACGCTCTGCTGAGCAAGAACTGCATCAGCTTCATCAATTGCCACTTCCAAAAACCTAGAAGCAGCTTGTTGATGACGGACCCTGTCCATCTGCTCCGCACTTACTATTTCTACCGGTACTTTTTGGACTTCCGACATGCTTCTGATGTTAGTGATAGAAGAAAAACTGTCAATAAATATCTGCGCTAATACACCTTCTCATGACTGCCAACCGCAAGCATGAGCACGATCATATAGTGATCCTCTTCTTCGAAAATAATTCGCAAATCGAACCCAGCGGAGATCGATCTTGCACCTTTTGCCGAACCTTTCAGTGGGTGATTTTTCAATGAGGGGCTGAAAGGATGCTTGCGAAAAAGATCAACGGCATCGGTGACGGAGATCTTCTGATGTTTCTGCAACTTCTCCATCTGCTTCAAAAACCGCTTGTGGTAGAAGATTTGCATGATTATTTTGTCATCTGCCTCAAGAAGGCTACGGCATCGTCGCTGTTATCAAATTTTACGCTATCCTCTTTATCATTCATCGCCGCCACTATTTCCGCCTCAAATTCCGGCGTGAACCCGTTCACAGTTAGATTTTTCTTCTGCGTAACGGGGAAGGGTAATCCACGATCCATCTCAATGCGGCAGAGAAACATACGCACCGCAGTCGTGATATCCAGACCGAGCGACTCAAGGATCTTCTCGACGCTCTTCTTATTCTTGTCTGAAACGCGTACCTGAATGGTGGACATGGAGAATACGGTGAAATGCTAAAGCATGACAATTGTAGTACAAATGAAATGATAAAGCAATAAGATTGACTACTTTTTTAAATCCAGTGCATCGATCACTTTCTGGTACGCCTCGGGCTTGTTCATCTTGAGGTACGTAAGAAGCTTCCTTCTGTGGGCAACGTTCGCAAGCAAACCGCGACGAGCAGAGTTATCCTTCTTATGCTCTTTTAAGTGCTTCGTGACCTCATCGATCTTCTTGGTGAGAAGTCCGACTTGGATCTCCGGTGAGCCGGTATCCTTTTCGTGTGTGCGGTACTTCGTGATGATCTTCTTCTTGACGGAGCGCTTGAGAGCCATAACGTGAGGGGGAAACACAACAGAAAACGATTCTTCGGGCCTCTCCTGAAGTTGAACTAAAGGAAAAGCGCGAGTGCTGCGGCATAGTACTCGCAGAAAGAAAAATGTCAAGAGTAGGCCACTTGCAGCGCTCAGAAATTTTCAGAGAGTGGACAAGCGTCCACCCTTCGACTACGCTCAGGGTAAACCCTGATACTATCTACGTATGAACACTACCCTAATTGTGATCGGCATCATCTGTGCACTCGGAATTTTTGCGAATCTGATCATGCAAATACGAAAGCCGCAGGGAGGTACTCCACAAGCAGATTTGAGTAAGGATCTTGCAAGAGCCGAGAAGGATTTGCAGAATGCCAAGCAGGAACTCGCCGAAAATTCTGGAAAAAGTAAGCAGCTCTTTATTGCACTCGAGCAGGCGAAAGCGAAGCTGGACGCGATCGAGCGCGAGCGGGACAGCCTGCAGAAAACGATGACCAAAGCGGAAGCAAAACGCGAGCAGCAGGAGAAAGAGCACGCACGTGGACTCGAGAAGATCGATGCCGCGGAACGCGCATTAAAGGAAGAGCGGCAACGCGTACTGGAAAGTGAAGTGAAGGCAAAGCAGATAGTAGAAGAAGAGCGAGATCGTCTGTGGAATGACCATGAGAACACCGTCATTGCAGCGCTGACGGACCTCTGCAAGCTTCCGCATCTGCAATTCAAGTCCTATAGCAACACGACGCTCCCCGATGACTTCGATGGCAGTCTCAAACCTGACTTTCTGATCGAATTTCTCGATCAGTATGTGATCTTCGATGCGAAAGTCAGTAAGTCACAGAGTCTGCAGACGTACATCGATGATGCCGTGAAGAAGACTGCAGAGAAAGTGAGAAAAAACAACAAAATCTACCCGCATATTTTCCTCGTCGTTCCGACCGAAGCGATCGGCGAACTGAAGAAGCTGATCTACGCAAAAGACGAGTACTACTTCTACGTCGTCTCCAGAGAAGCGCTCGCACCGATCCTCTCTTCTCTCCGACGCATTTCAACATATGAGCTTGCAGAGACTTTGGATCCGCAGAAGCGAGAGAA
Source organism: uncultured Candidatus Peribacteria bacterium (assembly GCA_964597665.1). Classification (GTDB taxonomy): domain Bacteria; phylum Patescibacteriota; class Gracilibacteria; order Peribacterales; family Peribacteraceae; genus SICN01. The sequence goes on along the minus strand of CAZQYX010000002.1, from coordinate 33,828 downwards.
CATCATCAATATGATTGCCGAGCTTGCCGCACACATCAGTTACCGGAACGCGCACGAAATTCTCCTCACGAAGATGGGCGCAGTGACACTCGAACGCGTATCGCAGATCGATCCGGAGATTGCAGGCGATGTTGAGCAGAAGAAAGCCGAAAAGAAAATCTCGCAACTTGCACCATCGGAGATTAAGCGGCTTGCGACGAGTTTAAGCGAGCAGAATTTGGAAATGCAGCAGCTGACGTCGCCGAAGGCGGCGATACGCAAAAAGCATCTGCAGAATGTGGAGGAGGTGATGGTGCAGAAGCTGCTGTAATCACGAAAGGAAACCTACGGTTTCCTCTCGTGCGCTCTCCTTCCCTTATTCGGAGCGCTCCAGCAGCGGGGCCCGCGAGACCCGCTGCTTCGCGCATTTTTTGTTTTCGCAAGCAATGAATTCTTGACAAATCATTCATTTTTTATATAATTCAACTATGTCTGAAGCAATGTCAAATAGCAGCAATTCCGATGACCACACACGTAGAAAAAGATCTGCGCCAGATGCTAGATACAATCCTGGGGAACCGCTAACAGATGCAGAAGTGGAATTGGCGCTCGGAGAACCATTAATGAGCGATAGAGAATTGGAATTACTTATCGATGAAGGAGTAATGAATGCTGAGGAGCGAGCTCGAATAGAATTCGAGGAAAAATTCCCAGATTTTAGAGAGAGATTATTTGCTGAGATAGAAAAAATTGAAGGAAAGAAGCGAGAAAATAATGATCAATAAAAATCTTTGGAAAAGGACGCTACAATGATGGTGTGAATAATGATCCGATTTTCGCAGGCCTGAATGAGCAGCAGAAACAAGCGGTAGAAACACTACGCGGGCCTCTATTGATTCTTGCTGGAGCAGGATCCGGGAAGACCAGAACGATCACACATCGCATCGCAAATCTGATCTCACAAGGTGTGCCTGCGTGGCAAATACTTGCCGTAACGTTCACGAATAAAGCAGCGAAAGAATTGAAAGAGCGCATCGCACGGATTCTCCAGCTGACGACCGGCGATGATCCAACAAACTCAGGAGGAAGATTACCGCTGTCGGGAACATTCCACTCCATCTGCGTTCGCATCCTGCGTCGTGACATCGAAGCAATTGGGCGAAATAAAACATTCGTGATCTACGATACCGACGATCAGGAGAAACTGATGCTGTCTGTTCTGAAAGACATGAAAATCGCACCGGAAGAACTAAAACCGAAGACAGCCATCGGTCACGTGAGCGCATGGAAAAGCGAAGCGGTGACCGTTGATCAGGCACGGAAAGCAGCTGCAACGTATACCTTTCAGCAAATGGCCGAGATCTATGGCAATTATCAGAAGAAACTCAGAGAAGCGAATGCACTCGATTTCGACGATCTTCTGCTTGAAACCGTACGTCTCTTCACCGAGTGTCCGCAAATTCTCGAGAGATACCAGAACACCTGGAGATTTCTTCACGTCGATGAGTATCAGGACACGAACCACGTGCAGTATCAGTTCATCAGCTTACTGAGCAAGCGCGACAGAAACCTCTGCGTCATCGGCGACCCGGATCAGTCGATTTATGCATTCCGCGGCGCGGATATCCGGAACATTCTGGAATTCAGAAACGAATACCCCGATGCCATCAGCATCAAGCTCGAACGCAATTACCGATCAACGCAGCAGGTGCTCGATGCTGCGGACGGCGTCATCGCCGCAAACCCAAATCGACCCGAGAAGAAGATGTGGACGGACAGGAAAGATGGAGCAAAAGTGAAACTGGAGGAAGTCATGGATGAGCGGCGCGAAGCGGAAGAAGCAATCCGAGGCGTGCTTGAGAGAAAAAAATCCGGCACTGCACTGAAAGACCAAGTCATCCTCTACCGCACGAACGCACAGTCGAGGCAATTTGAAGAAGCGTGCCTTCGAGCCGGCATCCCCTATCGCATTCTCGGCGGGATGAAATTCTACGCACGCCGCGAAGTGAAAGATGTGCTCGCATATTTGTATGCGATTCTGAATCCAAACGACACGCTCTCGCTTTTAAGAATCATCAACGTTCCCTCACGAAAAATAGGAGATACGACACTCGGGCATCTGCAAAATTTTTGCAATCTCCGGAGTATCAGCTTGTGGGATGCAATGAAACATATCGAGATGGTCGATGAACTGAATGATGGTGTGAAGAAGAGAATCAGCGCATTCGTGGATCTGTTGCAGACCTTGAAAACTCTCGCAGAGACTGCTGTCGTCAGCTCGGTTGCAGAGCGAGTGATCACGAGTACCGGACTCGAGAAATGGGTACGTGATCAGACCGATGAAGGCGAGACACGTTGGGAGAATATTCTGGAACTTCTGTCGGTCACGAAGAAATATGATTCTCTGCCGCCGCAGGAATCGCTCATGAGCTTCCTCGAGGAAGTCGCACTCGTCTCGGAAGTGGATAAGCTGAATGATCAAGCGACCGACGCACTGACACTGATGACACTGCACCTCTGTAAAGGTTTAGAGTTCAGCTCGGTGACAATTGTCGGCTGTGAAGAAGGCATCCTGCCCCACAGCGCATCGCAGCTGGATCGAAGCCAGCTCGAAGAAGAGCGTCGACTGTTGTACGTCGGCATGACCCGCGCCAAAGACTTCCTCTCGCTGATGCATGCAAGCAGCCGCATGCTGTGGGGATCGACGCAAAGTAATGCGCGCAGCAGATTTTTGGATGACATACCAACGTCAGTCCTCGAAGTGAAGAGCGACATCCTCGAAAGTAAGTTCGGCTGGCTGCAAGCATCGACCCCGTCGAGGCCGAGCGAAAGTTACCGAAAAAGCACGGTACAGCCGTTCATCCAACGCAATGATTTCAATCAGGACACCGACGATGAGACTTTCCTCGAGCACGTCGAAGAGGAACTTGCTGAAGGCATGCGGATCGGACACAAATCACTCGGAGAAGGGCTTGTCCTCAGTCGCAGTGGAGACATCATCGAAGTGAAATTTGATTCGGGACAGACGAAAAGGCTTGCAATCGGGATTGCACCGATAAAGATACTGGCAGCAGCAAATAATTAAACCACCAATTTAATTTTTGACCCAAGCAATTCCTTTCATGACAAATCCATGACGACCCGAAAATAACTCGCGCATCTCTTCAGCTGTTTTCCCTGCTAAAGGAATGGATGTATATCCTTCTTTCAAGTCATCTTTCAGGCATCGCGTAAACGGCGTCTCAGATAATTCCATATACAAACATTCAATCACGATTAGGAATCTGGTACAAGCAATAAGATTAGTACTTGGAATACGTTCCTTCTCCGACCGGCTCCGGTACACTCACCCATCCAAAGCCCGTCGAACCGTCACTCCAGGAAATCGAACCATCAGTATCCGGATCACCGGCACTGTTGAGTGTGAGGCGCAATGAGGCATGCAGAACATCGGATGCAGCGATATCGCCGTACACCGTCAGTTGGCGGGGAGCATCGGTGAGTGAGCCATAGAAATCGGGTATTGCAGAACACACGATCTGCGATACACCCGTCGTGCACGGAAACTTCTCATTGATGCCGACGGATCCGAGACTGACATTGGTCAGACTAACCCCTCCCGTCTGTCCGATATCGAACGTGAGACTCGTGATATCGATGTGCGCACTTGAATCAGACTTCCGTCCTGCAAACTCGAATGCTCCAAGATTTCTCTGCAGTCCGGTAACAAGTGAAGACGTTGCTTCGCCAATGCGCTTCACGGACGTCATCATCGACCGTGCCGTCACGAACTCCGGAAAGCGAGAACTCTCCGAGGAGACTTTCGTGTACTGCTGATTGCTCCAAACGCCATTGCCTTTCACGGTCACCGAACTGATCTGCACGAGCTGATTGCTCTGTCCGCCGTTATCTTTAGCCGTCAATCTCGGACGCGCGTACACGGTACGTTCCTCACGCTTGTCGATCATGAAAGCATTTGGCGAGAGGGTTACTTTGTATGTCCGATTCGTCGACATCGAAGGATCGAGGAGCGCGGTTCCGAGGAATTGGCGCTGATCGTCATAGACAAGGAATGCGTCAACGGTCGTCACCTGCTGCGTGAGATTGATGGAAATGGACAACACTTGCAGCGGTTCCTGTTCAAGGAAAATCGATGCCGCTCCGAGGATCGGTCCGACTTCCCCAAGGAGCAGGAATTGCGAACGGATCTCGGTATCGCTGCGAGGATCTTTTGGAAACGAGGAAGACGACACAGAGGAATGTGAAGAAGAAAGCGATGAACTCTGTGAAGAACTCATGCTACTCGAAGAGCTCTGCCCATACTGCCCGCTCTCCGCAAAGCGAAGTTCACTGAGTTGCTCCTTCGATTCTGCAAGGAATGCGGCAGCGAGACGTGCAGCGAGACCTCGAGTGAGCGGCGTGTCGAGATCGATCGTCACCGGAATATCTACACCTCTGGCGGCAGCCGCACGATAGTAGGGTTCTGCCCAATGCGGAGCATCGATTGAAATCACTTCATATCCGAAGAGCAGTGTCAGCATCTTGAGCGCTTCGCCATAGGTCACCGTATATTCAGGATGGAACAGCCCATCGTTGATGCCACGCACGATACTGCGGTCTTTGGCTGCACAAATAAAAGGACTGAACCAGTCGGCACTCCTGACATCCGGGAAGCAGTTCTGTCCCGAGGACGATGCCGGCAAGCCGGAAGCGATCATCGCGATCTTTAAGAATTCCGCTCGGTTGATCTGCCTCGCTACCCCAAAAAAACCATTCCCGTAGCCCTTCACGATCCCCTCGCGGCTGAGCATATTGATGCCTGCGGCTTCCGGACTACTGGAACGCACATCGGTATACAGATTCGCAGGAGCGATGGTGAGAGCCAGAGCGACAGCCGGAACGAAGAATGCAGAGAGGAAGAGAAGACGTTTCATGAGAGAGAATGGAAAGAAGAAGATTCAGGCATACTGTACCCATGATAGACGATGCAGTACGCGATTTCTTACGCGGGCGCGGAATACGGCTGGACACGGACCTCGGTCAGCACTTCCTGACCGACGAGTCCGTCCTCGAAGACATCGTGACGGTTGCCGATATTCAAAAAACCGATGCAATCGTCGAGATCGGTCCCGGTATCGGCATCCTGACGCGCGAGCTTCTCAGCCGAGCCGGTTCTGTCACGGCAATCGAAATTGATCCACGGATGATTCCACTTCTGAGGATCTTCACGATGAATGACAAAGCCGTGATGCCGAAGAATCTTACGATCATCGAAGCGAATGCGTTGCAGGCACCGATGCCAACCGAAGCGTACAAAATCGTTGCGAATATCCCCTACCACATCACGTCGCCCCTCCTCACACATTCGCTCCTCGAATCGCCCCGAAGGCCGACGTCGCTAACACTTCTCATTCAGCGAGAGGTCGCAGAGAATATCTGCTCAGAGGAAAGTGACAGTATGCTGACAATCCTCGTGCGACTTTTTGGCATACCTTCGCTGGTTCGACTCGTGCCACCCAGTTGTTTTCTGCCTCCGCCGAAGGTCAATTCCGCTGTGATTCACATCGAATGTTTTTCTCAGCCGAAAGCTAGTCCGGAAGCAATACAGCGAATCCTCAAGCTTGCGAAGCTGGCATTCAGCAAGCGCCGGAAAATGCTCAGGAATACCATCGGCGAAATGCCAAGCGGTAGTGAAGCAATGACACAGGTCGGAATCGATGCGATGCGAAGACCACAGACACTCTCGATCGATGAGTGGATCATGCTTGATACGGCACTCACAAATATCCGTGCATCATCATGAAAGCATCGACTCTTAGCTATGGCTTTTTGGGAATGTTTTTTACGTTCATCACTCTTCAGCATTTTTTCGGAGGACCCGCGCATATTTCGACGTCTTCGGATATTGATTTCTATGCAAACGATACGGTCGTGACCGTGCACGGCAAAATCGTCGAAGCAGCAGACGTTCGTCCAACGGTCACGAAATATACGGTGATGGCCGATACGCTGATTGATACAAAGAAGAATGCTATTCCCGTCACCGGAAAAATTCTGGTCAGTGATATGGGCGGTTGGCCGCAGTACACCTATGGAGCAAGGGTCACCGTTACCGGGAAACTCTCGAGACCCGGAACAATCGAAGATTTCGCGTATGACGAGTACCTGAGCGTGCGGGGAATCTATGCACTGATGCAGCGAGCAAAGATCGAAAGAGCGGAGGCAGGTAGTGATCCACTTTCGCTCTCCGATCGTTTCTTCCGGAATCTGTATGCACTCAGGACAGGCTTCGAGGAGCGTATCAACCGTATCTTCCCCGAACCGCACGCATCGCTTCTTGCGGGGCTTCTCACGGGTTCCCGTCGCGGCATTCCGGAGCACGTGAGCGAAGATTTCCGCATGGCGGGCATCACGCACATCATCGCGATCTCGGGGTACAACGTGACGATCATCCTTGCACTGCTTTCAGGAATCTTCTTCTGGATACCGCTCAAGAAACGATTCCCGCTCCTCGTGATGTCCATCGTTGTCTTCACGATCTTCGTCGGCGCGAGCGCATCGGTTGTCCGTGCTTCTATCATGGGTATTCTTGGTCTCCTTGCACTCCAGACAGGAAGACAGACGACCGTCCGTCTCTCCATCCTCTGGACTGCATTCTTCATGCTCCTCTGGAACCCTCTCTATCTCTGGTACGACGCAGGATTCCAACTGAGCTTCCTCGCGGTCATCGGCATTGCAGAGCTGTCGGCACCGCTCAAGAAACTTCTACGATTCGTTCCGGAAACACTGGCACTGCGTGAGTCACTGGTCGCAACGCTCGCAGCACAAATCGCAACGCTTCCCCTCACGATGATTCTCTTCAAGCAAATCTCGCTGATCGCCCCTGTCACAAACATTCTCGTCGCTCCGCTGCTTCCGCTTTCGATGCTCCTCGGTTTCACCGCAACAATCCTCGGCATACTCTGGTTACCACTTGGGCTTCTCATGGGATATTTCTGCTGGGCGTTGCTGCATGCGATCATCTGGATCGCGGGTGTCGCATCGTCACTCCCGTTTGCAGTGATCCAGCTTTGAGCTACTTCTTCCAGACGTACGAGTAGATGCGACTGCCTCTCCCCATGGGCATATTCACCATCCTCTCTTTCTCGGGAACCATATCCGGCACACGAAACGCATGCGTCACGACACGCGCACCGTCCTTGAGTTGCACATCAAATTTCGGCTTCAGCTTCTTCATACTTGCAATCGAGAGATAGGTGAAAATGACATCGGCGTCTGAGAAATCGACATTCTTCATAAAATCCTCACGCCGCATCGTGATCTTGCTGCGCCGCATCGCAATGCGAAGCTTCGCAAGGAGCCACACACCGATCGCACCTTCGTAACCAATCCCCCGTATTGTCGGCTCACGCTTCTCCGCAGCGAAGAGCACGCGTCCGTCTCCCGCACCGAGATCGTAGACAATCTGATTCGGCTTCAGATCCGCAAACTCGACCATCCCGTCGATGATGGCTCTTGGAGTCGGAACGAATGGAACCATCCAGAGTGCCTGGACCGACGTACTGGCAATCAGCAAAAAGAAGAAAATCAGCACGAGCACGAGAAGAAAAACCGCACTGATGAGGGCCAATGTTTCCATTACTGAGGGAGGAGGATCCCAAAGTACAGGAAAATCGCACCAAGAAGAACCATAAGAAAGCCTGCAGTCACGCTCACGGCAGGAATCGCCAGATATTCATCTTCGATGTAGGACCGGATGCCTTGATAGTACTTCGGCCACCATGCCATGAATAAGCTCTTCAGAAGAACGATCCATGCGAAGAGAATGACGATCCCCTCACCATCCTGACTGACCTTCCACTGCTGCCTGAGTGTCACCGCGGCGATCATGGTGAACGCCATGCCGATGATACGCACCATATTACCGTCCTTCAGGACCTTCTTTCGCCATACGGCATAGTCTTCATCGCAGAACACCAAGGGGAAACCGAAGACGTAGAAGAAGACACTGAGGACGAGGGCGAAGCTGGAGAGAGACATAGGAAGTGAGCGCAGAAATAGAGCTTGTTGCTAATTCTCGGCGACATGAGCAGAATTGACAATTGACAATTGAGAATTGAGAATTAGACCACGCCTTGCATCTGGGGTTGTTATCGTTCATTCTCAATTATCAATTTTCCATTTTCAATTTCGTCCGGCCCCATCGTCTAATGGTTAGGACAGCGGGTTTTCAATCCGTTAACGGGAGTTCAATTCTCCCTGGGGCTGCCACTCGACTCGGCACTGCGGTGCCTCGCTCATGGCCTTCGGCCAACTAACTCTCCTGTACATGTCGAGCTCCGGAAAATCGGCAGAATTCTACGCGGCAGCAGAACTAGCAAGAAATGGCTGGAATGTTGTTTATTTAGGAGGAAATTTCCGCGATAGCGATCTTTGTATTGAAGATACAGCTTCTGACCGTGTGCTTTGGATTCAAGTAAAGTCCTATGAGGAAGGAAACCAAAAAGTCATTCTTAAGAAACCACAAGTTTTGCGATGGGTTGGCGCTGACAAATGGTACATATTTGTTGGAATTCCAAAGAATAATCTTGATAAGCCCCCTGCACATTTTTATTGCCTTCCATCTAAAGAAGTTCATGAACATGCTGTGTTCTCAAGCAAGCAGTTTGTAGATGCGGGAGGAAGAGATACCGACTTTTGGGGATTTAATATGAAGGACTATGTTTCTAAGGCTAGGGGTCTATTAATTGCAGCACACAGCGCAGAGAGGCTTATCAAAGCGGATAGAAATTTTAAATTCTACTTAAATACTTGAATCATATATATGATTGGGTGTACAATTGTACACCCTAATCCTATGCAGCAATTACTAACAGCTAATGACAAAAGTTTCATACTTAGATATGTTTATTTTCTGATGATCGAAGAACTCCAAATGGAATTATTCAGCAGAACATTTGTCTCTGCGGTTGCAACAGCTGCTCTTTTTGAATCTGCAAAAACCGGAGCTTTGGACATTGATAGTGTCGATACATCCATTTATTCGCACGGAGCACACGGAACAAAGAAATCACCACAAATTGATGTGCAGCTAAAATGCACATATCGAGATGACCTGATGCATGCGGATGGCATGCATTACCCGCTTACTCTAAAAAATTACAATGACCTTAAAAAGGAGGTCGTCATCCCACGATTATTAATCGTTGTAGTTGTGCCCAGAGATTTGAATACATGGTTAAATCAAACTCCCGCTGAACTAATTCTTAAAAACCATGCCTATTGGAGAAGCCTGAAGGGCGAACCTGACACAGCTAATACTTCAAATGTTACAGTGCTTTTGCCAAGCGATAATGTATTCACTCCTGCAACTTTAATCGAGCTTATGAGGCAAGCTAACGCTGGAACTTTATGAGTCGTTTTAATTCATCAATTATAGGCAGAATCCAAGCTTTAGATTTAGCTTTACTTGAGGTCTATCTAGAACTCAACAATTGGACGGAGACACGCAGCTTTGGCTTGGGCAAGGTCTGGATTAAAAGAATTCAGAATGAGGAATATGAAATTTTGACCCCGAAAAAAAGAATGCTTGATGACTTTGTTGAGCGAATCAGTGACGCTTTGCATACATTGTCGGTTGTTGAAAAAGTTAATCCTGAAGAAATTTTGGCAAAAATTAGCTCCGTGTCTACCGACGTAGTTAGAGTACGTGTGGTAGGACCAAGTACGACAGACGGACAAATTCCTCTAGCCAATGGTGTTGAATTAATTAAGCAAACATATGATATGATTCTCTCAGCAGCTTGTGGGGAAATAACTAAAAAAGCAGTCTATCCCGGAAGAAAATACGAACAAGCCATGAAATACATTGCAGGTGTACGCCTAGGACAAACTGAGGTCGGAAGCTATGTAGTAACAGCCCATTCCCCGCTGCCACAATCAGACCAAAGGTCGATAGTTAATGATGCCGAAGATTTATTTGGACGGAGAGTTTTAAAACAATTCTCTAAAGCCTTGAGTGCAGTACATACAGCATCTGCTCAGGCTTTAAGCCAAGGAAACTTAGAATCTTTTAATACCATTGTTGAGAGTGGGGTAAGCGCAAACCTTTGTGAGGCTATTGCCGGAATCCGTTCTCATGACCCATCTGCAAATGTGGTTATTGATTTGGACTGGGCTCCTAGTTTTGATCCACCCACAGAGCTTCCTAAGCATTTTGAGTTTTCAGTAGCTCAAATACCTATTTTGCAACAAGCAGCCGAAAAAATGAGGGAGTCTGATGTCGTAGAAGACTTTGAGTTAAAAGGCTGGATTATGAGACTTGAAAGAGAGGCACCCAGTGGCACCGGACGAGTCATAGTTGTTTCTTCAAATGAAGACTATGAGAACAAGCATATTCGTATCGAACTTAGCGGTGAAGATTATGTCCGCGCAATTAATGCCCATAAGGCATATCATGTAATCCGCTGTAAGGGTTCATTGAAAAGAGAGGGTCGATTATGGTTTTTACAAGACGCACGCGAATTTGTTACAGAGGCAGTTATACCCAATGAAGGACAATAATTAAGGATTTTTGCCTGATTTTTGTCTCGCTAAACATGCATAAAAATTCACTATGTTCAGTCCCCACTCTCGCGCTTCTTCAAAAGTAAGTTATTTCCCATGCTCTTCTTTCACTATGACCATGAATTCCCTAATAAGTGCATCACTAAGTGGCATGAAATGGGTTGGAAAAGGATTTTAAAACCTTATACCAACCCATCATTGCTTCACAAAGAGAGTTCGCAACTCGCACACTTGGTGCTGCCACCAGTTTAAATTTGTCCATCGCCTTGAACCCTAGTTTGTAGCCACTGATGGTAAATGCCTGTCAGCTTCAACAATGTTTCGATACTGCATTGATCACTCGATTTGATGGCGTGCATAGGAGCATTGCATGATTTACCCGTCGCCATGCAGTTCCCGTCAGGATCCATGCGTCGACATTCGCTCTGAGTAAACATTGCATTCGTATAGATCGCATTGGTTCCACTCCCTCCATCATGAGCGGAAGAGTTACTTCTGATATGGAACATTGCAAAGGGCTCGGATCGTCCATCAGTTCCAGTGCATACGGCATTTGGTGGGTGCATATAGAATAAAGAAAATCGGCCATTTATCATATAACTTCCAAAGTTTGAGGACAAGCCGAGGAATCTCCATGAGGTTCTCAAATCAAAACCAACTCACTCAATATTCTCCCAGAAACAATTGGTGCAGTAGACGAGGTACGGTGCTTCCTGCGGATAGACCGAGACCATCTGCTTCTTGCATTTGTCACACGTGCGCTTATAGAGCTGCCGCTCACTACGCAAAGCCATGCGCTGACGATGGCGACACGCCGGACAGTGATCGGGCAGCGGCAATTTCTTCTGCTCATAGAAAGCGGCTTCCTGCGAGATGACGATGAAATCCTTCCCGCATTCGGGATTGGTGCATTGGAGCATGATGACATTGTCGGTAGCGGATGTACTCATAGAGAGGAGGGGGAAAGAGTCGGGGGAAGAGCTTGGATCGCACTGTCGGTTTCGTTTTTGAGCCGGTGCTCCTCGTAGGGCGACGCGAAGAACGGAAGCAAGTTGTACTTGCCGGATTTCTGAAGCTCGGCACGGATGCGCTCGACTTCCTTCGGGTACTCCTCGGCAGAGTAGGGCTTATTCAGGATGTGGTACTCCTTGTTCTCCAAAAACACGCACCCGAAACAGTTCTTGATGTTTTTACTGAAGGCGCAGAATTCAGAGTCACTGCAGAACGAACAATGGAAGCAGAAGTCGCATGTATGACAATTCGGGCAATGGACGCACTGATACGACCATTCACACTCGAAACAGTGCGATAGATCGCAACAGTTTTTATGACCGTTGGTTTCGATGCAGAAGAGACAATCTTCGAGCGCGAACGAATCGTGACAGCGGTAGCAATTCTTGCATTCGGACAAATGATTACCAATGCAATCTTCGCAGCTGAACTGATACAAGCCGAGGTTTGGAGCCTTCGTTCGAAGCTCCTTCACCTTCTCCTGAATCGCACTGCGCTGCTCTCCACTCTTGAGATCGATGGACTGCATTCGTTTCTCATATTCTTCTTTCGTGCACTGCTCATTGAAGATTCGGTACTGCTTCTGATAGAGGCCGACACACCCGAAACAATTGCTGCAGCCGAAGCAGTCCTTGCAGAATTGGCAGTCTCTGCAGTTTGCACAATCCTGGCAGTAATCTGCCATGTAGCAGTTGTTGCAGTCGACGCACTCCGTGCACCACTCGCAACCTAAGCAGAACGTGAGCCCGCTGCAGCTGATGCACTTTCTCGAGTACCGTGCGTAGTACACATCTTCCGAGTAGAAGATCCCAAAGCAGTAGTAGCAATTCTTGGACCGTACGGCTTCCGCAAAATCACAGTTTTCGGCCCCGTTTTGAATCAGGTTGTACCGAGGCTTGCTTAAAAGAAGACGTTGAAATTCATGGACGAAATCCATATAATTGGGGGCAGTGAAGGAGATTTGATGCTGGAAGCAGTGTGAGGCACACGCTGTTTTTTGTCAAAAACGATAGAACATTTCATGCATCTTCTAATGTTTTGAGTGCTCATTTTGCTCTTGCAGTAAACAAAATCAAAGATTATAATATTGTGTAGAGCTTTACTCTACATTTATGCTCACACGCACCGATACCGGACGCATCCACGAACAACTCCGCTTCTTTGGAGCGAATGCGCGTGAATCGGGCATCTATATGAGGTGCCTGCAGTTAGGGCCTTGCTCGGTACAAGAATTGGCCCGGACGATGCGGATGAACCGTGTGACGGTCCATAGTGCCGTTGGACAAATGCTGGAGAAAGGTCTCCTCTTCGAGTCGCGGAAAGGAAAGCGCCGATTGATCGTCGCCGAGGAACCGGTGAGCTTGCTTCGGTTACTTGCACAGAAAGAACGTGAAATCACGCGTGTACGCGGAGGCATGGAACATATCATGCAACTTCTGACATCACTGCAATCGACAGATCAGTCCGTACCGACCGTGAAACTCTACGAAGGTGCGGACGGATTTAAAAAGATGCTGGAGGAAACGCTCTCGGCTCGGGGCGAGATCCTCGTCTTCTCCTATGTATCACTCTTCTCGGAACTCGTAGGCGTGAAATATCTGGAAGAGTATTTCCAGCGCCGTGCACAGCGAGAAATCCATACGCGCCTCCTCTTCCCTCCTTGCGATTTCGCAAACAAAGTAGCTGCGAAGTCCCGCGAATACCGCATCCAGGTCCGAACACTCCCACAGCAATATGTCTGGCAGTCCGGGATTTTCTCGTGGAATGACTCCTTGGCGCTGATGTCGTATACCGAGCGGCAACTGACGTGCACGATTATCGAGAATAGGGACCTTGCGCACTTCTTCCGCCTCGTGATCTTCGAGCTCTGCTGGAAACAGGCAAAGAACGTAGAGATTTGAACAGTACCGAGTACAATGCATCATCATGCAGCTGAGCATCCTCTTTTTCGTTCTGTATATCGCTGTCGTCTTCATGATCGGATGGTTCGCATCGAAGAATGAGACAGAGGAAGGGTTTATGATTGCCGACCGAAAGGTAGCGGGACTCCCGCTCGCGATCACGATGACAGCCGGATTCTTCGACGGTGCGACCCTCGCAATCTATATCGCCTACGTGTACCAGTTCGGACTCTCGGCCTTATGGCTCTTTGTCGGATTCGGTTGCGGTTTTCTGGTGCTCAGGAAATTTGCACCGAGAATCAAGAAAACCGCCGACGAGCGCGGGATCTACTCACTCCCCGAGTACTTCTTTAAAACGATCGGCCCATGCAGCGGGATCATGTTCTCCGTGATCCTCGTGATCGGGTTCTCGCTGCTCCTCGTCGTCAATCTCATCGTCAGCGGAAAAGTACTCTCGACGATTTTCCCGATCTCCTATGAGATCTCGGTCAGTATCGGAGGCATCATCGTCCTCACCTATCTCTTCCTCGCAGGACTGAAAGCGGTTATTAAAACGGATGTCTTCCAGTTCCTGATCATGATCGTCATGAGCGTATCGGTAGGCCTCTTTCTCGTCGGGCAAAGTTCATTTCAGCTCTCAGACTTTAGTCCCGTCACACTCGGGAGCGGCAACCTGATCAGCTTCTTCATCATCGGAGCCATCAGCTCGATGGTCGGACCGGACCTCTGGCAACGCATCTTCGCTTCCAGAGATGAACGTGCGCTTCGACGCGGACTCTCGTTTGCCTCGGGCATGATTCCGCTCCTCGCTGCAATCATCGGCATCATGGGGCTTGCTACGAAACAATTTTTTCCGGAGATCGCTCCCGAGAATGCGCTCGTCCATGGCTTTTCTTACCTTCTGCCACCCGGATTCATGGAGCTTGGGATGGTGCTCCTCTACGCCGTCTCGCTCTCGTCCTCGGATACGTTCACGTTCGTGCTGTCGTCGATCGTGACACGCGATATTCTGAATTATTCAAATCGCTTCAAAGACGCCTCCATGCGCCTCTTCACGCGCATGATCATGCTCACCGTCATTCTGCTCGCCGTTCTCATCAGTATTGTAAACCAGAATATTCTCACGATCGGATTCGCGCTCGGGGGTATCGGTATTTCGATTGCTCCAGCAGTCCTCCTCTCTTTCTATGTACGACTGAACGACCTCGCCGTAGGGGCAAGTTTGCTCCTCGCACTCCTGAGTATCGTACCGCTCTTCGTGCTAGGTATGCTCAGTCCGGAAACGGCACTCATCCCCCTGCCTGTCGCACTGGTTTCTCTCCTCATCTTCCAGGGTTGTATTCGTTTGCGAGAGAAAAAACGATAACCGCTGCTGGAAATCAGGAGGCTGGAAATTTTGACACTGTGGATGTAGTATGAGATCCCTCTTTTCTTTCCCAAGATTCACTATGAAGAAACTCTCTGCCACCCTCTTCGCTCTCACGGTCCTCACGCTCAGCGCGTGCCAGACGTCCTCTCTCTCGGAAACCGAGAAAGCTCCTGCGCCAAAGTCGGATACCGAGTTCAGTGGTCAAGTACGGGGAATCGATAAGAGTAAAAGTGTGATTTCCTTCGTCGGAAAAAGCAGCGTCGTCAACCATGAGGGAAAATTCAATGAGTACGGTGCGGCACTGACACTCGATGCGGAGAATCCTGCCGATCTGGAGAAAGCGAAGATCACCGCCGAAATCAGTATCGCCAGTGTTAAAACTGATGCAAAAGGACTCGACGGACATTTGCAAAGCGAGGAGTTCTTCGACACGACAAAGCACCCGAAGGCGACATTTTCATCGACGAGCATTGTAGGAACCGCAGGGAATTGGTACGAGATCACGGGTGACCTGACGATCAAGGGCACAACGAAATCGATTGTCTTCACTGCAGAGATCACGGACAGCGCCCTCACTGCGCACTACGAACTTCTGCGGAAGGACTTCGGTATCGGCAAAGACACTTACGGAAGTAAACTTCTGGAGCCAAATGTGCCCGTGGACATCAAACTCGTGTTCATGAAATAATCAGGACACGCTTCCCTCTTCCTTTCTATGAAAAAAGCTCTCGCCTACTGGATCCCTACTACTCTGCTGCTCCTGCTGATGGTCGGTTCCGGAATCATGTACTTCGTACAGTCTGAAGAAGTCGCAAAAGTGTTCGTACAGCTTGGCTACCCCGTCTACACGATGTACTTCAATGCAACTGCGAAAATTCTCGGCGGGATCGCCATCGTTTTCCCTTTCGTTCCACGTGTCCTGAAGGAATGGGCGTATGCGGGTTACCTCTTCATCATCCTACTTGCTCTGCAAGCAGTCGTCATGACGATGCCCGGCATTCCGTGGATCATGTTCGTCTCGATCCTCATCTGGGCACTGTCGTACTGGCAATTCAAGAAGCGATAATTCCGTCCTCACTTTTCTCTCTCGTCTCATGTCACAAAAATCCGTAGTAACGCTCCTCTCTTCGCTGACTATTCTCGGACTACTGTCCGGATGCGGAAACAATGCTGACGTCGATGTGTTGATGGATGGAGCGATGGAAGTGGAAACGGAGGAAGGAACAGCGAAGATGGGAAGCCAGAGCCTGCCGGAGGGTTGGCCGGATGATGCTCCGGCCTATCCGGGCTCGACGGTCTCGTACTCGGCTACGGTGAATCCTCAAACAGGAAAACCGGGAATGGCTGTCGTGCTCTCGACAACGGATACGATGCCGGTTGCCGCTGCCTACTACAAAACAGAACTCGCTTCGAGAGGGTGGACGGTCGACACGGCAATGGAAGCAGGTGGAACCTCCATCTTCTCCGCCACGAAGGAAGGGAGCACGCTCTCTCTTCTGATCGCAAGCGCTGAAGGTCAGACAGCGATCACGATGGCGATTGAGAAATAAGAACGATACGCACGAGCTTCAGGTGATCATACGGCACGCGTCCTTCGAGTGCCTCGAACACAGGTTTCATGAACTGCAGACCGTGTTCTTCATACAGTGCTCTGATGACATCGACCTCAGGGAGATCGTCAATCAGGTACGTAAGACTCGGGGCCTTACCAAGTGCGATCAGCTTCTCAATGTAATTGAGCACCGTGCTCTGCGTCACAGAACACGCCTCCGCGATGAGAGAAATGCCCGCGCCGTCCTCAAGAAGCTGTCTCGTTCTCGTAAGACGTTCTTTCTGTGAGAGCGCATGCTTCTTCATCGTCTTTTCTTCTTCGGGAGAAGGAACTGGAGGCTCAAAAAACGGCTGAGGCTTGTATTTCAACGCCCGCTCACTAAGACCATCATAGAACGAAGTCACGATGCGCTCTGCGCGAATCGAAGCAGGACTCCAGCGCTCTATCCTAAGCCCGGCTCCCGAGCGCACGCGACTGAGTGCTACGTACGCCTGTCCCGGCTCCCAGAGCTGATGCAAATCGACAATCATTCGATCGAGCGAGGCTCCCTGGGCTTTGTGGATCGTCGTTGCCCACGCGAGCGTGACGGGGAAATTCCATGCGGCAGCGATTTCATTCCCGTCACCATTCAGACAGGTGAATTTGTCCCTAACGACATCGATCTCTTCACCCGAAAGCAAGCGAACATGTAGAGCATCCTCGCTGAAACTCCGAATATGTCCGAGCGTTCCGTTCACGTAGCGATACTCCCCGGTGGCATCGTTCTTGCGCATCATAATAAGTGCACCGATTTTGAGGAGCAGCGTATCGGGGATTGGGATCACCCGCTTTGCCGCATCGATATATTTTTCTTCTCCGACATACTCCGTTGGAAAGGTATGTACTGCTTCCGGCAGTGCCTGAAGCCGAAGCAAATTGTACTGCTCGGCCTGCGCCCGATGCGGATACAAGCGGGTTCCCTCTTCTTCGCCGGACGACGCTGACGTACGTTCATTCAGAAATGCGTGCACGCGGTCATTGACGATCCCTTCACGCACGAAATTCAGAATCTCGAGAAAACTTGTGTCCTGCGTTCGCATGACGGTCGTCAGGAGTGCCGGCTCGAAGTTGCTCTCCTGCCACACAGGATGGAGAAAGGCCCAATCTTTCTCGGTACCGCTTTGTGCGATTGGTGGAAGCTGTGCGAAATCCCCGACGGCGATGATCCGGAGACCTCCCCACGGTTCGGGATTCCCCCTCGCGACCCTTGCAATATTCTCTGCAGCACTAAGCGTCATACCTGAAAGCATCGAAATCTCATCGATAATCACGCAACATGCGCGCTGCAATCGTCGCATCAGTCTCTTGCTGCGCATTGCACGCAGAATCGTCGCTTCGAGGCCGCCTTCCATGATGCCGAGGCCGAAGAAACTGTGGAATGTCCTACCCCCCACAATCACAGCAGCGGCACCCGTACTTGCGACGATTGGAAAATCCTCGGAAGATTTCCCACGCAAATAGTGATCCAGAAGAAAGCTTTTCCCTGTTCCGGCAGCACCGGTTAAAAACACATTCCCCTGCCTTTGGAGAATATCCAATGCTTTTTCCTGGCACGGTGTAAGCCGGAATTGAGTGGCTGATTGCAGCATGAAAAATGATGGTAGTGTACTATCGTACACTTACGCAATCAACCGTCGCTTGAATGTACTTGGCTTCTTCTCTGTACTCTGCTTTGGCGTTGTCGCAGATGCAAAACGCCACGCCATCTCGAAAATCTGCCGCTGCGTCTCGGCTACCTCCTTGCTCTCGATGATGACGCCGAACATATCTTTATCACCGCGCAGTCCCGAATCGAAAGAACAGATGGCAACTTTATGATCGTAGATATTGATCTCATTCGTAAAATCGAAGTCCGACGCGGGGACGAGACGAATTTCTCGCAGATGTTCACGATCGTCACCGTGTACGCGCTTGCCTGCGATGTCATCGGGTGCAATTCCTCGAAGATGAATGCCTCTCTTCACGCGCTCATCGACATACTCCTCGTCGTACTGCGGCCAAAATTTTCGCACGACTGCCGAGTTCGCGAAGTTCAGGAGTTCCTTGCTCGATGTCAGCGTGTCTTCGTACACATGCTTCACGCCTTCCCATCCCTCGAAGAAGCGTACGCGGGGCTTTCGATACTTCGCGCCCTGCAGTGAGCGAAGTTCCGGGAGAACACGCTCCAGCGCTTCCGCATTTTTTCTCGCTTCCAGAGCCACGAACTCCGGAGCAACCGGCGAGTACCACTTGGCACGCATCTTCTTAATCACCGTGAAGTAGCTCCGGTGCACCATCTCCTCAAGCAAGTTGTACGTCGTAATGCGATTGATTCCCGTCGATTTTGCGTACTCCGACGCCGGTGCCGTGCCAAGCTGCAAACCGGCGACGTAGAGTTGTGATTGTTTGCTGTCGAGTCCGACTGCCTGCAATACATGAATGATGTCTTTTGCCATACGGACGGAGCATAGCAAGATGTTCACGATTCAAACAACACCGAAACAGATGACGATTTCTTCAAAGATTGTTCTATCCTACAATGTTGCTTAGAAGCCAAAAAATGAGGATATCATTCTGTTGTTCAAAAAAGAAACAGACGAAAAATTGTCGCCAAACTACCTGTTGAAAAGCGGCATCACCATGAAGTAGAAAAGTGACGTCATGACTGACCTTGATGTCCTCACGCTGGCGAAGGAAAAGAAATGTGAAATGATGGACCTCACCTTCGTGGATGTCCCCGGCACTCTGCATCACACCAGCAAGCCGATCCACCAGCTGGAAGATGTCCTGAGAGACGGTGCGGGCTTCGATGGCAGCAGCATCAGAGGATTTCAGCAGATTCAGGAATCCGACATGCTCCTGATTCCGGACCCTGATACAGCCATCATCGATCCGTTCACCGAGAGGGTTACCCTCTCACTCCTCTGCGATGTGCGCGAGCCTATGAAGAAGGAACTGTATGAAAGAAGCCCCAGAACGCTTGCAAAACGCGCCATGGAGTACCTACAGAAGAGCGGAGTTGCGGATACCGCATACTTCGGTCCGGAAGCCGAGTTCTTCATCTTCGATTCCGTGAGTTACGAAGCGGGTATTGGTGCCTCGCACTACTGCGTGGATAGCGAAGAAGCAACCTGGAACAGTGGCAAGCAGTGCTGCGACTCGCCGAATCTCGGCTACACAATCAGGCATAAAGAGGGCTACTTTCCTGCTTCACCTTTTGATACGCAGCAGGATCTTCGCGCAACGATGGTTGCCGAAATGGAGAAGGCCGGCATCGAAATCGAAACGTTCCACCACGAAGTAGCAACCGGCGGACAAGCGGAGATCGACATGAAATTCGATACGCTCCTTCGGATCGCAGACAAACTCATGCGCTACAAGTACATCACGAGAAACGTGGCGAAGAAGCACGGAAAGTCGGTGACGTTCATGCCAAAGCCAATCTTCGGGGACAACGGCTCCGGGATGCACACGCACCAAAGTCTCTGGAAGGGCGGAAAGCCGCTCTTTGCAGGCAGCGAGTACGCGGGTCTGAGTACAACGGCGATGCACTACATGGGAGGCATCCTCAAGCATGCGAAAGCACTCTGCGCCATCTGCAATCCGACGACAAATAGTTATAAGCGCCTCGTCCCCGGATTCGAGGCTCCAGTGAACTTCATCTACTCCGCCAGAAACCGCTCCGCGGCGATCAGAATCCCGATGTACTCCGAGAGCCCGAAAGCCAAACGAGTCGAATTCCGTTCACCCGATGCCGCATGCAATCCCTACGTCGCCTTCGCAGCGATGCTCATGGCGGGACTGGATGGCATACAAAAAAAGCTAGAACCGGGAGAGCCAACCGATGAGAACCTCTATCACATGGATCCTGAGAAATTGATGAAAATCCCGCATGCGCCGGAAGACCTCTCGGAAGCCTTGGATGCACTCGAGTCCGATCACGCATTCCTCCTCGAAGGTGATGTCTTTGGAAAGCGTTTCCTCACGGACTTCATTGCAGTGAAACGTGATGAAGTGGCAGACGAAAGGAAGCGACCGACACCGAGTGAGTTCTTTAAGTATTACGATGTGTAGAAGCGATACAGGCTCATTTATTAGTGTTATACAATCTTTACTTGTATTAGCAATAGTATGAGACTACAATACAGTCTCAATGAGCCTAGACGAGTCACAGAATAGCGCTGTAGTAATCGCAGAGCATCAGCAAGATGCAGAAGAGCCGAAAGAGAATGAGCATGTGGCAAGGTTTAATGACGAGTGGAGTGAGCAAGTAAAGAATCTAGAGGAAGCTGAAGGATTGCTTGCTGAGCTCAAGAGACTTTGCGCAATCGCAAGGAATAGAGAAGTTGATTTAACATGCGGTGAAAAGCTGTGGGCATTAGTCTTTGCGATGAGATCAGTCCAATCGAAAACCATTGAAAGATCAGTCGAGAAACGACACGATCATAATGGTCAGGTAAATACCCTATATATGTGGGCTGGGCTATGTCTACAGACAAGAGATGTAATGCAGAGAACAATGCAAAAAACCGATGAAAGGCTGGATTTCAAGTGTGCAGAAAGAATTATTTCAATTGGAACGGAATTCAAAGCTCTTCAAAATGCAGCCTAGCTCTACGCTCCGAACGTAAATGCAAATGCCTCAACACCTGCACCTTCAAATGAAAGAATAATTTCGTGTTCGCCGTATTCCCCTTTGAAGAGCTCATAGAGATCATGCCGATCAATCGTGAAGGTCTTCCCTGCTTTGCCGTCGATCGTCACAGTCGCCTGCACGGGCTTAGCTCCTGCCTCAAGACCAAGAACGAGATTGATCTCGCCTCCCTGAAACTTCATGCGGATATCGCCGATATCGCTTCGGAGCACCTGAAATTCCTGATCATCGGACAGCTGCCACGAACCGGAGAGGTAATACTTGTTCAGAAGCAATTCCAGAGGAGTGTTATAGAGATGAGCTTCGCTGTCCGGCTCAATCGTGCTGCCACCGAACGCAGGCCAGCTTCTGGAACCGACATAGATCTCAGGCGTAATCGGACCACCGGATTTTTTCGCGGCATCACCGCTGCCTGCAGGCTCTGAAGCACCCGCTTCCACTCCTATTTCTTTGAGCAAACTCTGTATTGCTCTGTCAGTCTCCTCATAGTCCCCTTCGCCAAAGTGCGTGTAGCGAATATAGCCTTCCGCATCGATCAAGTACTTCGCAGGCCAGTAGCGATTTGCGAATGCGCCCCACGTCGCAAAATCGTTGTCCTGCGCGCTGGGATAGGTAAGACCGTGCTCCTTGATGGCCATCGCAACGTTCTTCTGGCTCTTCTCGAACGTGAACTCGGGACTGTGCACGCCGATCAGGATGAACTTGTCCGTATCCTTGAATTTGTCCCAGTAGCCCTGAAGATAGGGAAGCGTGCGGATACAGTTGATGCAGCTATAGGTCCAGAAATCGACGAGAACGACTTTCCCTTTCAGGCTCGCAAGGGTGAACGGCTCACTGTTATGCCAAGGCCCAAGAACTGCAAATTCCGGAGCGCGGATGAGACGGGGCAGTGTGGGGAGTTTCATCATAGAGGATGATACTCCGCGCACTTCTTCTACCGTTGCATTCTCTTCGCCAGACTGCACACTTCCTGAGCCAGAAAGATCAGGCATCGTATCCTTAAATAAACTCTCTTCGATGCGCGTGCCGATATCGCCAAAACTCGTATTGCTCACAAGCCAAATCTGAAGCTTCTGGAAGAGATTGAATTGCAGAGCGATCGCCGTGACAATGAAAAGAACTCCGGCAATTGTCTTGATCATCCCCGTGTATCGATTGAGAGACCGTACTGAGTGGACCATTTTCTGCCCGCCGTAGCCGATGAGAAGAAGTGGAAGACCCGTACCAACAGCATATGAGGTCAGCGCAAGCGCAGCCTTGAGGCCCGGCTCATCACGAACGAGTGTCAATGCAAAGCTGAGTGCAGGACCGGCGCACGGAACCCAGACCAAGCCGAGTGTCAGACCAATGATGAAAGCGGAGAGCGGAGAATCGGAACCGAATGCCTGCCGCGCAGCACCCTGTGTATTTGTCCCAAGTTGCTGAATCTTCGAAGCAATACGTCCGCCAACGATGAGAAGAAAAATGCCGACAATCGCAGCAATTGCAACGGCAACCGGTCCCTTATCAATGAAAAAGAATGCTCCGAAAAATCCGAGGAAAATCGCTACGTTACGTTGATGAATGGCAAAACCGATACCGAAGAGTAGGAGAATATAATTCGTCGCGATGCGAATGATGTCGGCAAGCTCAATGAACTGTCCGAGAACAACGGTCAAAAGAAACGTAAATCCGACGAAGCTGAGAATCATGCCAAGAACTGTGAGGAGCGGCCTCCATTTGCTCCTTCCCGCGATGCTCACACCGAGAACGATCGGCAGAAGCGGGAGAATGCACGGCAAGAGAATAGTGAGAAGACCGGCAATGAACAGAGTGACGTAGAGTGTCATAAAAAATTATTGTGAACTGGAAGTCAGAAGTGTGCGCAATTCTACCGAACTCGGATGAATGATCGACTCCAGTCGCTCCCCCATTGCATCGAGCAGAACGAACGTATCGGGAACGATGACACCATACTCCAGTTTCATCGAAGTATTTGCAAAGTCCACTCTGAAGACGGGAGTCGTCAGCTTCTTTGCAATCGCAAGAGACAGAATCATTTCTTCATGCGAAAGGGAGAAAGGATCGTCAGTCTGTGCAAAGAAGAGAAGCGTGCTCTTCCCCTTTAGCAGAACACTGGATGTGTATGGCTGATACAACGTATCATTCTTGGCAGCAGGCTCACTCCGTGACACAGAAGAAGATGTGTCCTGTTTGCTTTGCGTGAGCCGCGGTGAGACACGAACAATGAGATTCAGCGAGGAAGCCATTGCTGCTCCGGAAGAAGAGATGCCGACCTGCTCTGTCTGCGGAGGATTTTCGATCGAAGAAGGTACGGAAAACAGAGTCTTGAAGAGCAGAAAAATTGCGATGAGACCGATGCCGCCAATCGAGAGGAGTGTTAGTCGTTGCATACAGGAAGAATAGCGCTCGGACACTCTTTCCGGAAAACACATTCGGAGCATCTCGGGGAACGTGCGATACAAATATTCCGACCATGCGCAACGAAGAGATGCGAGAGCATTGCCCAGTCCTTCCGCGGAGTGCTATGCATCAGGTCAGCTTCGATCTTGCCTTGGATCTTCTCTTTCGTAAGACCAAGTCTGTGGCTTAAGCGAATGCAGTGCGTATCGACGGGAATTCCTTCGATGATGCCGTACGCAGTCGAAAGAACGATTGCAGCAGTCTTACGCCCAACGCCCCGAAGCATCAGCATGTCATGCATGGTTCTCGGCACGTCGCCTTTAAATCGATCGATGATCGCTTCGCAGCTCTCCTGAATCGCTTTCGCCTTCATGCGAAATGTACCGCAGGAATGAATATCTCTCTCAAGTTCTTGTGCAGGAACGGAAGTGTAATCCTGCGCTGATCTGTACTTTCTGAAGAGCGATTTTGTCACGATATTCACGCGCTTGTCGGTGCACTGCGCCGAAAGGATCGTCGCAACGAGGAGCTCGAGAGGAGTCGTCCAATCGAGCGAACACTTCGCATTGGGATAGAGCTTCTTCAGCTTCTTCAGCACGGTATCGATTGTAATCTTTTGCATCAAAACATTATGGGTGAGGGTCAATTCTACATTCTCCATTCTAGATTCTCAATTTCTCCGGAACGATATAGGCTTCGAGCCGATGCCAACCCCCCTCCCCCCGCTCACCGTCTTCGACGTGGAGACGACAGGCTTAGACCCTCGCAGGGGCCACAAGATCATCGAAATTGCCGGTATCAGGATCGAGAACGGCCAGATCGATGAGACGAAATCCTTCGTGTCACTGGTGAACCCCGAGCGCGATATTCCGTGGGAGGCAAAGCAGGTGAATAAAATAAGTGATGAAGCGGTGCAGGGTGCACCAGGCATCGAGGAAGTCCTGCCGAAATTCCTCGAATTCAGCAGCGGCACGATCTTCGTCGCACACAATGCTCTGTTCGATATGGGATTTATGGAAATCGAGAAGGAGCACTGCTGGGGCTACGTCGACCTTCCGGAGTGCCTCTGCACGATGCGTCTCAGTCGCGCGATCTTCCCGAATGAATTCGGCCACAGTCTCGATGCAGTCAGCCGCAGACTGGGACTGACGATTCCTCAGGCAAGACACCGGGCTCTGCCCGATGTTCTCCTGACGGCACATGCACTGATCAAGATGATCGAACTCGGAGAAATAGCCTCCATCGAAGATTTGCAGGAAATCTGCGGTGTACGAACGAAAGCTCTACGATAATACATAGCAAAAGGGCTATACTGAGACCAAACATGACCGTTCTCAGAATCGTCACAGGCAAAGACAGTCCTATTCTTCGGACAAAAACAAAGGAGGTGAAGAAGATCACGAAAGAAATCAAAGCACTCGTCGAAGCGATGAAAGAAACAACGCTGGCCGCAAACGGCGCCGGCATTGCCGCTCCGCAGGTGAACCGAAACGAACGCATTTGCATCGCACAGATCGCCAAAAAGCTGACGCCACTCATCAATCCTCTCATACTCTGGAGAAGTACCGAAACTGAAACAATGGAAGAGGGGTGCTTAAGCCTTCCGGAACTCTGGATTCAGGTGACGCGTCCGCGGGAAATAGTCGTGAAGTACTTGAGTCTTACAGGCCGTGAACGCGAGCTGAAGCTCTCCGGTTTCGATGCGCGTGTCGTACAGCATGAAGTGGATCATCTGGAAGGAGTGTTAATTACTGACTACGTGAGAGAAGCGATTCTTTAAATGAAGAAAAATCCAAAATTTAAATATCAAATTCCAATTGGATTTTGGTTTTTCTTTTTTGGAATTTTGCTTGGTCAAATAATAGCCTAGAATGGGTCTGTCATATGGAACTTGAAGTCATTATCGGCCTCGAGGTTCACGCGCAGATGAATACGAAAACGAAGACGTTCTGCGCATGCGACAACGACGCATGGGAGAAGGCGCCGAATACGACCGTCTGTCCGGTCTGCATGGGTCACCCCGGAACGCTTCCGGTCGTGAACAAAGCCGTGATCGAGAAAGCTGTACGCTCCTCAGTCGCTCTTGGGTGCACCGTGAATGCTGCGAGCCATTTCGATCGCAAGAACTACTTCTATCCCGATTTGCCGACAGGCTACCAAATCTCCCAGTACAAGCATCCGCTGGCTTCTCACGGAATCGTGAAATTCTCGGTGACAGATCCGAAGACGAATACAAGTGAGCTAGCCGAGTGCCGCATTCATCGGCTGCACATCGAGAACGATGCAGGGAAACTGATGCACCGAACGGGGCATTCCCTCTGCGACTACAACCGCGCAGGCACACCGCTGATGGAGATCGTCACCGAACCGGATCTTCGTTCTTCAAAACAAGCGAGTGCATTCGCCGAGGAACTCCGGCGCATTCTGATCAATGCGGGGACGAGTGAAGCGGACATGTATAAGGGCATGATGCGTTTCGATGCGAGCATTTCGCTACGTCCGAAAGGTGAAGACAAGCTCTACCCTCGCGTGGAAATCAAGAATCTGAACTCATTCAAGTCCCTTGAGAAAGCACTGCAGTATCAGGAAAAGATTTTGCGGAAAGCATGGTCCGAGGGCAGTCAGCCGACCGGAGAGACGACCGTCGGCTGGATCGATGATGAAGAGAAGACGGTGCTACTGCGAGACAAGGAATCCGCAGCCGACTACCGCTATTTCCCCGAACCGGATATCCCGCCGCTGCAGATCAGCGATGCTTTCATTAAAGCCGTCACCGCGGGTCTCGCAAAGCTTCCGTCCGAAATGAAAGCGCAGTACACGGGACTCGGACTGACCGAGGCGGAAGCCTCGATGCTCGTGGACCTAGCACCACTGCGTGAACGCTTCGATGCGATTCAAGAAGCGATCGGTGAGCCGAAACGCGCATCGTCACTCGTACTTACCCAGATGACGGGGTTCCTCGCTCAGCATGGAAAAACGGCAACCAATGCTCCGTCTATCACCGACATGGTCGGTCTGGCAAAAGCTATTCACTCTGGAACGATCAATGTGAATGCCGGTAAAGACGTCCTCGAGAAGATGATCCTCACAGGAAAATCTGCGGATGCGATCATCAAGGAAGAAGGCATGGGGCAAGTGAGCGACGATGCTGTGCTCAAAAAATTCATCACCGAAGCGATTGCTGCAAATCCAAAGGCGATCGCATCGTTCAAGGAAGGAAAAACTGCCGCACTCGGAGCCATTGTTGGTGCAGTGATGAAGCTCTCAAAAGGACAGGCAGATGCGGGGAAAGTCCAAAAGCTCCTTGAAAAAGAGCTTGCAGCATGAAGAGCTAATCGTTCGCTCTTTCTACATATAGTCCACTTTCCGTATTCACTTTTATCTTGTCGCCTTCATTGACGAACAAAGGAACGTTGATCACGGCACCGCTGCTTAATGTTGCAGGCTTCCCGCCACCCGTTGCGGTATCTCCACGGACTCCGGGGGACGTTTCGACAACCTGCAGCACCACAGTTACCGGTAACTTAATACCGATCGGCTTCTCCTCGTACATGAGCGCATCGACCTCGAGACCATCCACAAGGAACTTCACACCCTCCCCAACCATCTCCTCTGGAAGATCGAATTGGTCATAGCTCTCAAGATCCATGAACGAAAGATTGCCCTGATTCTTATAGAGGTACTGTACGTGGCGGTACCCAACGTCCGCCGGTGCGATCTTCTCCGAACCCTGAAAGTTACGAGCAACGATAGCACCTGTTTTCAAGTTCTTCAGCTTGCACTGCATATTCGCCTGACTCTGGCTCTTACGACCGAACTGCGATGCAAGAACGATGAACGGTTCACCGTCGAGAGTGACGGCTCGACCAGGTTTGAGATCGGTAATCGTGTACATGGGAGAAGGGTGAGAGTGGAGCGACGGTAAGGGAAGAAGGAGGGAGAAGTCAACGGAAAGGTGTGGTAGGTAGGGTAGGTTTGGTAGGAATCCTCCCCTTCCCAACCTTCCCTACATACCCAACCTACCAAACCTTCTCTACCTTCCCTTCAGCTCATCCCCGAAACTCTTGATCTCGGTAAGTACATACTCCCCAAGTCCAAGCTCCGGAAGTGCACGATACAGACGCCGAAGCAGCGTGCCGCGGTTCGGATTGCCTTTCAGCTCCGACATCTCGAGGAGCAACTGATTGTAGCGACTGAGAGGGGCCTTGAAGATGAAGATGCGCTGCAGTATCCCGTCGATCACCGCTTGCAATTCCGCTTCTGTAGCAAGCGTGCTGTCTGGCTCTGGCGGCAAGTACTGGTCGAGATCGGTCTGCACCGCAACGAGAACAGTATTCTGGCTTCTCTTTGCCGCATCGCTTATCAGTGATGAAGTAGAAACAAGAAGTGATTTCGCCTCTTTTTGCAGAAGCGGATGTGCTCCTCCTTCCTCCGCAAGGAGGGATTTGAGATACGGACTGACATCTGCGTAGGCAAGCAGCGCACCGGAAAGGTTGCCCTGAACGGAAATCATGTGATTGATTTCCGTCAGCTTGCTGACGAGAACATAGCCCTCGATATCTCTGGATTGAAGTGCGGTATCGGGAATGGAAGCGCTCACATCCAGAATAGCGGACCGTACGAGCTGAATTTTTCCGGAGGACGTCTGGGGGTCGAGGGAGACACTGGCATCGGCGATGTGTTTCTTCAGGAGATACTTCACGAGGTTATCGCCCGTTCCGCCCGCCATCGCAATGAGTGAATCACGATACTCGGTAAGGGGTGCAGCAGCCTCGGTATTCTGGCCTTCGCTGACAAGAGCGAGCGCTTCGCTCAGCCTCGTATCGGCCTGCCGGATACGTTTCTCGGTCCGACCGTCATGCGTGAGCGTGAAGAGCACATCGACTTGCTCTGCGATACGCTTCGCTGAATAGAGAATGGATGTTGGAAGAATGCCCGCCATGCGTGTCCTCCTCTCCTGTTGCAGCTTTCCGATCTCAACTCTATGTACGGCATCCTGCGAAAGATTTTCACTCACGAACGCATCGGCAAATGCTGAAACGGGCAACTTGACGATCGAAAATGTACCATCTGCATTTGCGATGCCGCGCTCTCCTGAGACAAGGAACGACGTCTCGCTGCCATGACGGAATGTCGCACCGCGATCGTACAGTGCGATCGTCATGCGTTCATCGTCATCACGAATGGAAGCACTGCCCGACGTGATATCGACAGTGCCATGTGCCGTCTCGATCGATAGACTTTCAGCGACAGGCGGCAAGAGACCAAGCACCCAGATTTGTCCGCGCACGAGAGTGACTGTCGGACCCGCGTGTGCAAACTGGGGCCTGTCACCGATATCGTGGAGTTTAAATGTTGTATTGGTTGCAATGCGAATCACACCGTCGTCATTAAGAATGATCGTTGCCCTGGACTCTCCGGCTGTGCGAACCATGAGCGGACCACTGATGACTTCCGGAGTGGCAACATTCCTCCATACACCCCCAATAAACGCGGAAACATCCTCTCCAATTGGAATGATCTGCACGCCGATGTCGGCTTTCGTGGGCGGCACAAGGAACACGAGAGGCATTGCACGAATGAGAAGCAAGAACACCGCAAAAGAGGCAACCCACTTGAGGCTGCCATGCACGAATGATTCATCCGACTCAGGAGCAAGTCGCCCGAGAATCCGCTGCTTGAGTATCTGTCGTAGTGAGGGAGAAGGTGAAACCGCGTCGACACTCCTGCGGAGTGGTAGAGGTTCGATGGAACGCTGCATACGACTTTTTATGCGCAACCTCAGAGCATCATCAGGAGTGACGCTTGCCGCAAGCCGCTGGAGGATAGATTCATCAAACATACAATTGGTTATCTGCGCTTATTAAAACGGAAAAGAAGCAATTGCGTTACAGGGATTGCGCACTGAAAATCAATTATTTTAACATTAAAATATAAAAAGTCAATCATTGGATGAGGGGGAAACACGTAGAAGACCTTCTAACTTCTTGAGGGCACGAAATTTGAGGATGCGAACATACCCTTCGGTCATGTGCAGCGCCTTCGCCACTTCGCTATGCCCAAGCCCCGAAATATAGTGAAGGAGCACAACATCTCTGTAATCCTCAGGGAGTTTCATGATCGCCTGACGTACGCGACCAACCGAGAGTGCCTGTTCGGTTTTCAATTGCGGATCATTGTCGCGGCTTTCATCCACAAGTTCTTCGCTGAGTTCTTCAAATCCACGATTCTTTCGATAGGCATCGATGAGCGTATGGCGTGCAATCCGAAATAGCCACGCGGCAAACGGTACGCCGAAGACGGGGCGATACGTGTGAAGTTTTTCGAATGCCTTCACGAAGATATCGGCGACCAAATCTTCCGAGAGATCGGCGGGAAACCGAAACACGACGTAGCGGTACACCGGTGTCAGATACGCATCGTAAATCTTGCCGAACGCCTCGGTATCACCGTCCTGTGCCTTGAGGACAAGAGCTGCAAGTTCCTTCTGCGGGAGTATGTCATTCTTTTCCATGGAGATCACAGTATAGCCTACTCCCACTCGATCGTTGCCGGCGGTTTATTTGTGAGATCAAGGAACACCGCATCGATGCCCTTGAGCTTGAGAATCGATGCTGTCATCGTTTGCAATACCTCCTTCGGAAGTCTGTATGCAGCTGCCGTCATCGCATCGGTCGATTCGATCGGACGGAGGATGATCGATCTGCCGCCTTTCTTTGCACCAAGAGGAAGAAGAACAACGGGGAATTGCCAGATTTTCTCGTACAAATTCGCCTCTCTGATGGCATCCGTGACGATCGCATCGGCCTCGCGCAGAAGATCGGCGCTGTCTTTGGTGATATAGGTTGGGGTGAAAGAAATCTCGAAAGGCTTCGGGTGCGACAGACAGAACAACACGCGGTTAATGTCTTTGCTTCCGTTCGGGATCGACGATGCAAGTGCGTAATGCGAATCGTCAGGACCGGAGTGATCGTTTGCAAACAGTGAAAGCGCATGACGATAGGTCCGACCATCACCCTGCACCCCAACGGAGCGAACGGGCAGCACAACTCTGTCTGGAGTTTCCCTTCCCCTCTCGGGGGAAGGGCTAGGGATGGGGGTGGGAACAGAAGCACACAAAATCCTCACACCCAGCCCCGGTCCCGGAAACGGATGCCTCCAGACAAGCTCATGCGGCAATCCGAGTTCCTCTCCAAGTTGCCGTACCTCATCTTTGTAGAGCTCTTTCAGCGGCTCGATCACAAGGCCTTCTTCGATCATCTTCTGCACCATCTCGATGCGATTATGATGCGTTTTGATCTTGTCCGAGTTCTTCGTCCCTCCGGTCTCAATCGTATCAGGATAGATCGTCCCCTGCCCGAGCATCCACCCGTCTTCGATGCGGAGTCCCATGCGCTCGCTCACCTCACGCTGAACATCCAGAAAAGTTTTTCCGATGATCGCACGTTTTGCCTCAGGCTCGTACACATCCTTCAGTGCAGCGAAAAATTTCTGCGACGCATCCTCGATCTGTAAATTTTTGATGCCAAGCGGCTCAAATGCTTTCTGTATCGCAGCGACTTCTCCTTTGCGCATGAGACCCGTATCGACAAGCAAGCCCTGCACGCGATCCTTGCCGAGAACTGTATTGAGAAGCGTAAAGGCAACCGTCGAATCGACACCGCCGGAGACGAGCATGAAGACCTTGCGACTGCCAACCTCCTTCAAAATCTCCTCTCCAACGTGCGCAGCGTAACTTTCTATCGACCACGCTTCCGGACTGCAAAGATCGACGAATTTCCGTAGAATTTCCATACCATGCTGGGTGTGCGTGACTTCGATATGAAACTGAATACCAAAGATTTTTTTGTTCTCGTTCATCATCGCGGCATTCATGCAGTTTTTCGAACTTGCGACCTTCATGAATCCTGCCGGTAACTCTTTCACTTCATCTCCGTGCGACATCCAAACTGTGAACTGCTGAGGAAGCCCTGCAAACAGACCGTTACCCGACAGTTGCTCAATATCCGTGAGTCCGTATTCTTTAACAGTGCCAGGAGCGACCTTGCCTCCAAGTGCATGCGCGAGCCACTGGTGACCGTAGCAGAGACCGAGTACCGGAATACCGAGCTCAAGGATTGCGGTATCTGCCTGCGGGCTGCCTGCCTCGTACACGCTCTGCGGTCCACCGGAAAGAATAATCCCTGCAACATTTTTCAGCGCAGACGCTTTCGTCTCCGAAGGCAAAATATACGCCTTAAACCCGAAGCGTCTGATGCGACTTGCGATCAGATGCGCGTACTGTCCGCCGAAGTCCAAAATTACGATTGACCCTGCGATCGGCTGCTTTTGGGCTGACATAAGTCGAGTGTAGCAAATGCAACCGTGAGCAGCACCCAAACCGTATACGCCACAGCACTGTCCTCGAATGCATGGAGGAAGAGAGCGGCCAAAACCCATGACGTGATAGTTGACACAATTACTATATTTCATCATAATTTTAAAGTCAGCTCTTTCAAAAATACGAGGCCCCACCTCGATCCACTTCAACCGCATGTCTCGGGGAAGCATGCAAGGAGTTTCCAGATGAACACTTTATTTGGCGTCCTGAGACAATGGGGATTTTGGGTCAATAGCGGGCTCGTTCTATTGCTCGCTTCAATGCCTACGTGGGTGAAAGGATTCACCCCGAAGACAACAGTGTGTCTCGAGGTGTGCTGTCTGCTCGTTTTTGGCTTTATTTACTCGAGCCAAGCAAGCGAATATCATCGAAAAAAAATTGAACATTTTTCGAGGAATCGCGAGCAACGAGATGCGCACCGAAGGACGGCAATGCGGTGGGCGGTAGTTCTCGTAGCAAGCACTGTGATCTTCAATGTCTTCTACTTTTGGATGCTTGCAAAATAACGAGAGCTGGCGACGGCGGACACTCATCACTTCGTTGATGAGTGTCCTTTTGGAGTGAAGACAGTACCACCAGGCAATGAAAGAACCGGAGCGAGCAGCACCCACACCGTGTAGGCAACAGCACTATCTTCGAATGCATGCAGAAAGAGTGCGGCGATGGAGAGACCGAGAAAAATTAAAAATTGAAAATTAAAAATTGATAATCTCTCATTTATTTTCAATTTTCCATTTTCAATTATCAATTGTCTCAAGACCAACATTGGCAACATCAAGCTTAGAATCAATCCAATCCACCCGAGCTCCACCCCTATCTGCAAATACCAGTTCTCGGTGAGCAGCGGACACGAGCACGCGTGACCAAGCGGCTGAACTTGCACAGAGTCAACGAACACGCAGAGATCCTGCCGGTCCTTCGCCCATGACCAGTCCGATCCTGATGGCAATTGCACGCACGTATCACTGAAACGATTACTCGCCGGACCGGCTGTGCCGAGACCGAGGCCGAGAGGATTTGCCATCATCATGCGAATTGCTTCGACAGGTTTTCGGATGTGATCCGATGATGACTGCAAGCGGAAAACAACCGCAGGAAACATGAGGGCAACGGCAATCGCGAAGCATGCAAAAAATCCCAGAACCGCAATGCAAAGCTTTCTACAGTGCAACGCACTCGTAGCGCGCACGAATACCACAATCATCATCACCGCTGCCGCAATCCATGCGGCACGGGAAAATGTGAGAACGAGTGCTATAAGCAAAAGAATGCTAACCGCTATTCGCTTTGCGCTATTCGCTTCTGCGTTACTTTTTCCTCCAAGCAAAATCCCAAGCGGAATCAAGAGCCATAGTCCTAGCTGATTCGGCCCACTCATGAAACTCTGCGCACGTCTCAGCATGCCACCTTCAAGATCCTGAAATGCAGCAAGAGGACCGTTTGCGACGTACAGAGAATGCAGATCGGAATACCCAAGCCACACGAAGAACCGAAGCGGCAAAAATTCTGCAATGATGCCGTACGCGGCAACGATGCAACCGACTGCGATCAGAATTTTGACAAGTGTTTTCTGGAATCGATCGGACCAGTCGACTCTGCGAAGAACCAAAAAAGCGAGAAGCGGGAAAAGATCGTATTTGAAGCCAAGGG
This sequence comes from uncultured Candidatus Peribacteria bacterium, assembly GCA_964597665.1. GTDB lineage: Bacteria > Patescibacteriota > Gracilibacteria > Peribacterales > Peribacteraceae > SICN01. Next base: position 345 of record CAZQYX010000002.1, on the reverse strand, counting down.
CGAATGTCCCCAGTGATTGATGTTTCGAAACGAAGAGAAAAAGTGCAACCGCTGAAAGCAGAAGAATCAAACCGTCGAGAATATCGAGACGGAATGATCGTTTCTTGAAAATTTCGATGCAGGCAATAATCAGAATCACTGCAAGAAGAACTTCTTTCCAGACCGCAAGAAGAGGCAGCGGTGCATGTCCCGGTCCTACAATCATCTTCGTCAACACGGTTACCAGAAATGCGTGAAACGGAAGAAGTGTAAGAAGGACGAGGACGAGCCGTTCTCGAAGATGCGGGAGGATCATAGATAGTAGCTTACGTGGTTCGGATCATTTCCGCGATTGCTCCCCCACCC
>CAZQYX010000001.1:89022-195664 GCA_964597665.1 uncultured Candidatus Peribacteria bacterium | reverse complement strand
TCCCCCGAGGGGGGAGGGGGAACCCATCCTCGCAGCAATCTGCGTCGTCTTGCTCCCTGGTGCTGCACTCATATCGAGAATACTTTCTCCGGGCTTTGGATCAAGAAGCGCGACCGGAAGCATGCTCGCCGCTTCCTGCATATAAAAACATCCGAAGAGATGGAGCAGATCTCTGCCGAGCGCTTCATCGCGATTCACTCTGTCTATGTAGAAGCCTTCACTGCACCAAGGCACAGGTTCGAGTGTCCAGTTTTTGCTCTTGGCCCACGCTTTCACCTCCTCGATCGTGCACTTGAGGGTATTTACACGAATCGACTTACGCAAAGGCTTCGCGCTGATGGCATTGAGAGCTGCGAGGTCGGTGAAGGGAGCGTATCGATCGAAGGCTTGGAACATGGATCGTTAAAAGTAAGTACAAGAATCGTAGCGTACTTTTTAGCTGTCTCTTAGTGCTTATACGCTTCAGGATGCCATTCGATTGCGCCGACTCCCATAGACATTTTCTTTCCTGGATCATCCATACAGATGCCAGCAGCAGGAATAAGGACGATATCGCCATTCTGAGGAGGCGAGAGAGCGTCAATATCATTGATCCGTGAAAGAACAGATGGAATCGTACAAGAAATAACGTTGCTTATTCCCTCCATTCCATTCACAAAATTCAGTGCTTGAATATTCCATTCTGGTCTTTCGATTCGAAGCGGTTCAGCAACAGTTGCCTGGAACGCATTGATCATTTTTGCATTTGCCTGATGAGGCACCACAATTACCCTACGACCTCGGTATTGTTCATCCTGCATCACTCTCTCAAGCGAAAGTCGCGTCGCCCTCTCAATGAGGGCCGATCCATTCAAATATGCAAGATCTCCATTCATTCTAACAATTGTCTTCATTTTCTTCATACCAAAAAAATCTTCAGCATCTGCCTCTTCAATTTTAAAAATTTCTTCATCCTTGGAATTTTCAGGGGGCACAAGGTCTTCTGATGCTGAAAAGAGAAGAGAATGTCCCTTACCTTTCCAGAGACTGGTCGCGGTTGCCCCGGCTGCAAAAATCGGAGCCGCACGACTGTCTCTTGCATCAATGTAACGATCAGGTGTTTCAACATTAATCAGTACACAGTGCCGACCCTCTGGTATATCTTGTGCTACGGATGCAGCATAGGTAAGTCCTCTCACAAATCCCACACATCCGAGTGATAAAGAATGAATTGCCTCGGAATGAAGTCCGATTCGCTTCCCGACAGACTCAGCCATTTCGCCGAGAGACTCGAGTGAGTAGTCCGTGTGTACAAGAGTCAGTGCTGCAATGTCATGCGATGCAATACCGGTTTTCTGCAAAAACTTTTCAAGAACTTCATGTGCCAGATCGACAGGTTCTTTGTCCCTCTTCAAAATATAGCGCTCATTGACTCGGGTCGATTTAAAGACACGATCAGCTTTTAAAGCTGTTAGAGTAGCAATTCGATCATTCGTCAGCAGTTCAAGAGAATCACTGCCTTTGAGATCGACGAAATCAGTAAGAGACAGATTTTGCATAAAAGAAAGGATTGTATTCTTTGAATACTATAAAGCCAGCAAAATTACACTGAACTACCGAGGCTGCTTTGGGGGGAATTGAGTCGCAGTGACTACATTCTCTACATGATGAAGGCTAGGCATCGGCCTCGTATGAGCATTCATAGAACCTTTTGGACCGCCGGGCATAACACTCCGTGTCCTTGGAGCAGGGAAAAGAATATCTCTCGAAAGTACGATGTGCAATCTTTCGCCAAGTGCGGCAGTAATTTCATCACATTGCGCAAGATCTACCTGCGCCGTATTGTTCGAATCGGATGAAGGCTCAAAACCAAAATCATGTGCTACCTGAAGGAATTCGCTACCAGCTCTCGATCTGTCTTTCGTTACATCGCTCTGATGAGGAAATTCGGGATGTACTCTGTCTAATGTTTCGAGAGGCGGAAGAGATTCTGCAAGCATAGAAAGTTTGGGAATTGAATTAGAAGGATTATACGTATAATGTATTCTATGTCAATCTTTAGCAAAATCCATTCAATATGCTTAAAGCCGCGCTCATCCATGGCATACAGGACCGTCCGGAAGATTGGATCGATTTTACAGAATCCTGTTCGGACTTCATGGAGATCGAACGCATTGAACGACCGCCATATGACGAAGCATTGGAAAAGGGGGGCCAGTGGAAAAAATGGGATGAGATCGTACAAAGCGATTGCAGAAAAAAAATTGCAGGGCAGGGTTTCGATATGCTCCTTGGACATTCAGGCGGGTGCAAGCGAGTACTGCACCTCATGATGTCCGAAAGACATGACGAGGACAAAATGCCAAATATCGGGATTGTTATAAATCCTCCAAGAAGAGAAATTGATGAATCGAAGAAACCTACAATGAGGCATTTCACTCGTGACAGTGTCCGAATGCTCGCCCCTCTTCTCGTAGGAATGCCACAGGAAATTTGGCAGCCGATGATCATCCGCCATGGAAAAAACTGCCGTAACAAATCAGTTGAGCGAGCGAGAATAATCACCGAATTCAAGTTGCATGCAAAAAGCAGCAAAGAGATTGCTCAGACAATCGCAGACATTCGTGATGACATACAACTCTTCGTTTTTGGGTCAAAGAATGACCCTTGGTACACCGAAGTAGAAGCAAAAGAGAATGTGGAAGTGCGCACCGAAGATGATTTCGGGCACTATGGAGCGCATGTCTGGAAATATGAGGAAACATCTCGTCTTATTCGGGATTTCTGCCAAAGGCACGGAATGATGCAGCCCGAAGAAAATGTTAATTCTGGAAAAACTCATAATAAACTCACGGAAGTCATTATGTAGTAAGACGGCGCTATCAAGTCTTCCAATTCAGCACACTGGCCCTCTGTATCTCGGACGCAAACTGTAGCTGCCGCTCCTCTTCGCGCACTACTTGGAGCAAATCTCCCACTGTCATTTCTCTCGTTTTACCAATCTCTATTCCGGTAGCGATTTCTATCTGTCCGATTACAAGTTCGCGCTGAAGACGATGAAATCCAAAAAGATTCTTAAGAACTTCACTTGAGTTAGGCCGTCGCCCGAGCGCCTTAGAAAGAATTTCTTCCGTTCGCTGAGTGGGTGTAATCGCCGGTTTTTCATCAGCTTTCATGACCATATTATGCACTATACCACAAAACTCACCCTTCGAGTCGACTCTGATAAGCCTCGCTCAGGGTCAGCTTTCAAACTACAAGGCTGACCAACTTCCCAGGAACGTAAATCTCCTTCTTAATCCCCGCTTCGATATACTTCCTCACATTCCCATTCTCTTTCGCCAGAGCAAGAATTTCTTCTTTTGTTGCGTCTTTGGCAACAACGATATCACCACGAACCTTGCCATTCACCTGAATCACGACCGTCATCATCGCCTCGATGATGAGGTTCGGATCAAATGTCGGCCAAGGTTGCTGGATAGAGAAACCCTTCCCGCCAAGAGCTGACCAAAGTTCCTCGCTCAGATGCGGGGCGAGAGGTGCTAGTAAGAGCGCAATGCTTTGTGCGGTTGCAATCGAGAACGATTCTTCCTTCTCAAGAAGATTCAGCAGTTCCATAAGCGCACTGATCGCCGTATTGAAGTGCATCGCTTCAATATCTTCGGTAACTTTCTTGATCGTCCGATGCAGCGCAGCAAGTACATGCGGCTTGTCCTGCGTCAGTTTTGGATCGGACTTCTCGATGATTGCTCTATGGATTCGTTTCACGAATCTGACGACACCATTGATTCCAAGATCGCTCCAATCCCCTCCCGCTTCAAAGGGACCCATGAACATGAGGTACATGCGAAAGACATCGCTTCCATGTTTCTCGACGAAGGAATCCGGACTCACCACATTGCCTTTCGATTTGCTCATCTTCGCACCCTTATGGGTCACGAGTCCCTGATGCACAAGTTTCTGAAAGGGTTCACTGTGGGAGACATATCCGAAATCCTTGAGTGCCATCATGACGAAGCGTGCGTAGATGAGGTGCATGCAGGCATGCTCGGGACCGCCGATATACATCGAAACGGGCATCCATTTCTTCTCAATGGCAGGATCGATCAGTGATTTTCCCTTCTCGGCTAAATATCGGAGATAGTAAAAACTCGAGCAGACGAATGTATCCATCGTGTCATATTCCGGCGTCCAGCCCTTCCCAAAAATCTTTTCCGTTCGTGCTTTGAACTCTTTGGAGTGGCGAAGCGGCGACTCCCCTGTGGGCTTGAATTCGACATCGGTTGGAAGTATCCACGGAAGATGTTCTTCGGGTACAGGATGCGGCTTTCCTTCGGGATCGTAGACAATCGGAATCGGTGCGCCCCAGTAGCGCTGGCGGGAGACGAGCCAATCGCGGAGGCGGTACTGCACTGTTGGGTTTGCAATGTTCATGGTCTTTGTCATGTAGTCGATGATGTCTTCACGTACTTCACCCCAACGACGTCCTCTAAATTTCTCGGGCTGATGTATGATTGCTTGCGGATCTTTCGCATAGCAATACTCGAGATTCTTCACTTTTTCGGCCTCGACGGGATCTTCCGGAAACATGACGGGTCGAAGCGGAATGCCGCACTTCTTGGCAAAAGCAAAATCACGCTCATCATGTGCGCTGCAGTGCACAATGCCTGTTCCGTAATCCATGACCACGAACGACGCGACCCAGATGGGCAGATCACCCGTACCGAATGGATCCTCGACATAACGACCTGTGAAGATCCCTTCGACATGTTCCTGAAAATTGTACTTCTCCGTGGCTTTCAGCTTCTTCATCCGCTCGACAAATGCCATCACATCTTTCTCGTGTTTTGTACCTTTTACCATTTTCTCGACGAGCGGATGTTCGGGGGCAATCACGGTAAACGTTTGAGCCATGAAGGTCTGCGGTACGGAATCGAATACTTCGAACTCATCACCAAGATCCTTGATCCTGGACTTGATATTCACTCCTTCGTTACGACCGATCCAGTTTCGCTGCATCACTTTCGTCTTCTCAGGCCAGTCGAGCGTGTCGAGACCGTCGAGTAATTGCTGCGAATACTTCTTGATGTTCCAGAACCATTGCTCGAGAGATTTCTGAATGATTTCGGTTCCGCAACGCTCGCACTTTCCTTCCTGCGCCTGCTCGTTTGCAAGCACCGTCTGGCAGCTCGGACAGAAGTTCACATTGCCTTTCTTCTTGTACGCAAGCTTGTTTTTAAACATTTCAAGAAACAGCCACTGCGTCCACCGGTAATACGAAGGATCGGTCGTAGTCACCATCTTGTCCCAGTCGTACATGCATCCGATTTTTTTGAGCTGCGTGATCATCGTCTCGACGTTCTTCTTTGTGGACTCCGCGGGATGCACACCGGTCTTTACGGCATAGTTCTCTGCAGGAAGTCCGAAGGCATCGAAGCCCATCGGAGAGAAGACATCGAAGCCCTGCATCTTCTTGTAGCGGGCGATGCTATCTGCAGGGGCATAGTTGTACCAGTGACCGATGTGCAATTTGTCTCCGCTCGGGTACGGGAACATCACCATTGAGTAGTATGGATTTTTGGCTTTCTTCAAATCGGTTTTGAACACACTTGCCTCCTCCCATTTCTTCTGCCACTTCGGCTCGGCCTCGGAGGGATTATAGTCACTCGACATGGCGTCATGGTACTGATTCTGCGGTATCGACACAACGATGTCTTCATGCAGAAGAAAATGCTTGCATCTGCCAGAGATTTTGAGAATACTGCGTCGCTTTTTCATCATTTCTATTCTTTACATGAACATTTTACGATTTGAACTTGCGCGAGACGCTGCGGTGAGCGTTATTGATCACAAGGGCGAAATGCTGAAAGAAGCGACATATGCGGGTGGAGAAATCTTGCAACTTGAAAGTGAAGATCAGACTGCAGAATTTACGAGATGGATGCAAAGCGCAGGGCTCGATAAAAGAGCATCGTAGATATCAATCTACGCTGCATCGTTAGCTTTTTTCTGCTACACTCTGCGTTCATCATGGCAAAACTCGCAACTGTCGCAATCATCGGTCGACCGAATACGGGGAAATCCACGCTCTTCAATAGACTTGTGGGGTCGCGTCGTGCCATCGAGAGCGAAGTAGCCGGAACGACACGGGACCTCATCAGCCACAGAATCGACGATGCCGAGGTGCCCTACATTCTGCTTGATACAGGTGGCATCGGGTCAACAAATGACAAGGATTTTGAATCGGACGTGAAAGGACAGTCGCTTCTCGCACTCCAGCACGCAGATCTGATTCTCTTTACGGTGAACTCCAGAGAGAGCATCACGCTCGATGATCAGAAAGTTGTAGAGATGCTCCGGAAGCGCAAGAAAAAGCATGTGCCGATCATCGTTGTTCTGACGAAAGTCGACGATCCCTCGATTGCAGGATCTGTCATTTCTGATTTTCAGGAAATGAATGTGGGAGAAGAGATGATGACCGTGAGCGCTCCGCATCGAATCGGCATCGAAGCCATGAGCAAAGCAATTGCAACTCATCTCAAAAAACTGGGATTCCTCGCCGTCACACTCGCCGTCGATCCCGACGTGAAGGCAGCACCTCGTATCGCAATCATTGGACGACCGAACGTCGGCAAGAGTTCAATCGTGAATGCGATGATGTCCGAGACCCAGCGCGAAGAATTGCCATTACTCGTCTCTCCGGTTGCAGGCACAACGAGAGACAGTACCGATACCGAGGTGAAATTTTCAGGCCGAACGTACGTGCTGGTGGATACAGCGGGGCTGAAGCGAAGACCACAGGATCTTGAAGATATCGAACGCTTCTCGCTGATGCGGACGATTCAAGCGATCGAACAATGTGACGTCGTCGTGCTCGTCCTCGATGCACTGGTGCAAGTGAGCCAGCAGGACAAGCGCATCGCCTCGATGGCAGTGGAAAGCGGCAAAGGACTGATCGTCCTCGCCAATAAAATAGACGGTATTAAAGGAGAAGCCAGAAAACAGCGTCTGCATGAAATTCTGATTCTCTTAAGTTTCTGCAAATTCGCACCGATCATCCCCTGCTCAGCCACGACTCGCGAGGGGCTTCTGAAGATCTTCGACATCGTCGACTCCGTACAACGAAACAGAAATCGAAGAATAAGCACACGGGATCTCCGCCGCTGGTTCGAGCAGATCGTACACGGACAACCTCTCGGAGAAATCGGGAAGTGCAAGCACTTGATACAGGCGGACGACCTTCCTCCCACGTTCGTGCTCTTCGTGAAAGATGCAAAGCGCGTGCGTGTGACGCAGCTGCGGTACCTCGAAAACCGTCTGCGTGAAACCTTCGGCTTCGACGGCGTTCCAATCCGGTGGGTGACAAAATCGACACCGAAGAAAGAGAGTAAGATGAAAGTAAAATGAAGCATCAGGAACCACTCCTCATCGCAATTGCTTTTTTTGCCGTAACATTCATCGCCTACGGAGCATCGCTTGGAGGCAATTTTATCGCACTCGATGATCCGTTTCTGATCTACAACAATCCTGCGATTCGTTCGATCACGCCTGAAACGCTGAAGCATATCTTCACGACGTACGATCCCGAGCTCTACATTCCTTTCACATTCCTGAGTTTCCAGATCAACTACCTGATCGGAGGACTGTCACCTTTTTCGTTTCACGTCTTCAACCTCGTCTTGCATACGCTCAATGCACTACTCGTGATATGGCTACTGACTCTGCTCACAAAAAATAAAGTAGTCTCGATCTTCGCGGGTCTGCTGTTCGCGCTCCACCCTGTCAATACAGAAGTAGTGGTCTGGGCGACGGCAAGAAAAGAATCGCTGTCTGCTTTCTTCTTCCTCATCTCTCTTCTTTCTTACTTGTATTACACGGCAGGAAAGCAAAAAGTGTACGTCTTCAGTATCGTGATGTTCCTCTTCGCTCTGCTCTCTAAGGTAACGGTCTTCACGTTGCCGCTCCTTCTGATACTCGTTGACTGGCAGCAGGGAAGATCGATAAACCGACGATCCCTCCTCGATAAAATCCCCTACTTCTTGCTCTCTGCGCTCTTCGTGCTCATCGGCATTATACCGAAAGCAGGTGTTCTCTCATCAACGACATTCATCGAGAAGATCCTGATGGGAGCGAAGAGTACGCTCTTCTATCTCTGGAAATTTGTCCTGCCACTGAATCTGTCCATCCTCTATCCAAACAGATATGCGATCAGTGTGCTCACGCCGGAATTTTCTCTGTCACTGCTCGCTGTCGCGGCAATCGCAGCGGGAGTGATTCTCTCCCTCAAACGCACGAGACTCGTCGCATTCGGCTTCGGATTCTTTCTGATTGCCATTGGTCCGACACTCCTGCATTTCAACAGAAACGCGAGCATTCAGTCCGCGGATGGAACCGGAATCCAGTTTGCTTCCGATCACTATGCCTACATTCCCAGTATCGGACTTTTGTTCCTTGTGTCTGTTCTTATTTTGAAACTCTGGAGTCTGCCGCTTCACCGGAATGATGCAAAACGGATGCAGGTTGGTCTTGTGATCGTCAGTATCATCAGTGCCGTAACGTTCGGGTTTCTCTCGCTGCATCAGTCAACGTTCTGGGAAAATAGTGAAACGCTCTTTGCGCACACACTCTCGATCTATCCATACTCAACGGCTGCACGCGTTAATCTCTCAGTAATCTACCGTCAAACAGGAAGACTGGAAGAAGAACGAAAGGTTTTAGAAGAAGGTCTTCAATTCGGACCGAATTCAAAAATCGAAACGGGTCTTGGGGCGATTGCCGTCCGGATACAAGACTATGACTCCGCTGAAGATCATTACCAAAGGGCTCTGCGGATCAATCCGGAAAACTCCGATGCCTACTTCGGCATCGGTGCCATGCGCGGAGTGCAAGGCAAGATAGCCGAAGCGATGCAAGCCTACGACAGAGCGATCGAGATGGACCCAAAGTACGTCGCCGCCTACAGTAACCGCGGGTCTCTCCTGCTTGAGGAAGGAAAAGAAGCAGCGGCAGAGAGTGACTTCAGAACTGCCGTTACGATCAACCCTACCTTCAATGAAGGATTCTTCAATCTAGGAGCGCTGTATGCCAGTCAAAAGAAATTCACGGAAGCAGCAGAGTCGTTCGAGCAAGCGATGATGATTGAACCGAATTCGGTTACAACCCGACTTGAACTGGTACTCGTCTATCTCGAACTTGGAAAAAATTCGCTTGCACTCGAGCAGATCAAAGAAATCCTCAGGATCGACCCTGAGAACGAAAAGGCAAAGGCAATCGTCAAGCAGATGATCACGTTGGGCATCGTCGGGTAAAAATCTACCCCCTTCCCTCTCTTGAATCCTTCACTCTCCCATCCTCGTGAATCGGCAGAGGGTACTGCTCAATGATGCGTTCGAGCTTCATGATCAGTTTCTTTGGGTCATCGTCGAACACCATATTAGGCGGTACTTTTCTCTTGCAGAGACCTTCGATGACGAAGGGAACCGAGTTACTGATGCCCCCGGAATTGGTGACGACTCCAACAGGCCTGCCTTCCTCATACGCAATAGTGAGTTCATTGAGTGTGCCAATGCCCCCTCCGACAATGACGATGGCATCGCTGCTGCGGATATTAATGATGTCCCGTTCCATGAAGCCCATGCCGGTGAAAATGATGATGTCATGACCACCCGGAGAGAGATACTCGTTGATATGCTCATATTCGGAGAATGCAGGAGAAATACCGAGCGTCAATCCTCCCGCAGCCTTTGCCGCAAGCAGAGCATCATGCGGTAGCCCCGGGCATGCTCCATTGATGAGAATGTGTCCCCGATGCGCGATCTCGGTGCCGAGTTTCTTCGCCTTCTTGCGTGCGATCGGATCTTCGATCTGCTGACCGCTGGCGGAACCCATGACGCCGATCTTCAGTTTACGTTTTGGTCTCATAGGTGATCCAGAAAATTGTACTCCTGTAGCTCCTTCGGAAGAATAATCTGGTCCTGCACACCCTTGCTCTTCTCGAGGACTGCTGCGACGTTCAGAGAACGAATGCGTGAAACATCCTCTGCAAACGCACGCAGGTTCGCTTCGGACGGAGCCACGAAGGCACAGGCAATATAGAGCGCAATCGAGCCGAATACGAAGAGTGCACGCATCAGAGTATTATAGCAGATTTTGTGTTTACATTCCAATTCTCCGAATGATCTCGCGGCCAACGAATTCCTTGTCTCTGCCGTACTTGAGACGCGAGAGCTGTTTGAATGCTTCGACCGCCTTTGTGTCTTTTACGTACGACGTATCGAGCCAGGGCCTGGGGACCTCGATCGAGAACGGGGTCGAAGGCTGACTGTCGATCGAGAGCTTCATGCACGCTTTAAATGCATCGAGGTTCACGAGATCAGACTGGGAGAATGCGGGTGCCATTTCCTTGGCGCAGAATTCGGCATCCTGCGGTCCGATTTTATAGAACATCATCGTTCCGACGTTTCCGAAAACCGCACCCTTCAGCTTCACCGAACCCGAGAGTTTGCTGTCCTTCTCGAGCTGGTCGAGATACTGGTGGGCAATCACGAGACCGAGTCGGTACTTTCTTGCCTCGGAGAGGATGGATTCAATCGAATCTGTCACGTAGTTCTGGAATTCATCGATGTAGAGGAAGAAATCCTTGCGGATCGCACTTGCCTCGCGCTGCCTGCGCATCGCGGCAACCTGAATCTTATTGACGATGATCATACCGAGGAGCTTGCTGTTGATGTCTCCGATGAGTCCTTTGGAGAGGTTCATGAGAAGAATCTTTCCGTTATCCATGACATCGGTGAAATCGAAGGAACTCTTCACCTGTCCGACAATATTTCTGATGAGCGTATTGGTCGTGAACTGACCGAACTTTGCGGCAAAGTACGGGATCATTTCCTGTTTCTCACGCTGCCCCGTCTGGGCCATCTGCTTGTCCCAAAAGGATTTGACGATGGGGTTTTTTAGCCTCGAGATCTTGATTTTCGCCCACTCGTCATCCGTGAAGAGGCGGACAAGATCGGTGATGGCTCCGCCTTCCTCCTCGTCGGCCATCAGGGTCAGACAACCGTTTCTGAAATAGTCCTGGATACGGGGACCGAAGATCTCTTCCCCGAACATCTTCACCATCATGTTCATGGCATCGAGTGCGATGAGATCACGCTCTTCATCGGTCTTCCCCTCGAGCATGTTCAGTCCCATCGGACGCTCCGTGTCGGCCGGATTGAAGTAGATGATGTCATCGGCACGTTCGCGCGGCACGTAGGGGAACAAATCTTCGACCAGAGAACCGTGAGGATCGATGACGCAGAGTCCTTTCTTATTGTGGAAATCCTGACGTGCCATGATCTGAATGACCGACGATTTTCCGGTTCCCGTCTGACCGATGACATAGAAGTGACGGAAGCGATCGTCGTTCTTCAGAAATATTTTCTTCTTGTCTCCGCGAATCGTGTTGTAGCCGAGAAACAGACCGTCCTCGGGGACATTTTGAGGAGCAGGTGACATCTTAAAATTCTGCCACTTGATGTTTTGGACTTTGTTGTATTTGATATTCGGGAAATGAAAGAAGCTCGAAAGCTCCGCGGTCCCGAGAATCATCTTCTTCCACGTCAGCATCTGGAAGAACGTATGTCTGGGTGAGCGACGGATGAAATCGTAGATCATACGACTATTGGAATGATGACGCGTGCCGCGCAAACTGTTTCCCCGAATTTCGCTAAACTGTGAAAAACTGCTCCGAATGCTCGAGAGGTTTAGACTTGCACGCTCTTCAGTGTCTGCAGAACTCACAATGCGGATGGTTGCAAGGAATCCCGGTGAACCCGCCTTCTCGTCGATTGCCTTACTGAGTTCCTCCACCTGCTGCGATACGCGTTCCGATCCCTGCGCCTGCTTGAGGGGATCCTTGTCATCACTTGTGAACATGTCTACAAAGGCTGCGATGAGCGAGAGCGGATTCCACCACTTGAAGTTTTCACTCGACTTCTTCGGATTGATAATCTTCTGCGCTTCTTTCTGAAGCACTTTCTGCCAGTCGGACCGAACGGGCCGAAGAACGATCTGTACAGCGGCACCTTCGTCTTTACTCAGCTTACTGAAAGCATTCACGATCGTATTGAAGGGATCGCTTTTCAGCTGCGTGTACGTCTTGAACGGATAGACGAAGCTCTTCGTCGGCACGAGAGCCTTCGAAACGGTGACCGAGTTCTTCGTGAAGATATTGTAGTCTTCGACTGCATCGATCACGGCATCCGGATAGAACGACGTGAGCTGCTTCTCGATGAGGGGGATGATTGACCGAGGCGCCACGACGAAGATGAGAATCTCACCGGCAAGTGCTGCATACTCGAATGAGAAAAAATGCGACCCCTTCCAGTAACGTTTGAATGTCGAAATTTTTAGACTCGAAAGTGTCTGGCAGAGGTGATCCATCACGCCAAGCACATCCTTGAAGCTCTTTCCTGTCGAGAACTGCTCGGACTCCTGCTCCTTGTCTTCCTTACTTTCCTTCTTCGGCATCAGAACTTGTAAGAAGACGAGTTCGCGTTCCCGTTTTCGATCAGCCAGAAGCCTCATCCATGCAAGGACACCCGCAACGGTTGCAGCAAGAATGAGGAGTGCCAGAACTGTGATGAGGAGCGTCTGCATGTGCATTGCTATAGTAACTCGGTCTTCTCTGAATGAAGAAAGGAGAAATGAATATTTCCTTTTATTATAGCATAAAAACTATGTTTTTTCTACCGCAGATAGCGAGCTCTATTCGCATTATGCTCGTCATTCGTGACAGCGTAGTGAATGAGTCCTGCGGGATCGTGAAGGTAATACCAATACGAAGAATCCTTTGGTCTCAGGGCAGCCAAAAAAGATGATTCGCCGGCATTGGCAATCGGCGACGGAGGAAGGCCCTGTCTTCGCCTTGTATTGTACGGCGAATCGGTCTCCACATCAGCTTTTGTGAGAGGCTCCGTTCGCTTGCCAATAACGTACCTCGTCGTTGCATCGACACCCAAAACGACACGATTCTGGAGTCGCTTCCATAGAATGCCTGCAATAACTGCACGCTCCTCCGCATGTCTGGATTCAGCTTCGACAAGCGATGCCATCGTCACGAATCCGCCAAAAGTCATACCGGCCTTCCTGGCCTCTTCGGCAAACGGAGTGACGATGCGTTTTCTGAAATTCCCAAGCATGCGCTCGAGAAAAAACTTCGGCACGTAATCTGAAGGAGAAACTGAGTAGGTATCGGGAAAAAGATAACCTTCAAGCCTGGAACCGATCCCCTCCTCTCTAGTACCTGCCGTTTTTTCCGACAAGAATTCAAACGTTGAAAAATCGCAGCGGAAAGCGCAATCAATGATATCACCTTCAATCCCCAAGCCCTTGGAAGCGAGTAGCCGATCGATATCGGCAACCGTGAAGCCTTCGGGAATTGTGACTAAAAACTCCTGGGATTTTCCGCTGACAATCGTATCAATAATTTCTGAGATTGATTGCGCCGAATTCAATCCAAAAACTCCGGCCTGCAGCTTTCCTGCAGAACCTGAAAAGCGTGCGTAGATTTTAAATGCAAAAGCGGAACGGATGAGATGCGCATCCGAGAGTTTGTTTGCGATCGCTCCGACGGATGATCCCTGTTCAATATTTACCGGAACGTTCTTCGTATTGCTTGCATCGACCGGAGACAGTGCATGATAAAACCAAAGAGAACTGAGAACGCCGATACCAAAGAGAACAAGGAGAAGCTTTTTCACGCCGTTATTCTACATTACTTCACCCCGAGTCCCATCTCCCCCATGACTCCCTGCATGCGCTCTGCAGAGACGATCTGCGCCTTCTTCATTGCGCGATTCAGTGCATCGACAGTGAGTGCGGGTATCTTCTCGCGCGGAACTTCTGGGGCAATCTCGATGGAAATTATTTCCATGTTTGCTGAAACATTCACCTTCACGCCCGAAGCCTCCGCTTCGACGTGAATGTACTTCAGCTCTTTTTGCACCTGCTTCGCCTGCCGCTGGAACTTGAAGGAGTTTTTGAGATCGGAGAAGGAGACCATACCGAGAGTGTAAAGTGGAAGAGGAAATCTGGAAAGACAAAGAAATCAGAGTAACACATATTTGACATATTATAGATTCAACAGTAATTTCGCTTTCCTGTGTTACCAAAAACACTTCCAGATCAGGCCGCAGAACTTTCGAAGGAATCCAATGATTTGGATTGGCAACGTGAAATACTGGAGAAAGATATGCAGGTATTTATCAATCCCGAAGTGATATCGAATGCTTTAAGAAACGACATTGCGGATGTTAGAGAAAAATGGCTTTCTGCAAGCAAAATCATCGGAACAGATGTCGTAGGCCCTAAAACTGGAAGAATTGTATCAGTGAAAAAAAGCGGTAGCCTAAATGATAGTGATTGGAATACTGTAATCAGCATCTATCAACAGTGCATCGTTACTCAAAAGAAAATTCTCGAGCAATTGAACGCATTGATTGCAACGGTGGAGATCGATAAATACTTCTTCCCAAAATTCAGTCCTTCAGAAGCCATTTCTGGTGACGAAACTCCAAAAGCTGATCCTTCTCCAGCTTTTTCATCAAACCGGACAGCCAGTCCTTGCAATCTCCCATTGACCAAGCGATTGTAATCCGTGAACCAATCTCTTCAAGCGTCAGCCCCTTCTTCTCTTCGCGTAGTGCATCGATCACCCTCCCTCGGAAGATTCTGTTTGGAATAAACTTGCCCGCGACTTCTCGTCCGGGTTCGCGCTTTCGCAACGCTCCCTGTAGCGATTTCTGCGAGAAATCTGCTACTGGTGTTTTTCCGTATGCCTTAAAAATCGGTCTGATCCTTACCGGCATTAAATGCCACTTTGGATTATTCTTCGTACAGACGAGCGATCCAAAATCCATGAGTGCGGCATAGAAATCTTTTGCAGACCAGCCTGACTGCAATGCCTGGGCCATCACATCTTCAAGGAGCACAAGAAGTTTTTTGTCGGAGAGTCTGAAAGTTCCATCAGACTTCTCGCGGCCGATGAAGCATCGATGTAGAATTCTGCGAATATTCGTATCGATGCAGGCGGTCGGAAGATTGAATGCAAAATTCCTGATCGCTCCCGCAGTGTAGTGGCCGATGCCAGGCAATTTCTGAAGTTCTTCCATCGACTCAGGAAAAGTAAATCTGCGATTGCGGTCTCCCCTCCCACTTCGGGGGAGGGGTTGGGGGTGGGGGTTGACGATCGCTCTTGCTGCATCCCGAAGTCTAAGAGCACGCGAGTTATAGCCAAGCCCTTTCCATGCAATCAATACTTCACGATTTGATGCCTTTGCAAGGTCTGATATTAGAGGAAAAGTCTGTATAAAATATTTATACAATATGATGACTCTCGACACCTGCGTCTGCTGCAGCATGATCTCGGAAACAAGCACGAGATACGCTTGGTGATTTCTGTCTTTCACTTTGAGATCGCGCCATGGGAGTGTGCGCTTATGAACGACAAACCACTGCTTGAGCTCGGAGCAGAAGATACAGATACTGTCTTGGCGATTCATGATGAAATGATAGCAAGAAGCGATCAAGATGATAGAATTTGTCTACAATTCCAATGATCCTATGACTGCAAAAACCTCGATCACGATCACTCTGCCAAAAGAGACGGCTTACTATCTGAAAAAGCTTGCGAAGCTAAAGAAAGTTTCAGTATCAGTACAGGCAAACAAATTCATTGAAGAAGGACTCGAAGATTTCGAAGATAGCCAGTGGAGCAAGATCGCAGACAAAATCATGAAAAAGGACATGAAAACTATTTCTCACGAAGAGTTCTGGAAGAAGGCACTGAAAGATTAAGAACGTGTAATCCCGATCCTATCCTCGATCTCTTGATCGACGAACGCACGCTTGCGTCCGTACTTCATACGGCTGAATTCTTTGATGAGCGCACCGAGTTTCTCATTCCTTCCGGACTCGTCCCAGATAGTCGCCATGCTGAAAGGCCTCGAGGTTGTATTGTTGATATTCAGCTTCACATAACACTGAAAGTTCGGAATACCGATCACATCTTGTTCACTTAAGACAGGTGCATATTCCTTCGCCATATACTCTGCATCTTCGGCACCGATCTTGAAGCTCATGATCGTTCCGACGTTACCGAAGACGGCATCTCGCATTTTCGTACTGGACTGACCGTATGACTCGGTCTTACCGACAAGCTGTCCAATGTACTGATGCGCCATGACGAGACCGAGTTCGTACTTTCGCGCCTCGCTGAGAATCGTCGCAAAAGCATCAGTAATGAAGTTCTGGAATTCGTCGACGTAGAGGTAGAAGCGTTTGCGCTCTGCCTGAGGCACGTCGGCTCTCGAGAGTGCAGCCATGTTGACCTTGTTCACGAAAATCAGTCCGAGGAGCTGCGCGTTCACATCGCCGATCTTTCCCTTACTGAGATTCACAAGAAGGACTTTTCCCGTATCCATGATTTCTCTGATATTGAATGCCGATTTCGGCTGACCGATGATATTGCGCATCGTGCTATTCGTGATGAACGGGCCGAACTTCGCGGAGAAGTACGGAATCATCTCTTCTTTTTCCCTTGCACCGGTCTTGGCTATTTCGTTCTCCCAGAAGCTCCTGACGACCATATTCTTGCACTTCCCGACTTTGTAGCGCTGGAAGTCATCGTCGACGAACAGGCGTGGAACATCGATAAGTGTTGCCCCTTCCTCTTCGTCATCCATCAGTGTGAGACAGCCGTTTCGGAAATAGTGCTGAATGCGCGGACCGAAGATTTCGTTACCGAACAGCTTGATGAAAATTTCCATCGCATCGAGGGACGCCCTGTCTTTCTCCTCGGGGGTCTTGGCTTCGAGAAGGTTCAGGCCCATCGGACGCTGGGTATCCGAAGGATCGAAGACAACGATATCTTTTGCACGTTCCTTGACGGTGTGAGCGAGCGCATCTTCGATCAGGTCGCCGTGAGGATCGATGATACAGAGTCCTTCTCCGCGAGCGATATCCTGCCTCGCCATCCAGTTTAAGAGCGCGGATTTACCCGAACCGGATTTACCGATGATGTACTGGTGACGCGTGCGATCTTTATCGAGGAAATGAATCTTCGTCTCGAGGGCTCGATGACGGTTGATACCGAGAACGATACCATCCGTCGGCGCATTGGGAGGAGGAGGCAACACCCTGTAGTTGATCCACTGGATGATGGGGACTTTGTTATATCGACTGTCGGGGAAGTGATAGAGACCTGCAAGCTCCTTTTCAACGAGCAGGCAATCCCTGTGCAAAAAACCGTTCAAGCGATGTTTCCAAAGAAAATGAAGAATCTTTGCATTTAAACCAAACGGTAGAATATCGACGAACATCCGCTTGTTGACGAAAGAATTTCCGTACAAGTTGCGAAACGTATTGAAAGCAACCTGCAGGTTATTGGTGATGTCCATTGCGCGAGTCCATGTCTTCCCTGTTCCTATGATTCTGATGGAGCAGTGGAACCAGCTCATGCCGCCTTTCTCTGCCATGTGTTTATAGAGCTCCTCTTCCGGCTGAACCATACGCACGAAGGAATCTCCCTTGGTGGCTCCCGGTGCAAAGGTTCCACCGATACTGTCCGAAACGCCTGCAATGAAGCCGAGCACGGAAGACAGAATCGGGATCTTCATGAACCAGTGTTGCTTCACTCCCTTGAACTGACTGCTTGCGAAATCCCTCGTCTTCTTCGCCCATTTGTTGCTGAAGGAAGGCTGCAAGACAATCTGAATCGTCGCACGTTCCTCAATCTTGAGGTTACTCAAGACGTTCGCAAGTTCGTTCAGAGGATCCTCCTGCATCTGCTCGTACGAGCGGATGGGATACGGGTAATCCTTCTTTAAAACCATGTTGTACCCTACGAGCTTCATGCCCTTCTCCCAGATTTCCGGAGCCTGCTCCACGGTGACCTCGGCATCGGAATAGAATGCGGTGATCTGCTTCTCAATGATCGACACAAACCTCGGTTCGGTGAAGACGAAGAACTTCAATTCTCCCTTGTCGACGAACATCTCAAAACTGAGACCGATGTAACGGAAGATCCAATAGTGAAATGTTTGCCAGACCGTGAGACTCCTGATTTCCCAAAGGGCACGATAGAGCTGCTCCATGACGGCAACCCTCTCCTTGAAATCCTTCTCCGTGCGCTTCTCCTGATCCAATTTGCTGTCACTGCGCGGAAGAATAACTTTGAGCGACACGAGTGACTTTGATTTCCAGATTGCATACGCCATACGACACCAATACCGAACGTATGTGAAAACAAAGTACAGCGTGACAATCAAGCCCGTGTTTACATCAAGATCCGAAATGTACCAACGCCAAGCAATGCCCCAAATACTGAGATCCAGTATGGCTCCGGCGAAAATGCTCGCGAGCCAGAACACGGGCCAGAACCAGAGCGGAAGGAATGCGAGGAAGGTATTCACACTAAGGGAGAAAGAAAGAGATTCTGCTGGCGGGGATCATCTCCGAGTGGGAGATAGTCTACGGACAGAATCTAGATATTATAGCAGAAAAATGGCATGAAATACAGGGTTTTGGGTTCAAACTGTCGTACTAAAATGGTACTTGATAAATACTGATTATTAATTTAAAATATACTTATGATTTCTAAGCCCTCAGTACAAAATTTCGATGGAATGGCATCCGATATCAATCGCAGCGATTCTCGTCCTGACCACACGCCTCCTCCAAAAATCGACATCAGCGATTTTGGGAAAGAGGCTTTGAATAGCCTGCTCGTATCAATGAAGAGCATTTATCAGCAATACGGCATCGTCGTCATTCGCAATGTGAGGCAATTTAACAAAAATGAGGCAGATCAGAAGAAATGGCTCGGGAAAATTAACCGCGAAGACGAAGTGATCGAATGTTGTGCAGGAACCTTTGCAACAGTGATCAAATCGAGCGAGAAGTCAGAATTCGACTCGGAAGGTGCACTGATAAACGTGCAGGAAACAATAGGTGCTGAAGACGAAGGAAATGTTGTTGTACCACTTCAGATTTCAGTCATGAATGCGGGTGAGAAATTTTGGACAGCGGGGCTCAATGGTCCAACTGCTGTTGTTGAAAGACTTGCAAAAGAGGCAGGCATCCCATTGGATAAGATCGTAATACTGAACCAGACACACGAAGTCGAGATCGATGAGGAAAATCTTCGTGTCATGCATGATAGCATCCTCGGAGGAACGCTCCCCTCAACGGTTCGCATTACCCCTGCCAATCTGTATCGGGATGCAGCGAACAAGAGACAAGGAATGTCAGCCGAAACCTTGCACTCGGAGGAATCTGCGATCATCGACAAACTTGTTTCGATCATCGCTGCGATGGATGAGGGAAGGACAGAAAATATCGATCGCCACTTTGCCGAAATCATCATCACTCTCGATAGAAATACGCTGGGGCTACACAGGCTCTCCGACCTGATTGATCAGGGTGGAGCTCACCCTGCTTCCAATCGTTTCCTCGGCATGGAAGATACAAGATCCCAAGCGTACAAACTTCTGGCAGTCTACCGGCAAAGCGGCGAAGCCGGTCTGCGAGCATTTTTGCATGAACACTTCAAGAACGTCGTCTCCTATAAAGACGAAAGAATGGACCTTGTGAAGAATGTCGATCTCGAGACGGAAAGTGATGTGCAAACACGGCAGAAAGTCCTAGACCAGAGAAAGAAGATTCGTGATGAAATTTCTGCACTTGTTCATCAATTTGATGGACGGAATGAATCATTCCAGAATGAGCCTGTTGTTCCGACTAGGAAGCGTGATTTCAAAATGTAGTCATCACCCTGCACACTCTTTCACTTCCATCCGCATTTCACGGATACGACCTGCAACGGTACCGACCAAGAACGAATAGAGACCCGTGACGCTTGGTGTGAATTCGAATGTCTCGCCGTCCGTCACCCACGTCTGCATTCCGGCATTTCCGCCATCCGGATACACGATATCCCTCACGACGAATGGTTCTTCAGACGTCAACCTCAGTGTTGATCCGAGTGCAAAAGAATGCGGAATGCCGGGCTTGAGGCGAACGTCTTTTGTAATGCGCTGCTGGAAGCGGTCATCGGTACACTGCTGCACCAGATTGACATCACCAAGGCGCTCAAATGTGACGTTTATTTTTCCGAGAGAACGCTCAGCTATTGCCAAAAATGACGCAAGGCTCAAGTCGATGTCCCGACCTACGACAAAGGGTCCTCTGTCATTGATTCGCACAACAACGCTCTTGCCATTCGCGATATTCCTCACTCGCACGAGCGTGTTATGGGGGAAGCTGCGATGCGCTGCTGTCAGTGCATGCATATCGAATGTCTCTCCGAACGCAGTCCCCTTCCCGTGAAATTTTTCGGAGTAGAGACTGGCTTCATGCTGCTCGGTTGCGAGTTTCAGATCCAGATCGCGCATAAGACTGAGCAATACTTCCTCAGTCAATATGGATGTATCGGACTGATATTCCAAATGATACTTTTCTACAAGAGCTGGAACGTCGGGTGCATTCGGAAGTTCCATGAAATCATTCGTTCCATCTGCCTGAAGCCGCTCGAGATTTCGAGTCCTGAAGAGAAGAAGGAGTGCATCGGAAGGAGTCAGCGGTTCATCGGGGCGAAACCGCTCGTTCTCGTCATTCAGAATGCCACGTGATTTTGCATACGTGATTTCAAGAAACCCTCTGTCACCTTTCGGTACATCAATGTACGGCTTCTCTCTCGTGCTCTCCGCAGGACGGCTAATGCTACTCCAGATCAGGAGAAAGCCATCGCGACGGGTAATCTGATCGGCTGCAAGAATATTCTGTGGAAAAGCGATGCAGATCATGAACATCGCAACTGATACCATGATGAAGAATCGATGCATGTCAGCAGTATACATTGCCGAAGCTGAAACGCCGCGCCTGCCTGGCGGCAGACAGGTTTCAGCTGCGATCGGTACTTCCGTTCGCCCGTATATCCTTCCATTTCGCAGCAACAATATCTCTCGTTGCCGCCGCTCTCGTTGCAGGACCGAATATTCCAGCACCGTGTGCACTCGTTGAAGCGACAATGTGAGCATCCATCTGATACTTCACAAGCGCTGCCTGCGTACGATCTCCAAATGTTCCGGTTGTATCTTTCGGAGGCAAATATCCGCGGTCCCGCAAGAATGCCTGCAGCAAGCGGACATCTCTTCCGTGGTCACCGATGGCAAGAACTTTTGATGGAAGAAGACCATCAGAACGGACGGCGCCAGCAATACGCATTTTTGTGACAACTGCTTTCGATTTCATCGAGACTACTTTCATCTTCCATGCACCGAGAATCGCTTCCCGCGTCGCCGGTCCAAGGAGGCCTGCAACCTGATCGGAAGAACTCTGAATCACTCCTTTCTGCATCTGAAATGCGATCAATGAATCTCTGAAAGAAGTACTGAATATTCCATCGGTGCGTCCGCGGTAGAAGCCGAGAAAACGAAGAAGTTTCTGGGCCTGACGAACATCATTGCCCCGGTTCCCGCGGCGTAAGCCAATTTTTAGATCCGGCAGATTTTCGTCTTTGATGCTAACGAAAACGGTAAGAGCTGCAGCGATAGTTTCATCGACTTTCGCTCCATCACCCTGTAGCCCTGCATCCAGAATAAATCTCCTGAGTGCATCCTGAGTCACCGGACCAAATTCACCTGTAGGACTCGCCGCAAAATATCCGGCCTCCTTGAGGGTGAGCTGTAAGAATCGTGAGGCATAGCTCCTGTCTCCGAACTCCGCCTGCTGGAGCAAAAGATACGGTTCGGTCTTGGGCAGAGCTGCAAGGCTACTCGTGTCTGCAGGAAAAGAATTCAATGAAAAACTTTCAGCGGGAAGGTCATCACTTCCAAGAGGATAGACGATTCCGCTGACTCGCCTCGTACCCCATGCCAAAGCCCGGGCCAAGCCCTCTTCCCCTCTTCCCATCCACAGATCGATACGGTGCGTATCATCACTCCACTCAATGATTCTTCCTCCCCGATCGTGGACGGTACCGACTCCCAGACCCTGTAAATCGATCCTCGTTCCAAAACTATAAGACGGTGGGGCTGCGATCATCCCTTCGTAGACGCCAGTTCCGTCCGCTCCTCTCTTTCCCTCTCCGTTGAACGCAATATCTTCTCCATAACTGCCGCGAAAATAGCAACACTGATTCGGGAGCGGAGAGTAATACGCTGTCACCACAAATTCCTGACGATGCGGAGGATTACCGGCATACACCGGAGACACAAATGATCCGATCATCGATGTCAGAAGAACAGCGGCTGGATAGATTCGAAACTTTGCGTATTCTACGTACATTGATTTGTGTGTGTTGAAGTAGAAATCTTTCCATTATACCAGAGAACGCATCCATTTTCACGCATACAGACAACAAAAAGTAGAACTGTCTTGTATGAAAAACTTCACATTACGCTTCTTTGATTCTTCTTTATTTGCACTTGCGATCTGCACTCGCTACCATCTGCGGGACATGAATATCGATTTGAACAGTGGCACTCCCGTGCCCCATCAGGGCGGGGAGGACAGTTTCATAAAAACAATTCTTCTCCTCGGCTCAGGTGCGCTCAAAATCGGTGAGGCTGGTGAATTCGACTACTCCGGAAGCCAGGCGATCAAAGCGTTCAAAGAAGAGGGCAAGCGAGTAGTGCTGATCAATCCGAATATTGCAACGAACCAGACAAGCTGGGGGCTTGCCGATCGTGTGTACTTCCTTCCGATTCTTCCGGAATTCGTGGAACAGGTGATTAGAGAAGAGAAGCCCGAAGCGATTGCCTTGAGCTTCGGAGGACAGACAGCATTAAATTGCGGCGTGAAGCTGGAAGAACTTGGCATCCTCAAGAAGTACGGCATTCAGGTACTTGGAACATCGGTGGATGCAATTCGTAAAACTGAAGACCGGGCTCTCTTCAATCAGGAACTGCAATCGATCGGCGTCTCGGTTCCGCGCTCGATTGCCTGTAATCGCATCGAGGATGCGCGTGAGGCACTTGATACAATCGGTCTTCCCGTCATGATCCGCGCCGCATTCGCGCTCGGCGGAAAAGGCAGCGGTAGAGCGGGAAGCAAAGAGAAAGCGGAAGAGATTCTGAAAACGGCATTCGTCGAATCTCCACAGGTCCTCGTCGAAGAAGATCTGACAGGCTGGAAAGAAATCGAGTACGAAGTGGTCAGAGACAGGGAGGACAACTGCATCACCGTCTGTAACATGGAGAACATCGATCCGCTCGGTATCCATACGGGAGAATCGATCGTGGTGGCACCGAGCCAGACGCTTGACAATCAGGATTACCAGATGCTTCGATCGATCGCACTGAAAGTCATACGACATCTGGGGATCATCGGAGAATGTAATATCCAATACGCACTTCACCCGAAGAGCAGGACGTACCGGGTCATCGAAGTGAATGCGCGCCTCAGTCGCAGCTCGGCTCTCGCTTCAAAAGCAACAGGCTACCCGCTCGCATGGGTCGCAGCGAAACTGGCTCTGGGTCATGCTCTCCCCGATATCAAAAATTCCATCACGAAAGTTACGTGTGCAGACTTCGAGCCGTCTCTCGATTACGTCGCAGTGAAGATGCCACGGTGGGATCTGAAGAAATTCAACTTCGTCACGGAAGAAATCTCGACCGAAATGAAGTCTGTCGGCGAGGTGATGGCACTCGGAAGATCTTTTGAAGAAGCCATGCAGAAAGCCATACGCATGCTGAATATCGGAGCAGAAGGACTCTATCCGTCACCGGTGAAATTCGTGAAGAAAGAACTGAAAAGCGAGATGAAAAATCCCAGTCCGCAGAGAATATTCGCCGTCGCGGAGGCGCTGGCGGGAGAATGGTCCACCGAGGAAATTTCGATTCTTACGGGCATCGATCGCTGGTTTCTAGAACGGTTGAAACGGTGTGCGGAACTCCGACATGAACTCTTCAGGACGAAAGCAACAGTGCTCGACAGTGAGCTCCTGCGTCGAAGCAAGAGAGCAGGATTTTCCGATAGTTCCATTGCCTTCCTCAGAGACAGCAAAACTAGTGAGATCACGGAGGCGAGGCTGGAGGCTGGCATCACACCCTACGTGAAGCAGATCGATACGCTCGCAGGAGAATTCCCGGCAAGAACGAACTACCTCTTCTGCACGTACTGCGCTTCATCCTCCGATGTCAGCTTTGCACTCTGCCCCGAACCGAAGACATTCGAAGACAGGCAACCCACCATTCTGCCGACCGAACGCCTGATCGTTCTTGGCGGCGGCCCGTACTCCATCGGCTCCTCCGTTGAATTCGACTGGTGCTGCGTGCAGGCGGTTCGCGAACTGATGTCTCAGGGCTTCGAAGTGACCATGATCAACAGCAACCCCGAGACTGTCAGTACGGATTACGACGAATGTGATCAACTTTTTTTCGAAGAACTAAGTCTGGAGAGAGTGATGGACATTGTGCACATTTTAAAACCTGCGGGAGTCGTGGTGTCGATGGGTGGACAAATTCCGAATTCACTTGCACTCAAACTTGCAAAAGAAGGAGTCTCAATCCTCGGAACGAGTCCGACCGATATCGATCGCGCTGAGGACAGGCACAAGTTCAGCGCGCTTCTCGACGAGATCGACGTCGATCAGCCGGAATGGAAAGAGTTTTCAGACCTGTCGTCTGCGAAGCAGTTTTCAAAGAAAGCGGGATTCCCGGTCATCGTGCGCCCAAGCTACGTGCTCTCGGGAGCCGCAATGACCGTCGTCCACAGCGAGGACGACCTGAAAGAGTATCTGGAAGCCGCAACCGATGTGTCGAAAGACGCGCCGGTCGTCATCTCCAAATTCGAAGTCGGAGCAAAAGAAATCGAATTCGATGGAGTCGCCCAAAACGGTAAGCTCCTCCTCTATGCCATCGGAGAACACATCGAGAATGCGGGAGTCCATTCGGGCGACGCGACAATCGTTCTTCCTCCTCAGCGGGTGAACATTGAGACCTTCAGACGCATCAAGGCGATCGCAAAGAAAATCGCACTGGGTCTGCAGATTTCAGGACCCTTCAACATCCAGTTTCTCGCGAAAAACAATCGTCTCAAGGTCATCGAATGCAATTTGAGAGCGAGCAGAAGTTTCCCATTTGCAAGCAAAGTAACCGGAGTAAATTTTGCAAAGCTTGCGACCCAGGCGCTCCTGAAACGTGCACCGGAGAACATCCGCTACCAGACTCTGGATCTGGACCATGTCGGTGTGAAAGCAGCGCAGTTCAGCTTCTCGAGACTGAAAGGCGCGGATCCAAGGCTCGGCGTGGAGATGGCAAGCACCGGCGAGGTTGCCTGCTTCGGCAGCACTCTGGAACAGGCGCTCCTTCTGTCACTGCGCGCAATCGGCTTTGTGGTTCCCAGAAAGAATATCCTCCTGACGATCGGCAAGCTGGAAGACAAGATTGACCTCCTCCCGTCGATCGAAGCGCTTGCTCGCCTCGGATTTGCCTTCTTCTCAACGCACCGCACGCATGAATTTCTTACCTCGCGCAATATCCCGAGCGTGCTGCTGCATAAGCTCTCGGAACCGAGGAGCCCCAACATCAAGGAATATCTGGAGAGTAGACGGGTCGACTTCGTCATCAATATTCCGCAGCACACCAGTTCGACCGAAAAAACAGACGGCTACTTCATCCGTCGTATTGCAACGGACAGAAGCATCCCCCTCATCACGAACGTCCAGCTCGCGAAAAGAATCATCGAGGCATTGGAATCTGAAAAGGAGAGTCCGGGTGTTCCGCTGATGCCATGGCCTGATATTCTGGAACACCGATCATAATCGAAAATACAAATTCAAAAAAACAAAATCCAAGCAGGCAAAATGTTTTGGAATTTTGTTTTTAGGCTTTGGAATTTCTACGTTGCTATTTTCCCTCACCCAAATTGCTTGCTATACCGGCACACGTATTCCCATCTTCATACGAACCAACGACCGTCATCTCTTCGCTCTTTGTCGAATAGCAACCATCGTTTGAGCAAAAATAGCGATCTCCACCGGTAGCCTTTACTCCATGGCAGACGGTGAATGTCGGAGCACCTGCATGCAGACGTTCCGTTCTACTATTCATAACAATCGACAGAAGGTCCACAAGTACGATAAAGAGAATGAGGAGCAGGCTTCCGCGAAGAAATCGACGATAGGGCTTTCTGGCTGAAGGAGTCATAGAGAATGTGTTTATACTATTATACTATATTTTTTTATATTTGCAAATAGCTGTTTACGCCCTTTACATTGCTTTGAAGGCTATAAACCAAGTTTCTTCTTCACTTTCTGAGCCAGTCGAACGAATTTCTGGATCAATCGGTATTTGAGTGGCAGAAGTCCGGTCCTCTGAAAATCTTGCAATGCCTTTGCAAACGCGATTCCTTTGATCCTTACACTTTCCAGACTCTCAGGACGCTTGTCGACAACCAGCCCGAAGACACCCCTTCCAAGCGTGCAACGCGGTTCGTAATGCGTACCAAGAATACTCCCACCGAAGTACTGAAGACTGACCGGAAGATGACTGGTCGTTCTCTTCATGAGCGGCCAAGCCGCCGCAGGCGTTCCTCCCGTGTATAGAAGGTAAAACGGTTTGCCCTTAAGCATGCCAAGCGAGTGTGACTCTTCGTCCAGACTGAATGCTCCCATACGATCGATAACATTTTTGAGATGTGCAGGCACACTGAAATTCCAGATCGGCGTAGCAATCACAACACCGTGCGCCTTGGACATTTCCATTCTGATGATTTCCATATCATCCACGGGGCAATCTGATCCGTAACATTCGAGTCCGAAGTGCGAGATTTGAACATCCTTGAGTCTCATCTTCTTCGTCGAAACTCCGGAAACAGAACGGATACCTTCGGCCATCGAGTCAGCGAGAACATTGCTGTTGCTCGGTTCATTCGTACCTGCGACGAGAATGAGAATGTGGGTCATCAGTATCGTACAGAGTGTATCGCTTCCCCCGTCAACAGAGAAATTTTAAAACCCCTTGAGGAGTCGCGCTCGATGCGTACAATGCATAGATGTTGTGGCAATATCAGTTTTGCACCACTACATCTTGTGTTCCCCCTCCACACCATGAACCCGAATTCCGCTTCTCTGTCGCATGCGAAAGATATTCCGCTCGCCTCCGAATCGGAGCTTGTGAAATCGGTAAAGAAGAAAGCAATGCATCAGGCACACGAGGCGAAATCCAAAAAAGGATTGGTCATCGGACGCAAATTTACAACTCCCGGCTCCGATCCACTGGAGGAAGTGAAGTACGATCGCCGTACGAGCCGCATCAGCAACACGAACGGATCCATCGTCTTCGAGATGAAGGATGCGGAAGTTCCGGCTGCATGGAGCCAAGTGGCAACGGATATCGTCGTCAGTAAATATTTCCGCAAAGCCGGAGTTCCACAATTCGACGAGAAAGGTAACCGCATCAAAGACAAGGACGGCAACGTCGTCACGGGACCCGAACGATCAGTGAAGCAGGTCGTGCGAAGACTTGCCGGATGCTGGAGATTCTGGGGAGAAAGCCACGGTTACTTCCAAACAACGCAAGACGCCCAGGCCTTCGAAGATGAACTGAAGTACATGCTGGTCCACCAGATGGCGGCACCGAACAGTCCACAGTGGTTCAATACCGGCATCCACTATGCCTACGACATTACGGGACCTGCTCAAGGTCACTACTACTGCGATCCCGCTTCCGGAGAGGTTCTTCGAAGCACAGACGCCTACACGCACCCGCAACCCCACGCCTGTTTCATCCAGAGTGTCGCCGATGACATGGTGAACGAAGGAGGCATTATGGATCTCTGGGTCAGAGAAGCGCGTCTCTTCAAGTACGGCTCGGGGACGGGTACCAACTTCAGTAACCTCCGCGGCGACGGTGAGCCTCTTTCTCAGGGAGGGAAGAGCTCGGGGCTCATGAGCTTCCTCAAAATCGGAGACAGAGCGGCAGGTGCTATCAAATCCGGAGGAACTACCCGCAGAGCTGCGAAGATGGTCTGTCTGGATCTCGATCATCCGGATATCGAAGATTTCATCAACTGGAAAGTGAATGAAGAGAAGAAGGTAGCGGCACTCGCAAAATCCGGATACGACACGGATTTCAACGGCGAAGCCTACTGCACAGTCTCCGGCCAGAACTCCAATAACTCCGTACGTGTGGCTCACTCCTTCTTTCAATCCCTCGAAGACAACGGCGACTGGAATCTGTACTGGCGCACCGAGAAGAAGAAGGCGAAAACAGAAGGACGGGAAGCTGCGCCATGCAAGACGATGAAAGCCCGCGATCTCTGGGATCAGGTGAGTTACGCTGCGTGGTCCTGCGCGGATCCGGGAGTGCAATACGACACAACCATCAATGACTGGCACACGTGTCCTACGGATGGACGCATCAATGCCTCGAATCCCTGCAGTGAGTACATGTTCCTCGATAATACCGCGTGCAATCTGGCTTCGTGCAACCTCATTCATTTCATGAAAACGGGCGCAGACGGCAAGAAAGAATTCGATACCGAATCTTTCCGTCACGCCGTCAGGCTCTGGACAGTCGTGCTCGAAATTTCCGTGCTCATGGCGCAATTTCCGAGCAAGGAAATTGCAGAACTCAGCTATAAATTCCGAACGCTTGGACTGGGATACGCGAATATCGGAGCGATGCTCATGCAGATGGGCATTCCCTATGACAGTGAACTCGGACGCGCTATGTGCGGAGGGATCACCGCCATCCTCACAGGTGAGAGCTACGCCACGTCCGCCGAGATGTCCGAGTGCTTAGGAACATTCCCAGGCTACAAGCCTAATGAAGAGCACATGCTCCGTGTGATACGAAACCACAGACGCGCCGCCTACAATGCTCCCGACTCCGAGTATGAAGAATTGGCCGTAAAACCCGTTGGTATCGATCAGAAGCTCTGTCCGGCAAGTATCTTAAGAGCTGCGAAGGAATCGTGGGACAGGGCACTCGCTCTCGGCGAGAAGCACGGCTACCGCAATGCGCAGACAACCGTCATCGCACCGACCGGGACCATCGGACTCCTTATGGACTGTGACACAACGGGTATCGAGCCGGATTTTGCGATCGTAAAATTCAAGAAACTTGCGGGTGGTGGCTACATGAAAATCGCCAATCAATCGGTGAAACCAGCTCTCGATGCCCTTGGATACACATCGGATCAAGTGAGCGATATCATGAACTATGTGATGGGAACGCTGACACTGGAAGGTGCTCCACATATCAACCGAACGACACTCAAAGCGAAAGGGTTCACCGATGCCGATATCGCGAACGTTGAGAAGAATCTGCGATCGGTGTTCGAGATGAAGTTCGCCTTCAACAAGTGGGTGCTCGGTGATGAAACAATGAAACGACTGAAATTCACCGAAGAGCAGATCAGTGACTTCAATTTCGACGTCCTCCGGGGCCTCGGCTTCAGCCAGAAGGAAATCGATGAAGCAAACGTCCATGTGTGCGGCAACATGACACTCGAAGGTGCACCCATGCTCAAAACGGAACACCTTGCAGTCTTCGATTGCGCCAGCAAATGCGGAGTACTCGGAAAGCGCTTCATCTCTGCCGAGGGGCATATCCGCATGATGGCTGCAGCCCAGCCTTTCATCTCCGGTGCGATCAGCAAAACCATCAACCTCCCGAGCGAAGCCACCGTCGAGGACTTTAAAAACGCTTACTTCCTCTCGTGGAAACTCGGCGTGAAAGCGAATGCGCTCTACAGGGACGGAAGCAAGATGAGCCAAGCCCTCAGCAACAAATCGGATGACAAGAAAGAGGAGGCCGCTGAAACGAAGATCATCGAGAAGATCATCATCAAAGAAGTTCCGCGCAGGAGAAAGCTCCCCGATGAACGCCTGAGCATGACCCACAAGTTCTCTGTTGCCGGCCACGAAGGATACATTCACGCCGGCATGTACGAAGACGGCAAGCCGGGTGAGATCTTCATTAAGATGAGCAAGGAAGGATCAACACTTTCCGGAGTCATGGATACACTCGCTCTCTCGCTCTCCATGAACCTGCAATACGGGGTCCCTTTGGAAGTGCTCTGCGAGAAACTTGTCCATACGCGTTTCGAACCGATGGGAATGACCACAAACCGCGAGATCCCGATGGTCAAAAGCCTCATGGACTACCTCGGTCGTTGGCTTGCGCTGAAATTCCTCACGAAGCAGCAAGCAATGAAGTTCCACAATAAAGACTTGGTCGAAAAGGCCTACAGCGAAGGCACAAAGAGCAAAGACGCCTTTGCCATGAGCCTCCCAGTCGTCGATGAGGGTGTAGCCCAGATCGTTGAAGAAATCACCGCCTCGGACAACGTCCCAAGTCCTTCTGCCCTCGATCAGGCCAAACTCCAAGGCTATACAGGCTCGATGTGCGGCGGCTGCGGCTCGACCAAAATGAAGCGTAACGGCTCCTGTGAGCTCTGTATGGATTGTGGTGCGACCAGCGGGTGCGGGTGATAAGCACAAAGCCCGATTATTGAATAGCGAGAGGGCATAGCGCCCTCTTTTCTTTTATATTCATGCGATTTGGGCTACCATTTCCCCCTTTATATGGCTAGAAATTCTGTTCTGAATAACTCGGCTGTCACTGCGATAGAACCTGCCTATCTCGTCGATGGGAATGGCAATCTGACATCGACCGGCGAAGAAGCCATCATGACCTTTCATTTGTTAAGCGGCAAAATACGACTTTCCGTTCTCGATCTCCTTTCCAGAGTTCCCGAAATGAATGTGAAAACACTTACTGAGGAATTAGGAAAACTTCAACCCGCTGTCTCCGGTCAATTGGCTTTATTGAAAGAAGGAGGACTGGTAAGAAGCAGAAGAGACGGCAAAGAAGTATTCTACTCTGCTCCCTCAGCAGAAGAAAGTATCCTGCCAAAAATTGCAGATTCATTAGAAAGAACTGTTGGTATGCGAAACACGGTCCCACAGAATGCAAACGAATTATCTACACTTTTTGATCGATCGCATCATGTACTCAGACCTACAGGTAATTCAATTCTAAAGATGGCCAAAATCCTTTCGTGCGATATACGTCTGCAAATACTTGGACTTCTGCGTGATGGTCGTCGTCATACGACTGAGTTTTTAGAATTCATTGATCGAGTACAACCGGATATCACTCATCATATTCATTTAATGGAAAAACAAAGATTCGTCTCTTGTACTGAAGAAGGAAGATTCCATTACTATTCATTAATCAACCCTGTAACGAGTCCCTTGCCCGGATTTTTCCAGCAACTTCGACGATTGGCAAAACAGGATGTTACATCATCGCCTTCTTCATGAACGCCGCTTCTGTCGATCTTCCGCCGCGCAGGGAATATATACAAAACGCAGACAATGCGAGCGCCGCAGTCGGAGAATATCTTTTGAAACTTTTGAATACATGGAAAGAAAATATCGCAAGCATTTTTCGACAGGAAAGTAATGCAAATGCCAGTTGGCCACCCGATGATTCAAAAGAATGTTTCAGCTCATATTTTGAAAGACCGGAACTTGCAAAACAACTTGCATTGGAACTTGCCTGGCTGATCGAAGAAATTGAAAACGATGGCTGCATGTTCGGGGGAAAAGAGATGTATCCGCACCAGTTGGGTCAATTGAAGTGGCTCGTCATAAAACTTCTTGAAGGCGGCACATCGTATCTGCTCGAAGGTGCACCGGGCACAGGAAAAACGCTTGTTCTCGGTGCGATTATGGAGGCGATTACGCGTCTTCAACGCCGCGGTCTGATGGAAGGAAGTGTCGCATATGGAACACATAAAGCAAATGTTCTCGCACAACAAACTTTCAGTCAGGAAGACCGCCATAAAAGAGTGCTGCTTCCACCGAATCTCTCTGAACTCAAGGACGAATGCGAATATCTCGGAGCTCTTTTTGGAAAAAACGTATCCGATCCCCTTCATAGGGAAGAATGGGGTGCGCTGAGAGAAGAACGGTTGCGAAACGAAAATGATCCGGAAAAAGCGATGTGTGCACTGCTGCTGAGATGGCAAATCATCGAAAGAAAACCTGAGAAAAATTCTGTTCTGGAGAAAAAAATAAAAGAGGCTGCACTTCTTCTTAGCAATCAAACCGTGCTTATACGCGATATTGATGAATCATTCATGGCACTTCTGCTGTCACCGAGAGAAGTGATGCTCGATGACGGCAAGCTGCGCTACTCCGGAGATCTTGGCGCCGGCATACCGAAGGAATTCGTGGAAAATGACCTCGTCATTGCGAGTAAAGCTGCGATGATCGGCAACAATGATCTGTACGCTGAGGCAAAAAATGAAAATGCAAAAGTACTGCTGATGACGATGTCAGCCCTGATGTATTCACTGCAACACAGCACAAAAAGTGCGATCTCTGCATTGCTTTCGAATGTAGAGATCGTGCTTGTCGACGAAGCAAAACAAGGTCTAAACCTTGTTGTAGAGGCGATACTTGATGCAAGAAAGGAAGACTCCACACTTGGATTGCCGTTGGTCATCGGTGCCTCCGCTCTCAGCACTACAAGTCCGAAAAGCATTGCAGCACGACCGGATGCAGATTCGTACTCTCCGCGTATGACGATTCCGGAAGCGATCGATGCCGGTGTTCTGCCGAATGTCGGAGTCGACGTATTCCCCGGATCTGCAGAGATGCTGTATGAATCGGGGACTCCCGAAGCGCGTGAGCAACTGATCGCAGCACATTTCGCAACGTTGGAAATTCCAGATACAGTTGATCAATATCAGCCCTGTGAATGCAATAGTCTGATGATCGTTGAAAATGAATCCATCGTCGATACCGTTCGCAGGCTCAGGGAAGAATATGAAAGTCGCGGCATTCCTGCCATCGTGGTCCCCTTCCGGGCAAACACGAAAGAAAGAAAAGACAAGAGCAATACGCAGCCGCCGTATAGCGAAAGAATTTTTGAATGGATGTTGGATGAGCCTCAGTATAAAGACGACAAACGTGTGGCAAAAATTCTTGTCTCCGGACCGGAGAGCGTTGCCGATGCACTCAGTCTCACAAATCTCGAAAATGTAACAATCGGAACTTCCAAGGGAGTAGGCGCAAAAACGCTCATGAGAATTTTCGGTCGATTGATGCATTCGAACCTACATCGCGGAAAAGGACCCGACTTCCGTCTCTATTTCAGGCAAGGTCTGTATCAAGGCACGAAACCCGAGGAAATGATTTTCAATCTCCTGAAGCACGAGGCAAATCTGGATGAATTCACAAACGAAGATCTGCTGGAGTGGACAAGGCTGCAAGTTCTCCATGGAAAGAAAGGATACGAGAGCGATGTCGATCGTACGAAAAAGATGGAAAAAATTCACATTCCAAGAACATCCCACGCACTTGGCAAAAGAAATCTTGCAGAAAAAACAGGGGAGAAAACAAAGGGAAAAGAGCCCAGGCATCCTTTGCCGCTTCAGGAACGAAAAAAACCGGCTCCTGCAAAACCTATAGCACCTCCGCCTCCGATGATAGTAATGACAGAAAAGCCGAAATCTGACACAGAGGAAGCACCCCTATATCGGGGATGGGAAAAACTTGAGAAAGTGGTTGTACCACAGATACGAAGACTCTGGGGGCAAGCGGAGGTACGCGAGCAATTTACCCAGACTGTCCTGCGAACAATCGAACTGGAAGTCGGTCGCCCAAACTTCATAGAAAAACGCTGGAAGGTCTGGCAACAAAGTCTAGGCCACACATTGAGTAAAGAATACAACTCCGCGGAAGATGCTCTGGAAGCCGTGAAAAGACGATTCGAAGAAGCTTGCAGAACCGGTCGGACACAATAATTCATTCCCACTTTGTCATGTCAGAAAGATTTATTCCCATCGCAGAGCTGCAGAATAAAAAGACGAAAGAACTCGTTGCAGGCAATGCGCTGACGGACTCCGGAAGGAGAATCGTGGAAATACTTCATGGCTTTAACCACAGCATGCGTCTCACCATTATGGACTATCTGCGAAGAATGGAAGTTCAAAATGTTACGCAGATTCATACGTACCTCGGAGTCGATCAGGAAGCCGCCTCCCACCATCTGATCAAAATGAACAAACAGGGACTGTTGGCAAGAAAAAATGTTGCGAGAACAAACGAATACTCCATTTCACGGTGCGGCATGCAATACTTTGCCGATGCTGCCGGATGTTTGAACGAAATCAGCAGACGAGAAACGAAGGACACAAAAGAAAAGAAATCACTGGAAAGCCTCGTAGAAGGAAATGTACTGACTGCCACAGGAGAAGAGGTACGAAGAATTGCCGATATATTTGCCGAGAAAACACGATTGGTGATCATGCATAAAATCGGACGCACAGGTGTCATGAGTGCAACAGAAATACACGAATACTTGGAAATGGCTCAAAATACGACCTCGACTCATCTGGGGAAAATGCGTGAAGAAATTGTCCTTACGCAGACGAGAGATGGCAAAAAGATGATGTACTCTTTGGAAGATAGGAATAAAGTAAAAGTGAATCTACTGGCTGATTATCTGGAAGAGTTTTCAACACCCTACAATGTCCGACCCCTACCTCGATCATCTTCCAAGTCGCGAACGTGAAAAGATTCGAAAACGCCTACGAAGCCCTGCCGAATATGAACGGCTGCGCGAAAAAGTGAAGGGACCGGAAGATCTGGAACGTGAGATGGAGAAGAACTCGGAATTTGCCGAAGCGAAGCTGGTTTTCGAGACCGAGCCGAAGGCTCAGGAGAAAGCCAAAGCAACAGTCAGAGAGTTTGCTTCCGAGAAAGGCTTGGATTCTGCCTTTGAACATTCATCGGATGCTCTTCAGGAAGCAATGAGGAAAGGAACATTCGAAGTCACCGTCGATGCCAAATCGCATGAGCCGAAACTTGCTATTAAGATCAAGAATCAACCGAAACAGTCCGGAGAGGAACCGAATGGAAATATCTCTGAGGTTTTTAGCCTGAAACCGATATTGCAGCAGCAAATACTCTCAAGCTTCCAGCTCAAGAAGTAGTTTCGTCACATCGAAATGAATAAACAGCCGAACATGGAAAGTAAGATGAACCAACGCACGATGCAGAATGCATTCCTAAGAGTTATACGAAAGCAATGCTCTTCTACTAAATCGCATTGAGCCCTTAGAGAATACATTTTCTAAGAACACTTTTTGTATACGGTAGATGAATACAAATTTTATGCATTTTGATGATGATTCTGCATAAACTCCAAAAGACGATCATCATCTGCAGCCCTATTTCGAGAGATTTTTCCGCACTTGACGCATCGATACTCAATCACAAAACCTTTCTTGCCGTCTTGATCAAGAGAAATAGGCTCCAGTAAGCCAAGACAAACTGAAAGTCTGTCTCCCGGTCCATCTCTGTCCACATGTTTCGAAAAAAGACAATTCGGACAATGATCCCTGTACGTTCCCTTGCCGAGAGGTTCCACTGAGGTACCGCAGTGTTCACAGATGAATTGCTCTTCGCGTGGGATGAACATGGTTATGAAACAAGTGAAGAGGGTACTTTTGGAGAAACATCGTCGAAAAGCATTTCAGCTAATGCCTGATGATGCTCGTCAGGATCCATCATCAGTGTTTTTGCCAAATGCCAGTGTTCCCGGCTGAGGTCACTGCGTATGATTTGAATTTCCTCGTCATTCGGCGAACCTCCGACATCCCCATACCCGCTATAACAAGTCGGTACCGTAAGAGAGGGCAACAGATCTTTTTCAGCGGGCTCCGATAGCCTCATGCGCAGCAATTTTCGAATTGCATTTTTTGAAATTTTTTCTTGATTCCTGCAACTTTTGTAAATTTTTTTCTTTAGCTTTTCTACTTTCCGCGGGTTTGTCCCTGCACGAAAAATCCATCTAGAAATAAGTTCGCCGCCGATGATTTCCTGCTTGTCTATCACAAAAATATTGAAACATATTATAATAGACTATGCAAGCTTTTGCTTAAACATTGAAACGAAAATGCATCACATCCCCGTCCTTGACGATATATTCCTTGCCTTCGACCCTGAGCTTTCCCGCTTCTTTTGCTTTTGCCTCTCCTCCAAGAGCAATAAAATCGTCGTAACTGATCGTCTCTGCACGAATGAAGCCCTTCTCGAAGTCCGTATGAATCACACCTGCAGCCTCCGGAGCTGTTGCGCCTTTTTTGACTGTCCATGCGCGCACTTCCTTCACGCCAGCCGTAAAATACGTCTGAAGACCGAGAGCATCGTATGCTCCATGAATGAGGCGATCGAGTCCGGATGTTTGGATACCGAGTTCCTTGAGCATGCCTGCCGCATCTTCGGGTGAAAGCTCAATGAGTTCTTCCTCAAGCTTTGCAGAAACCATAACGGCAGTGTCGGCTTCCGTAAGACCGGCCTTCGACTTGGCGTCTGTAATCGACATGGTTCCCATTGATTTCTCATCCGTATTAAGGGCGTAGATCATCTTCTTGGAGGTCAGAAGTTGTGCCTCTTTCAGCGTTGGCAATAGTTCCTTATCGATAACGACGCTCGAGGCAAGCTTTCCTGCATCGAGAACTTCCTTCACCGCCTTGAGCACGGTCAGTTCCTTCACAAGTTCTTTGTTGCCCGATCTCGCACCCCCTTCGATCTTCTGGATCTTCTTCGTGACTTTATCGAGATCGGCAATGATGAGTTCGGCCTCGATAATCTCTCTGTCACGCCTGGGATCAATAGAACCTTCGACGTGAATGATCTCTCCCCCGTCGAAGATACGCACAACATGACAGATGGCATCCACTTCTCGAATATGCGAGAGGAAAGCGTTGCCAAGACCCTCTCCTTTGCTAGCACCCTTCACGAGACCTGCAATATCGACGAATTCGACAATCGCCGGAACGATCTTCTCGGGAGTGATGATCGCTGCAAGCTTCTGTAAGCGCTCATCGGGAACCTCGACGATACCGATATTCGGTTCGATCGTGCAGAAAGGGTAGTTCGCTGCCTGCGCTCCGTGACTGCGTGTTAACGCATTGAAAAGCGTCGATTTTCCGACGTTTGGTAGTCCAACAATACCAATTTTAAGAGACATAGCCGGAGCATAGTATCAGAGGATGAGCATTCCATCTCCAA
This sequence comes from uncultured Candidatus Peribacteria bacterium, assembly GCA_964597665.1. Classification (GTDB taxonomy): domain Bacteria; phylum Patescibacteriota; class Gracilibacteria; order Peribacterales; family Peribacteraceae; genus SICN01. The sequence continues at coordinate 158,604 of CAZQYX010000001.1, read as the reverse complement.
AAGAAAATAACCTTATCTTCTGCTCAATTGCTTTCTGATACAGCTCCAAAAGCTTCTTCCTCCCAGTAAAAGACGATACAAGCATCAGCAAACTGGATTTTGGCACATGAAAGTTTGTAATCAGCGCATCGACGAAACGGAGCTTGTATTCATCGGTCATGAAGAGCTTCGTCGATCCCTGCGGTCTCGTGATCACGCCCTTATACGAAGCAGATTCAAGAGTCCGTACCGTCGTCGTCCCGACTGCGACAATCGGTCTGCCGTCTTTCTTTGCCACACCCAATCTTTCAGCAGTTCCGGCATCGATCGAATAGAACTCTTCATGCAGCACGTTCTTTTTTACCTGCTCTTCGGTCAGTGGCGCAAACGTCCCGAGTCCTACGTGCAGAGTGATATATTCGACAGATCTTCCTGACGCGGTTATTTTTTTGATCAATGCTTCCGTGAAGTGCAAACCTGCTGTCGGTGCCGCAACGGAACCGTTTTCGTGAGCAAAAACCGTCTGGTATTCGCTTCGCCTTCTCGCTTCCGGCATTGGCGAATCCTTCATGTAGGGAGGGAGTGGCGTTTCTCCATGCTGAAGAAGTTTCGATAAAAGTTCTGCAACCGGAAATGAAGGAATCAGAATCGCCTGAGTGTCATGCCGATGTTTCACTTCGAACGAAAGATCTTTGGTCCAACGTAGAATATCGCCCTGTTTCAGCGCACCAGAAGCAAGGACACGAATGGCATCTCCGACTGTTTCGAGATACAGAGCTGAAATAAGACCGCCTGTATATTTTTTTAGCGTCATCTTTGCAGGAATGACTTTTGTCTTATTGAAAACAACCACACAATTCTCGGGCAGATAGTCACAAATGTTTGCGAACGTATCGAAAACGAGTGCATCACTGCTGCGTGTATAGACAAGCAGACGCGCCGAGTCCCTCGGAGTTACCGGCTCTTTGGCAATAAGTTCTGAGGGGAAGCTGTAATTGTAGGATGAGAGAAGGCTGTCGAAGGAAGGCATGAAAAGTAGTACGTAGTAAGAAGTAAGTAGTAAGGACGAAATTGCAGACGCAATGATTGTGCATGTAGTCCTTACTACTTACTACATACTTCTTACTACTCTAGTAAGCTTTCGCGATGTAAATTCTCTTCCCAAACGCGCTCTTCTTCCCTGAAACAGGATCCAGCATATCCTTGGCATCGTCCTTCCCATCGAAAGCAAAGCAGCGGTAGGTACCGCCGGAAGTCTCTGCCTTCAGCTTCTCAACAGTCTCTTTTGTCCCATCCCACGGAACAAGCGCCCACATCCCCTGCTCCAGCGCAGCCTTCAAGGCTGCAAAGTTCTCAGGCTCCGTAATATTTGCCTTTCTCTTTTCGAGCGCTCTCGCAAAAAGAGTTTTCTGATCTTCTTCCAGCATCTTCTCTACTGCTTTCGGTGCATCGAAGAGAGAAACTTTCTGAGCATCGTCTCGGCTACGGATACGACTCTTGATCATGCAGGAATTCTCCGCAAGATCGCGAGCACCAAGCTCTATTCGAATTGGCGTTCCCATCCGTATCTGATGGAACGTCTTGTCCCCAAGCCTTGTCTCACGCGAATCGATACGAACCGTGCGGTCTCCCGAGGTCTCTTCGAAGCCATTTGCTCTGCCGTGCACCGGATAGATCGTTTTGGACTTGCTGATCGAAACCGCAAGATCGCGCGCTGCCTTCAGCACTTTTTCATTCTCATTACTATCAGCTCCGAAGATCGGAAGAATGCAGACTTGGACAGCTGCAGCATTCGGAGGAATGACGATGCCATCATCATCGCCGTGCGTCATGATCATCGCACCGATGAGACGCGAGCTCACTGCCCAGGAATCGTAATAAGGAACTGTGCGCTCTTCTTTTTCATTCAAGAAAGACACACGCGGACTGCCATCAGAATCAATCAAAAAGTTCTGCGACAGCATGTGGCTTGTACCCATCTGCAGCGCTTTGCCGTCCTGCATCATGCTCTCGATGGTGAACGTATGATCGGCACCCGCAAACTTCTCGTGGCTCGGTTTATCGCCTCGGATGACGGGGATCGCAAGAACTTCTTCGCAGAGCTCTGCAAAGAGATCAAGGATCTGAAGGGTGAATATTTTGCACTGCTCTTTCGTCGCAAACAGACAATGTCCTTCGTGCCAGTAGAACTCAGTGGTTCTCAGAAACGCTCTCGGACGCTTCTCCCAGCGCACGACACTCCCCCACTGGTTTACAAGAAGCGGAAGGTCGCGATAACTCTGAACCTTGCCGGACCTTCCGTACCAGTCGACGAAGAGAAGCTCCGATGTGGGACGAACGTAGTAGGGCTCGGGAAGCTTGCTCCCTCCCGCATGAGTGACAACAGCGGCCTCTGGCGCAAAGCCTTCCACATGCTCTTTCTCTCGTGCAAAAAAGCTCTCAGGGATGAGTGTCGGGAGCAGAATATTCTCGACTCCCATACTCCTGAAACGAGGATCTAAAAATTTCTTGATCGACTCCCACATTCGAGTGCCGAGAGGACCGAACGTAATGCAACCGGTTACCGGAGATTCGTCGTAGAGATCCGGTGCATGCGAAATGACATCCTGATACCACTGAGGGAAATTCTGCGAGCGCGGAGTGATCAGTTGTTTGGCCATCAGCCACAGAATATCTCTACTTGCCTGAAAGGACTAGATCTTTGTTCAAGGCACAAGATGCTCTTTGAAGAACTCGGCAGAGCGTTTCATGAAATCCGCCCACTTGTGCCCATACTCATGTCCTTCGCCTTGATAGACAACGTATTCATGATTCTTTTCCAGAGAGGATAACTGTTCATTGAGAAAATTTGACCATGCAATCGGCACATCTCTATCCGCAGTTCCATGAAACAGAAGAATCGGTGCTTGGATCTTCGAAAGACTTGAAAGAGAAGACAGCTGATCCCAAAGTGCAGGATTCTCTTCCCGCGAACCAAGTGCAGCGATCGTTCGATCTCCTTCCGGTCGTTCCCTGCGCCAACGCACAAAGTTCTCCCATGCATCGCTATGTACGGGTGCGTAGAGCACTGCAGCATCAACGAGCTCCGGATGACTTGTAAGAACATTGAGTGTTACGCCGCCCCCAAGCGAGTGCCCGAGCATTCCAACATGGTCGGTATCGATTGCAGGAAGTTTCGCTTCACGGAGAGCAAGAATCGCATTCATGCTGTCCATGGCGTACTCGAGACCCGCATCGTAAATCTCGCGGATGTCGGGGCTTTTGTCACTCTCAGCGTGCCCACGGTAATCCGTATGGAGAACGGCAAAGCCTTGTCTGGACATGTAATCCTGCTCACGCTTCAGTCCCCTACCCTGTGTATAGACAGACGGAGCGATGTACCCATGATTGAAGATCAGAACCGGAAAAGGACCCTTACCTTTCGGAATATTCAGAATTCCGGTGATGCTGAGTCCGTTACTCCGGTACGAAATCGCATGTCTCGTATACGCTGCATTGTCATCGAGAAGGGCTTCCAACTTAAAACTATCGCCTTCAAGTCGCATTTTTGAGAGATGATCGATCGAGAGCTCTGAAGGAACCTGTTCGAGAGGACGTAAAGACGAGAATGACGAAGAAGATTTTTCTGAATCCCGAGAGAGAGGCGCTGGCGTGCAAGCACACAGAAAGAGAGTGATCAGGCAAAGAGTCTTCATGTGCATGGATGCATTCTGCCATATCCCTGAAAGGATGCTTCCACTTGCTCGTCTATTACTGCTGTTACAATACAACTATGCAAAAAATCGTTCCCCATCTCTGGTTCAATAAAGAAGCAGTCGAAGCTGCGGAGTTTTATGTCGCCGCCTTTGGTTCGACGGGCTCACCACAGGCTGGCGCAGGATCGAAGATCACGCACAAAGCACTGCTTCGCAACACTCCGTCTGGCGATTGCGACATTGTCTCGTTCGATCTTGCGGGATATTCGTTCATGGGCATTAGCGCAGGACCGCACTTTAAACTCAATCCGTCGGTGTCGTTCATGCTGAACTTCGACCCATCGAAAGATAGTGATGCTCGAAAGAACCTGGATGCACTGTGGGAGAAACTCTCCGATGGCGGCGAGCCGCTCATGCCAATCGACAAGTATCCGTTCAGCGAACGGTACGGCTGGATCAAAGACAAATTCGGCGTGACCTGGCAGCTCATCCTGACGAAGCCTGAAGGCGAGCCCAGGCCATTCATCATCCCGTCTTTCATGTTCACCGGCGACATCACGGGTAAAGCAGACGAAGCCATCGATTTCTATGTCTCAATCTTCAAGGACTCCAAGCGAGGAATGACGGCTCCTTACCCAGAAGGCGCGGCACCGGAAAAGTCCGCCAAGATCATGTTCGCCGAATTCATGCTGGAAGGTCAGTGGTTTGCCGCCATGGACAGCGGCCATATGCACAAGTTCGGCTTCAGCGAAGCGATTTCCCTCCTCGTGCGCTGTAAGGATCAGAAGGAGATCGACTATTACTGGCAAAAGCTTTCCGCCGTACCCGAGTCCGAGCAGTGCGGCTGGCTGAAGGACAAATACGGCCTTTCGTGGCAGGTCTCTCCGGTCGCGATGGACAAGATGCTGCAGGGTGACCAGAAAAAGATCGATCGTGTCATGGAGGCATTTCTGAAGATGAAGAAAGTCGATCTCGCAGCCTTGCAGAAAGCGTATGAGGGAACGTAAGAAATAAAATGGCTCTGAGACGTGGCTCCTTCTAGAACTGATGACTGTCTATCAACTCCTAAAATGTGAAAGAACAAATGATTCTATTCGTCTTCATGGATGTATTTCCACTACCATTCTTCCATGAGACGCACTTTGTTCTCGGCTGTTCTCATTGCACTCATTCCCTGTCTTGTATGGGCACAATCGTCTCTTCCTTCAAGCATCACGAGCGCAACGGTGCTCATCGCCAATTATAATGCCGGCGGAACATTCCTCGGCTGGGGATCAGGATTTTTTGTGGATGAAGGCATCGTCGTCACCAATAAACACGTTATCGAAAGCGGGGATTGGTATCGCGTGTACGGTACCGGCGTCAATGAAGCCGTAGATTTCAATTGTTACAGAAAGATCACCAAGAGCGACGTCAAGATCAATCTAGATGATGACGTGGCCTACATGCGCGCATACCTGCCGTGCAATCACGGCACGATGAAATTTGTGGCAGATCCGGAGGTGGGTGACCTTGTATCGGTGATCGGCTACCCCTACAAGAAAGGATCGACAACGATCGAGCTGGCTGTCTCATCCGGCACCGTGATCGGTCACACTGAGGATGGATGGCTCAGTACCGATGCACACATGGATGTCGGCAATTCAGGCGGTCCCGTCGTGAATGGAACAGAAGTCGTAGGTGTCGCAGTCGCCAAAGGTATCGATGACGAGGGGAATTTCGTGGAAAGCTACTTCATTCCTTCATCCACGATCCTCAGAGGGCTGCTCTATGCCAATAATTCAGACTTTGGCTATATACCTCAGAGTAGCATTTCTTCGCGCAGTAGCTCTGCTTCTTCTTCGTCGTCATCCACGTCGTCCGTCTCTTCGTCAGTTGTCAGTCAGTCGAGTCGTTCGTCGGTTGTTTCCAGTCACGCGTCTTCCGTCGTTCCGAAAGAATCCATGTCGCAGGTATTGCAGCGGCGCACGTGCGCAAGAGTCATGAAATGGTTCGCCGGCAATGCGACGATGCTCGGTCGCGTGAATGCGAGGCTAGAGAGGAGGTTCGGGTTTCAATGTATGTGATGTTCAAATATGGCTCCCAGAACTGGCTCCTTCAAGAACTGATAAAGGTGTATCAGGCCGTAAAAACACTGCCTAGCTGCAGCCTTAGATTCGATTTTAAAAAACGGAAAACTGACCTCGTATAAAGCGAAACCTGGGTTTGAAATTCTTCTGAATCGACCACTGCATCAATCCACATGAGTCCTGACGAAGAAGTAGACATCTCACTCCTGATCGTGCTGCATTCCCTCATTCCGCTTCATACGAACGAAGTCTTCCCACGTCATGTTCGGAGGCAGGGTGAACCACTCGGGTTTTAAGGGGATCGATTCCCCGTCACTTTCACGAATGAGTCGCTCCAGTTCTTCATACGGTGAAAAACCCGAGGAATTCATGGATCCGTCGTACTTTCCCTGCGATGGGACGAACTGATCGTTGCGTTCATCCGGCATGCGCATATCTGACTCGAAATCCGAGGGAGCGCCAAAGTGACGACTGCCGTCCATCTCCTGTGGAAAGCCCCGATGTGCACCTTTCGTGTCAAAATTTTTCCGATCGAAATTCCCCTGTCCATTCATGGAAGACGGCATCTCATGACCTTCCTCACCCACAAGTTCCATAACGCGCTTCATGACCTGCGCGTCTCCCGACTCCATGATCGTCTTCTCCATGGATGGACGCATGCGGGTTTCCAGAATCTCGAAGATGGAACGAAGATCCATACAGGACGACGGATTTTCGGCGATACTCACCGTGACTGCCTCGAATTTCTGACGAGCCTCTTCCAGTGCCGCTCGCGCATCGTCCGAGACAGGCAAGCCTGCTTCATCAAAGATCGCAATGACCTGCGGCAACTTCTCGATGATCATACCCTTCATGCGTGTGATGATCATGGAACAATCGGGGCCCTGCATCCCTCCGCCCTGTCGGCCTTCGAAATGACCCACGACGCTCTCGATTTTGGACCGAACTTCCTGAGCAAGAGCGGTACGCTCCTCTGGTGAGGGTTCCGCCGACGCATACCGCCCGAGAATGGTACCAAGCCACGCGATTACTTCCTTCACGTCGGCCTCCTTGTCGGCATCCTGTCCACGAGTCTCTTCCAATATTTGGCTTAAGTGTCCGATGGCATTACTGATGATCGTGAGAAGCGGCGGACCGTCACCCTCACCCTGTTCACCCCTCTCCGACTGCGCAAAACGGGTCTCCATAGAATCACTGATATCTTCATTTCGGGCATCGTGCGTCATACCGAAGTACTTTCCCTGATCCGGATCACACTGGTCACGAACATCGGTCACTGCTCCGTCCGTACCGAAACAGCGGAGCTGATGTTCATCTGATGTCTGATGACCTTCCTCATATTCACCGTCTCCATGATCCACTTGTGATCCCTCCATGGAAGGCCTCTCACCTCCCATTTTCAGCTTCTCCGTTGCAAGATCGCGAAGCACCTCGATGGGGACAGTTCCTTCGCCCGATTCTGCAAAACTCTCTTGGAGGCGATCCATTTCATTGCCAAGTCTCTCAGCTTCCTGATGCTCCTGCTTCATTGCGTCGCGCTCCTCCTGCCTAATGCGTAATGGTTTTTCGATCGCCGTTCTCGACGATGCTGCCTCCGTTCCATCCTCCAGCACAATCATGTATGCGGCTGAACTGGTGAGCGCACCGATGCTGAGTCCGAGCACGAGTGCCAAGGTCGCGGCACTGTTTTTGTTTTTTTTCATTTCCATGAGAGTGAAGTTGGTATGAATTTCAATACACATTATACTACTTTTTATTACTTTTTGCAAATTCCTTTCTATTGCGTACGATAGCCAATAACTTAATAATGACTTCCATGACGCGTACGTCCGCAACATGGATACTGCTTCTCGTGCTCCTGCTTCCGCAGACTGCGGCAGGGTTCTTCGGCTCGCTCGATTCGCTCCAAGCCGAATTTAAAAAGATCGAGAGCGGCGGCGAAGGAGAAGAACTGACAGAGATTTTAAATCAGCTGGATGAAGTGAGCGGAACCGTACGCTTCAAAGACGTTCCGGACGGTGTATGGTTCCACCGCTATGTCTCTTCTGTTGCACGATGGAAAATCGTTTCGGGGTACAAGGATGCCAGTGGAAATCCTACGGGGGATTTCGGTCCGGGAAACCCCGTCACCGTTGCCGAAATCTTAAAGATAGCGTACGGATCATCGGAGAGAGACACCGAGACCTGCACGCGTACTCCGCAGCATCCCGAAGCTGCAAATCACTGGTCGAGAATTTTTGTCGCATGTGCGGAAGACGAGGGCGTGAGGATCATCGTGGCCCAAGCTTCCCTCAATCGCGCCGCAACGAGAGCCGAAGTGCTCTCGGTCATCCATGACGTGTTCAAAGAAAGAGTCCCCCCACTCCTTTCCTCATTCTCCGATACGGCAGGTCATACATTTGAATCCGACATCGCGTTCGCGGCAGCCATGGGCATCGTTTCGGGAGATAAGGACGCAAGCAAAAACGCAACGGGAACTTTCCGACCCGACGACATGGTGAACCGCGCAGAAGCGGCAAAGATCATCTACGAGAAGTTGCGGGTGGAGGTGTTGTCGGAGTGAGTATAATAAGCGCTGCGCAGTCCATTGGCTCCCCCGACTGGATTCGAACCAGTAACCCCCTCGTTAACAGCGAGGTGCTGTTTTCTTTTTCAATACTCTAAGGAAAGATACTTCGCACCTCGCTTCTCGCAGCTCCTGCGCGCTTCCTCGGCAAACTTCCCCATCTCAGTCAGTGCATGGAATTTACTCTCCACCGATGCATACTTCATGAGTCTAAGATGCTCTCTCTCAAAACCCGATGTTCGTGGTATTTTTGCCTTCATAAGCCTTTCAATTCTAAAAGAGCGACAACATCTTGTACATCTTTTTCCCGGTCAGAATGTTGCTTCATCGCAATCAAGTCATCGATGGAAACAACGGGGATCGTCAAACCCCATACTTCCGCATGCATCGCATGAGCTGTAAACTTTTCAAAGTCTATTGATGCGGACACTAGTACATCAATATTGAACTGTGGTTCTTTTGCATGAATGAACGAATAGGCTACGAGACCTTTGTCCTTCATCAGGGTACGAACCTTGTCTGTATCTCCCAGTTCCTGAATCGAAATGGGAAGCCTCTGTTGATATCCCATATTTTCCATGATGCGTGCCATGGTTGCCAAGTTTTCATGTTCGAGTGCGAGAAGAATGTCGATATCATTCGTAAAGCGCGGATAGCCGTGCAGGTTTACAGCCACTCCGCCAACAATGAGGTACCTGAGCTTCTTGTCTGCGAATTCCTTCAGAATGGATTGATAATCAGCCATACGAGAATGCTACTCTACGTTGTTCCATGGCAGAAGTGCGATTTTATACTATGGCTCCCCCGACTGGATTCGAACCAGTAACCCCCTCGTTAACAGCGAGGTGCTCTACCGTTGAGCTACAGGGGAATAGAAAAAGAACGGAGCGCAGGGAGTATAAACAAGAATCGGTGGGAGTGGAATATCAAACACACACCAGTCCTACCTTGCCAAAAGACCTTTACCGGCTTCGGTTCGGAGTGTGGACTTGCCGAAATCAGCCAAATTCAGGGTTCTCCCAGACTCCAACAGATAAGGCTCCTGATTGTCTCTGCAGAGACGTACATTGCCTCCCAAGACGGTTGCAAAAGGACCATTGATCATAATCACAGCACCATCATCAATGCCAAGCCCGAGACAATCAGTACCTTCCACTGCAGTAAGCAAACGACCCAAACGATTGCGAGTCTTGTGGTGCTGATCAAACACAAACTTTTCGAAAAAATTCAGCCCAACACCGATTTCCGGCATAGGATTGCCTTTTCGAATCATACGTCTGCTCATCACTGCCGCTCCAGCAGATGACCCACCAATGACAACTCCCTGTTCCGACAATTCGTAGAGTTTTTTTTCGAATTTCGTATCGAGGAATAGATCCATGAAGGTCCCCTGATCGCCACCCCCTAACCAGATTCCCGTTACGCCATCAAATTGCTTCAGAAATTCTTCGCTATTTGCCTCTGTGCGATCTTTTGCATGAGCAAGCCAAACCTTGGCACCGCTATTCTCCCAACCCTTAAAATAAGAGCTCACCTTCGTATCCGCACCCGCATCCGCACTTGCGCTCGGAATGACAGCAATACGCGCATGTTCACGACCAGCACTGTCAACAAAGAAATCGATCGCTTGCTTTGGAAGAAAACCACCCCCGCCGACGACGAACTTCCCCTTTGGAAGCGACGATGAAGCGTCCGCTGCAGAGCCGCTAACATCATCAGCAGATGCAGATGAAATTATGGAAAGTGCAGCGCCTGCAACGAGTGCGCGAAATGCTGTTTGTATTTTTTGCAGTTTGTTTTTCTGTGGGGCAGTTTTTGCGGTCGGCTCCGGAGCCTCAGGTAAGAGAATATTGCGAGTAGCAATCCCTCCCATACACAGAGTGTGAAAGTCACCGCGTACTCTGTCAAGAATATGCGCTTCTACTTCAAATATTCTTTGAAATCTGCTATAATAGTGAGAATGCACAAATACCTACCGTACATCCTTGTCGCCTTCCTCCTAGCGACGTTTGCAACGATCATCCCTGCTTTGCTTGGAGCGCCTCCGGACAGAGTGACGATTTGTCACACGCCACCGGATCCGGACACAACGATGGAAATACCGGCAAATTCAATCGATGCCCATTTGAATCATGGCGATTACACGGGATCCTGCGCCGAATCCTCAAGTTCATCGTCCTCGTCGAGTGAAGAAAGCAGTTCGAGTTCTTCGTCGTCATCTTCGTCGTCAAGTGAAGAGAGTAGTGAAAGTTCTTCGTCTTCTTCATCGAGTGAAGAGAGTAGTGAAAGTTCTTCGTCTTCTTCATCGAGTGAAGAGAGTAGTGAAAGTTCTTCTTCGTCATCTGCAACTGACGGAGGCAATTCCGGGTCCTCAAATAAACATAGCACCTCAACTGTTTCCGAGACTCCTTTGTTATCGAACCACGGTGCAAAAAACGTTGGCGGAAAAAGGCATGAAGATAATCCTGAAATCCTCAATGCCATCTTCAGCGGTCATGGTCTCGCGGAACATATCTCTGCTGTGGATTTCATTCTCAGCACGAACAATTTGCAGAAAACATCACTGTATTCAACGGGAGGTCAGGGGAGAAACCCCAAAGATTTTTTGGATGCACCACCGTCTGAGAAAAGCAAGAGTGAGGAGGAGCACGAAGCATTCTGCAGCATGTTCCGATATTTCCAGCGCTTGGCGACGCTCCGCCCCTACAGTCCCGATTATTACATTGAATGGATCTCTCTAAAGCTTGCAGAAGCACTCGGGAAAAAGGTGGAAGAAGTGAAAGCAGTGATCGTCGGCCGCCCGCCGCTGGTGCCGTATGAAGATGCATTCCTTGCGAGTATCAGTAACCAGGGCTGTGCTGCAAATTCATTTGTCTTCACACCAGAAACAGACAAAAATCCGGAAATCCGCGATCTTCACACTGACCAAAGCAATCCACTGCACCATGCGTCTCCCATCGACGATCTCCAGATACTGGACTCAAGCACCGATACAGATCTCCGCTTCTCCGTGATGCAAGGAAGTGAAGTCTTCAAAGATTATCGCAACAGTCTGACACATGAAATGCATATGATCATCATTCGCGATGATCTGCAGTATTTCCATCACATCCATCCGGAGCGCAACCAGCACGGAGTCTGGCTTATCCCCTTCTCCCCGACCGTCGGAGGCACGTACTGGATCTACACCAACTTCGTCGACCGCGAAGGACACTCCTACGCTCTGCGATTCACACACACATACCCTGGAGACATCGGAACCGAGACGGGTGAAATTTTGGATTTCAGCAGAGAGAAAATTTTTGAATCCTACCGTATTCGCCTCGAGCCGACGGTCGTCGACAGCGGTATGTCCTTCACCTACACAATTACGGATGAAGCGGGCGAAGCCATCTACCCCCAGAGATTCATGGGTGCGTTCGGCCATCAGATCATTCTCTCGACGAATGGCTACTTCAGCCACTCACATCCAGTGAAGCGTGTGAAGAGAGATGCCGTGTTCTTTGTCGAAATGCCCCCGAAAGGAATCTACATGCTTTTAACTGCATTCCAAATACACGGAAAGGAATTTGTCACAGCCTTCCAGTGGGAAAAGTAGAAAGACTGCTTAAGACTCCTCAGCAGCATAGAGTCTCCCCGTTTTTTCCCTAACAGGAATGCGGAAGAGCGTGGATTTGCCTCTGCCGGCATCGACAGATTTTGCACCATCCACGAAAGAGAAAGGAATGACGATGCCGACATTCTGCTGAATACCACTGAGACGCTCCGTGAGGAGAGAGACGATGCGAGCACCCTGATCCTTGTCCAATTTCTCGAAATCCATTTCCTCGAAACTGCCCCAGCACATAGCACTCCTCCATTCGTTCTCCTCCTGATGCTGGACCTGAAAACACACGAGAGGATTCTTGCGGAGAATATTGGTCTTCCTGCCTTCGGTCGTTTGCCCGTAGATCATGTTGTCTTGGTAGACGTACGCGAGAGGCAAAATATAGGGAAGCAAGCCATCTGCACACGCAAGATGACCGAAGATCTCGGCAGCCAGCAATGCATCAATCTCGCGGTCTGAAAGGGTGCGTTCCATGCCTGCAGTATATCTTAGATCATACCTATCGCCTGCTGGATGACTCGTGCGACCGTTCCAGGATGCGGGACCCGCAAGATCTGCGCCTTTTTCTCGAAATTCAGCGTTCCGTAATTTAGCACGGATTGGAGCAGAGTCTTCTTATGGGCTTCAACGGTTTTCATTTTCTCGAATGCGACTTCGACGATGTCCTCATCCCAGAGAAGGCCTGCGTGAGCATAAACAACGCGCTTGCTCGTCACGACAATGTCCACCTGCGATTCCGCCAGAAGGAACCAAAAAAACCAATGATGCGTGCACGTGAGCAGCAAGAGCCCGATCGAAAATGCCAGCATTGAAATTTGCTCATTCTGCGCGGCGACAAAGAAACCCGACGAGAGAGCCAGCCCCGCGGCAGTCAGGATGCCGTATACGACCAATGGAAAAACATACTTGATCCAGTGCTCATCGGAGATCAGAAGCAAGCGTTCATTCGGCATCACGGAAGGCCGGATCGGTTCGCGCTTGACCCAGTAGCGATCGAGTGCCGATAGATCCGAAGCAGGTGAGCCGTCTGTGATCATGAGAATATAATTGCGAACAGGAAGGGAGCAATCGAAAAGAGAAGAATCAGAAACGTTGCAAACATATACATCCATCCAAGCATCGTAACTCGGGCAGGTTTCTTCACATGTTCGCCTGCATGAAGCACGAGAAGAAATGCATGACGATCCATGCTCAACCTTCGATGCAGCGCCAAGCCAAGACCGAGAACAGCGACCGACAGCAGATCGACGACGAGAACGGTGATCTGTGCGGGAGTCATTGCAGAGGAGAGAGAACGGAAAGATGCTATCAGTGTTCAGTGTTGTATAGGAGGCAGATCGCAAACGATAGTGTGAGGTTTGATTTCATGCTCGATCGCTTTCCCTGTTTGCCACTCTTCGATGCTCTGGAAACTATCCAGATACATAGTACTCATGGAGTCATCGGCATAGAACGCTATGTGCGGGGTTGTCACGACCTTCGGATGGGAAATCAGTTCCCTGTTTTCCTCAAAATTCTGCTCATGCTCAAGCACGTCGAGAAGTGCGTTTCCAACCTTGCCGCTCTTCAGCGCATCGAGGAGTGCCTGTGAATCGATCAACGCACCGCGGGCAGTATTGACGAGCACGACTCCGTCTTTCATCTTCTCAAATGCCGAAGCATCGACTAGATGTTTCGTTTCCTTCGTATCCGGAAGATGCAGCGTGATGATATCGCTCTGCGCGAAGAGTTCCCCGATTGGGACGTACGTCACGCCAAAACGATCGATCAGCTCGAGTGTACGACACTGATCCACAGCGAGAATATGCATCCCGAAACCATGCGCAATCTTTGCCGTGCACCGACCGATTTTTCCGGTGCCGACAATCCCGATCGTCTTTCCATTCAACGCCATCCCACGAAGGCCGTGATAATTGAATATCCCCTCCTCCACTTTCCTATCACCTTCCGGAATATGCCGAAGCGTCGACAGAAGCAGTGCAAACACGTGTTCTGCAATCACGTGAGAACCGTAATCCGGAACATTGCAGACGGTGATACCACGCTTTCTGCATGCTTCGATGTCGATGTGATCGTAGCCGACTGAACGCGTGCAGAGGAGCTGAAGTTTGGGAAGTTTCGCAAGAATTTCTGCAGTGAAATGCGTATGGATGAACGAAGAAACGACATCGGCATCCTTGCACGCTTCCTGCAACTCCTTTCCTTCCTTCGCACCTTCAAAAATCTTGGCCTGCGGAAATCTGTTTCCGATGGACGCACGATCTTCCTTGTCCACCTCGAGAAAAGTGACGTTGATCATGCCGAGAGTATACGCCACTCATTCCGTATACACTGTATGCATGCGCAGATCCAATCTGACGACTCTGATGATCCCGTTCGTCTATTTCATCGCGGGAGCGACAAGTCTCGCCGGAGTTGCTACGACGTTCTTCTACAAAGACGATATCGGACTCAGTATCGCGCAGGTGCAGATCCTCGGCTCGATCGCCATCATTCCATGGAGCATCAAGCCAGTCTACGGCATGCTGTCTGATCGTCTGCCCATCTGGAAACTTCGAAGAAAACCTTATCTCTTTATCGCGGGGATGTGCGGATCGGCCGGCTACTTGCTGATGGCGACGGTTGTGATGGGATTGACAGGTGCCGTGATCGCAAGCCTGCTCTCGGCACTCGGATTCGCACTCGCCGATGTCATCGTGGACGGCATCGTCGCCGAGCGAAGCAGGACGCAGAAAGAGGCGGGGAAACTGCAGGTAATCTGCCGTGCGTCACTCATGATCGGCGCGATCGCCGTGGCGTACCTGTCCGGGATCCTCGTCGAGAGGATCGGCGCGAGAAACGTCTTCTTCATCACAGGGAGTTTGCCGCTCTTCACATCGCTTTTTGCTCTCCTGATCGACGAGAAGCCTGATTCTCTCATTCTGAAAACAACGATTCGAGAATTCTTAAAAGGCATCCGAACATTCTTCACGCCCGCACTCCTCTGGTCCATCGCCTTCCTCTTCCTCTGGAGAGCGACACCCACGAGCGGCGGAGCGTTCAGCTACTTCCTGATCGACGAGCTGCACTTTAAGCCAGAGTTCTTTGGCACGCTCGCGCTCGTGAGCAATGTCACTGCGATTCTCGGGATCGTGCTGTTCCGAAAATTTCTTCTGAACCTTCCGCTTCGGAAACTTTTCCTGTGGGTGGTGATCCTCAGCATCGTGCTGTCCATACCAAGCCTCGGTCTCTTCTACGGTTGGTACAAGATTCTCGGCATGAGTCCGCAGTACTTTGCGGTTGCCGACACGGCCATTGGCGGAGCGCTCCAGGAGATCGGTTTCCTGCCACTCCTCGTGCTCGCCGCACGCGTCTGCCCGAAAGGAATGGAGGCGACGATGTTCGCTCTCCTTGCGAGCATCATGAACATCGGACTTGCCGTCAGTGACCTTGGCGGTGCCTGGCTCACGACGATCTTTCATGTTCAGGGAGCTGAAGGCACGATCCCAGGAGAGTACGGCAATCTCGGAATTGTGATGTGGATTGCGATCCTCTCGAGCGCTCTGCCACTTCCTCTGCTGCGCTTTCTCCCCGAGACTCGTGCAACTGGCGAGATCAAGCCCGAGATATTGCCGTACAGTCATCTGAAGCCTGCAGATCTGCTGACGGTTCATCCGGAATGATCGAGGCTTCCAAAAGTTCGCCGTTACGCAGGCATCTCAGCTTTCCTTTCCCTGAGCATTTGAAGATATCGAAGCGCTACCGCTCTGCTTGTCTGGTAGGACGTATACGCATCGACGAGGCTGGGGCGATACTTCTTTTGAACACTGGATCTCCATTCAGGTTTCATCGCATCGATCTCCTCGTCTTTCGGGATTCCTCCGGTGTCGACGCCATTCACTTTCCAGCTCTCCTTCGGAGTTTTTCCGGCGCTGTCCAAAAGGAACAGGAGTCCTATTTCGCGCTGATAATCGCTGCGTTCCGGATCAGCAAAAATTGCCTGACAGACTCCGGAGAATTTCTCGCTCTCCATGAATTTCATGTTAAATTTTTTGCCGGCTTCTCTGCGCACGATACCGAATTCGAAGTGCAGACCCGCGAGATCGGCGATGTACTTGATCTGAGATTTTGTGAGTTTAAGGTTTTCGATCAGCAGGGAATGAAGCGATTTATCTGCTTCCGTGCCGGTCGGATTTTCGAGTGCACGCAGGATGAGTTGCTTCGAACGTTGCTCATGACCATCATGACTGGGGAAGATATCTCCCTCTCTAGATTTCTTGGCGATCGGCCGGGTCTTCCCGAGATCATGAAGCGTCAATGAAAGCAGCAATAAATCGTATTTGGAGATGCCGTCGATCTCTTGCTCTTTCAATTCTTTGAGGAAGCCTTCCGCGATCCCGTCGTGATCGATCCGATCCAGGTGCTGAATGGCGTTGACCACCTGACGCGTGTGCTCGAAAATGCCCCACTCGTGCCAACCGGCGTGGTTCGATTCCACCGTATCCGGCTCTTCGATCTGCAGCAGCAGGTTCGATTGGTATACGATGAGTGCATTGAGATCGGTAATTCCCAATTCAGCGATTTCCGCTTCCGATCCGTCCAGTGCCTCTTTCGTATAAAGTGGTGCGATCTTGTCTCTCAATGCCCGGAAGAGCAGGGCATTCTTCCCATTCGTCTCAGCATTCGTCGGCTCCAAACCGACTGGATAATTACTTTGCAATAGGCCTCCGACTTGTTCACGTGAATCTGCAACCTGATCCAGCACAGTCGGGGTTCGATGCAGAACGAGTGCTCGTAATTCCGGCAGAGCTTTCTCCTTCAGAAACCTGTTCCAGAGTCTGGGCGTTATGAGGACGTAGGTGATCTTTCCAGCCGGTTCGACTGTTGCCGTCCGAGTCCCCGTGATCGCTGCGATCTCACCATAGATGCCCGTACCGGAGCGACGTATGGTTTCCTTTCCGAATTTAACAGTGATGGAACCGCTAAGAAGGATGGTGACACCGTCATACCCGTCACCCATTCTCATGAGAGGACCATCCTCTTTTCCTGTTGTCAGGACTGTGCTGATGTCATTTCCCGTGATGGATCCGGCATTGCTTTGTAGAAATTCGCAAAAACTATTTAGAATCTTGTACTGAGGGTCGGCTGCATTCATTTGTCTCATGGCGTTTCGAATGCCCTGTTCCATGATCCCTGCATGTGAAAGCACATCCGTATCGAACCCAACTTCCGCAGAAGCGGATTGTTGATCTTGGTGTGGGAGGGAGATAGCCATAGTATTAAGAATATTATACAATATAATAATATATTTGTCTATTACTCAGTTTTCTCCTTGTGTCACATGAAGCTACCGAGCAGTGAGAGTAGGATATGCACATGTCAAACCCATCATATTTTTCATGGAAACACAGTCTGCGTGTCGTGCTCGCGATGGGTTTTGCCGATTTCGTCCTGAAGTACCGAGGGTCATTCCTCGGTTTCCTCTGGTCATTCATCATTCCTCTCGTCAAATTTTTCGTCATCTTCCATGTCTTCAGTCCATTCATCAAAGGCGTGCCCTCGTACCATCTCTATCTGTTCCTCGGACTCATTCTCTGGGAACACTTCTCGCTGATCACAACCGGATGCATGTCGATGCTCCATGAAAAAGCGTCGATCATCCAAAAAGTGGTCTTCCCGAGAATTCTGCTGATCCTCTGTGTCGGATGGACACATGCGCTCATTCTCCTCAGTTACTTCATAATTTTCCTGTGCATCGCATTCGTGATGGGCACGACGCCGACATGGGGCCTGCTCTACATTCCGGTGCTGTTCCTGCAGGCAACGCTCCTCGGGCTCGGAGTCGGCATGATCCTCAGTTCCTATGCGCTGAAGTACAGAGACCTGCAACACCTCTGGGGGGTGATCCTGCAAGTATTCTTCTGGCTGACGCCCATCATCTATCCCTACACGCCCCAGGCTCCGCTGGCGGAGGATTTTGCAAATCTCTTCTCGGGATCGCTCCACCTTTCTTTCTGGTCACTGTTCGACATCTTCATCCGGTTCCAACCGCTCTCCATTCTGCTGCACGATGCAAGGAGGTCCATCCTGTATCCGGATACCCTTGGAATACCGACGCTTTTTCATATAGTCGGATTCAGCATCGTTTGCCTTGTGCTCTTTGCATTCGGAGCACTCGTTTTCCGGCGACGTAGTCGCTACTTTGTTCAGGAATACTGATGCAACCCCACGCCGTATCATGCACCGGCATCGGAAAAGAATTTGAGCAGTACATCTTTCCTTCGACGATGCTACAGGATCATGTCCTGCGCTGGAGGACACATAAACGGCGGTGGTCCCTGAAGGTACTGCAGGATATTTCACTCACGATCGGAAAGGGCGAGTGGGTCGGCCTCTATGGACCCAACGGCAGCGGGAAGACGACACTGCTTCGTATCCTTGCGGGGCTCCTGCCGCAGGACACGGGAATGGTCTCCGTAGTAGGTCGACTCTCGTGCTTCTTCGAGCTGGGCGTCGGATTCCATCCCGAGAGATCAGCCGTTGAGAACATTTACCTTCACGGGCTCATCCATGGTATCGATCCGAAAATCACGGAGAGGCAGACGAATGAGATCATCGAACGTGCAGGGGTATCGACTCACCGCGATCTCCCGATCAAGTGCTACAGCACGGGTATGCGCATGCGCCTTGCCTTCATCACCACGATGCGAACGGAATCCGATATCTATCTCCTCGATGAGATTCTGGCTGTCGGTGATGAAGCATTCCGGCAAATCTGTGACGAAGAACTGCAAATGCTGCGTGAGAAAGGCAAAACCGTTCTTGTCGTTCATCATGGTCTGGATTCATTGAGAACAATCTGCGACCGGATCGTCTTTCTCAATGCTGGAAAAATAGTACGCGAAGAACGACGATCCGAGGTGGAATGACTATTGTCGGAGCCTTTCATGCATCAGGGCTCCAACGGCCTCCGGGGAATGCTTTAGACGAATATCGTGCGCCGCTCTTGCACCAAGTTTTGAAGAAAATAGAGGGTCTTCGTACAGGCGACGCATGGCATCTGCTGCCTGATGAATATCTGGGTCTGCCCAAACATTCCCCTTTCGATACGAACCTTCATCCTGAGTGAGCTCGATCAGCGTGTAATCGATCGGGATGCTGTTCTCGTGGTTCATGAAATCGGCATTGCCGGAGTAATTCGTCGCTATGACAGGCTTACCGCAGTACATCGCTTCAGCAAGGGATAGTCCAAAACCTTCCGATCGGTGGAGCGAAACGTAGGCATCGCAGAGACGTAACAGATCATGAGTCGCATTCAGAGAAAGATAGGAATCCAGAAGAACAATCGGCAATCCTGCCACTGCTTGCGCAAGACGCGTGCGAAAGGACGGATCACTCTCGGCATTGCTGAATTTGAGCACAAGTTCTACGGAATCATTGCTCGTAAATGCTGAAGAGAAAGCTTCGATGACGGCAAAAGGATTTTTTCTCGCGATGACACTTGAGCAATCGAACATGAAGAGAAAAACATACCGATCCTCCCGAATACCGAAATCCTGTCTTCGGTGCATACAGGAATCCTCGATCCATATTGCATGCGGAATAACGTGAACCGGACAGGTAGCCTGTTCCCGAATTGCGGCTGCGCTGAAGTGACTTGGAGTCCAGATTTCGTCGAACCATCGTGTCACGCTTGCCCATCGCTTGGGAAAACGGGGAAGCTCCCATACCCAATATCCGATGCTTCGATGCTCGAGCAAGGAGCGAGTCCCCTTCTGACGAACAAACTCCGAGACCTGATCCGCATTCATATGCAAAAGATGGGTGTCGTAGGGTCGGCCGTGAATAAAACGACGATGCAGATCGGTCTGAACATGCCGACGTCCGAACCCCGAAATATTCCTCAGTGCAATCGGAATACCTGCGGCGTCGGCTGCAAGCACGTTCATTCTTGCAGCCTGCCCTACTCCGTTGCCCGATGTAAACGGCGCTGTCATCGTCATACCGAAAGGACGACTCTCTCTTTCGGATGGTCTTTTCGAAGGAGGAGAGACATCCCGCATCGAGAGATGTTCTCGAATACTCGCGAAAACGGATGGCGGCAAAAAACTTCGGGCAATCTCAGTACAACGGCGATACCATCGAAACGTATTGCGTCGGAGCAGAATAGAGCGAAGTAACGAATAAGAAGCAGGTGCGGCGCTTGCCTGCAGCGGCTCAAGGAAAATCGACGCGATGTCCGGCAACAAATGACGATGATCAGGATGAGCCAGCCACTCTGCATATTCTTTTCCGAAAACCGGAATTGACTCCCTCATCTGCGCGTTGGTCTGCCAAAAAATAAAATGCGCATTCGTGAGTCCAAGAACAGAGTCCGCGTGCGAATGCGGCGACTGCAGCCACTCCCAATACGATCCGAACCCCGTTAAAAATGGATTCTGAAAACGAGATCTTTGACTCGCCGAGAGAGAATGAAAATGTCTCCGGATGCATGCGGGTACAGGGACACCGTTGTCAAAGAATCCAAAATCATATGGCAAGCCCGATACCAGATCGTATCCGTTCTCGATGAGCAACCTGCGATAACGATCGAAAAGTGGTTTCACTGCGGGAAAACTATCGAAACCTCGATCACTGTGGCCGTATTTACAGAGATCATTCGGACGACTCGGACTGTATCCGCTGAAATGAAAAAAAGTCAGCGGGCTTCCCTCAACCTTGCAATGACCGTTGACGCACTGCACTGCTCGTTCATGAAGATTCCAATACGCGACATTGCATGTCGGATCCCTGAGAACATAGACGCCTGAAAAAATTGCCGGAACTAAATCCATCCAGCGTTGATCGAAAAACACGTTGCGATCGGGCTGCTCGGTGCAATCCTCCGTCACGCGTCTCTGCCACCAATACAGGAAATCACGCGTGACTGCGGTATCCGAGAGTCCGATGAAACCGAGATTGAACACGCCAACCCTCAGTACATCGTGGTCTGAAGGACGAAGTCCGTCTTCAATGGGTCTCAGCACATGTGGAGTCAGGACAATGGAATTCGAGGAAAGCGCTTTCTGAGTGGAGAAAAGCGGAGACTGCATCAGGATATCGGGATCGAGATACACGACAGAATCTGCGTGACGATGATGGAAGACCCACTCAAGAAAAAATGGCTTTACGGCTGTATGAAGCTCACGCAAGCCATAACGAAAGCAGAATTGATTCCTCTCGGGCAGAGGGAGATCATTGATGGAAACAATACTGATGCGCTCTCCCGTGACGTTGGGAGCGGTCTCGATATCATCGACGAGCAGAATGATGAATTCCGCATCGGGATGATGCTCATGAAACGAGTGCGCAAGAACGCGAGCATGCGCAAGAAAATTCTTCGATACGATCGTGCAACCGATCATTCGTTGTCCTGAACTCGGAGAAAGCTTCGACGACTCTGCAAATGAACTTAGCTCAATTGGAAGCGGAGGCGGAGCAGGCTTCCATGGGAAGAATCCTCTTATCTTTGGCTCAAGAATGCGAAGCAGGTTTGTCAGACGCCAGCTTTTCGAGTGCTGCATGCGCCTCAATTCGAGGGAAAGAGACTCGAGCTCCTTTTCAAGTGAACCGCGAATGAAGTCACTGAAGACAAGATCATTCTCTCTGTGTCGCAATTCCCCTTCAGCATTCTCCAATGCACGCCGAGTCTCGAGGAGAGCACCTTTGGATCGGTGAAGCTGTTGCAGGGCTTCTGTAGCGCCGATAAGTGCCTCAACACGCTTTTCTTCAAGAATGCGGAGATGTTCCCGAACCGGATGCGAAAGCGTGAGAGATCGCATGTATTCGGCTAATAACGGATGTCGTTCCAATCGAATTCTTTCGACGAGGATGCCAAGACCGAAGAGTCCCGGAAGTTCGATCCAGTCGAATGTTCTTGCGCTGCCTGCTATGAAATCTTCCACCGCCGTCAGCACTCCGTTCTTGATGGAATTTTCACAAATCGCATTGTGCATATTCCTGTTCAAACCGCCTGTCTCAACCAACGTTGCACTCGACGTACTGATGCCCTTTTGCAGAAAAGGTTGGCGAAAGGATGCGGGAATGCGACCCGGATCGCAGTACATGTCACGTCTCCCGTACGGCCAGCCGATATCATGGAGTAGGAGAAGAGGAAACTCTCCTGTCTTCTCCGCGTGCTTTTCAAGAAGCTGAAGCTCGTGAAAAACGGTGTACCAGTTATGGTCGCCGTCGATCAGCACTGCATCAATTGAGACCTGAATTTTCGGCAATGCATTCAGGCTTGTCTCCTCCATAAAATTCAAAACATCCGGATACTGCATCCGCCAGTTAAAGACATCGAACTTCGGATCAGGATCGATGGCGGTGACGAGACCTCCTGTGTGCCGGACAAAATCAATGAGATTTTTCGTATTCTGACCGGCCGAGGAACCGATTTCGAGGATGTTTTTCACGGAAGCCGCTTCAAACAAAGGTTTGATCAGACTCTCCCAATAGTGATCCAAACTGGAGTGCACGGGGGACGCATACTACCATAGAGACTTCCTGTGCTAGGGTGATGACATGCCTGCAGAAAGCCTCATGGATCGGTTTCGGAAGATTGTCATCGAGTATGGACCGTGGACGGCTCACAATATCCGCTTGCCGGGAGATCTGTTCACCATCCGCAAAGATGATGAACCGATGAGTCGCATCCGAGCGAGACGCACTCTGCAAATCGTCTCAGATCTTCTCCGAAGACCAATCGGAGAACTTCGCGTGCTGGATCTCGGATGTCTGGAAGGCGGATTCAGTATCGAATTCGGGATGTGGGGAGCGGAAGTCGTTGGCATCGACGGCAGAGCCGCGAATATCGCCAAGGCTGAATTTGCACGAGAGGCACTGCAATTGAAGAATGTTTCATTCCTCCGTGAAGACATACGAGGATTACGCGCTACGAAACACGGCACATTCGACGTGGTTCTCTGCTTGGGAGTCTTCTACCATCTTCCTCAGAAAGACCTTCTGCCGTTCCTGCATTCGCTTCGGGCAATGACACGAAGCATCGTCATTCTCGACACGCACATCAGTCTCTCACCGGAAAAAATATTCACGGCAGAAGGACAGACCCTGAGCGGACGAACATTTCTCGAACACCCTCCGGGGTCGACGGCCCTGCAACGAGAGAAAGCGCTGTGGAAATCACTTGATACTGAAGACAGCTTTTGGCTCACGGAAGCATCGCTACTTCGCGCTCTTCATACTGTCGGCTTCACCAGCGTCCATGCCTGTCTACACCCTCCTTCCGCAAGCACTCCCATAGACCGAAAAACATACGTCGTTTGTGCGGGAAAACCTGTACAGCCGAGAGTGATGTCACCGAGGGAAATTCCGGCAGCTTTCGAATGCAGCCACTACGAACCGGGGCAAGATCCTCTCATGCGAAAGCAATCCTAACGTTCACCTGATTTTTTCCATGAAATCACCCGACCCCAGTATGCCGGCAGAGAAAATTTTCTCCTCAATCTACGCTAACAACGATTGGATTTGCGGATCGGGCGAAGGATCTACTCCTGCCAACACCATGCAGTACCGTCAGTACTTGCAAAAATTTCTTTCTGAGAAGGGCATACGGACGGTAGTGGACTTCGGTTGCGGCGATTGGCAATTTTGCAGACTCATGGATTGGAGCAATGTGCGATATCTCGGAATCGATATCGTGCCTGCTATCATCAGAAAAAACAGGCAAGCATTCGGACGGGAACACATCTCTTTTATCCATGCGGAAGCATGGGACTCTCCATTGCCTGCAGCGGATCTGTTGATTGTTAAAGACGTACTCCAACATTGGCCGATAGCGATGATCCAATCTTTCCTTCGAACGATCGACAGCTTCCGCTATGCACTCATCACCAATTGCACCGAACCTGCGACAAACAGCGAGTGCGGTCTCGGCGGATACAGAGGAATCGATCTGCTTGCGGCGCCGTTTCATGTAGCCTGCAGTCCCGTTTTGACCTATGACTGGTATTCCGCACACCATGGAAAGAGTTTTCAGAAAACAACATTTCTCTATGCAAGAGATTGAGTTGCATCGATGCGTTTTACTGCAAGATCCCAATTGCACAAGGAGTACCCGTAACCGGCAAGACGGAGAAATGTGCACACGTCATACGGGACTGTTTCTCCCGACCTGTGGCCGACGGCAAGCGGCGAAATTCTTCTCAGGGTCGACATTCGAAACAGCGTGCATCCAAAGCCAGCACCGCCGACATTTTCTGTGCCATTTCCTTGCTTCTTCAGATGCTGAATTGTCCCGTCTTCCTTCGTCATCCACACTTCATACTGGGAGGAGGAGGAATTCCAAACAGGAGCGATCGCTGCAACGGAATCCTCCTTCATCGTACGGAGCAATCCGGAAAGAATATCGGGGCTCGGCACTATGCCTTCTCCAAGCGTGAGAACGTAGTCGGTGTGGGATTCTCGAATTATCTGATTGTAGGCGAACAGGATTGCCCTGGTGTCTGAGTTCTCCGGCGGACGACGGTCCGTGCACGTGAATGATGACTTCAAATCTGCAGCATGAATCAGCCGCACCGACCGGAAGGAAAGTTTTGCAATTTCTCTCTGAAGCAAGGCACGGATGGCAGTGTCTTCACTGATATTGTACCAGCAAAGATGAACAAGACTCGGATCAAAATTCAGAGCACGCAGCGCTGCAACGTAGGCGGAGAAAGAAGCTATATTTCCCGTACACACCGTGAAGATCGTAACGGGATGATGAAGCAGAGCACCGCTATTCGCATATGTGCAATGCGGACTGGAGTGATGCCTCTGCAGCATGCTGTCACGATGGATGAAGTAGAAACTCTTCGTCTCTGCACGTTTGCCAATGTAATTTGCCCTGACAATCCGACGATAAAAGTCCCAATCCTCCAGGGAATGTGGGATGGCACGGTAGCCTCCAACCAGATCAAATGCTTCACGTCGGATGAGTGCATTCGAAGAGATATAATTGCTGTACGAAAGCAGTACGGGGTCAAAATCTGGAGAACGTTTGCAGTCGGTTTCCTCTCCATATTTCTGGATGTCGCCATACGCAAATCCAATCCGATAATCGGCACACTGAAGCAGGCACTGTTCGATATAATCATCCTGCAAATAATCGTCCGCATCGAGAAACAGAAGAAACGAAGCAGCAGTCGCACGCGCACCACTATTTCGCGTTAGCGAAAGGTTTCTGTTATTCACCCGCATGTACGAGACTCCTCTGTCAGCGTAGGACAATGCAACATCTTTTGTAGAATCCGTGGAAGCGTCGTCAACGACAAGAATCTCCCAGGGAATCACGGTCTGATGTAGCACGCTGTCAATGGCACGGGAAAGATACCGACCGTAGTTATGACAGGGAATAATGACGGAGACATCGACGATCTCGCGTTCTTTTTTAGGAAAGATTTTTTGAAACGCAGCGAAGATTTTTTTGCTGATCATAGAAGGAGAGAATCATACACATCAGCAAGCGACTCCGTCACGACTTCCCACCTTCTGTTTTCAACCATGAGTCTGGGATTCATGAGTGATGCACCCTGCAAAACGGAAGGATGCGCATTACACCAAGAAAGAGCATTGCGAAGACCTTGTGCAGTGCGATCTTCTGCAATGAAGCCATTCACGCCGTGATCGATCAGTTCTCTTGCAATTCCAACGGGAAATGTCACCGGAAAAACGCCGGTTGCCATGGCCTCCAGCAGCGGTCTTGGGGATCCCTCCGCAAGAGAAGAGCAAAGCAGGATATCGATGGATCGATAGAAATCAGGCATTGCATCGGCGGAGAGGGATCCATCCGCGACTTTCAATTCGCACATGCCTTCACATGCTTCCTGAAGAAGGAAGACTTGCTTCACAGGATCCGAACTTTTTCCTGCAAATCCGGCAACCATTGGTCCGGAACGCTCGATGCCCGACGGATGAAAGAGATCGGTATCCACACCCTCAGGCGTCAGGAAAACAGGGGGTGGAAGATCGGAGAGCAGCGAACAAAGCTCTCTGTTCGGAACGGAGATCGCATGCGCCTCGCGGAGATGCATTCGATACAGATCGTCTGAGCTCAGCCCTGCAAGTTGCCAGCGAAAACTGTAGACACTCTTGAGAACCCTGATCCTATGATCCAGAAACGGAAGATGATAGCGCTCGCCGAAGTAGAAGACATGGATCAGATCATATTTGGACGCATCGATTGGAGGCTTTTCGCCGGATGCAAGAATATCGAACTGAAACCGATCGGAAAGATGATGCTTCGTTGCCTGAGCAAGGGTATAGAATGCCCACCCCCGCACATCGATGAGCAGCAAGATTCTAGGGCGCACGTCAGAGAGAGAGTTCAACGCCATTCGGTTGCAGAAAGGAAATGACGACAGGTTGAGTCCCAATCGATACGAGCCTCCTTCTTCTTTTGAAAGACCCATTCGCGATAGAAGTTCTGATCGTAATTCAGAAGAGGCGGTCCGCTCTTGAAGACCGAATGCCTTAGGACCTCACCCCGCATTGCAAGACATCCGAATCCGTTCCCTCCAATAGACATCACTCCTTTAGCGTCAGGACTATCGATGCACCGACCCTCAGAAGTCCAGTTCCAGGCAACCGATTGATTGCGATGACGGTGCCGATACACACCTGAAACACTGATGACGTTGTGCGAAAAATGCCTCGTCAAACGTATAAAAACGTCCAACGGCGGAATGACGTCGTCCTCAAGAAAGAAGACGAGAGTCGTCTGCGAGAGCCTCGCAAAAATATTGTAGATCGTTGCACATGCATCGCGCACCTCCTGCGCAACAGTCTCCCTCGGAAGATCCGCGATCCCTTTTCTTCCGACATTTCGATGAATGTAGGTGTGTGCTGCATAATCGCATGAACCGATCCATGATCTCACTTCCCTGCTGAAATCGGCATCATGCGACGTATCCAGAATGACAAGATGCAACAATGCATGGGGAAACGTCTGTTCTTCAAGAAATGCTTTCGTCAGAGGCCACGCCCAACTTCTTCCCGAAAGAGACAGACAGAGTGTCGCCTGTTCCGTGAAAAAACCTGCGCGCTCGGGATACGGAATGGTCTCGTTATACCTGCGATGCATATTGGAGTCGTGAAGTCTGTAGAAATGCAATCCCGTACTCCGCACAGCTTTCCACCCGAGAGCCAGAACCCTCCTCCATGTAATCCAGTCGGCATGCTGATTGGGGGATTCGATCCATCCCCGAGCTTGCACCAGAGCATCGCGCCGAACTAAGGACGCTGTATTCATATGATTCGTTGCATCGAATCTCTCCCAATCGAACCTCTCCGGACGCCGAAGATACTCCTTGTTCGTTCCAAAACATTGGTGATCGGGATACGCGATCGCCGCATCGGGAGACGCCTGCAACGCTTCTATTCCTGCAGCGCAGTACTGCGGGTGCAATAGATCATCGGCATCGAGGAAGACCAGAAAGTGCGCTGTCGTACGCTGTAATGCTGCATTGCGCGCCATGCCGACATTCTTCCACTCGCCTCTCAGATACAAGACGCCTTGGGGAGCAAACCGCATCGCGACTTCGCTTGTGCTATCGGTCGATGCATCGTCAACAACGAGAATGAGTGAAGGTCGAATGCTCTGGGCGAGTGCGCTTTCGATCGCATCACGCAGGTACTGTCCGTAATTGTGACTGACAATAATGATGGCTGTGTCTCCCATACTACAATCGTACCTTGCCCATCTGGGATTGCCCATCCTATGCTGCAGGCATGGCTTTGCTCCTGCCGAAATCCGTCTTCATTCACATACCGAAAACAGGCGGTCAGTGGGTGCGCGCAGCTATTGCAAATGCTGGCATTCCGACGACCGAGTCACAATGCAAGTGGCATGAAGGACGATATTCTTTTATCACACTTGTGAATGGTCAGGGGAAAAATTGGAGACATACCTGTTACCATGCAACGTTCGAGCAGACTGACTGCAGCAATAGATTTTCCTTCGCATTCGTACGGCATCCCATCGGTTATTACCGTTCGTATTGGAGCTATAAAATGTCCGTCGGCTGGGACCAGACCAGTCGATTTGATTCTTCAGTTTCTGATGAATCGTTTCAGAAGTTTGCCGAAAAAGTCCTGCACTTTCATCAGGGAAGAGGATGGGTATCGAGAATCTATGCAGAATCGATCGATCGTCCGGACGGAAAAGCTGTTTGCTTCATCGGCAAGATGGAACAGCTCGCAGACGATCTCGTCAAAGCACTGAAGCAAGCGGGAGAAACATTCGATGAAGCTGCACTTCGCAACACTCCTCCGCTCAACGTTCACGGACGAGATGAGAAGAAAGAGTGGAATTTTCATCTGTCCGATGATACGGAGCGGAAGATCATCGCATCGGAAGAGAATGCTCTGAAGCGTTTTCACTACCCACCTGTTTATGAGACACGAAATCATCAGTATTGTGTAGAATCAACATCATGAAGACAGGTCTCTTTATCGGCCGATTTCAGCCGTTCCACGAAGGACACCGGCGATGCATCGAACATATCCTGAAAGAGAAAGACCGATGTATCATCCTGCTTCGCGATACGAAAACTTCCGAGAAGAATCCTTTCGACCTTGAGAAGCGGAAAGCACTTATTCGCTTAGAATTTGGTAATAACCCACGAGTGAGTGTCGGTTTCATCGAGGATCCCGATGCGGACCTGACGGTCTACATCGGCCGAGATGTCGGCTACGATCTCATTCGCCTCGATGCCGGTACGGAGTCTATTTCAGCGACGGACATCCGGAGGAAACTCTATGCGAAGAACCAAATAATTTCTTCCTGAAACACGTATGACGTTCCCTATTCTTTGGCTCACAGGAAACAGCGGTGCGGGAAAGACGACACTTGCTGAAGCATTTGAGAAATACTGGAATACACGACCTTCAGACGATCATCCATGGAGCAGACGTGTGCTCGTACTCGACGGCGATGAAATGCGCGCGACTGTCTCGACTGAAGATTCTCTCTCTGCAGACGATCGTCGAAAACATAACCTCAGAGTCGCAAGACTCGCAGCCCTCATGCAGAAAAAGGGATTTCTCGTCGTCGTTGCAGTCATTGCGCCTTTCGCCTCAGTGAGACATGAAATTTCTCTCCTCTGCAAACCGCAGTGGATTTATATCAAGCGAAGCGGGCTTTCCGCTGCCGATCGCCCGTATGAAGCTCCGAAGCATCCCGCGCATATCATCGATAACGATATTCTGAGCAAGAAAGAGGCTCTTATGGAACTTCTTGCATATATGAAAGGCTATGAAACAGGGACGTTCATGAAGAAAGAAAAGCAGACGATGAAGGCAGCGGTAGGATCGCATTTCTTGTCTCCAGAATTCAAGAATTGAAAAATATAGATCAATAATTTCTTGCATGAATGATATTGACAAAAATATAAAAATATATAAAATATACTTCCTTATGCATTTTCGATGTTTGAGATTGGCACTAGCACTCCTTGCAATCGTTCTGGGAGCCTCAGAAACTGTATCTGCACAGAATATCGCCATCTATCAGGATTCCGTTTCGAGCCTGCAGCGTGACGGCATCATCAACAAGGGTCCTATCGTCGATCTAAGACTCCTTGAAGGCATCAATCGTGCAGAGGCATTGAAAGTGATTCTGAAAGCGCAGCCGCAATACTCCTCCAGTCTCTCAAGTATCGCCTCCTCAATGCCTCCCATCTCGCTATTTCCCGACGTCGACCAACATGCATGGTACGCGCCGTACATAGAAGTTGCTTTCCAGTCGAGACTGATTACCGGTTATCCTGATGGAAATTTCAGACCGGAGTACGGCGTAAGTGTCGAGGAAGCAGCCATCATGCTGGCGCGTGCAATCGGTGAGGATATGAAATCTGCACCATTCGCAACAAGCAATGACCTTCGAAACGAACAGGGGCAGTGGTACACCGGAGCACTGAGCATTCTTATTGCAAGAAACGCTGTAATGCCGGGAAGCAATCTCGAGAAAGGCATCAATCTCTCGCGCGGTGAGTTTTTCGACATCGTAGAGCGCATGAGAGCTTCTCATGGAAATTCAATCAGCAACCAACAAATTCAGCCCACGGTGCAACAACCGTCGGAGCAGGTCTTCATCGGAGAACAAAATCAGAATCTTGGAAACGTACAAGTCATCGACGACTCCGCCGCTCTGCAGTATGCGTCGAAAAAATCCTTCGCAATTTCGATCCCTAGCCTCTCAATCACTGATCTCACCATCACGCACCCGAAAGATGCATTCAGCCAGGACGGCGTGCTCGAGATCCTGAAGAACGGTGTGGGACACCTGTTTGCCTATCCGGGAGAAGGAAGCAAAATCATGATCTACGGACACAGCAGCGGCTATCCTTGGGATCTCTCGAAGTACACGAAAATTTTCCGCACGATCAATAAAATTTCCATCGGATCCCGGGTCTACGTTACTCATAGCGGCAAAGTATTCGTCTATCAGGTGATCGAGAAGAAGACTATTCCTGCAAAAGACCGTTCCATCTTCGAGGCAGGAGACAAGAAAGAAGAACTCATTCTCTACACATGCTGGCCGCCTGACAGCATCGCGGAGAGGTACATTGTTCGCGCAGTGCCTGTCGAAACGATTGCACTGCGGTAAAAGAATAAAAGGAAGAAAAAGAGAGAAAAGAGTAAAAGGAAATGCTGCTGATCCTTTGTTTCTTTTGTTTCCTTTCATTCCTTTTTCTCCTTATTTCAATCTCTCCCACCAACTTTCTCCTACTGAACGATTCTCCTCTGAGGATTTCTTCGGTGCATCCACCGGTACTGTTTCTTTCTCAAGGACTGCGCCGAGGAATTCCATGAGCATTTCCCTCGTGAGAGGAAGTGTCCGGAGAAGGCTGCTGCTGCCCCTGTCGAGCTCCGGCTCCTGCAGGAAGTATCGTGAGAAATGGAGCGCAAGACTTTCTGCCAATAGTTCCGCATCCTGAGGATTCATCGCGCCCTCATGCACATAGAGATTCAGGAGACCTGATGCGAGGAGAGCGGACCCCTCACCGATACTCAGGGGAGCATCGGGCTTCCTTGTTTCTCCACTGAGAAGCTCAGGAGAAAATTTCAAAAGGAAGAGATCGAATGCTCTCTCATGATCCTGTGCACGGTAGAACGTACGCGACACAAAGGTCAGGTCCCTCGGCAGATCCGAAAGACGATCCCTGGAAACTCGACTGTCGGCCGATCCCTCGATGGATTGTGAGGAGGAAAGGATGAATTCCTTTGCACTGAGAGGCGGGAGACAACGCAACACAAGGAGTGTGCGGAGTGCTTCGAAGAGAGAGACCGGCTCATCCAAATCGATAGTCGGAGTTCCTTTGATGATGCCGAATTCGGTAGGCTTCTTGTTTGCAGGCAAGAGCCACAGAGTCTTCTCATCACCGTTTTTGGTTCCGCGACTGAGGATATCGCGAAGCAGCGGTTCGAGAGTATCTCCGGGGAGAATATCGGTGAAACTCACCTTCTTCGGTCGATTCGTATCGCTCAAGAGACATTCTCTGGAAGGAAGATCGGGGAAATCCTCGGGGAGATGCAAAACCTCCTCCTCCTCAGGAGCAGCGGCATGCCCGCTGCTATCGAACACAATGGGGAGCAAACCGATGTGACCGGCTTGGAAGGAAGCTCTGGTCAAGAGCGTTGCCACCTCGTTCGCATCCATCCCCTGCTCCGCACCAAGAAGACTCGTAAAATTTTGCGGAAGGATCCCTAGAGAACGAAGTGTCAGGAAATCGGAAAGAATGGGATCCTTCGGTAAGAGATCAGCCGGAAGATCGGATGCAATCGTTACGCGCTTCTCCTCAGGAATTTTCATCGCGGCAGCAAGGATCGATATTGCCTCTCTCCTCGTGACAGGTGCAGAAAGATCGGCTGCAGGACCTCTGGGAGTCAGCCGGGATACAGGCAGCTCCTCCGCAAGCAGAGAATAGAGAAGGACGGCAGAAGACGTCGGAGGAACAGGAGGAAGATCGATGAGGAGATTCTTCTTGCCTGTCTTACTTGGTCCGCTCGCTCCCTGCTCGAGCGAAATACACTGCGTGCGAGACAGAAGTGTCAGGAAAGCGGAACGCGATACGAGGCCGCTGCCAAGTGTGACCCCATCGGTGACGCGCCTCGAGAACGCATCCTCGAGCCGTCCGAGAAGAATAAGCGCATCACCTTTGCCTCTGTCCTGAGCAACGGCAGAAGCAACTGTCAGACAAGGTTTATAATCAAGAAGATCCTCACGGCGGAAACCGAAAACGATCGAATCCATGGAACCGTCGCGAACAATGACGGGATCCGACATCATTTTGCCGGTAGGCTTATAGTCAGTGAGCACGCTGGAACCAGCATCGACGATGAGTGTGTACCCTCGGTCATCGCTCTGCTCAAGTTCCATGGAAACCTCTCCCATAGAAGACAATGTGAATGCTTTTCTGACAGTAACTCCTGAAGCGGTCGAGCCTGACGCGGTGACCGTCAGACCGCGAAAACCGTTCTCTTCACGAAGGTCTTTTTTGCCATTTCCATTGATATCTTCGAACGCTGAAACTGAGAGATGTCCGGTGATCATTCTTGGCGGAGCCTGCTCGACAACAATTCTGCGCAGACTTCCTCCGGCAGGACCGGCAGTACCGCTACTGCCACCTCCACCGCTTCCTCCACCTCCACCGCTGAATGTACAATCGGAAGTGAGCGTGAATGTCTGCTCCGTACTTCGCGTGGACATGAAACCGGAATCTACGGCAGCAACGCTCCAGTAGAACGTCTGTCCGCACGGGAGATTCCGAAGAAGTGTCGTCCTGCTCTGACCGTTTGGGACCACTCTCGTCACCCAGTTTGGAGTGGAAGTGAGAGAAGAGTAAATATTATTCAGCGCACTTCCTGTTCCGATCTTCAGCTGGTACTGCAGCATCTTGGTTGAAGTGATCGTATCCGAGCCGGATCCCCAGTTCAGACGAATATCGCGCATGTTGTAATAGACAGTGATGCGAACAAAATCAACATATGCGACGGATCCGCCTACCCCCCCCTCCTGTGCCGCAATCGCAAAACCGAAATCAGAAGCGTTGATCTGAGCAGGGGTCCATGTTGTACCCCAAAGGTCAGCTCCACTTCCATACGTGCTTATCGTATCGACAGTAGACCAAAAGCCTGCAGCACTTCTGTCGGTCGTTCCGATCGTGCCACCCTTGATCAAGCGAACCGCATAATCGGTCACGCTTATCGATTGCTTCTTTTCGACTTCTGCTTTGATACCGAGAATCGTCGCACCGGTCGGAATGGCAAAACCGAAACCGGTTGCCTTGAGATAATGGGTGATCCCGCTTGGTACGGTGAAAGTGGCACTTGCATAGGCATCATCACTCGAGAAGATATTGCCCGTTGAACCCCACGTTATGGTGCCGATGGCACTGTCATCCGCTCCGGCTGTTGGAATTTTCGGGCTCGGAGAGACGAGTGTGCCTGTAAGAGTCGCAAGTGTGGGTGCAGTCGGCACTGTATTCGCAATCGTCGCAGCCTGATCGCTCTTGTAGTGACGATTCGCTACCGCTACTCCGACATAATCCTGATTTGCACGTACATAATCGAGATCACCGTCGCTATCGATGTCACCAACAGCGCTTCTGTTCACGTAATCATTGAGCTCAGTTGCCGATCCGGAAACTAGGAAGACTCCTGCACCATCATTCAGAAAAATATCGACTCCTCCGCTACCGCCAATATTAGAAAACCGATTCAGGATAAAATCAATATCGCCGTCATTGTCGAGATCTCCCGTACTAATGCTGTTGACTCCGACGGTCGATCCATAGGAGCTTCCAGGAGTGAAAGAAGTCCCGAGTCCATTGTTGAAATACGAATGAACTTGACCATTGGCGGCGATCAGCAAATCGATATCACCGTCATTATCGATGTCCGCAGGAGCAAAGTGTGAAGCATTCACGGCTCCAAAATTGGCAATTTGCACGAATGAACCCGTTCCGCTGTTTCTAAATACCTGACCAAGAATGCTCGCCGTTGAAGAGAATACAAGATCCAGATAACCGTCAGTATTGAAATCTGCGACCGCCATCGCACTCCCGCCGGGAAGAGACGACGCTACAGACGTAAAAACTCCATGTCCGTTATTCAGAAATACGGCATTCGCCGTAATGGTTGCTGTAGCGGAGTTGATAAACACAAGATCGATGTCGGCGTCACTGTCCACATCGAAGAGCGCCATTCTGTGGACTGACTCTGACAAAGTCGGTGCAGTGATGGTGCTGAATGATCCTGTACCGCTGTTCACGTAGACCTTGAGACTGGCAGTGCCGTCATTGAGGAGCTGCACGACATCGAGAGAGCCATCGCCATTGATATCGCCCGATGCCATATCGACCATAAGGGCCGTTTCGGTACCAAACTTGGAATTAAACGTGAATGTTCCCGTTCCGTCATTTTTATAGAAATCAGACTGTTCTGCTGCCCCTGTATTTCCAGCGATGTAATCTTGGTCCCCATCACTGTCAAAATCTCCCATCACCACTCTTGTCGTCACCTTCACCTCACTCGTCGAACTGCTGAGCGTAAATGCCATCGCATAGACCGTCGCAATGAACTGAACGAAGAGAATGAGTGCCGCAAACGTGAGAATGCTTGCAATCATCACTTCTACCTTCGGTGGCAGTCTCGGATGCGCACTCTCGACTGTTGCCAGCGGCATCCTGTTCACACGTACATGGTTGTAGATTTCAGACCACTCTACCGCCACTGCGATGAGCATGATTGCGATGCCAATGGAAAGACTGAAGAATGCTCCGACATTGCCAAAGGTATTCAGCAAACATCCGACTTCATTCGGTCCAACAGGAACACGATGATAGCCGATTGCAATGCCCACAAGGACGGCCGAGAGAACGCCGAGAATGATGACGAGGGAACGTCGCAGAGTTGGAGTGGGTATTTCTCTTTATTATAACACAAAAAAGCATGATTTGGAATATGTTGTATGAAAGTGGTATAATCATCGATATTACCGCCTGTTCTATGAGCAAATTAGACAATGACAGTATCGACGAAAGCACACCGAAGCAGCCCCAACCTGACAACCGTAGGAAGGCGATCAGGGCAATAGTCGGCGCAATAGGGGTGGGATCAGCTATGCTTCTGGGCTCTCAGATGATCGAAAGAGAAAGAGAAAGTACATCCGAGACGGAACACTGGGAAGAGATCGCAAGACTTGTGGAAGAAGGCAGAAGGGAGACCGAAAGAAATTCGATGACCGTAACGCTCTACCCCAATGAACCTCTGCCTCCCGGAAAGGAACTGCCATCATTCCCTGAACGTAATTACGCAAACGATTTGAACCGCATGATTGCTGGCAATGAGAATTTCTCTAATGGAGTGGTAGCAACATTGAACATTCATCTCTGCCCCAGCGGAACCGGGGGAGAAGCAGATATCGTCTACTCGGGTAGTCTCTCTTTTACCGCCCCCGGACAGGAGAGAACCGAAGTGCAAATTCACTCCATAGGTTCGGTCGATTCGAATGGACTTACAATCCCGAAGAAAGTCTTGGATGACCCGTTCTGGAAAGAGCAGCTTGGGCATATTGCAACTTTGTCAACGCAGGCTCCAACGCTATCTGCCTGCGAAGAGCTGTTGCAGCAATGTGAACAAGGAAAAAAGTCTCCATCGACGGAGAGTGCTTCGAGGAGACATCTCATAGCAATGATCATCCGTGGCATTATCCCTGACTCTCCTTCATTCATCGAACAGACATCCGCATCGAAATAGCAAAAAAGACCGAGCGTTCTATAGAACACTCAACGATTGGAAGGTTCAGATAAACCTCATACTTTTTTCGCGAGCAATCCTTCTACCATGGTCAGCAAGGACTTGATTGTCATATCTTTCTTGACGAAGTAATCATCAATGCCGAGCGCTGCTCCTCTGTCCCTATTCGCCTGATCTTCGAAGTTCGTGAGCATGACAATCGGAAACGACCGCTCGGCTTTCGGGAGCTTCTCGAGGACTCCAAAACCATCAAGCACGGGCATATTGATATCGAGGAGTACCAGATCGGGTTTGTCCTTCGCTATAAGATCGAGCGCTTCCTGTCCATTTGAAGCCGTCCTGACATCATACGTATCGGAAGAAAACTTCCGCAGATACAAATCACGAAGCACGGTGTCATCCTCTGCAATGATGATTTTACTCTTCGCCATAAGACACATTGTACTCGCTTTACCTTAAAACCACAATGGCCCTTCCTAGGCAAACGAAATACGTATGTAAGAAGTGACATCGGCAGCACCGAGCATCTTGCCGACCGTCTGACTTGGATCCTTCGCAAACGGCTGCGTGAGAAGCGCATTTTCTTCCCTGAATTTTTTCTCTTTCCCAAGCATGATCTTCTCGAGAATTTCCTGAGGCTTCTTGTCGTTCTTCATCTGATCTTTCCAGATTTCCTTCTCCTTCAAAACGCTCTCTTGCGTCACTTCCTCAGGCCTGACGTAGAGCGGATTCATCGCAGCTGCATGCATGGCAGCATCGGTCGCCTGCTCTCTTGTGCCACTGGAAAGCCCGACGATAACACCGATCTTCCGGTTGCTGTGGACATAGGTTCCGATGACATCTGCGGTCAGTTCTTTCGTATCCGCGATGCCGATATTCTCCCCAAGTTCGAGAACGGCTGCCGGTACTTTCTCCGACGCGAATGAATCGAAACCGCTCTTGCCTTTGGCAAGAAGCGTATCAGCCAAAGACTGACCGAACTTGATGAACACCTCGGAACGACCGACGAAATCCGTCTCGCAACGAACCTGCACGAGCGCGGCCTTCTTCCCATCGCTTGCAACGAAGATAGCGCCTTCGGTCTGCTCTCTGTCGGCCTTCTTCACGGCCTGGGCTTTGCCTTTCTTTCGAAGAATTTCGATAGCCAGTTCTTGGTCACCGTTGGCTTCAACGAGTGCATTCTTGGCGTCTAAGATACCGCTACCCGTGCGGGCGCGGAGAGCGGCAACGTCGGCGGCTGTGATAGGGGTTGTCATGGTTGGTGAGAGTAAGGGATGAAAATAACAAGTAGTAAGTAGTACGTAGTAAGAAGTAAGAATTTGCGGGGATAACGAAGTGAAGAAGAGTCCTCTTACTACTTACTTCTTACTACTTACCTCTGCTTCACTTTCAGTTTTTGCTCCCGATAACTCCGATTCGACTGTTGTAAGAATCAGATCGATGGATTTCAGCGCATCGTCATTACAAGGGATGAACACTTTGAAATTGTCCGGATCGGCATTGCTGTCGCAAATTCCGTACACGGGAATACTCAGCTTTCTCGCCTCTAAAACGGCAACGTGATCGCGAACGGCATCGATGACAAACAGTGCATCGGGCAAACCTTTCATGGTCGATACGCCTGAGAAACCGGCATCGAGTTTCGCCAGTTCCTTCCTGAGTGCCGTCTGCTCCTTCTTCGTATATTTCTCGATTTCCCCGGTCTTGAATGACTGCTGCAAATCGAGGTAGTAACGGATACGGTTCTTAATCGTCGACCAGTTGGTGAGAAGCCCCGGGACCCACTTCTTCGTGACCACCGGCTGTCCCAGCACTTTACTGACACGCTCGATCGGCTGCAAACTTTGAAGCTTTGTACTGACAAAGAGGATCGTCTTTCCGGATTTCTGAAGTGCCCTCAGCTGCTCACATGCCTTCTTTAGGGCTTCATGGGTCTTCTCGAGATCGAAAATATGAACCCCTCGACGAACGCCGAACAGCAATTTCTTCATCTTCGGGTTCCACTTCTCCTTGCGGTGACCGAAGTGACAGGCAGCATCGATGAGTTGCTTGGGGGTGGGAATGGACATAGGGTTAGGGATAGGGGTTAGGAAAAAGAAATTTTATAGAGACATGCTTCAGGAGAAAAATTCTGATCCGGACGATGGAACTTCCTTGGGGTCTGCTCCCTGACGTCTTCTCGCTCTGATGCGGAGGATTTCCCTTGCGATCATCCGGCGTCGCTTCGCTTGCGCTCAGCTATGCCGCGATGATCCCTTCGGGATCAGGACCGCGCGATCGGTCGGGGAGGATTGTGCTGCGATGCAGCGGGATACTTATACAGAAATTGTTGTGCCGTTGCAAGCTACACTCACTGAAGCTTTCACCTTGAGAGAGAAAGCCTAAGCACTTGCCACCAGAATATTTTTGAACGGAACTTTTTGCAACGGAACTTTTTCTACACAACGAAGTACATTGTCGCGCAATTCTTGGTATTCCGATTCGGGCTGAAAGACAGCAACTGCTCTTTGAAGGGCTTCGGACATGATTTTTACTGTTTTGTCCGATAATCCATAGGTAAAAACTACCAGTTCCCCAGCACGAATGCTCACAGAATTTGCCACTGTATCAGCATCTTCATGCTGAGAAGGCATGCTGGAAAATTTGCCTACTGCCGCATCGAGTTTAGAAACCTTTGCCAAAGTTGGCTGGTCCAATACAAATTCTTCCTGGTCCGGTGCCAATGCTGTCTGGTCCAATGTTGATAACATAGTAAAATGCTACAACTCTCGACATCAGTGTCAAGAAAATCATCCGATTACGACTGCAGCCGCTTCAATAATTCAGTAATGGTGAGCCTCTCCTGCTTTAATGTATCTCTGTCTCTAATCGTCACGGTATCTTTCTCTCCCTGAGCCACATCTTCTCCAAGCGTTCCAAAATCAACGGTGATGCACTTTGGAGTCCCGATCTCGTCCTGACGACGATATCGTTTTCCGATAGAACCTGTCACGTCGAACTCTACAGTCAGGCCTGAAGATTGAACAACTTTTTTATACACTTCCTGTGCCTTTGCGATGAGATGTTCTTTCTTGCTCAGTGGCAGAATGGCAATGTCGACCGGTGCGACGTTCGCATCGAATTTCATCACCGTGCGCGTGTCATCTTCCTTCAGCTTCTCCTCGGTGAATGCATCGAGGAGAACTGCGAGTGTCACGCGATCGGAACCGAACGATGGCTCCATCACGTGCGGAGTGATTTTCCGAGTCGCATCCTCGGGATCGGTGTACTTCAGTTCCTGGCCCGAGAACTTCTCGTGTTGCTTCAAATCGAAGTCCGTTCGGTAGGCTGCCGCAGCGCAGAGCTCTCCCCATCCCCACGGGAATTTGTATTCGATATCGGTCGTTCCCTTCGAGTAGTGCGAGAGTTCGTCCTTCTCGTGATCTCTAAAACGAAGATTGTCGGCTGAAATGCCGAGTGTATCAACGAGAAACGACCAGCTTGCTTTCTTCCACTCCGCAAACACATCCTCCCACTTGCTCTTGTCTGGATCGAAGAAATACTCAATTTCCATCTGCTCGAATTCACGCGTGCGGAAGGTAAAGTTTCCGGGTGTGATTTCATTGCGGAACGCTTTGCCGATCTGTCCGACACCGAATGGGAGTCGCATGCGCATCGTATCGACGACATTCTTGAAGTTCACGAAGATGCCCTGAGCGGTCTCGGGGCGAAGATAGACAAGGGCTGCGTCTTCTTCGACAACGCCCTGATGGGTCTTGAACATCAAATTAAATCTTTTGGCTTCCGTCCAAGCGAATTTCCCACACGACGGACAAGGAATTTTTTCTGCAAGAAGCATCGGCTGAACCTGCTCGAGCTTTAGAACTGCAACAGCCTCCACGCCAAGTTTTGATTCCAGAAGCTTGTCACCGCGAAACCGTTGCCGGCAGTTCTTGCAGTCAACGAGAGGATCGGTAAACGAGCTCACATGACCGCTCGCTTCCCACACTTTCGGATTCATGAGGATCGATGCATCGAGACCGACCATGTCCTGACGCTCACGGACAAATGTCTTCCACCACAATTGCTTCACGCGGTTTTTAAGCTCCACACCGAGTGGTCCATAGTCCCACGTATTCGCGAGTCCTCCGTAAATTTCGGATCCGGGGAAGATGAATCCGCGGCGCTTGCAGAGGGAAACAAGTGCGTCGAGTGTGGGGGCGGGCATACGCGAAGTGTAGGGGAGGTTGGGTAGGTTGGGTAGGTTGGGTACGAACTGAAGCGAATTGCTTTTCAAAATATAGAAAAATTTTCGATGCTTTCGTGGCAGACCCTACCAAACCTACCACACGTTCCCGACCTACCAAACCTTCGCCTTTTCTGCTATAATCAGAGGATTCTCTCTATGCAGATTCTCCTCGTCATCGGCTCGATTGTCGCCGCGGTCATCCTCATCCGAATCTGGACCGGTGCCATGAACACAAAGCTGATTGACGAGGAATCACTCGCATCGGTAGAGAAACGTCATCCGTACCTGCCAAAAATCGGTGCCATTCTCGTCTCGGTCATCGTGGCAGGGGGACTGTTCTTCCTCTCCCTCAAGTACGGAAAGAATACGTCCCTTGCATCGCTGAAAGGGAGCACAGCTCTGTACCGTACGCTCTTCGTCTTTGCGGCAATCGTCGCATTCGGATTCTTTGACCAAAGACGATGGCACGGCGGAAAAGACCGCTACCAGTACTTCTTCGCGTTCGTGCTCGGCACCATCGTCACGTGGATCCTGATCGCATTCAAGAGAGCCTTCTTCGAAACCGGCATTCAGGAAGACCCCTTCGTGATGGCGCTCGGAATGACATGCGTCGTCATCGGATGGCGATTCCTCTTCGGGCCATGGAAAGCATCGATCAAAGCCACTGTCCTCGGAGCATTCCTCTTCTGGGTTACGTACGCGATTCTCAGATTTAAAACGCAGGAGGAGCTCGTTGCAACGGGCATCGCCGCAGTCGTTGCGATTATTCCAGTGCTCATCTGGTGCAGACTATTCCTCAATTATCACAAAGAACGCATCAGTGTTGTTCTCCTCGCATTTTTCGCAGGCATGCTCTCCACCGTACCGATCCTGTTCTACAGCGAACTGACTTCGAGAAACATCGTGCTGAACTTCTTTGTCTTCAAAATCATCCCGATTAACTTCGGTGCTTCTTCATCCGAATTCGTCTCCGGAAGTGTTGGCTCCGTCGGCACTGAATCAGTCGTGCTCACCACGCTCGTCACATACCTCATGGTCGGCGTCATCGAAGAAATCAGTAAAACCTGGGTCCTGCGGCACTCCAGTAAAGAATTCTTCCGTTCCATCGATGATCCGATGCAACTTGCGATCATGGTTGCACTGGGCTTTGCATTTGCGGAAAACCTCGTGAACCCATCGTACTTCGTCGGATTCGTTCGTAATTATCTTATGACGCCGGAGAGCCCCCAGTGGGCAGCCTTCATCAGCAGCGTTGTTGGCAGAGGAGTCCTTACAAGCATGGTGCACATCGTTTCTACCGGAGTTGCGGGCTACTACATCGGACTCGCGTTCTTTGCTTCCCCTCTCATCCGAGATCAATTCTCACAGGGGAAAGCCCATCCGGTCATCCGTATGATTCATCAGATGTTATCGATCAAATCCGAGGCGATCTACGCAAGGACCCAAACAGTTCTCGGTTTGTTCTTTGCAATCGTTCTGCACGGTGTCTTCGACTTCTCCGTCAGTCTCTCGGATGTTCTCCCCGGTCACCCCACAACCGTTGGAGCGCTCCTCGGAAAAAGTCCCGATTCGTTTCTCAGCAATATTTCCATCGTGCTCATCCCATCGGTTCTCTACGTCGTGGGAGGCTTCTGGTTACTCATCACGCTCTTCGAGCGCAAAGAAGATATGAAAGAATTTGGAGCAGTTGTCCAGACACAGACATTTGTATCGTGAAAAATACAACGGTCAAAACTTCAAATTCAAGAAGCCAAATTCCAAGAAGAGCAACTTGGAATTTGTTTTTTGGAATTTGGAATTTCCACACCTCAGAGTACCATTGCTCCCATCGTTCCCCCGTCTATCGCATGAAACTTCGCACACGTTTCTTGAGCTGCATTGCTGTAGCGTCTCTCCTCGCTCCTTCTCTCGCCTCAGCGCGTCCGATCAGCGAGATCGTCAGTCCAAATGCCGAGACGGTATCGAGATCCTCCTTCCTTTCTTGGTCTTTCGAAGCCCTCAGCCTCAGCAAGGGAAGCGGCGACTGCACGCTTCCGTTCTCCCGTTTTCCAAGAGGCCTGAAAGCAACGCTCTGCGAAGCGCAAAGTCAGGGGGCTCTCGCACTCTTCCTCTCAGGAAAGCGTTACACGCTTGGTGCATCGATTTCAAGAGGCGAAGCACTGCAAGTCGTGACGGCACTCTTAAACGAGCAGGAGACTGCTGATGTCTCCGCATTCAAAGACGTGAGGACGGACAGCGAAAAGAATGCAGTGATGAATGCGGTCGCACTGAGATGGATGACTCCTGTGAGATCAAACATGTTTGGAATGCAGCGTCCGCTCACCGGCGCAGAGGCGCTCACTCTTCTGAGCGCAGCTTCGGGTAAATCGGCATTATCTTCGCCCATTCAAGAAATCACCGTTGATCTTTCGGGCTCGAAACAGGGAGAGCTTCCGAGACAGGATCTCTTTAATGCAGTGTGGCACCTCATCAATCGCGACTATCTTCGCAGAGACAAGATCAACGCAACTGAGGCTGCGTACAGTGCGATCGAGTCACTCGTCGACTCTCTGAAAGACCCGTACACCAATTTCTTCCGTCCGGCATCAGCCAGTGATTTCCAATCGCAGATCAAAGGAGAGCTCAGCGGTATTGGGGCCGTCATCGAAGATATTCAGGGCATCATTACCGTTGTTTCACCCATCACGGGTTCCCCCGCCGAAAAAGCGGGTATCCAGCCCGGAGATCAGATTCTGGAAGCAAATGGCACGACCCTCACAGGTCTTGGGGTCGACAAGGCCGTGACATTCATCAGGGGAGAAATCGGCTCCTCCGTGACACTGAAACTCCGCAGAAATAACGTCGAGATCACCATCACAGTCATCAGAAATCTCATCTCGATTCCAGAAATTCAGGTGAAGTGGCAGGGAGACATCGCCGTCGTGCAACTTGCACAGTTTGGGGAGACGACCGAGAAGCAAATCCGATCCGTCTTCATCAATATCGCGAAGCAAAATCCGCGCGGGATCATTCTCGACCTCCGCAATAACGGGGGCGGGCTGCTGTCCGCTGCGGACACGGTTGTCAGCAACTTCGTTCCAAAAGGTACTCTTGTGGCAAAAGTACAAGGCTTGACCGAGACGACGGAGGAAACGACGCTCGATGAGCCGACCCTCAGTGAAAATCTCAAAGTCGTCGTTCTCGTGAACAAAGGATCTGCAAGTGCCTCCGAAATTGTTGCAGGAGCACTGCAGGATCATAAGCGCGCAACCATCGTCGGCGTGCAGACGTTCGGCAAGGGAACGGTGCAGGAAGTCATCGGTTTCCGAACCGGAGAAGCGCTGAAGATCACGATTGCAGAATGGCTCACCCCGCTTGGACGCAAGCTCGACGGGGTTGGCGTAAAGCCGGATATCATCACGGACAAGACAAGCGAACGTGATGATCAGATGCAACGTGCGCTGGAGATTTTACG
The DNA here is from genome assembly GCA_964597665.1 of uncultured Candidatus Peribacteria bacterium. Classification (GTDB taxonomy): domain Bacteria; phylum Patescibacteriota; class Gracilibacteria; order Peribacterales; family Peribacteraceae; genus SICN01. The sequence continues at coordinate 115,231 of CAZQYX010000001.1, read as the reverse complement.
TTGACCGCAGCCGCGATTCGAAAATCGCTGGTACCGGTTGCGATACAGCGGTTTGCAAACCGCTGCTACGATATGCGCATGCATCGTCTCATCCTTGCCTCGGCAAGTCCTCAGCGAAAAACTCTCCTCGAGGGCCTTGGTCTACAATTTGAAATCATTCCGAGCGGCATCGAAGAGGATGATCATCCGGAACCGGATCCGGTGCAACGATCAAAAGATTTGGCTCGGCTGAAGGCACTCGATGTGCATGCGAAACATCCTGAAGCAACAATCATCGGTTGCGATACGCTTGTCGTAGTAGAGGAGACGCCTCAAGGAAAGACGCCCCAGCGGGGCGTCTCTACGCTGCTCGAGAAACCACAGGATGCAGCTGATGCACGAAGAATGCTGATTCTCCAGAGTGGCAAAACCTCACTCGTTCATTCCGCTGTTTGCATTGTCGATACGAAAGGAAAAACTCATGAAGGACTCTCCACCTCAAGCGTCACCTTCAAAAAACTCAGCGAGAAAGAAATCGACTGGTGGATAGGCACACAGCTTTGGCAGGGACGGTCGGGCGGCTTTCAGATCGACGGACAAGGACAGCTCATGATCGAGTCGATCACGGGTGATTGGACAGGGATTGTGGGGCTACCGATATTTTTGCTTGGTGATTTACTGAGAAAGGCGGGACTGAAGGTTTGGTAAGTAGGGTAGGTTTGGTAGGTTAAAGAGCGATACTGATAGTTTTTTTCGACGAATAACCTTCCCTACCTACCAAACCTCCCCAACCTTCCCTACCTATTAGAGTAGAACTTATTCTTCCTGTTCTCAGCCCTGTATCCCTCACGCTTGAGGGCGCGGATACGCTGGAGACGCTTCGTGCGCTTCTTCTTGTGTGTCCGCCTTTCACGCAGAACCTTCACCAAACGTGTCTTCTGAGCTTGCTGCTTAAACCGCGTCTGAAGACGGTCGTTGCTTTCGTCGCCTTTCTTGATTGCGTAAATAGCCATAAAGCTGAGCTAGGGTAAGCGAGAATCGGAGCTCGCGCAAGGCAATCTAGGCGCCAACGAGGGTGATCTCTTCATCGAGCATTCCCGGTTTTTGAAAACTCTCCCATGTCTTCGGTCCACCTTCGATGAGAATGGAAGAGATGCCATAGAAGAAATCTCTGGGAGTTGTCAGCAATTTCCAGAGTGCTGAGAATTCGAATATTCCGTCTTGCATCGGACATTCCATCACCCGCGCTCCCCTGCGTTGTAACTCTGATTTCTTCACTGCATCTGCTTCCGGTACGCACACAATAATCGTCTTTGAAACATGCTCATCATTGAGCAGAGTCGCAGTGAGAGGAATCTGGAGATGCGCATCCAGAACAATGCGATAAGGCTGAGTTTCCCCTCTCCCCTCGGGGGAGGGGCTAGGGGTGGGGGTGCGCACCGTCAGCCTCGAATCATCCGTCAGTATCGTTCCGACTCCAACGAGTATTGCATCATGACGAGCACGCAGAAATTCATGAGACCATGCGTTCTGCTCATCATTTGTAATTTTCTTCATCGATCGATCGTCATTGGCAATTTTTCCATCAACCGTGCGTGCAATCTTCAGCGTAATCCACGGACGATGATTTTTCTGCAGTGACACAAATCCGCGGTTCAATCTCAAGCATTCATCCTCGAGAACCGGACCCGTTACTGTCACTCCTGCTTTTTGAAGCGCTGCAATCCCCTTTCCCGACACTTTCGGATTCGGATCGCGCATACCGAACACAACGTTTTTTATGCCTGATTTGATGATGATATCCGTACATGGTGAGGTCTTCTTGTTTGTATGACAGCACGGTTCCAGATTCACGTAGAGCGTATCGGTTGTATAAGTTTTTTGTTCATGATTCTCAATAAGATCACGCTCTGCATGAGCTTTCCCAAACTCAGCATGAAATCCCTCTGCAATGACTTTTTCACCGCGAACCAAGACAGCACCGACCAACGGATTGATCCCTGTCATCCCTCTCCCCTGCTCTGCAAGTTCAAGGCACCGGTGCATGAAAAGAGTATGCATAGAGGAAACTATCATAGCTCTTCTCTACGCAGCCATCACTTTGTGCTCAATGCGCTGGATTCGATGCTCATGATCGTCTATCCGATCATTCTGCTGCGCTGTTCTGTCGGCAAAAATATCGCGAAAATTGGAAAGCTGTTGTTCATTGAGAAGAAGCATCTGATCGATCAGCCTGGATTCCATCTCAACGAGATCGGTTTTCAAGGCAAACTTGGCAAGATCAGTTTTCAAGGCAAACTTCTCAAGATCCGACTTCATTGCCACATTCTCAAGCTTACCTTCTATCGAAGTTTCCAAACGTGTAAGGTCGGCTTTTATCACAACTTCCACCTTCGCAAGGTCGGCTTTCGTAGCTGCAGGTGATGATTTTTTGGTCACAGCTTTCTTCATGATCGCAAGCCTAGCAAAGACAATAAAGTTTCACAATTGACACAAAAAAGCCCCAATCTTTCGACTGGGGCAGCCGCATTCTCCGGAGAGAATGAGGCAGGGGTGTGATTGGTCCTCCTTTCTTTGCTACAGAATCAGTTTCTGAATCGGAAATGTGACGATGCCCTCGGCACCGGCGCGCTTGAGTTTCGGAATGATCTCGCGAACGACGGTTTCCTCGACAATCGTCTCAATGGAAACCCAATCGGGATCCGAGAGTGACGCCACCGTCGGCTTCCGAAGCGCAGGTACAAAGGCAATGATTCTCTCACTGTCGATGCGCCGTGCATTCATCTTGAGCCCTTCTTTACCCTCAGCATCGAGCGTAGAGCGAAGCATCAGCGCAATGTCTTCCATCTTCTCGCGCTTCCACGGATCATCAAAAGCTTTGCGGCCTGCGATGAACCGTGGGGTGCTTCTGCAGACTTCGGCGACTTCCCTCAGATTGTTACGTTCAAGAGATCCGCCGGTTTCCGTCGCCTCCACGATTGCATCGCAGAAGCCACGACCCGGTTTCACTTCTGTCGTACCCCAACTGAAGCGCAGGTCAGCCTGAATTTGCTTCGATTGCAGCCAACGCTGCGTCATGAAGACGAACTCAGTATCAATTCGCTTGCGATCGAGATCGGCGACTTCCCGAATCGGAGAATCGATCGGCACAGCGACGACCCATCGAAGAGGTGCTCGAGTGACTTTACTGAACACGAGCTCAGCCAGTTCGACAACCTGATCTTCGGCATTGCATTCAAGAATGCAATCGTAGCCGCAAATGCCGAAATCAAGTGATCCTTCCGCGATGTATCGCGGTATCTCCTGGGGACGCAGGAGGATGAGATCGATCTCAGGATCGTCAATCTTCGGAAAGTAACTTCGATCCGAAACCGTCATGCGGTAGCCCGCACTTAGCCAGAGATCGATACAGGGATCTCGAAGACTGCCCGAAGGCAGTGCTCCACTCACAGAAAGAATATTCATCACTGGGTTCCTTTACTTTGCATAGACTTGAGTCGGATCGAAGACACGCGCTTCGATCACTTCCAGTTCACCGTCTTCCTTGAATCGACGATAGAAACAGGATTTGTATCCATCGTGACAAGCGGCTCCGCCAACTTGCTCAACCTTCAACACAATGCTGTCAGCATCACAGTCGATGCGGATCTCCTTCACAATTTGCATATTGCCGCTCTCCTCACCCTTGCGCCACAATTTGCGACGACTTCGAGAAAAGTAGACGGCACGGCGCGTAGTCATGGTTTCTGCGAATGCTATTTCATCCATGAACGCCTGCATCAGCGGTTCTCCAGTTACTGCGTCATACGCGGTTACTGGTACCAATCCTTCGCACTTTTCCCAATCGACGGGCGAAGACGGAGGCTTGGTACCGCTCAGTTTCCGAACCAGAGTTCGAACGAAGGGATCATCTATTGCCCACGTCGGACAAGCGATCAAGCACTCGACCATCGGAGAACGAATGACTGTCACTTCGATGAGATCGGTCTCTCGATTCCAAGCATCAAGTAACCAACCAGCGTCCGTCGGTCCGTAGATGGGACAAAGAACACATCCCCACGATGCTTTATCGCTCGCCGCTCTAACGAGCCCAAACGCATCAGGAAAAACATGACAAGCAACATCTTTTTCCCGGAGCAACTGAGCGACAGCCTCCAACTGAACATCTGTCACATACACTCTCATTTCTCTCTCCTATGTTGTGAAAGACCAAACACACCCTTCTCTGCCTACACGGCAAAGAAAAATTCCTCCCCCCACAACGTGAGGAGGGATCAATCCCGGTGTTGCATTTTTATTGGTTCTTCGCTTTCTCGAGGGCCTTCTGCAACACCGATGCTGGTCGCTCCCCGCGCTGCGGGGTGCTCTCGGCATGAGTCTGATGACCCTGAGCCGAGACCATCCGATGATGCCGATGTGCATTCAACACTTTGCGGTACCCTCCTTCTCCGTTCTCGAGAAATTTCGCGACACGAGTCACGGTCGTTGTACTTGCACCCGTTCTCTTCGCAATTTCGCGGTACGTCACGCCTTGTGCTAAAAGCTTCGCCACTTCAAAACGCTCGCTCCAGGCCTGCAACTCGGAGAGCGTTCCGATATCACGCAGAAAATTTGCCATCTCTTCTTCTGTCTTGCATTGCACCATCGAAGAGCACAGAGCCTTGAACCAAGGCTCTTTTTTGAAGCTGTCTTCGGTGAAACGACGTTTGGACATAAAAACTAAGAAGTAAAATTTCTGAGAGCAATGGTAGTCCACATTGCATCATCTCCGCCATCTCTGCCCCGTAAATCCAGCAACGGTCTAAGTTCCTCAATGATTGGTCCGATGATGCGTCTTACATCGGGATTTCTGCTGTTACCAATTTCCCGGACAACTCTCTCAGCAAGCGCCGGAGATTCCGCTTTTAATCGATCGAGAGATTCTGCAAGATTTTTTGCCATGATCAGAAGGGATAAATCAGAAAACAACTTCAATATATATTGTAATCGAAGATATGTCAATGTATTATCTCACTGTAACAGTTTGGATGTAAGAAATGGCTTATAGAAGGCAAACTTCTCGATACGTGCACTCGAAGCGCACTACTCGAAGTGACATAACTAATGAAGCAAGGGCGTATCGAGAACTACTTCCCTCCCGCCCTCGCTGCAATCACCGCTTCTGCAACGTTCCTCGATACTTTTGCATAGTGGCTCGGCTCCATCGAATAGCTGGCGCGGCCCTGCGTCATCGAACGAAGCTCCGTTGCGTACCCGAACATGGCAGCGAGCGGAACGTCTGCAAGAACCGTCTTGGCCATACCACGATTACCGGTGTCTTTGATGAGTCCGCGACGAGCGCTCACATCTCCCATCACGTCTCCGAAGTACTCTTCGGGACAGACCACTTCGACCTTCATGATCGGCTCTAGAAGCACGGGATCAGCTTTCCGAGCTGCAGCCTGAATACCAATCGATGCACAGATCTTAAAGGCCATTTCAGACGAGTCCACATCGTGGTAACTGCCATCTGTAAGTTCAGCTTTGACATCGACCATCGGGAATCCTGCAACGACACCGCGACTCAAGCCCTCCTGAAAGCCTTTATCGCACGGAGTAATGTATTCACGAGGAATGCGGCCTCCGACAACGGAATTCTCGAATTCGTAGCCTTTCCCGGGCTCCTGCGGTGAAATGGTGAAGAGAACGTGACCGTATTGACCACGACCACCGGTCTGCTTGATGTACTTCTCCTCGTGCTCGACGGACTTCTGGATCGTCTCTCGGTACGCAACCTGAGGCTTTCCGGAGGTGCTCTCCACTTTAAATTCACGCCTCATACGATCCATGATGATATCGAGGTGCAGCTCTCCCATGCCGGCAATAATGGTCTGGCTGGTTTCGTCATCGGTACGAACTCTGAGCGTCGGATCCTCTTCCGTAAGCTTCTGAAGCGCCATTCCCATCCGTTCCTGATCGCCTTTAGTTTTCGGCTCGATCGCGAGTGAAATGACAGGCTCGGCAAACGTGATGCTCTCAAGACGAAGCGGCTTCGCTTCATCGCAGAGAGAATCTCCGGTTCGCGTGTCCTTCAGTCCGATCACCGCACCGATATCGCCTGCTTCGATGGTATCGATTTCCGTGCGGTTATTGGCATGGAGACGGACGAGACGTCCGATGCGCTCTTTGTTTCCGGTACGCGTGTTCACGACGTAGGACCCGGACTTGAGTACTCCGGAATACACTCTGACGAACGTCAGTTTGCCGACGAAAGGATCCGTTGCGATCTTGAAGGCAAGACAAGCAAGAGGTTCATTGTTATCGGGCTTTCTGACCTCCTCCTCACCGCTATCCGGATGAACCCCCTTCACCGGCGGAGCATCGAAAGGGTTCGGCAGATAATTGACGACGGCATCGAGCACGAGCTGAACACCCATATTCTTGAGCGATGATCCGCAGAGCACGGGGAATGTCTTTCCGGAGATCGTCCCCTGGCGGAGCGCTGCCTTCACTTCGTCTTTCGTCAGCGTTCCATTCGTGAGAAATTTGTCCATCAGTTCCTCCCCTGCCCCTTCGGCTGCCTTCTCCATCATGATCAAACGATATTCTTTGACCTTCTCTTTCATATCATCCGGAACAGGAGCATGGACATGCTTCTCTCCGTGCTCTCCCGAAAATGTCACCATTTCTTCTTCGACAAGATCGATGATGGCCGTGAAGTCGCTCTCAGCACCGACAGGGAGTTGAATCGCGACAGCGTTCTTGCTGAGTCGTTCATGAATACTCTTGAGAGACATGTAGAAATCTCCTCCAATCTTATCCATCTTATTCACGAATGCGAGACGGGGAACAGCATACTTATCAGCCTGACGCCACACAGTCTCAGACTGCGGTTCGACTCCCTGTGAGCCGTCGAAAACGGCCACACCGCCATCGAGCACACGAAGGCTGCGCTCGACTTCGGCCGTGAAGTCCACGTGACCCGGAGTGTCGATAAGGTTGATCGTCGTCGTTGTATCGGCATTATTGAACTTCGACTTCCACATGCACTGTGTGGCTGCAGACGTGATTGTGATGCCGCGCTCGCGCTCCTGCTCCATCCAGTCCATCGTCGCTTCTCCCTCGTGCACTTCACCGATCTTATAGTTCTTGCCCGTGTAAAAAAGAATGCGCTCGGAGGTCGTTGTCTTGCCGGCATCGATATGGGCGATGATGCCGATATTGCGTACGTTTTTTAAGTCCATAAAAACAGGTGGCGAATGTTAAAGCCGAGGCAGTATAGGGAAAGACCTGCGGCATGGAAATACCAATTTCATAGCGTCTGCTTACCCCATCTTCGCAAAATGCGCGTATGCCTTATTCGCTTGTGCCATCTTGTACACGTCCTCTTTCTTCTTCACCGCCACACCTTGCTCGGCAGAAGCCTCGAGGAGCTCTAGCGCAAGCTTCTCCGCCATCGGTATACCCTTGCGGGAACGTGCTGCGGTCAGTATCCAACGAATCGAGAGTGAAAGCTGACGCTTGGCGGGTACCTCTGTCGGTACCTGATAGATAGCTCCTGCAACACGCTTCGGACGAACTTCGACCAAAGGAGTCGTATTCACGAGTGCCTTGCTGAAGACATCCATCGGAGAATCTTTCGTGCGAGTTTTGATAATTTCGATCGCATCGGCAAAGATCTTTCTGGCGATGGACTTCTTTCCCTGCTTCATGACACAGCAGATGAATTTCTCGATCAGAGGATCGGAGCCTTGCGGGATGTATGCTTTCGGGAGGGTGGCCATGGGCGAAATTGAAAATTAAGAATTGAAAATTGAAAATTACTTTTTCGGTTTCTTTGCGCCATACAGAGAACGTCCCTGCTTGCGATCTCGAACACCTTCGGTGTCGAGAACGCCGCGGACGATGTGATAACGGACACCGGGAAGGTCTTTCACACGACCACCACGAACCAGAACAACGGAGTGTTCCTGCAGGTTATGGCCTTCTCCCATGATGTACGCAGTCACTTCTTCACCGTTTGTCAGGCGTACACGGGCGATCTTACGGAGAGCGGAGTTCGGCTTCTTTGGTGTCATCGTCGTCACTTTCAGGCACACGCCTCTCTTTACGGGAGCTCCTTTCGGGAGCTTCACGCGCTTCATCTTCAGTGCGTTCCACGTGTGCTGAAGGTTCGGCGCCTTCGTGCGTCTCTTCTGGGAGACACGACCATGGCGGACGAGTTGGTTGATTGTAGGCATAAGGGCGAGGAATAGTAGCGGGTAGGACTCTCTAGAGTAAAGGGAAATTTCAGAGTGACTACTTCTTTTTCTTCTTGGCAGCGGCTTCAGCCTGATCTTCTTCGAATCTCTTGCGGTAGGTTTCGCCGGCGGGAATGAGACGACCGATGATCACGTTCTCTTTCAGTCCCTTCAGGTAGTCCACATTGCCGGTCGTTGCGGCTTCGACGAGCACACGGATCGTCTCCTGGAAGGACGCTCCGGCAAGCCATGATTCGGTTGCAAGCGACACTCGCGTGAGACCGAGAAGCAACTGCTCGAACGTAGCCTCTTTCTTCTCTTTCTTCGTTTTTAGCTTGAGGAGAAGATCGTTTGCTCGGCGTACGTCTGCGATGTCCACCACTTCTCCGGCAAGCAAGCTGGTGTCACCACCGTCGACAATGCGGACCTTGCTAAACATCTTGCGTCCGATGATCTCGAGGTGCTTGTCGTTGATCGTTTGACCTTGGGAAGCGTAGATATGCTGCACTTCCTGCACGATGTAATTCTGCACGGCATAACTCCCCTGCTTCTCCAGAAGCTCCTGCAGGTTATAGTGACCCGCATTCAGCGCCTGACCGGCCCTGACGAGATCGGAGTTTTTGACAAGCAGTGTCTCGCGACTGGTGAACTCGTAGATACGCTCCTGGATCTCGGCGTGCTTCACAACGATCTTGCCCTGCCCGATGTCAGACACTTTTCCCGGGATCGTGACTTTGATCGTGGACTTGTCGGAAATCGCCTTCGCAATGACGACGCGTTCCTTCACATCATCGCCTTTCTTGACCATGACCTGATAGCCCGCAGGAATGAAGTAGGTGTCCTGTCCTCTGTCTTCTCCTGTAACCACTACCGTAGATACTCCGCTCTTATGGCTGACCTTCACCCGTCCGTCGATATCGGACAGTGTTGCCGGAGTGCGGGGCGGACGAGCTTCGAGAATTTCTTCCACGCGCGTCAATCCTTGCGTGATATCACTTCCTTCAGCGACACCTCCCATGTGGAAGGTTCGCATCGTAAGCTGCGTTCCCGGTTCACCGATACTTTGCGCTGCGATGATGCCGACTGGTGTACCGATTTTGACCGACTTGTTATCCGAGAGATCTCTGCCGTAACACTTGATACAGATACCGCCGTCCGCATGACACGTGATAACGGAACGCACCATGACTTCGTTCACCTTGTGCTGGTTGATCAGCGCAATAAGATCCGCGTCGATGTCATCATTGCGCTTCGCGAGCACTTCTTTGCCCATAGAGAGGTCTTCATTGAGAGTGCGACCGAAGATACGGTTCTCGAACTTCTCGCCGATGCGCTCCGAGTCGGCTCTCGTGATCTTGTGTCCGAACGTCGACTTACAATCCTCTTCCTTGATGACAATATCCTGCACGGCATCGACGAGGCGGCGTGTGAGGTAACCGGCTTCGGCGGTCTTGAGAGCGGTATCCGACTTTCCTTTGCGTCCTCCGTGCGTTGCGATGAAGTACTCGAGAATCGTAAATCCTTCCTTCAGGTTGCTCTGGATCGGAAGTTCGATCGTGCGGCCGGACGGGTTTGCGACGAGTCCTTTCATACCGGCAAGCTGCGTGATCTGACCCCAGTTACCTCTGGCGCCGGAGTCGATCATGTACGTGATGCTGTTGGTCGGCACATCGGTGAAGGACTTGATCATCGTGGATGCGATGTCTCCCTTCGCCTTGCTCCAGATACGAATGGCATGGTGGTAGCGCTCATCGGCGGTGATCCAACCCTTCCAATACTGGTTGTTGATCTTCCTGACCTTCTCATTTGCTTCCTCGAGAATTGCATCCTTCTCTTTCGGAACGAGAACGTCGGTGATCGAAATGGAGATACCTGACTTCGTCGCATACCTGAAACCAATATTCTTGATGTCGTTTGCGAGCTTCGAGGTGCGATCGGTACCGATCACTTCGAGTGCGCGGGCAATGATCTTGCTAAGTGCGTTCTTCTTGAGAGTTTCATTGATCCTGCCGAGTTCTGAGGGAACAATCTCCTGGAAGAGAAGACGGCCGACCGTCGTCTCTACCTGCTCGAATTCACCTTCCTCTCCCTTCGGGAACCGGACGACGATCTTCGCTCGAAGATCCACGATACCGTGTTCGTAGGCAAGGATGGCTTCGATCGGTGAAGCAAACTTCATCGAGTCTCCTTTCAGTCCTCCGTGCATCGATGTGAGGAAGTAACACCCGAGCACCATGTCCTGGACCGGCGTGATGATCGGTTCTCCGGCAGAAGGCTTCAGGACGTTCTTGGCTGCATTCATCAGCGTGCTCGCTTCGAGCTGCGCTGCATCCGAAAGCGGAACGTGCACGGCCATCTGGTCACCGTCGAAGTCTGCGTTGAACGCCGTACAGACAAGCGGATGAAGTTGAATGGCAAGACCTTCCACGAGGCGTGGCATGAATGCCTGAATACCGAGACGGTGCAGTGTCGGAGCTCGGTTTAAGAGTACGAATTTATTCTGAATCACTTCTTCGAGAATATCCCAAACTTTTTTACTACCGTCTAGGACCATGCGCTCTGCACTTTTGACGTTGTGCGCAAGTTCATCACGAATCAAGCGACCGATGACGAACGGCTTGAAGAGTTTCATCGCCATTTCCTTCGGAAGTCCACACTGATCGAGATTCAGATCCGGACCGACGACGATGACGGAGCGACCGGAGTAGTCCACGCGCTTGCCAAGAAGGTTCTGGCGGAAACGTCCCTGCTTTCCTTTCAACATGTCCGAGAGCGAACGCAGCTTGCGACGGTCACCGGCGGTGAAGAGCGCCTTGCCGGCACGCGCCGAGTTATTGAGCAGCGTGTCCACTGCTTCCTGAAGCATGCGCTTCTCGTTCCTGTTGATGACTTCGGGTGCACCGATGCTCATGAGTTTCTTGAGACGATTGTTGCGGTTGATCACACGACGGTAGAGATCATTCAGGTCGGAGGCGGCGAAACGGCCGCCATCGAGCTGCACCATCGGACGGAGGTCCGGAGGAAGAACGGGGATGCGCGTCATCACCATCCACTCGGGCTTGATGCCGGCTTGCTTGAGGGACTGAACAAGTTTCAGACACTTCATGACTTTCTTCAGTCTCTGACCGCTGCTCTGGAGACGCTGCTTCTGGAGCGCTTCGACCAGCTTCTCATTGTCGATCGCGGCAATGATCTCGCGAAGTGACTCGGCACCGGTTCCGGCACGGAACAGATGTCCGAATTTCATGTTCATTTCGCGGAACTTCAGCTCCGAGAGAACCGATCCGATGTGCAGATTTTCCATGTCTGCAAGGGCGTCCTTATGGTTGATCTTCAGTGTCGCCAACTTGTCGGCGGTCCCTTTATCGAGAGCATCCAACTGATCGCGTGTCGGCTTTCCTTCCTTCATCGTCTTCAGTTCATCGTCATGCTCACGCTTGATCTGGTTTCTGCGTGCGTCGTACTCCTGCATCAATTCTTTTGTGGCACCTGCTTTTCCATCCTCATCCACCGTCACGACGATGTACGCCGAGAAGTACACGATCTGCTCGAGTGTCTTGATCGAAATATCGAGGAGAAGCCCAAGACGTGAAGGAGAGGATCTCAGAAACCAGATGTGCGTCACCGGAACCGCAAGGTTGATGTGACCCATGCGCTCGCGCCTCACGATGCTCCTCGTCACCTCCACTCCGCATTTCTCGCAGACGACACCGTTGTAGCGGATACCTTTGTACTTGCCACAGAAACACTGGAAGTTCTTGGTGGGACCGAAGATGCGCTCGCAGAAGAGTCCATCCGGTTCAGCTCGCTGTGTTCTATAGTTGACAGTCTCAGGCTTCGTCACTTCACCCCGAGACCATGTGAGAATGTCTTCGGGGCTTGCGACACTGAGTGCAACGGCATCGAAGGAGTCGGACGTGCGGGGGGTGAAAGCCATACGAAGGTTGGGGAGGTTAGGTAGGTGTGGAAGGTCGAAAGTCCACACACGAAGGAGCGAAGCGCCGACCGGTGCGTTCGTCTGAAACGCTGGAGGCACTCCGATAATGCGCAGATAGTAGCGAAAAAATATGCGTAGTAAAGTTTTTATTGAACACTAAAGTTGATCAATCGACAATCATCTCATTCATAAATGAGAGTGCGGCCTGATAATCGTCAGGCTTCATGCAGATTACCTGCCGTAGTTTATGGTGCAGCAATTCAATATCTGCACCACAATTTCCTGCTCTGCGAATCGCACTCCAGGCTCTCTCCAATTGACCAGCATTCAAAGAGTCACCGGGGACAATATGAGCGATTGCCTCTAATGCCATAGAAGTCGCTTCAACGCTGATCAATTCTTCATGCATGCAAAAAATTGCACTTCAGTGCTATCAGGAGTCAACAAAACCACTACTGCTCGCTCTTCATCGTCCCGAACAACTTCTCAAACGATCCATCGTACTTCTTCAGTGCTGTGTGCAGTGTCGTCATTTCATCTTCGCTCAGCGAGAGTGTTGAAGACGCATTCAGAAGAGCCTTCTTGGGATCGACAACGAATCCATCCTTCTTATTCTGCTCTGTAAGATTCACATGCAGCACGATGAACGCCGTGCAACTCTCGCACTTCAGCTGCAGGAGCATGAAGTCATCACCCGTAAGTTTGACGGATGGAAAATCAACAAAGATATTCGTTCCGCACTGCGGACAACGCATCTGCTCTCTGATGCGAGTGAGGATCTGATGCAAAGAATGAGGATTCAATTCCATGAAGTTCATTATAGCAGAATTCCAAAGAGCAGTCAGATCCTTACACACCAGTTTTCGCTTTCGATCAATGCAACCTTATGACACGACACGTGAGACCCGCGCTAGGATGCTGACATGCCGACGAAGAAAAAAAGTATGGGTAGTGCTGTACGAATCTCTGCGAAAGTGAAGACGAAGACTATGAGAACAAGGCTTTCTCCAGCCAAAAGAACAGTTTCAGTTCAGAAAGCTCCTTCCAGAATCGGGTTCAATATCGGTATGCATGTTCTCATCGCAGGGTCTGCGATCGCAGTACTCATTCTGCTTGGCTTTGTTGATCGCGTGACGTTCTCAACACTGCTCAGCAGTGCGGCAAGTGATACAGCAACGACGATCGGACTTGAGTTCAATGAGCCGCTACAACTCTCCGTCCTCATCGCACGAAAATCGCAAACCGGATACGCGTCGATCAAAAACGATTCGACTCGGTTGATACGAGTCAGTGTCCCTCTCGACTGGAAACGGACAGAAGTCAGCGGAGCGGCACTCTCGGATATCCTGAGCGATGAACCGGTGTTCGGATTTGTGCGCTGGACGATGCCTGCCGGAAGTGAGATAAGATTTCTGACTTCCGAAGTCCCCTCTTCTCTTCTCTTTCAAAGCACATCGACCTCTACAGCTGCAATCACGATCAAGACCATCGACCTCGGAGACTATAGTGTCATTGATAACACGGTTCTGCTGAAAGATAAGGTGCTTGCAAGATTGTGGGAGAGTGAGGAGTAGTCATGCTTCGAGACGCGCTCGCTGAAGCTCGCGCTCCTCAGCATGACAGTCTTCTCCGGATTGTCATGGTGAGGAGCACCTCAGTGCGTCTCGAACCATGACAGCAGGACATACGTCTATACTCTCATCATGCTCATCCTCCCGATCAAAACGCGAATCCTGAAAAAAGGCGACGATATCGCAGCCGAACTTTTGAAGAGCGCGAAGCTTCAGCCCGGTGATATCCTCGTCCTCTCATCGAAAGCAGTTGCAACAGTCGAAGGTGCCGCCGTGAAACTGGAAAACATGATTCCCTCATCCGAGGCAATCAAATACTCAGAAATCTGTCATCAAAACCCGCAATTTACGCAGGCGATTCTCCTCGAGATGAAGAGGATGAACGGGTTCATCTCAAGCACGTGCCCCTTCGCACTCCTTACTTCCCTCAAGCCTAACGGTATGAACATCGGAAGGATCCTGTGTCCGAATGCGGGGATGGATCAGTCAAATATCGACGCAGGATTTGCCGTAGGCTGGCCGTCAGATCCTATTCGGTCAGCGAAAGAACTTCGGGCATCTCTCAATGTTCCTGTCATCATTTCCGACTCGTGCGGTCGACCTTCCCGCCTCGGAGTCACGGCATTCGCGCTCGTCTGCGCAGGCATCGATCCTCTTCAGAGCGAAATAGGAAAAAACGATCTGTACGGGAAACCGATGCACCTCACCTATGAAGCGGTTGCCGATCAGCTTGCGACGGCCGCGAACGCTGTCATGGGTAACTGCGCGGAGTGCACGCCTGCGGCGATTATCCGAGACTTTGTCCTACCCTTCTCGGATTTCTGCGGATGGGTGGACGGGATCGAACCGGAGGAGGATATGTTCGGCAAATAATTTTACGCAGCCGTTTGTCTGCCTCTAATCATATTTCTCACAAGTCCGACCGGGATACTGAGAGGAGAAATAAGACCGCGAGCAAACGTACCAAATTTTCCGGGCTTCTCACTCCCCGGTTTGCTCCACACAACATTATGCATCTCACCTCCCGCCTGCACTCCAAGTGCACCAACAGCAACTTGCAATCCAGTTAATCCCCCAACAACAGCAGCACCTTTCGCTCCAAGGCCTGCCGCATATGTGAGCCCTCCGTAGGCTGCACCAAGGCCTGCCGCAGCAGTACCGGAAACCACTGCCGCATCTTTTGATACCTGGAAAGGATCAACGGTAACTGTATGCGGAACAGCATTTTCTTTCTGAGATTGTAAGCGGGGAGCTTTCGCCTCCGGGAACGGTCCGTACACAACATCCTTTACCGATGGACCGTCAGAAAGAGATGCTCCGAGATTCTGCTGAACACGATCGTGAGAAGCGAGAGCTAAAGAATCCACATGCTGAACAGGTGTATCTGGTACCGTTTGAACTGTACGATCGTTTCCTTCAATTTTTCCTATCTCATCAAGTTTGCTCATAGTGTGTGTTTGTAAATTTAATAATATTATATCACTTTTTTATAATTTATGCAAGTCTGTGACAGAGGCTGCTACACTCTCACTCTATGGTCACTCCTTCGTACCAAATTCGCTGCACTCAGAAAAAAGTGATTGCACCGAACGTCTATGAGCTTCGATTTGAAAAGCCTGACGGTTTCATGTTCAAGCCCGGTCAGTTCCTTCTCTTTGAGATACCGCTCAGAGAAAATCCTGCAGACATTCAGCCTCGCGCATGTTCGATTGCATCTGTTCCGGATGAGTCCGATCTCCTCTTCGTCGTGAAACTGAAAGCAGGAGGACGATTTAGCAGATGGATCGTAGACGCGCTCGCCGTCGGATCGGTCGCAGATGTGAAGGGACCCTTCGGTCTCTTTACGCTGAGGCCAAACACGCACGACCTTCTGTTTGCCGCAACAGGAGCGGGTATCGCACCATTCCGATCGCAGATTCTCGATGCGCTGAAGAAGGGCGAAAGTCGCAATATGCATCTCTTCTTCGGTGTCCGGAAAACCGATGATCTTTTCTGGAGAGAAGAATTTGAATCACTGCAGAAAGAATATCCAAATTTTCATCTGCATCTCTGTCTCAGCGGAGACGATCCTGTATGGACAGGCGAGCGAGGTCGCATCCAGAATTTTCTGCCTGCGATGATCAAGAATCCCGAGACAACCGATCTCTATATTTGCGGAGCACCTGAGATGGTGACGGATATTAAAAAGACAGCGCTCGAGATGTTGGGCATACCAAAAACGAATGTGCATGCGGAGGGATATATTTAGAGCGATATCTCCCCTCTCTCGATCATCTCCAACACCTTGGGGTACCACTCACACTCCAGCGCCTGCACTCTCGCCTTCAGTGTCTCTTTCGTATCATCCGGAAATACTGAACACTTTTTTTGTACAAGTATTGTACCAGTATCTAGGCCTTCATCGATTCTATGAATCGTCATTCCTGATTCGCTGTCACCTGCAGCAAGCACGAGATCGTACGCATGAGCACCGGGGTGCTTTGGCAAAAGTGAGGGATGTACATTCAGGATCCTGTTTCTCCACTCCGAAACAAACCATGGAGAGAAGAGGAACATCCAACCTATACAGGCAAGAAAGGGACGGGGGTTAGGGACGGGGGTTAGGGAATCAATCACAGCGCTGAGTCGCCTGTCGTACGCTTCACGATCTTCACCCTTCTTGCGCTCGACAATGTTCACGGACACACCAAATTTCTCTGCAATCCTGATACAGCCTCGATCGGCTCTGTCCGTTACGAGTCCCAAACACTTCGCATGCAAAGAACCATCCTTGATGCGTTCAAGAACAGCCTTGAAAACCGTGCCTTTTGAGGAGCTGAGAACGATGAAATCCATGAGGGAAGGATAGCACATACAGCCCTCATCCCCGTCCCTTCTCCGCAGTGCGGAGAAGGGTGCGCTGCTCTCTCTGATTACGGACATTCCTCTCTCCACACTGTGGAGAGAGGTGCCCCGCTCGGCGGGGCGGAGTGAGGGCCGTCACAGTACCTTCAAAAACTCATCAAACAAATAATTCGCATCCTCCGGCCCCGGCGTCGCCTCCGGATGAAACTGCACGGAGAAAAATCGTCCCGATTCGTGCTGTATTCCTTCGACCGTACCGTCGTTCGCGTTCGTAAACCATGTGTGCCAACCCGATGGCAACTTCTTACCGTCGACGGCAAAGCCATGATTCTGCGATGTGATGATGCATCTCTTCGTTGCCTGTCCATCCCACCACTCTAGACACGGCTGATTTGCGCCTCGATGGCCATACTTCAACTTGTAGGTGTCGCCTCCAATCGCAAGCGCAAGAAGCTGATTCCCAAGGCAGATACCGAACGTTGGAATATTTTTCTCGATCGCCCACTTCATTTGCGCAATCGTCTTGTCACACTTCTTGGGGTCTCCCGGACCGTTGCTGACAAACACTCCGTCATACTTGAGCTGCGAAGAAGCAAGATCGTAATCCCATGGAACGCGGTGAACCGTCACTCCCCTACTCAGCCACGAGCGAAGGATGTTTCGCTTGATGCCACAGTCGTAGACAACGAGGGACTTAGGACTTAGGACAGAGGACGTAGGGTTAGGTTCATACGTAATAACCTCGTTGCATGAAACATCGGCAACCAAATTCCGTTCATTCGGATCATCGATTTCTTGGAATTTGATATTTGGATTTTGGAATTTTGAATCATCCTGGATGATTCTGCCGAGCATGACTCCGGTTTCTCTCAGTTTCTTTGTGAGTGCTCTGGTATCGATACCGGAAATCCCAGGAATATTGTGGTGAACCATCCACTCGTGCAGAGAACTCACCGCATTAAAATGGCTGAAATCTCTACTCTCACTGCTGACGATAATCCCCCGTACGTGGACGTCCTCACTCTCGTAGTTCTTACTGAAACCGTACTCATTCTTCTCTTCGCTCGGCACACCGTAATTGCCGATCAGCGGATACGTAAATGTGAGGATTTGACCGCGGTAACTCGGGTCTGTCATCGACTCGGGATACCCAACCATACCGGTGTTGAAGACGACCTCACCGTCGGTATCGACAGGTGCTCCAAACGACTGGCCACGGAACACCGTGCCATCCTTGAGAAGAAGAGTCGCCATAGAAATCTGACGCATCCTATTGCAGTCCGGCCTAGACCGCAACTTTCCGTTCCAACCTGACAATCCGTCGATCGTGATCGTGATCGTTCAAACAATCCTGATGCAATGCAACTTGGTCCTTCCTTGCGTCGAGAACATCTGCTCTTAAATTCTCAACGAGGAGCGCATTCTCCTCCCTAAGCGTATCAAAGCTTCTGGAATGCTCGTGCAGAAGCTTCGAATGCTCATCAAAACGTCTCGAGTGTTCATCCAAACGAACCAAGATCTGATTCATGATCTCAAGAATCATCTTTCCATCAGCCTTTGTAAACGGAGCGCTGTCATCTTTCGGCATAGATCGTACTGTAGCAGTAAGCCTATACATTCACAAAATGCCAGACTCAAAACTCCTCCACAATCGACTGCAATACATGCTCATCGGCTATCCTTGAATCGCGTTCTTTCTCTTTGAGCGCATCGTGCTTCATAGCCCTGATTTGAGGCGTAAGTGCAACCTTACACTTGGAAAATTCTTGCTCAAATTTCTTGTATGCGGTGGCGTAGCGATTCATGCGGAGCTCATGTTCCTCCTTCGATTCCCCTGCGTATTTCGCATCGAGCAGAGGAATAGTTTGGATCATCAGTTCAGGCTCGATGCTGCTCATGATCTTGTCGTAAATCTGAGACGCGAGCGTCTGAGGGTCAGCCCGAACAGTCGATGCAGTCGGATCCATAGTTGCTGTTTGTTAGAAGCAGTATACTGGAAAACCAAATGATTTACAATGTATCAATTATATTGTATAATATAAAGTGCTCTTTTCACATCATCACTTCTCTCACGGGTTCTGTCTCTAAACCAATCCCGGTCCAAAGAGCAGACCCCGCAAATTTTGCGACAATGTTTCCTGAGGACCGGAAACATTGGAGGCAGAACTCCGTGGGGGGACCAAATCTACGCAAAGGAATCACGTTCATGCGATCGTTCATCAGTGCCCTGTGTCTGTCGATGACCCTTCTCCTCTCTGCTGGGCAAGCCTTCGGGCAGTCACTGATCTCAGTGACAGTACCGCCTGCTACGCCTCCGGCACCGAGTGTCGAAACTCCCGAGTTTTTCGGGCAAATCGAACACGAGGAGTTTCTCACGCCGAACGCCAAGATTGGTGGAGGCAAGATTACCTACTTCGCCAAAGGGAGCGAGAGCTCTCGGCAAGCAGGGATCAATCACCGAAAAGGTGTTGATCAACACTACGCGGACCGCGCTGCAATGCGCAGTGCGATCCCCAAGACCGTCGTGGTCGAAAAGCCGGTCGTCAAGACCGAGGTTCGGTACGTCGCCGTACCGCCACCTCCTGTGTTCCGCGTTTACCGTTTACCGGTGAAGGTGTATCACAATGGCTACTACACTTGGGAGTAGCTTTACTCCAAGACAGCAGTTCCTAGGCGCGTGGTGGTCCTCCCACGCCCTTTTTGCGTGCTTTGATAGTGCTTTACTATATATATTATATATTGTATAATAATAATTAGGCTGCTCTCTCAAACCAAAGGAATCCTGCCCATGAACTCGACGATTTACACCGTCTACGCTGTCGCGCTCTTCATCGCTGCTTTGATTGTCGGAATCACGATGGCAACATTGTGGTACATTGACATCAGCAAGCTCGAAGGAGAGTTGGGAAAGAAGAAATTGGGTCTGCCGATGGTCGGCTTGGTCTTACTGATTCTTGGCATTGGATTCATGGTCGGTGGGTGTCCCCCACTGACCGGAATCTCTCAATGGCCATGGCAGTCACTCAAGCCAAGCTATCTGAAAGCCCCGATTCTCACTGTCGACTTCTCCGTCGACAGTACAAGTAAGGAGCTCAAACTCCTGAAAGACGCACCGGAAGGTCAAATGTGGGTCATTGATCCACGAACCGGTCAGCCGTTTTTCTCCGCAAAAGACCAAAAATTTGCTGATTGCACGTCTTGGAGAATCTACTTCCAGAACGTCAGCAACGGAGAAGTGTCCCCCGCCGTCCCAGTCACCCCAGGAAAGTAAGTTCATTCCGAGCAGCCTAAGGAAGCCCAGACATGTGTCTGGGCTTCTTCAAAATATAAAAGAAAGAAACTGATCAATTGCCTATTGCGCCTGCGTTGAAGGTGCCGAATTTGGACCGGTTCCTACATTTGGAATGTTCTTCGGTGCAGTGTTTGGAGTGTTTGTTGTATTGGCACCGGCACTCGGGGCGCTCGTCGGTCCGGAAGAATTGCTTGGAGCAATATTTGTCGTCGCATTCGGATTGCCTGCCGCATTCGGAACGATGACAGGTGCGGTGCTGGGAGTTGCCGCAGGCGAAGCACCAAGTGTTGGTGTCGTGCCGGGAGTCACAGGTGTAGCCGGAGAAAGAACTGGTGCACTGCCTGGAATGCTCGCGGGAGCAGGTGTAAGGCTTGGCGAACCGGCAGGTGTTGCAGCCGGAGAAGGGGTCAACGATGGGGAACTTCCAGGGCCTGTTGCTGGCGAAGGGGTCAATGAAGGCGAACCGCTTGGAGTACCTGCTGGCGAAGGAGTGATACTAGGAGAAGTACCCGGAGTAACGGGAGTACCCGGTGTAAGGCTTGGAGAACTACTAGGTGTTGGAGCCGGTGAAGGAGTGAGCAATGGAGCAGGATTAGGAATAAGCGGTGGGCTCGGCGTTAATCCAGGATTCAAAGCAACTCCAGCCGGAACCGCTGCCGGCTTTTTGCTTGCAACCGATCTCGGCAAATTCGATTGCGAGAGCTGCGAGGTCATGAACTCCATCAGCGTCATCTCCATTCCAGCTGCTTCTCCCTCACCTGCTCTCACAAGGTAGACATACAGAGCACGTGGATTGAAGTGATCGATCACTCCGTCATTGTTGTAATCCACTTCGTACTCCTGATCGGGGAGATCCTGATACGTTCCAAGACTGTAGGTACGGCGGAAGTACTCGATCTGTTTCATCGCCACTTTGTGTTCAGGACGGCGAACGGCAAGAGAGTAGAACACCGTCGAGAGAGCGTGCCCGGCATCCAGCACGTGCTTATTGACCGTATTGGTGCCAAGTTCGGAGGTGTAATCGTGCGTGACATCGACGCCGTACTTTCCGGAGAGTTCGCTCAGGTCATTCGGATTCCTCAGGTTTTTCGGATCGGCACCTCCGAAGAATCTCTCGGAAGTCTTCGGGTTCAGGCCATGATCCTCCATGATTTTCTGCGCTTCTTTCTTAAACGGGGTATCGCTATACCGAATCGTTGCAAGACTGCCATCATTGCTGATGGAAAATACCGACTGCAGCTTTGAGAGCTTCATGTCACCGAGGATAGTGAAGCCGGCAACCGACGTATCCATATCGGTTTTTGCGACTTCCGTCAGGTACTGTTCGACGATGCTGATCCTCTGCTGGATCTCGGCATTCGTGTATTTCTTGAAATTGTTCTTCAGTCCGATACTGTCGAACGCAGGCTGCGCAAAATTCTTGAACTTTCCGGTCAGATTCTGCACCAGAGGTTTCCAGCTGTCATTCAGAGGATCTTTCTCGCCGCCGAGTAACTTCTGTCCGAAGTAGAGAGCGCCAAGCCCCGTCACAACGCCGGGCATTTTTTTGAACGCCTTGTACGCAAGGAAGATGAGAATCGCTTTCTCGGCACCACTCAAGTTACTGAATGTTTCACCGAGTGTTTCCGCAGTTCTGGTGTGCTCGAGCTTCTGAACATCCGACGCCTTGAGGACCTTCTCTCTCGTATCCAAGCTCACTGACTGACGCTCGGTCGCACGCTCCGAAAGCATGTGCTGCAGCACTGGAATATCGGCACTGGTGATCACACGCATGTTGCTATGCAACGCACCTTTGAGGATGGATGGTGGCAATTCTTTCTCAACCGTACTCAGATCATCGAGGAGGGGCTGACCGCGCGAAAGCCTATCGAAGTCATGAATGAGTTGGGGCTTTAAGCCATAACCCTGCACGACTTTGTTGCCTGCGGCATCGATCGTTGTCGGAGTCAGAGCGAATGGAAGCTCTACACCTGTATCTAGATCGTATCTGGTTCCATCGCGCCAATAGTGATGCATGAGAGCCGTGTCCGTAAGCGAAAAAGCTTCGGGCTCGGCATTCGGATCATCGATCGGTTTGATGCCGAGAATCGCCTCCATCGAACGGTTCACCGTGTCCTTATTGTCGTAGACCGTCTGAATTTTTTCCTCCTTAGAAACCCAATCCGGCTTCCCTGTCGTCGGATCAATTTTGGTGTCTGCACCAATATACTGACTCATCGTCGTATCGCGAACCGTCGCAGGAATCAGCTGATTCACATAATCAAAGTACATCTCCTTCCTCCCCTTCTCATCAAGCGAAAGGAAGATTCCCTTCGGACCGAGCGAGAGAACGGGCTCATCGGTTTTATCTGCGGTGAACATGTCTGGATCTTTGAAGAGCTCGATCCACCGCTGATGGTCAAGCAGTTGAGCCAACTCTTGTAAACTGGGTCTCTCTCCCTTCTTGAATCTCAACTCGATTATTTTCTGAATACTCGTAGGCATCGTTCTCGAAAACTCCGAGACCGAGAGAAGGTATTCGTTCTTGACCTGCTCCGACTCGGCATCTCTGTTCCATGCATTGTAGATGCCGCTTAACATATCCTTTCCGATATCGGTGCCGAATTTTACCGTTCCAATTGCAACTTCACCGACAGCCTGTGTGCTGTTTTTCAAAACCTCATGGTAGTCAAAAATCAACCTTCCTTCAGAGAAGGAATGATCGAACCGTTGGTGACGGAGAGGAAAGTTCATGCGGAGGTAGCAAGATTTGAAATATTATTCGGACTCCCCTCTTCGATTGATTCTTGATACATCTCTGTCAGGTACTGAGGAAGTTTCTTCGAAAGATCTTCAAGAATCGCAGTGGCAATTTTTTCGGCAAGCGGATCTTGCTCGAAGTTTGCGTACTTCCGAGTCCACTCGATGAATTGTTCATCTGATCTGTTCTCCAAAAATTCAACGAAAGCATCCTTTGCTTTCTGCGAAAGACCTGACACATACATACGCCAGAAAGCATCGGCTGCAGCTTCCAAGGCAAAGTGAAGCATGTCGCTATCCTCCGGTCGCGTCAGCGGAGGAAGGCAAGCAGTTGCGTCACTGACCATTGCGCTGAGAGAGAAAGCCAGATTTTTAGAAGAGTAATTCATGAGAGATTAGTGATGAGAAGGGGCACTGATTGGTGCTGAAGAGTGTGACTTTGAGAATTCTTTACCGAAGAGACCGACACCGATCGCAAAACCGACGGGTCCACCAAGCATGCTGAAAGCTGCAATTTTTGCCGTGGTGGACTTCGTAGCCCAGAGGCCCTTTGCGCTTTTTACTGCGGTATTTTTTGTTCCTCTTGCTGCACCTCTCACGCTCCAATTGTCATTGCCATAGAGAATATTTTTACCGGAAACACCGAGTTTATTGCCAGTGATCGCTCCCCAGTTTTCTCCAAAGAGCGCATTGCCTGCAGCACGCCTGTAGCGGAATGTCCTTCTCTCACCACGACTGAGGATTCCGTCAACAGTCGCCTGATGCTCCGCAGGAACAGCTCCGCTTAGAATCTGCTGAAGCGTATCGGAGTGCTCGGGCTTCGTGGGATCTTTGAGGATGAGATTCTGTTCGTCATCGCTGATATTCAGTCCTGCACCAAAATCCTGAAGCATTGCCTTCATATGATTCTGAAGAATGGCACGCGTGATTTCCCGAAGTTCCCTCCTCACAATCGCGGTATTATTGAGGCGCATCATCCATGGAACTCCCGTACCGTCACGCATCTGTCTGAGTGCAAAGTATGCACCCATAAGGTCTTTGTAGGTTCTCGCACTACCCCATGCGGGATATCCGTTTGCATTCAGAGGAATCTGCGCTTCCCTTGCAATGTTTCGCATGCGCTCTGCATCACGCTCCGGACGACCAAATACAGTGTCATCCGTGACCTCATCTTCCTCATAGCTTCCATGGAGCTTATCGCTGATATAATTAATATGCTCAACTGCCTCGGTATCGAGTTGGCTCCTTCCTTTAATGACGTTCGCACCACGGCTTGCCTCGTCATCGGTCATACCTTGGTACTCCATAAGGTACTTCTTGATCACAAGGAACTGTGCTTTGTCACCCTTTGGGATGTCACCCTTC
Source organism: uncultured Candidatus Peribacteria bacterium (assembly GCA_964597665.1). Classification (GTDB taxonomy): domain Bacteria; phylum Patescibacteriota; class Gracilibacteria; order Peribacterales; family Peribacteraceae; genus SICN01. The sequence continues at coordinate 91,285 of CAZQYX010000001.1, read as the reverse complement.
TTTATCTTCTCCAATGTTGCTTTCAGTTCTTCAATTTTTTTCTTGTGATCATCCTCTGTTTTTAGCCCAAGATCGGGATGAGCACGAACTTCATCAAGCAAGGAGACAATATTAAGTCCGTTTGCAAACATTGTATGATTTGGAACCGGGATAGCAGGAGGCGGTGCCCAAGCAAAATAACCAAGAATCGAAGGATTCGTTGTTGCTGCAGGCAGAATTGCCCTAATTCTTTCGCAGACTATTCTCATTACATTTGCCATTCTGCTTGATTCCTCAATGACCTTATTCGCTTCTTCCACACGCTGATTCACCCACTGCATTGCAGCATTTCTCTCGGCATTAGATCCTCCTGGGAGATCGTAGGTTTGAGTTCCTAAGCGAAGCCTTCCTGCTGTACCACTTGATATTCTTGCGATCACTGCAGGAGCATTCGTTCGTACCGTAAGCGCGGTTGCCCAATCAAATAGTGGTGTAAAAGTAGTACCCTCAGCTGCCTTCATACCAGAGAGAAGATCCTTTCTCCTTCTCTCCTGCGCAAGATCGGTATTCATCTGCGTTTCGTTGCCAAGACTAAGCGCATCGCGTATATCCTTATACTTCATGAGAATCGATGATGCGAATGCTGCTCCCATCTGATTGTCACTGCCTTCGCGAAGTGCGTTGTGGAAATAATTTTGCTCTCCGATCTGAGCCTGAATATTCCGGAGATTCATTTCGCTCATTGCGAGTGGATCAGTTGGATTATAAGGAGGCGATGGACGTAGGCGATTGAAAATTTCCAACGATAAGGCAGCCCACTGAGGAGCGGTCACTACTGCGTTCGGTGGATCTCTCATGATAAAATTTTGCAAACCGCCACTAGCAATCAGTGCAGTTTCAAGGCGAAATGGATGATCCAAATTGGCCACAATGTTGCCGTTATCATTGTATCGAATAAGATTTGGTGTATTCACACGGAAACTCACAGCCGGAGGACCGGGATGAGCAAAATTAATGTCCTCATAACGCTTTGTAAGATCGATGCCCCATGCGGTTGCACCTAAAAGATTATCAATACTTGCACCGCTTGGATCATCAATAATCGTATTCTCAGGAATCGGAGTTCCTGAACCATTTCGAAGAATGCGAATTCCAAGCGTTGCAAATGTTTTCTTCTGGGTGACCAAGCCTTCAAATAATGCTTGTCTCAAGGCATCAACCGGAGGTGTCGCTACGTTGTCGATTTGAAATTTTCGCCTCCAGAAAGCATGTCTGGTATCAATTTCGACATCACACTTTGTGGGAGTAGCCGGTAATTTCGGATTGGTGGGATCAGAGAGTGTCAGAGTGATGTCCTCAAAAGAAACGATATGATCCGGCTTGTTCAAATTCCCGGGAATAAACGACGGCAACCCGTAGCGCAAAACTTCACTGATCACCGCAGAAGGCACACTCTCACGTATTGCTTCGGCTACAGCCCGAACATTCTTCATGCGCTGAGCATCAAGGACTGGGCCATGGCTATTCGGACGGAGTGTTCGAAATTGGAGTCTCGCTCTGGAGAGACCATCATCGATATTATGCTGCAGAAGAGTCTGAAGCTGGTTACGATCGATACGCGTTCGCGTCTCATCGATCACGCTCACAACTCTATGTGCAATCTTGGCTGCAAGAGTCGGATCTTGAGCATTCTCGGGCAGAGTGACTCCGAAGAGATCGCGCAGAAATACTTCGTCTTCCGCAGTCGAAATTTTTGCACGAATATCAGGACTTTCCTGCGTATTGATATCTTCATCCCAATTATTTTTGGTATTTGTATTCGTCATAAATCTCCTTATTATACCAGAAAATCCAAATCAGTGAAAGATCTATAAACAGGCAAATACGTGCATTCGCAAAAGCTGTCAATAACGCCTTATAATCATCCTCTAATGCTTTTTAGCTTCTTCCGGCTTTTCCTCCTTCTTGCCATCACCTTTTTTAGCAGCTCCCTCCGCCGGTTTTTCCTTTGCAGCTGCATCGGGTGCAGCAGGCTTTTCTGACGGTGCACCTTTTGGATTTTCTGAAGCAGCATGTGCGGCCTTCGGCGGATTGGTTACAGTCTGAAAACGTTCCCAAAGCTGTCTCCTTCTGCGCATCATCGTTCGCATAAGAGTACCACCCGTCGTCTCGTCTGGATGAGCGTGCGCAATATCCCGAAGATGATCGTCGAGTTTTTTCGGCTTAAATACACTGGAGGTTGACATGCCAAGAATTGTACCTGAAACGGGTCTTGTGGGACCAG
>CAZQYX010000001.1:0-88922 GCA_964597665.1 uncultured Candidatus Peribacteria bacterium | reverse complement strand
GAGGAATGACTGGAGGAATGACTGGAGGAATGACTGGAGGAATGACTGGAGGAATGACTGGAGGAATAGGAATTAAACTTGAATTAGTCTGAGACGATGTATCTACATCATAAACTGGAAATCCCCTTTCATTCACACCCACTTGATGTACATCTCTGTTTCCAGAAAACGATTCTATTACGTAATCCTGTGAAGAACCTGCTGAAGGATTATCAGGAAGACTTGATGTTAGCCTTTTCACATCCCGAGGTAATAAAATAAAATCTGGTCCGGCATGCGAATCGGAGTGACTAGTAGCGGGAGTAGTCTCAGTCTCTACAATTGGAGAAGGGGTAACACCAGAAGCACCCGTTGCAGGAGCGTGGGCAGGAGGAATGACTGGTGGCTTCCAACCCTTTGGTGGTCCATCCATAGAGCCGGTTGCTACATAGTATTCCAGCCAAGCTACTGTAGAAGGCTTATGGACTTTTAGATGATTTATTTCTTTTACAAAAGGAATAATATTCCAACCTTGAGCTCTATATTTCAGAAGTATAAGAGCTTTATCTTTTTGATCGTGTCCCTTTGTATTCGGAATACCGAAAAAATGATATGCATCTTTTAGATACAAATCTGCTCTCACTTCGTAACCATCTTTACGTTGAAGTGAAAGACCTGCAATATTCCTACCATCATTACCAGTGATCATCAGCATCATAAAATGACCGGTTTTTGGTCCCGTGTCATCAAGCATTTTTAAGTCTGCCTTGGCATATTCTGTCGACCAGTAATCATAGTCCGGACGATGAAGTCCATTCGGAGAATTACCATTCGCATCACCGAAGTGCTTCTGAACCGCATCATGCGTATCCGCAACAAATACTGCAAATGGATCACCTGCAAAATCAGGAATTGGAAGTCCATCATCAGGACTATTGCCTTCTTTTCTTTCAGCTGCCATAATACTACTATACCATAATTTATATTTAAAGCAAATATCAATTTGATGCAATAAACCAAGGATTTCTCATGAGCTTTAAGGCCAATATTGATCCAAGGCAGCCCAGTATCAAGCCAAGGAACGCTATAAGAAGCATCGAAGATGTCGAACGAGAACTCTCGGTACCGAGAATAATCGAGTCGGTATTTTCATCACCCTGCAGACCTGCTCTATAACTCGCCGCATATTTATCGTAGACACTTGCTCGAGGCTTACTCGTCTTTGGCTTTGACGCTGTTGCCGTAGTGTTTGAATCAGGATTGGAAACAGCACACGATCCTCTGCTTCCACCGCTTTGATTTTTGCTCATGCAGTAGGACTGCGCACTCTCATCATAGACATAGGAATATCCAGGCTTTACCTTCGGATAGGCAAGAAAAATTCTTGCAGAACCATCGGGGGGAAGAAGCTCAATTTCATCTCCGTCATTCCGGAGCTTCAGCCCTACCTGACTGACAAAAAGGACAGTATGTTTTCCGGATTCAAGAATGCTTGAGGGACCGAAGACAACTGACTTTTTTCCTATCCGAAGCTGCCAATCTTTCAAAATGACTTCTGAAGGACTGAGACTGAGAAATTCTATCCACTCCTCCGTAACGAGAGATCCGGATTCTTCTTTCGGCGAAGGTGAAGGAAAGACCTCTGTGATGAGAATTTTTGGAAAGGAACCCGAACCAAAGACTGTACTTGTATCATTTAGTAATACAACTTTTTTATTTTCTTCTTGAGCTCCACCGCCAAAAGAAGGCTCTGGAATACCTACGAAAGACCATATCCCCGACCCCGCAAGAACGGCTTTCTTCTGTGCATCTATAAATTCCTGTCTTGCACGATATGCAGAAGAAGTATCTGCAATGGCAAAGCCGGAAAGCAGTAATTCTTTCTGAAGAATTCTGCCGTCATCGAGCATCACATATGCTAGAAGACTTCCATCAGTATCCCAGACCTCCGAATCAAAAAAGAGTTCGATCTTCTTCTTTTCAAGAAGGGCTGAAACAATTTCAAATGCTTTTGTTTGAACGCTCAAAAGTTCTGAATCACTTGCCGCACCGAAACCAGTCACACCGATCAACCTGACGATGGCATCATCCTGACCGATGAGTCTTGATGACGGACCATCGAAAGTGACTCTCAGATTCTCGGAATCAATAACACTATCCACACTTGCGGTAAGCGTCTCATTCTTAAAAGAATCGGACTTGTAGACGATTCCTTCGAGAGCCTTCTCCCAATGGACGGAAGAAACGACCACTCCCTGAGGGTTTAAAAGCTCTACTTTGCCTGCCGCATTCGTTAGCGAGATGCCTGTTTCACTCTGATACAAACGAACCGATGCAGAGGCTGCAATACTTCGAATGCTCTCGAAAGCAAAGCGACGAACTGTCTTCTCTCCAACGGCAAGATGCCAGCCGGTGAGGGAGACTTCGTGATCCTCAAGATTCTTAAGTTCAATCCACTCTTTATCTTCGTCTTTTTCATCGGGGTTTGGAAGGATGCCTGAGATGATGATTTTCGCATCATCGAAGACCTGAGAAGTGCCTGTCTGGCCGTTTGCTGACGTCGACTGCTTTTCGTCTTGGGTTACGGTCACTGTTCTTGTCTGTATTAACGTAGTATCACATTGATTTTTCACTTCCATAGCCAAGGTAAAGACACCTGGAACCGCATACGAATGAACCGGAGGATTGCAGCTACTACTCGTATATCCGTCTCCAAAATCGAAGAAACATGCCGCCCCTGCAAGCGTTCCGGACGTCGCGACTGCCTGCACGTTGAGCGTGACTTTTGAGATGCCTGAGTACTCGCCGGATTGGAGCAAAATGTCGACTGAAAGATCGCTTGTGCAGGGAGGTTGGGGAGATTGGGGAGGTGAGGAAGGTTGGGTAGGTAGGGAAGGTTCGGAAAGTACGGAAGATGAGGAATCCGAAGAAACAGAGATAGCAGAAGATTCAAAAGAAGACTGAGAGCTTGAGGATGAGGATGAGGAACTGACAGAAGAGGATGACGAAGAAAGTGAAGCACTATTCGGATAACCCGGAGTTGCAAGCATATTTGCGCCAGCATCAAGTCCCAGAGTCGTGCTTGCAGTTCTCCAGTTCTCCTTCAGCGTACCGGATACGAGAAGATCGATACGCTCCATGCTTGCCTTGGCGCCCGGAGCCGAAGGATTGGCTCCTGTAAAGGGAACACCCACTCCGTCATCGACCTCGTCGAGGATGGCTCCCGCAGCATCTTTGAGCCTCAGTCGAAGGCCGGTATTGGCAAGAGTCATGGAGGAAGTGACAAACGCAGGTTCTGAAAGCAGACGTGAATTCTCTGCATCGAAATGGCTGACAAGAAGAACCTCGCCAGGCTGTATGAAAGAATTCGATGGAAACGTGAACATCACGGTCTCAATACCCGTACTCTTCAGATAGGTGATCGTATACCCTGCTAGATCCTCTTGTTCACAGGGAGCTGCTTCACAAGGGGGTAGGGTTAGCTCGAACCACTCATCGGAACTACTGAGGTCACTTCCAGCCCACATCACCTCGCTGATGACAGGGTGAGCAAAGACTCTTGGCATATTCAAAAGACAGACAAGAGTACCGATGCAGACGGAAAAGAAGCGCATGTGCATGAGCTCATCAAATATCAGGAACCAGGAGCAAGAAAGAATTGATCTTTCTGAAACACATGAAGTAGGCGTTTTTCCCTCTCCGCCAAGACAAAGATGCTGTTCTAAGAATGAAAAGAACAGAACAGCCCTCACTCCGTCCTGAGGGACACCTCTCTCCACAGTGTGGAGAGAGGAATGTCCGTAATCAGAGAAATAGAAGTCACCCCTCTCCGCACTGCGGAGAGGGGCTGGGGGTGAGGGCTTCAAATACAAAACAACAAATTTCCTTCACCGCAACACGCATTTTCGGCATAGCATTTGTTTCATGGCTTCAGGATGGGATAAAGCCATGCTCGCATTCCGATAAAAGATGATCCATAATAGAGGCATATTCGCTTGTTCGTACTGAAAAAGCACTTCCTTATGCATCCATTCCCTACGATAAACGCAGCAAGTTTCTCTGATCTTTGTTTTCACTCTGAGAAAACAAGATTGGCTGCGGTGAGTGCATTGAAGTAAGCAGTACGGGCAGCGGCAATGTTTATTCTTTGCCCCGCCTTCTTATGGATTCTCCCATTGTCTTCCTGTCTCTCGGAGCCGGCACGCTCTTCGGCGTGCTCCTCGGATGGGCTTGGTTCTCAAAAGGAAAGAAAATCAGCGCTTCGCTCCAAGGACAGATCGATCAGAAGGAGCGAGAGCTGAATGCAGTCAATGTAAAGATCATCGAATCCAGAAGCGCGATTAAAACCAGTGAAGCCGAAGCAAAGGCTGCGGCAAAGGAAATTCTTTCTCAGGCACGCATTCAGGCACAGGAAATGGAAGTGAAGCTCGAGAAGGATCATGCACGCGTTGAAGAGAAGGAGAAGAGTCTGGATAGTAAAGTTGCTGAAGTCGAAATGCAGAGAAAGCGAGTGGAGAAACAGGAAGCGGAGAATAAGGACATGCAAAAAGAGTTGAAAGAATCGACGCAGAAACATCGCGAAGCACTCGAAAAAGTTTCTGGGCTCACGAGCGAGGAAGCCAAGAAACAACTCTGGAAAGAACTGGAGCACGAGTACTCCTCATTCTTCGCTTCGCAAATTAAGGAAGTGAAGAAACATCTGGAGGAAGACGTAGAAGCGACGTCCAAAAATCTCCTCGCCGAAGCCATCCATCGCTACGCATCGGAAGTTGCAACCGAGTCCACAACGACCGTCGTCCAGCTGCCTTCCGACGATGTAAAAGGCCGCATCATCGGAAAGGAAGGAAGGAATATCGTCGCCTTCGAGTCCGCAACCGGCATCGATGTCATCATCGACGACACACCGGGTGCCGTCGTTATCTCGGGGTACGATCTTGTTCGCCGTTACGTCGCGAAGCTTGCGCTCGAGAAACTCGTTGAAGACGGACGCATTCAGCCGGCACGCATCGAGGAAGTCGTCAACAAAGTGAAAGAAGACGTGGCGAAGATGATGCTTGAATTCGGAAAGCGTGCCGTCGAAGAACTCGGCATCACGGGTTACAGCCAAGATCTCCTCAAGATCATCGGACGACTCCGCTTCCGCACAAGCTACGGCCAGAACATCCTGAAGCACTCGGTCGAAATGGCGCACATGGGACGCATGATGGCAGAAGAAATCGGCGCTGATGCATCGATCGTCGTCGAAGGTTGTCTGCTCCATGATGTGGGCAAAGCACTGGATCATGAAGTTGCAGGTACGCACGTGCAAATCGGTGTCGAGATCGCGAAGCGCTTCAAGGTGCGTCCGGAAGTCGTTCACTGTATCGCCGCACACCATCAGGATATTCCCATCGACTCTGCCGAAGCATTCATCGTTGCCGCAGCGGATGCGATCTCAGGTTCCAGACCGGGTGCGAGACGCGAATCCATGGAGGCATACATCAAGCGTCTCACCGAACTCGAGAACACCGCGAGGAGCTTCGAAGGTATCTCGAAAGCCTACGCCATCTCCGCCGGTCGCGAGATCAGGGTCTTCGTCGACGCCGGAAAAGTCGATGACCTCAAGCAACAGCAACTCGCAAAAGACATCGCAAAGAAGATCGAATCGGAACTTACGTATCCCGGTGTGATCAAAGTAAATGTGATTCGCGAGAGGAGGGTAGAAGAGACAGCGAAGTAATGCTTCGAGACGCACTCGCTGATGCTCGTGCTCCTCAGCATGACAAAGCAGAACTGTCACGGTGAGGAGCCCCGCTCACGGGGCGTCTCGAACCGTGACCGAAGCATGTTGACGCCCATCTTCCCCTCCTCTAAACTTTCCCCGCTTCAGACGATATGACCCCATGGATCAAGAGGGTCTTAGAGTCCATCTCTATTATTCCCCTTTTCCCCTTCTCTTATGGCAGACCAGAAAAAATTTGATCGCAGCAAGCCGCATATGAACGTCGGTACCATCGGTCACGTTGACCACGGTAAAACAACGCTCACGGCCGCTCTCTCAGTCAACTTCTCTCCCGCAGACGAGAAAAAGACGTACGATCAGATCGACAACGCTCCCGAGGAGAAAGCACGTGGTATCACCATCAACACATCGCACGTCGAATATGAGTCAACAAAGCGCCACTACGCGCACGTCGACTGTCCCGGTCACGCCGACTACGTCAAGAACATGATCACCGGTGCAGCTCAGATGGATGCCGCCATCCTCGTTGTCTCCGCAGCAGACGGCCCGATGCCACAGACCAGAGAGCACATCCTGCTCGCACGTCAGGTGAACGTTCCGTACATTGTCGTCTTCATGAACAAAGTCGACATGGTGAAGGATCCCGAGCTCATCGACCTCGTCGAAATGGAAATCCGCGAACTTCTCACGAAGTACGGCTTCCCAGGCGACAAGACACCGATCATCAAAGGTTCCGCTCTCAAAGCCGTCGAAGGTGATCCTGAGAATATTCAGAAACTCAAAGATCTTTTGGAGACCCTCGACACCTATGTTCCGGATCCAAAGCGTGAAGTCGATAAGCCTTTCTTGATGTCCGTCGAAGACGTGTTCTCGATCAAGGGTCGCGGCACGGTTGCAACGGGCAGAATCGAACAGGGCAAGGTGAACATCAACGATGAAGTCGAAATCGTCGGTATTGTAGATACGAAAAAGACAGTCTGTACCGGTGTTGAAATGTTCCACAAACTCCTCGACAGCGGACTTGCCGGTGATAACGTCGGTATCCTTCTACGCGGTATCGAGCGTACGGATATCCAACGCGGTCAGGTTCTCGCAAAGCCAGGTTCCATCAAGCCGCATACGGACTTCGAGGCCGAAGTCTATATCTTGACCAAAGAGGAAGGCGGACGTCACACTCCGTTCTTCAAAGGCTACAAGCCTCAGTTCTATATCCGCACGACGGACGTTACGGGTGCCGTGGAATTGCCAGCCGGTGTTGAAATGGTCATGCCCGGTGATAACATCAAGTTCACGGTCGTTCTCGGCGCTCCGGTCGCCATCGAGCTCGGTACGCGCTTCGCTATCCGCGAAGGTGGCAGGACCGTCGGTTCCGGTGTCGTGACGAAGATCTCTAAATAAGCAATCTCTGGTGACGAAACCCCGTACTCTGTGCGGGGTTTCGCTCTCCACTCTCCAAAACTTCTGCTCTTTCCCACTCCTTCCATGATTCCCGCAAAGAAAGCCGCTACCGAAAAGAAAAAAGCTGCGCCAAAGAAAACTGCAGCAAAAGCCGCTCCAAAGAAAGTTCCGAAGGAATCTATGAAGAAAGTGGAGAAAACTTCTGCACAGACGAGTATGTCCATCAAGGCTGCTCCGGCGGCTTCGACAAACGCTCCGGCTGCGCAAGTGAAGATCAAAGGTATTCGTATCCGTCTTTCCGCATTCGACCACACAGTCCTTGACGAAGCTGCACTGAAAATCATCGACACAGCGCTCCGCACAGGCGCTGTCGTCCACGGTCCAATCCCGCTGCCGACGAAGATCCGCAAGTTCACGGTGAACCGCTCGACGTTCGTCCACAAAGACGCCAGAGATCAGTTCGAGATGCGCACGCACAGACGCCTCATCGATCTCTCCGAGACGACCTTCAAGACCGTCGACGGACTGCAGAATTTGAGTCTGCCGAGCGGCGTGGATATTGAGATCCGGATGGGGTAAAATCCCTCTATGAATCGTTTGCCGCGAAGAGAAAACAAGGGCAGTGTGACCGATTGCGGTGCTAACTTGAGAATTCTTTCATCAGCAGGGATGCCTTCAAATACTGGTAATTGGGCGAGGGTATTTGCAAGGTGGGATGAGAGTAGGCAGAAACTAGAAAAAGTAACCAAAGAAAATCAGAAATGACAAGGAGAGAGATTCTGCTATTGCTACAGCCCTCATCCTCAGTCCTTCTCCAGCGATCTGGAGAAGGAAGCTCTGCTTCACCGAATTCCAAGGCCCCCTCCTCTCCGGACCGCTGGAGAGGAGGGCGGGAGGTGAGGGCTGTAAACGAGATGGAAAAACCTTCGTTTTTCTGCTATACTTAGCCGAGTATGCCTCAAAAAAATACACTCACACCGATCTCGGTCCTCTTTATCCGTTGGTACTACCTCGAAGCACCAGTCTCGGTGGTACGCGGATACCTTGCCTATGCCGCAGCAATCGCAGAAATTGTACCGTTTGCGTTTCTCCTGAGGACACTGTTGCTGCCATGGAAAAACATCGCCGACAGAACGCGTATGAGGGGCATCGATCTCGGAAGAATCATGGAGAAGCTGAGCCTCGGACTTCTCGCTTGCGGCGTCGGATTCGTGGTACGACTCCTGACGATTCTTATGGGGCTCTTCCTCCAGATCCTCCTTCTCTCACTCGTGACAATCTATGTTGCCGTCTGGCTTGCATTCCCTGTTCTCCTCGTCATTGGCATCGGTTTCATCATTCAATCGATATGACATCTGCGACATTCAACCTCCGGCATACGAACGCCTATCGGTCTCTGCAGATACGAAAAGTTGTTGTTGGCCTTTCAGTTGCTGTCGCTCTGATTATTCTTTACTTCTCTGCCTTCGAAGAGAAGCTACTTTTGGAGAATCCCCTGCCGTTTATCATCTCCGTCACTCTGCTTGGATGGATTACCTGGGCACTTGATCTCTTCAGGCGAAAGAAGTTGAAGAACAGTATCTGTACTCTGGAAAAACCGGAAAATCTGGCGGAACTTCTCTCGTACCACATGGTGCAGCACCTCAGCACCAAGCCGGAAGTAACGGCACACGCGATGATCGAGGCCGCCATGGAGAGCCAGTGGGGCATCTTCGTGCTGCATTCCATCAATATCGAACGCGATGACGTCCTTGCTGCACTCCTACACTCTCCAGCGGATTGGACACTGGAGGAATGTATCGGATGGTGCAAGCAAGCGATGCATGATCTTGAAACGACGCATCTGGACTCTACCGCTACGATCTACGCATTTCTGACACGGGCTCCGGTCCTCGGAGCACTCGTGAAAAAAGCAGATCTTGATAACGAAGATCTGAAGAAAATACTGCATGCGGAAGCATTCCATTTCCAATTGCTTGAACGAAAACATCATCCACTCAGTCCCGCGATGCTTGTTCGAACGATGGGGTCCATCGGGAGATCCTGGGTCATCGGCTACAACAACGATCTGGAACGACTGACCACGAATCTTTCTGAGTCCATCCTCAGCCACGAGAGGTCCGTGGTGATTCACCGCGATATCATCGAACATGCGATGCAGAACATCCAGAACAACCTGCAAACGAATATTCTTCTGATGGGACAGAGCGGCACCGGCAAGCGAACGCTGATCAGGAATATCGCCTGCGAACTGCGTCGCAGAGAAATGCGACGCTCGGGCGTGTTCACCGATGTGCTGCTTCTGAAAACCGCCCTCCTGCTCTCGGGAGGGGAAGAGAGCGACCAGATTCTTCTGCAGGCAGAAAATGATGCGAAGCAGGGAGGAAAATTTATTCTCGTCATCGAAGATTTTGCGATGCTTCTCAGGGCAGCCGACGCGAAACTGAAGAAGATCCTTGTCAGTATTCTGGAAGCGAAGAATATTCGCACGATCTGCATCGCCAATACCGAGGACTACCACACGCTCATCAAGACCGATACGTTCCTCGATCAACTCTTTGAAATTACCTACGTGGAGGAACCATCGGATGATGAAACGCTTGATATACTGCTTGAAGCCTACTTCAAGCTGAAAGAAGCCAGTTCAGTTCGACTGACGTACCGTGCGCTGAAGTCGCTTCTGAGCCTCAGTCGGAGATACATCGGCAAAGGCGGACTCCCAGGAAAAGCTGTTGAAGTACTCGAGGAAGCACTGCTGAGTGCACGTGGTGGCACCACTCATACGGTCACCGAAGAAACAATTCGCACCATCCTCTCGAGACGGACTCGCATCGATATCGAAACCTTAAGCAGCGAAGGTAAGCAGAAACTCCTCAATCTGAAAGAGCGCCTGCAGTCGCACATCATCGGTCAGACGCAAGCTATCGACTGCCTCAGTGCTGCTCTCAGGCGGGGGAAAATGAATATCGGCAATGGAAAGAGGCCCATCGGCACATTCCTCTTCCTCGGCACAACGGGTCTCGGGAAAACCGAAACGGCAAAAGCTCTTGCGAAAGAGTACTTCGGAAGCGTCGACAATATGATTCGTATTGACCTCAATGAATTCTCCAATGAAGAGTCCATTCCCCTGCTGATCGGCGGACAGTCCAATCGCGGATTTGTCGAAGGTCTGCTCATTAAGAGCGTTCAGGATAGGCCGTCATCCATCATCCTCCTCGATGAAATCGAGAAAGCACATCCAAAAATCCTCAACTTGTTCCTGCAGATTCTGGATGAAGGCATCCTCATCGGCGGCAACGGTGGCAGGGCTGATTTTAGGAACACCATCATCATCGCAACGAGCAATGCGGGCAGCCACTGGATGATCAAAAACGCCCTTCCGACCGAAGAGGCAGCTCAGAGGGATTTCAGAACCGCACTGATCGAAACGATCATCGGCGAGCGCACATTCTCGCCAGAATTCATCAACCGCTTCGATGAAGTGATTCTCTTCGTGCAACCAACCGATGGAGAGATCCGGCAACTTGCGATTCTGATGCTCGGAGAGATCATCGAGCGCATCATGAAAGAACGCGGCATTCGAGTAACGGTGGAATCTCCGGTCATCGATTTCCTCGCGGAGAAAGGATTTTCGAAAGAATACGGCGCACGCGAGATGCGCCGCACGATCACCCAGAGCATCGAAAACTACCTTGCAGATTATCTACTGAGCCACTCCGTGCAGCGGGGCGATGAGATCGCGATACGGGCGGAGGATTTATAACCAGCGAGGGAGTGTACTTCTCGATACGCCCCGCGACGGGGCTACTCGAAGCGACACGTAAAACTGATTGATTATGTGTCAGTTCGAGTAGCTCGAGCATCAGCGAGAGCGTATCGAGAACCTTCACTTCCACCCCTTCTCCTTGAGCGCAGCTTTTGCCGCTTCCTGCTCTGCCTTCTGCTTCGTGTTCCCCTCCCCCGTCGCAATCTTCTCCTCGCCAATGAAGACAGCGGACACGAAGAGTTTACTGTGATCGGGACCCGACTCGGAGATCATCGCATACGTCGGTGTGAGTCCGGTCTTCTCCTGCGCAATTTCTTGGAACACACTCTTCTCATCACGGTGTTTCCCTTTGGCAATGAGCTGCTTCAGATGAATCAGGATGAAGGTATGGATGAACGTTCGGGCCGCATCCAAACCCTGATCCAAAAACACCGCTCCAATGAAGGCTTCGACGGCATTGGCAAGATTCGATTGTTTCTTCCGGCCGCCACTGCTGTCCTCACCGCGACTGAGGAACAAGTACTCCCCAAGCTTGAGTTCCAGAGCCACTTCGTACAGATGATCACCCTGCACGAGAGCGGAACGCCAATTTGTCAGCTCTCCCTCGGGCCTGTCGCTTAGGTGATAGAGATACTCGGTCGTAATCAGTTGCAAAACGGCATCCCCCAGAAACTCAAGTCGTTCGTTGTGTCCGTTCTTTGCGCGTTCGTGCAGAGCAGAGCGATGCGTAAGTGCCTGATGGAGCAGATCCTTGTTCTTGAAACGCACGCCGGTTATTTTTTCGAGACCGGAGAGAGAGGCGGGATTAGGCATCGTGGAAAGGTTTGGTAGGTAGGGGAGGTTTGGTAGGTGAATCGAAATACCGTATCGCTAAACTAGCATAATCTACAGTACCTACCCAACATACCAAACCTACCCGACCTACCCTACCTCTTGGCGTGTGCCAACGCATTCAGTACGCCATTCACAAACTTCCCGCTCTCGGCTGAGCCATACTCCTTGGCGATGTCGATCGCTTCATTCATGACGACCGCAGGCGGAGCGTCTTTCAGGAACAGAAGCTCGTAGGCACCGATCAGCAGTATAGAGCGGGTGATCGTGTCCATGCGCTGAAGGGGCCACTCGGGCGCATGCTCTTCCACTGCCTTTTGAATGGCTGCCGATTCTTTGATCACACCGGAAAAAAGCTTCTCTGCGAACGAACAATCTACCGAGGTTTCTCCGCCCAATTCCTGCGTATTCTTTTCGAGCGACACATTCTGATCCACCGGACGTATCTGCGACTCGAAAACCGCCTGCATTGCGGCAACTCTGGCGAGGCGACGACGGGAAGGCATAGGAGCGGGGTTACGCTTTCACCTTCGTGATTTTCTTCAGTGCCTTCGAGCTCTTCGATCGGACAGGGGCAGGACCGGAAAACGGCGATGCTGCGAAGTTTCTGAGACGCACGACCTCCTTTCCGACATACACCGAATGACGGCGACGACCGCGATCCTTACTAAGCCGTTTCTTGGGGGTGGGCTTCTTGGACATAGAACTCGGGCATCCTACCTTCTGTTCCCGCTCATCGCAAGCATGAATCTGACTACGTACAGGAACAAATTGAAGATATCGAGATAGAGAGACAATGCGAGAAGAAATGGCGAAGAGCCTTTCTCGGACATCGCAAGACGCTGCATATCCCACGCGAGGAAGAGCGAGAAAATAATGATCCCAAAACCTGAGACAACAACCTCAAAAGACGATCCTCGGAGAGACGGGATGAAGATCTGGAGCAGACCGAAGACAATCAGACCGATGAGCGACTGGAAGAGAAAGCGACCGATCGAGTGCCCGATATTCATGGTTGTGCTGCGGGCAAAGACACCTGCTGCAAGAGTCAGGAATGTCGTCGCGATCGTTGCGTTCAAGAGGATCGTCGCACCGTTGACGTACGAAGCGACGACGGACAAAAGGAACGGCGTGATCGTCAGACCCGAGA
The DNA here is from genome assembly GCA_964597665.1 of uncultured Candidatus Peribacteria bacterium. Taxonomy (GTDB): domain Bacteria; phylum Patescibacteriota; class Gracilibacteria; order Peribacterales; family Peribacteraceae; genus SICN01. Next base: position 76,076 of record CAZQYX010000001.1, on the reverse strand, counting down.
TAAATGGAAATGCAAAAAATAAGATGTAGTTCAGCGGAGCATTCCTGCTCCAGACCGGCGCTGAGATGATCAAAATGATCTCGGCGATAAAAAGGACAAAGATCCAACCGGAGACCAGAATAGGAAGTGCGAAAGCTGCACCGACAAACACTCCGGCGGCTGAAACAAGAAGCGCAAGAGCAACGAGCCAATATGCGGACGAAAGCTCGGAAGTACTGAGAGGAGAAGAACGGCTAGCGGATGCGAAAACAGGGCGAGGAGTCATATGGCTATCCTACTGATTTCGACGTTCCTAGCAAGTTGTTTGCTCGTCGTTTGTGTGCTATAATCATTGGATTCTTATGCGCAAAAACATGCGCTCTGTCGGCAGGACAATTCTCTTCCTGATACTGCTTCCGGTACCCGAGCTATGCCTGGGTGCCAATGATGGCACTGCGCAGTTTAGCCTCTTCATCCGTACTCATATCATTGATCAGGCACTGATTGCCTTCTCGGGAATCGCAGCCGCCGCCATCTTCTACTATGGCATACGGATGATCGTCGATTCCTATAACGAGAAAGCCTTCACCGATGTCACGAATTCCTTCATGTACGTCATCATGGGATTGATGGTCATCGCACTCGCGGGAGCATTTACAAACTCGTTCTTCAATACGATTTCCCCGGGCCTCCTCATTCCGGGTATCAACAGCATTATCAGCTTCATGATTCGTGCTGCGGAAGGCGTTTTCACGCTGATGGTAGTCATTGCCGGTCTCAGGATGGTTACTGCGCAGGGAGATGAAGGTGCGTTCGACAAGTGGAAGAAAGTGCTGATCGGCAACTGCGTCGGCGCCATGATCATGCTGATCGCAAACTTCATCGTCATCAGCATCGCAACGAGAGACGCGTCAGTCATCGTCGAAGAACTGGTCGGTATCGGTCTCTTCATGCTGACGATTGTCGGTTTCGCATCTGTCTTGGCACTCATCATTGGCGGTATTCTGCTCATCATCTCGATCGACGAATCTCTTCGCGACAGGGCGAAGCGCGCCATCATCGGCACGCTCATTTCGCTTGTCATCGTCGTCGCCACATACTCTCTCATCGTGACTTTCGTCCTCTAAACTCATGAATCTCGTAAAAAATCCCGTACGGCTTCTCCTCTTCGGATCATGCTTCAGTGTTCCGTTTCCCGCATTTGCTGCTGGAGGAGCTGATATCTCTACGATCTTCGTGAACCTCATCAGCGCCTTTGCACCACTCTGGGGATTCATCGCATTCGTTGCCATCGTTGTTGCGGGTCTGACACTGCTCCTCTCCCAAGATGAGGGAGCCATCGACAAAGCGAAGAAGACCATCGTCGCAGTCATGATCGGCGGCGTCATCACCGTCATTCTTCTCTTCTTCCCCGGCGGACCCAGAGGAGTGATCCTCAGTTTCTTCAGTCCGGTCTTCAGTCTCGGCGTGAACACCTTCAACTTTAGCGGCACTACGATCGGTCTCGAAGCGGAAGGAGTATCGGGATGGCTCACGGGCATGGCCGCCATGATCGGCATCGTCATCGTCATCATCGCGGTCCTGAGAGCCGTCACCAGCTTCGGAGGAGACGAAGCGGCCTACACCAATGTCCGCAGTGCCATCCTGCAAATCCTTATCGGCCTCATGGTGATTAGCGCTGCATTCATTTTCAAGAGCGTCTTCTTCTTCACAGGAGAACCCAGCCAGCTCATCGCATTCGTCACGTCAAAAGTACTGATCATCTTCGCATTCATCGCACTGCTTGCGGTCGGCGTCCTCGTCTACGCAGGATTCCGCATGGTCATCAGCTTCGGACGGGAAGAGGACTTCACCGCTGCAAGATCACTCGCTCTCCGCGTGGTCGTCGGACTCTTTGTTATTATTTTGAGTTATACGTTGGTGTTTATCGTACGGACGTTATTTTAGAGAGTGCTTCTCTCGTCTCCTTCGGATCATGTGTTCGAATCAGGGATGCACCGTTTTTGACTGCAAGAAGACTCGCCTCAAGTGTCGCAGGCAGGCGCTCCGACGGAGGAAGATTCTGCTTCCCTGCAAGGAATGACTTCCGTGACGGGCTCACGAGTATCGGCCCGAGATCCGTGATCTCCACTAGCCTCGAAAGAATCTCGAAAGAATACTTGGGGTTAGACGACACGAAATGTCCGAGTCCCGGATCGAGAATAAGCTGGCTTTTTTCTATGCCACTCTGCCTTGCAAGCGCAATTCTCTCTGTTAGAAATTCCCTGATTGCCTTCATCACATCGTCATATTGCATCTCCGTGCGAGTCGTTCTCGGTGTCGGATCTTTGGCATACATCATCACGTACGGGCAACCGTGTTTTGCAATACACGAGAACATTGCAGGGTCTGCTCTGCCTGCAGATATATCGTTGATCATGTCTGCACCGATACTAAGAGCCGCCTCTGCCACCTGTGCTTTCGTCGTATCGATTGCGATCCAAGCTGAAGGAAAAGCACTTCGCAGAGCCCTGAGTGCAGGAAGTACGCGGCTCTTCTCCGTTTCCTCGGGTACCTCTTTGGACTCGGGTCCGGTCGATTCTCCTCCGATTTCGAGAATATCCGCTCCTCCATCGACTGCTTCTTTTGCCTTTTGCAGCAACGCAGAAGTATTCAGCAACTGTCCGCCATCATAATACGAATCCGGTGTGACATTCAGAATGGCAACAACCGCTGTCGGTTGAAGATCGAGAACCTTGGAACCAAAGACAAGTTGCATAAAGAGAGTATACTGCCTTTATGTGGCCGTTCTCGAAAAAGAAAACTGAACATGGAAAAACACGCAAAATGATGCGGCGCATGGTCGTGGGGTTCATCATCGGAGGTGCGATCAGTTCGATTGTTGGAAAAACGCTCCTCAAAGAGAAACGGAGAGAGCATATGGGGGAGGATGATTCTGAATAAAATCCAAATTCCAGAAACCAAATTCCAAGCAAGGCAATGAGTGTTTTGGATTTTGATATTTGGAATTTGGAATTTTATTTGATTGCTCTCTCCACCTCACAAATCGTCTCCTCCAGCTTCCCCTCGACATTTCGCATCTGTTTGTCCGTCTCCTTCGCGAGCGCAAGTTCTGAACGCATGCTCTCGATCCTGCGGCGAAGTTCATCAGGAGCCATCGGCGCTCGTTTCTGGATATGCCGGAGAAGTTGTTCCTCACTCTCAGGAAGAATAAATATTGTATACAACTTATATGTTCCCTCTGAGCCAAAATACCGATGATGTCGGATACTCTGAAATCCCTGCACATCGACTTCGCGAATGACAGTCTTCCCCTGCTCGATCGACGGAATAATCTCCGAAAGAAGTGTTCCGTAGCGCGCACCTTTATGCACCTGCGCCCACTCTAAAAACTTCTCTTGTTTCAACCACAAAGAAAACTCTTCCTCAGTCACAAAATGATACAGATCATCCCCTTCTCCTTCACGTCGTGCACGTGTCGTTGCAGACCGCGGAAAAATAAATTCGGGATGATTGGCTTTCAGGGACTTGAGAATCACGCTCTTGCCGACACCGCTCGGGCCAATGATGAGGACCAGTTTTCCTGTAGACATGCAGAGAGCATGGTAGACGAAGAATCCAAATCCCAAAAACCAAATTCCAAGAAGCTGTACTGCATATGGAATTTGGTTTTTGGTTTTTGGGATTTACTCAGCTACATATCATCAAACTCTTGTCTAAATGGCAGAAATAATGTATACTAATGAGATTTGCTCTTTCAAATTCTCTCACACCAACTTGAGCCAGACTTGTAGGGAGAAAGATGGAATATAGACAATAGAAGCGCAATTATTCTATCTTCCTCCCTGCTCTTCTGGCCCCAATCGACCTGAAGAGTTCCCTCTGCCAAATCAGCGGAGGGACCTACAAAACACAAACATACGGCCCCCTGCACGCCTTAGACGCAGGAGCGATTCCCGACTCATCGGGATACAACAAACACACATAACGGAGCGATCCCCGCTTAGGATCGTAAGAGGTGTAGGGAGCAGAGAGCGCCTTGGTCGACGTTCTCGCTGCTCAATTCCTCCTTACCGAGAATTGAGTTCAAATGGGCACTCGGACCGGGATCTTAGAGAGATTCCGATCCGGGTGCCCTTTTATGATCAAATTATGTATTCAATCTTTAGCTCTTCTGCCAATCGAAATGCTTGCGATCGAGAGTCGGCAGAAGCGTTCGGAATTTCTTGCCGTCACTCACAAAAGAAATCCTGATCGCCGGAATGAGGTACGTCGGATATTCGAGATCCTGCGGAAGCAGAACGTACACGTTTTCTATTTTCTCATAGGTTACTTCCGGGCCACTAGGGTTCGTCGGAAGCGGCAGGAGACCACCGCTCATGAGTCTCACGGAGATCATCTGCGTACTGATGACCGGATACAGTGACGAGGCAAGAACATCAGGCGACAGAAGGGAAACCGTCGCATTGATGGCTCTATGAGAAACACGACCGATCTGCATACTGAGAGCAGGAACGGACTCTGCATCGATGCCGACAACCGGGATTTCTCCGATCGTCATCGGCCAGGACACAAACGTCTTCTTCGGCTGATCGGACGTCGCCTTGGTCTCGATAATCTGCGGCTCTTTAAAATTCGTCAAATCGATGGAGAGTGAAGCAGCGAATGTTTTTGCAAGTGAGAGCACCTCGCTGTCATCCGCACGCTGCGGGGGTGTTGTACGCTCGGCCTGCAAATTGCGGACCACGGTGAGTGTCCTCGTTGGAAGAGAGAGACTGATCTTCAGCGTTGCGTCGGCAGATCTGAAACTATAGGTATCTGCAAGCAGCTGCATCTTGATGGGATCGACAGGTGCACGAAGCGACCGAAAGAGTCTGCTGATGTACTGCGTATCGACTTCCATCCCCTGATCACGGTAGACAGGCATTTCGGATGCAGTTGCAGGCAAGAGCGACTCGGGGAGGATGTACTTTGAAACAGACTTGAGCATACTTCCGCTCTCGTCCATCGGCTGAGCATCAAATGAAACCGGACGAACGACATCGCCGAATGCAATGGAACCGAGTGATGAAGCAGAGGAAGAAGCGACTCCGTAGAAGGAGGATGCATCGGAAGAACTGGAAGAGCTGCGCGTCGCAATCAGAAAGACATTCCCGGCAACAGACAGGAGCACGAGAAACGCAGCAACCGGAAGAAAGGCGCGGGAGAGAAAGGTGAGGCGAGAAGGTGTATCAGGACGCATCGGAGCCGGGGCGATAGGGAACAATATAATCTTTTCTGCGCTGGTAGAGCGTAATCTGCTCGGAGATCTTGGCGACGAGCGCATCCGCATCTGGCATGAATTTCAAAACGATCTCGGGGCCGCTGCCTTCCTTCAATGCGAAACGAATAATGCCAAAATTGAAGAGATTCAGCCACTGTGTTTCGGCAACCACGTCACCGAGGTTCTCGAGGCTGATCGGCGTCGTGGATTTCCGAAACAAGGACATCTGATCGAAGATGATCAATTTGTCGGTGGTGAGGAACAGGAGATCGTACTTCCAGTCGATGTATGCCCGGACGAGCGAGAAGAAGACAAAGAAGAACCATGCGGCAGCGAAGAAGATTGCAGCTGCAGTCGCATCCACCATATTGATCCTGTACGCGTAGATCGAAACCAGAATGAGGACAACCGTCACCAAGATATCCCAGATGATCCGTATCAGAAAAAGTACAACGGAGGGAGTGACCGTAAAGATCTCCTGCTCACCGTGTGCGAGGAAACCATGCTTGATGCGTTCGATATCCGTCTCGAGTGCGAAGATCTGCATACCGATATACTATACAGGCATGGGAAGAAAAAGTGCTATCGCTGTGATCACCGTCGCGTGCATCCTCGGCACGACGAACGTCTCCGGAGCTGCGCTGATGATGGATAGTGCCGATGCGCCCGAGAACGAGGCGATTCAGGAGCTTCTCGATCGCGGCGTTATCGAGGGCTACAGCGACGGAACCTTCCGTCCGCTTCAGACGATCAATAGAGCAGAATTTTTAAAAATTCTGATCGGGAGCAGATGGAAGGATCATGTTCCGAGTGACTTGAAGTGCTTCCTCGATCTCGAAGTAAAAGTACCGCAGTGGTACGCGCGCTCCGTCTGTGCGGCGCAGGAAATGGGCATCGTCTCCGGATACCCCGACGGGACGTTCAAACCGGACCGAGAAGTCAGCCTCGGGGAAGCCCTGAAGATGGCATTCCTCTCCTTCGGCATCTTCCCTGAGAATAGCGAAACGGGAGAATGGTACGAGAAATATCTCTTCGAAGCGCGAAACCGCGGAATGCTCATCCACCTCCTCAAAAGTCCATCACACCTTCTGACGCGTGGCGAGATGGCCGCACTCACCTTTGCACTGATACTCGACGCGGAGCAGAAGGCGGAGCAGAGAGTCGTTACCACCACAGTCTGCGGCAACGGAACAAGAGAATCTCAGGAGCAATGCGACGACGGAAATACGGTGGACAGCGACGGATGCAGTTCGATCTGCATTCTCGTTCCGGAACCGATACGAATGTCCATTCTGCAGATCGATGCACAGGCCTCGGGAAGCGTAACGTCGATCGCACAAGGTCAGACCGGAGTTCCTCTTTTGAAGTTCACCGTCACGGCGGGAAGACAGGATGCGCTCCTCACGTCACTCACCTTCACGCCGACCGTCGGCTCTCTCGTCTACGGAAAAAAGTACACGCTCAGGATGGACCGGAAAGGAACGGGATCCTATGACACTCTCGTCCAAAGCGACGGTAAAACTGATGGATCAACACTCACCTTCGATACGCTTCTCGGCAAAGGCATCGTTATTCCGAAGGGCCTGAGTATTCCGTTCGTACTCACCGCGGATTTGGTCTCGACGCTCGGACCCGTGACACTCGGAGTAAACTTTGCAACGAGTCTCCAAGGGTACGTGCAGGCGATGGGAGCCGAGGACAGCCTGACACTCACCGGTATTGAAACAAATAATGTCTGCACCGACGACGGCGGATGTTTTATCCGCGTGAATACGCAGGCGACGAAAGACATCACAGTCGTCGAGGCAGGATCGCTGTTTCTCACGGAAGATTCCAGTCGCGCCGTCGGTCACATCCTGCTCGGGGGATCTCAGACTCCCCTGCTCCTCAGACTCCGGCTCCATGCAACGGGCGAAGAGATCGACCTGCATGAGCTTCGGATCGACGGAGTCCCCAGTGGCGTCGATTCTCTACTTCTCTATGCATTGTCCCCAGGACAGTCCCAGCCGCTCTCCACGCCTTTTGCACAAGCAAGTACTGGGCAGTGCTCCTCTCAAGTTGCAACAAGAGTGTGTGCGATCCTCCCGCTTCGAACACTGCTCGTGTCACCGAACCTAGACATCGTCATCGGCATTGCCGCCAAGATGAAGAATGATGAAGTGGGCGGCGTGAGTGGAGACACGATGACACTCTCGGTCGCGGCTGCAACGAGTGATGCAGGGTTGTCGGTGAAAGCGCGAGGCATCTCTTCTCGCAGTGAGTTGGCCCAGAATAACGGAGACAGTACGGCTCTGGGAGAAGTCTTCGTCGGAACGTCGAGCCCTGCCGGCAACAATTTGATCCTCGGCCGCACGAATGATACGGCACTTGCAAGTATCAGCTCGGTTACCAATGCAGGTGAAGCAAACAGCACCTTCATCCCAACCGGCAATACGACGATCGGCAGTTTCAAGATCGATGCACTGCCTCATGGCAACGCGAAGAACGGTTCGAATGATGTCGTCCTCAAAACGATGGTCTTCTCCGTGAGTGCGCAGAACGTGCAGATCGATCCGATGAGTCTTGTCCTGATTTCCTCGAACGATCCGAATGCAGAGCACTCATGTTCTGCAAGCGGAACAACCGGAACGATCACCGTGACGTGCAGCACAATCGACCAAGGCAGTATTCAGGCAAGAATCTCGCAGGGACAGTGGGTCTTCTACAAGCTGAAAGCGAACATCACGAATACGCAGATCACGCAAGGAACCAGCTCTCTTGTCGTGACTCTCCCGACACTCGGTACAAGGTCGGACACAAATTCGATTCTCTGGAGCGATGAAGTGACGACCTTCACGTGGGTGGATATTCCTGTCTCGAGCGTATCGTCGACGGTCTTTCAGACGAGGTAACCTCTATGTTTCAGATCCGACCATACAAGCGGGAAGATGCGAAAGACGTGCAGAAATGTTTCACGGAACTCCAGCGATTTGAGAATGATATCGAACCGAGCCGAACGGACGGGAGAGTCGTCGGAAAAACATACGTTTTGCAGATGCTGAAGGTTTGCAAAGAAAAGAACGGACGCGTCTTCATTGCAGAAGACCGCGGCAAGGTCGTCGGGTACGCATTCGCAAGAATCGAGCGCCATCCGGAGCGGATTTTTACGACAATCACGGAGTATGTGTACGTGCAGGATCTGGTGCTGCTTCCGCATGCCAGAAAGAAAGGAATTGGGAAGAAGCTCCTGCAGGAAGTCGAAAAGTATGCGAAGGGCAGTGGAATGCGAACAATCCTCCTGACCGTTCTTGCAAAGAATCCGTCTGCAAAAAAGTTCTATGGAAAAAGCGGGTTTACGGAACTTGATATCGTAATGAGGAAGAAGCTCTAAAGGATCGGCAGCAGATTGCTGCATTGCGTAACTCTAAGAAACTGTTATAATAATTCTCCTATGCCTGAAACAGCCGAAGAAATCGTTGTCACACCCGAAACATGTCCGAGTGCTACCGGAAAAGCAGAGCTTCCATCGGAGCAGGTTCGAAGAGATCGCAATCACTGGAGGGAGTGGTTGCAACATACAATGAGAGTCACGAGAGGAACCGACAGTGAGAAAGCACGAAGCGTGGCAGAAAGGCCAGAGATGCAAAGTATTGCTCGGGAAGTTGCAAGCACCATGAAGACGAGTGAAAGACCCGATCTTTCGGAAGACGTTTTGCATGGAGCTTCCCGTGCGGCTCTCCTGTTCGCCATCAAAGATTTTGATCGTGATTCGGGCGAAGAATTGAAACTCTTTCTAGCAAGAATTATAAAACTCTGTCTGGAGTCTCTTCCGGTTATCACCAGTACTGAAAATCTTTCTGCCGCCTGTATCGCGTATGAATCAGTACACATAGGCTCCTCCGCTTATCATGCTCAGAAACATTTGATACGTGAAAAGAAAAAACTCGGCAAAGAAGGACGAGTGGATCGTTTCATGACCTGGGCGGCTCTGCAAGGTATCCCCGGTGAAACATATGAAGAGCGCATTCTTACATCCATGATTCGTTTCATGCCTGCACTGCTTGCGCACGTCGCAAGAGAATTCCCGAGGGTGGAGGGAATCGACCGTAAGCATCTTGTGCAAAGCTTTTCCGACACTCTGCACAATCTACTCACGAAGTACGATCCATCCTATGATAGAAACTTTTACCGTTACGTGATGACCAGAATGCAGACTCCCAGTAATTTTCTTTCACAAAGAAGAAAGAAAGATGCAAAGCCTATCGTGACAGTAAGAAGCGATGCTCACCATACCAATGCCGGAAGAGCGACAGATCACGGAACAGAGACAGTCAAAACTGATTCAACAAATGGACTGAAACCACGATCAATGTCTCAACTACAACAGAAGAAAGCAGACGCACAATTGAAAGAGGAATCCAAGAAAAAAAGATCGAAAGAGAAGGGAGGCAATACAAGCACTCCATCCGAGCTGGAAGCAGATGCTCTGGCAGAAAGAGATGCGAGGGAAAACCGAGTGATTGCTTGTGTGCAAACATATATTGAGGGTGACCATACAGTCGTAAACTATGCAGATGCGTTGAGGGTGCTTCAATCGACACAGCAAAGCAGAGCACAGCGATTTGCAAGAACGCATCTCGTGAAGCACTGCCGCGATGAGATTCCAAAGCCAGAACCCAAAAAATTAGAAACAGCATCGAGGGCATTATTAACCGAAGCCATCGCAACCTTCGATCCTCCCGATGACACTGAAGATCACTTCGGCCCGCATTTGGCGAGAGTGATCAATACGGGGATCCTCGAGCAGTACAAGAAAGTGAAGTAAGTACCTTACTTCGCATTCGTATCCGCCTGATGCAGCCCGAACGTGTTGCCTTCCGTATCGAGGTAATACCCTTGCCATGCCATCCCGGGAATCGCAAACTTCGGCAGAGCGACAATGCCTCCCGCAGCAAGAATTTTCTTTCCGGACTCATCAAAATCGTCCGTGACGATGGTGCAGACGAATGCATTCGTTCCGCATCCCACTTCAGGCGTTTTGCATGGACGACGAAGTAATCCTCCGTTGATACCGAGTTCTTTGCTTTCTTTGTCCGCCGTCATGATCATCCAGTAATCCGATGCCCCTCCCTCCCATTTCTGGAATGTCCAATCGAAGACCGATGTATAGAATGCAATCGCCCGCTCGGGATTCTCGACTTGGATTTCGAAGTGAACGACTCTGTGCATGAGCGTGAGGGGGAAGAGCACGGAGACTATAGCACATGCTTGCGTTTGTGGTAGGATCTCCGCGCTGTTGGGGAGTCGCCAAGTGGTAAGGCAGTAGCCTCTGGAGCTACCATTCGGGGGTTCGAATCCCTCCTCCCCAGCCACTACGGGCATGCGTAAATAGACCCGCTTGCCCTAGCAAGAGGGAAATCTTTAGTGGATAGACCCACTTGCCTCCTATACTGTACAAATATGGATAAAGGCGCGCACTTCCACAAATGTGATTTTCAGGTACACACACCACGAGACCTTCGATGGAGTGGTGGTGATGCTATCACTGATACTGAAAGAAAGGCCTATGCCGAAGAATTGATCCTTGCCTGTAGGCAGAAGGGTCTTGATGCAATCGCAATCACAGACCACCACGATTTTGCCTTCTTTCCCTATATCAAACAGGCCGCACAAGACGAGCTTGATAGCTCCGGTCAGCCCATTTCAAGTGAGAATAAGATTGTAGTTTTTCCTGGCATTGAGATGACTCTGACCGCTCCAGCTTGCCAGGCAATACTTATTCTCGATGCAGATTTTCCAGAGAATCTACTGCAAAGCGTTTTAACTACACTTGCAATCAATCCGGCACCATCAGCCGATTCGAAACACGCAGCTATACAACGCATACCTCAGAACGTGATCAGCGATCTGACCGACCTCTACGAGAAATTCAATAGCCACGATTACCTTAAGGGTAGATTCACAATTTTCCCCAATGTTAGCGAAACTGGTCACGGTACTATGTTACGCACAGGCTTCGGAAATTTTTATAAAACAATGCCATGTGTTGGTGGTTACACTGATGGAGCCATATCCAATTTTGGTACTGGCAACATATCAATAGTGAGCGGCCAGAACAGAGAATATGGCTTCAAGTCGATTGGTGTCTTCCAGACTTCCGACAATCGAAAGCGCAACCATTCCGATCTTGGTAAGTTTACAACTTGGGTGAAGTGGTCCGAACCGACAGCTGAAGCATTGCGACAAGCCTGTCTTGCAAAGGAATCGCGTCTTTCACAAACAGAACCTGAACTTCCGAGCCTGTGGATCACCTCCATGAGCGTCTCAAATTCAAAGTTTCTCGGAAGGGTCGAAATAGATTTTAATCAGCAATACAACGCGGTAATCGGAGGCCGGGGTACGGGCAAGTCAACGAATCTTGAATATCTACGCTGGGGTCTGTGTGACCAGCCAGTCGATAATACTGACTCTGATATTGCCCCAGTTCAGACAAAAAGAAGGAAATTAATAGACGACACTCTACAAAAATTTGATGGCGAAGTGGTCGTTACCTTTTTGCTGAATAACGTAAAACATATCATCAAGAGAAATTCGAGAACCCAAGAAATTCTTCTTAAAATTGGCGACGCGGAATTTGCGCAAACTACAGAACAAGAAGTTAGAAACCTTTTTCCAGTACAGGCTTACAGCCAAAAGCAACTAAGCGGCGTGGGTGTACGGCTTGAAGAGTTGAAGCGTTTTGTTGAACTTCCTATTAAGCAAAGCCTTGATCAAATTCGGTCAGGCATCCGCGATACTGAGGCTAAAATTAGAACTGCCTATGGCAATTTGATTCGTAAAAAAGAGATTGAGGCGGAAATGGCAAAATATAATCTAGAAGTCACATCGTTGATGGAACAGTTAAGTACCTTGCAGCAATCTCTCAAGGGACTTTCTGAAGCGGATCAAGAAATCATCAAACAAAAATCAGGATACGACAATGAAGAGCTGATTATTGAAAATCTTAAGAATGACCTGCTTCAGGCAAAAGAACTTGTAAGTACACTCAATAATGAATTGGACAATGAAACTGAGGAGGAGGAAGACACAGTGATTTTAAATAAGAGCTTGATTGAAAGTATCCGTGGAAAATACTCAACGAAATTTGGAGAGGTAAAAAAACAGACTGCAGTTCTCCTTGGCCTGTTCGAAGCTGAGTCTCTAAAAGAGCTCAACGGTGAAATAGAAAAATGGAGCGAAATTAAAAAGAGTTTCGATGAAAAGTATGAAGCTGCAAAAGCAAACGCAAGCGTAAATCATCAGCAGCTGAAGCAAATTCAGGATGTAGAGAAGAGAATATCCGCTCTCAAAAAATTGCAGATGTCGAATCGTAATGCGCTAACCGCACTCGGAGATCCTGATTCCCTCTATGACGAACTGAAGACAAAGTGGAATGAACTGCATGAGCAAAAAATTCAGACTCTTGATATGCAGTGTCAACAGTTCTCTGCCTTATCAAATGGACTGATCAAGGCAGACATCAAGGGAAGTCTTGATGTCGAATCATTGCGAAATCAATTCAAAATAGCATTTGCAAGTTTAAATATTAAAGAGCAAAAAATTGAGGATCTCTGTCAATGCATCCTTAGCGCTGCTGACCCCATAGCGACTTGGAACGGAATTCTGGCCGAATTGGAGAAATTGGCTCTGCACAATGCGACAGGAACTGATCCTATACCCGCAACAACCGTCATGGATGGGTGTGGCTTTATCGAAAGTGAGAAAGCTAGACTTGCGACAGGATTCGACTCGGAGCGATGGCTTGAGTTATCGGTAACAGAGCTTGAATTCAATCCTATTTTTCAATATTGCACCAATAAAGACACAAGCGAGTATATCGAATTCACCGATGCGTCTGCTGGCCAACAAGCCACAGCGCTTCTTACAGTTCTTCTAAATCAACCAGGAGCGCCGCTGATAATTGATCAGCCCGAAGATGATGTTGCTAGTAAAATGAGCCCCGACATTGTGAAGCAAATATGGAAAGCAAAAAGCAGCCGCCAATTAATATTTGCCAGCCATAATGCAAACTTCGTTGTAAATGGCGATGCTGAACTTATAGTATGTTGCGATTACGTGAGAGCTGGCGACCAGACGGGAGGACAAATTAAGATTGTTGGTGCTATCGATAATCTAGACATTAAAGAAGAGATAACGTTGGTCACTGAGGGTGGCAAGGAAGCCTTCAAGCTCCGAAAAGAAAAATATGGGTTTTGATCTTAAGTAATTGTCGAAAGATCCAGATTTCTTTGCCAGTGTTGTTGAGCATTCGGATCATCCCATAGCGCTTGAATTGTTGTATCTGTCTCAAGCATGTCACGTAGAGAAACATTTTCGAGTATCTGTATGTAGATAGTTCGTGCGAGCCGGTCCAACTGCCGCAGCCTTAAAAAGGCAATATCCTCTCGCTTTGATTCTGGATAGTGAGCTACTCCCTCAAAATGGTGATGCATATGCTCAACCTTGGAGCGCATATCATAAATTTCTCCGAGTATTTTTTTGGTATCGCGCATGGCCTTAGTAATGGAACTGCAGCGATTCATAAAATCTTGTTTTGTAGTGCCCTTTCCTGGATAAATCACTGCTTCTACTGAACGTACAAGATCGTGGAACCTTGAACCCATTTCATCTTCTTCAAAAGAACGAAATAGTGCATGCAGACCGCGCTTAATCCGACTATATTTTTCGTCGATTGCATATAGCATTTTCCTAGCATTTCCGAGGATAAAAGATTTTTTCAACTGATCGGAATTAATCGCGAGTTCTTCATCGTCCTGTATCCAATGAAGCATCTCGAGTTGGCTGTGGCTTCTCATTCTTGGACTGAGTCCTTCATGTGCACCCGACATGAGATGCTGAGTCCCACTTCTTGGTATTCCGAGCAATAGCAAACCCCAGCGAACATGCAGTACTTCTTGTTTCAATTTTTCCATTTCATGATCAAGAATCTCGGGTAGTTCAGAAGAGCATTTTGCGACAATGAAAAATTGGCTTTTTCGGATTTCAGCACATATAAGACTACCGAGATCAGCTTCCCAAATTTTATCTAGGTCAAAGGGTAAAGTTGCAGTGCACCAGCAATTTTCTGATAGTTGAATGCCAGCAGAGGGCATATTCTCACACTTGTCTCTATCAAAAGAAATAACAGCAAACTTTTCTGACGGAAGAATTTCTAGTCGCATAGTTGCAGAAACTTCTGACATATTTCAAGAATACATCAAAAAGCCGAGCACATTTTCATGCTCTCAGCGTATTTGAATTATTTGTAATCCTGCACACTCATCGTATACGTGGCGATGGAATTGGATTCGATGTAGTAGGTGCCTGACTTATAGAAAGTATTCTCATCTTTGATCGGTCCCGTGCCATTCATGATCAACTCGAAGCCGAACCCGCCCTCGGGCTTCTTCAGCCATGCTTGGCAGAGGCTTCCCTTGCAGTCATACACGATCTTGAATTTGTCGCCTGTAATAGTAAATGGCTCCGATTTCTTTGCTCCATTGCCCTTGAAGACAAATATCTCCTGATAGGATTTTGCTGTAGCTGGTGCTTGAGCAGTCGTTGGTTCTGTATTAGTTGGCTGTGCTACCCCCTCTCTTGTCGGAAGCTTTGTCCGATCCATTGTGCCTACAGCCACACCGAAGAGAAAGATTACCAAGATGAACTTTACTCCTCCTGACAAATGGAAGTTGCCCTTTTTCTGAATGAATCCGATCGCGGGTGGCAAAAGAATGAGTGAAGCTGCGAGCAACGCTAATCCAGACGCAGGCTGTTTCGCAAGCATCGTAATAGCCGGTAGAAGAATAAAAATACCGAGTACCCATCCAATAATAAGACCGAGAGTAATTTTTCGAGGAGCCGGTGCTGTTTGTTGAGAAGACATAGATATTGAGGAAGGAAATTGAAGGTACGCACAACATTACCAAATGGTTTCATAAGTGCAACTATCTTATACACACCGTGTCAAGTTAGCGTTGTAAGTCAAGCTTCTGCGCTAACTATGAAAAACCTCCAAAAAGTGATGGGCATTGGCGACGTTGCTGAAATGCTCAATGTATCCCGTCAGTACATAAATCGGCTCGTAAAAGAAGGTCGCCTCCGCTGTCAGAAGACGTCCGCCGGAAAAATCTTTTCAGAAGGCGATATTCTGGCATTCAAAAGAGACCGCGAGAAACGGGCGAAGAAAGACCATCGTATTAAGCGGGATCGTTAGGTGACTAGGGGCAAAGGTCGGGTTTCATAAAGACAACCAAACCTGTAGGATTTAGCACAATGTCTACCGACCTCACATTTATCACAAATGAAGATGGAAAGAATTTAAAAGAGAGATTTAACCTTCTGGTTAAAGGAACGAGGCTCTTTGATGTTCTGGTCGGGTACTTCTACACAAGTGGTTTCCATGCGATATACAAGTCCCTCGAAAAGACCGAGAAGATACGCATCCTTATCGGCATCAGCACGAACCGCCAGACATTCGATCTTATTGATCAATCGAAGCGCTCGGAGCAAACAACAATGCAGTTTTCCCATGCGGAAGCCAAGGAGGAATTTGAGAAGCTTACGGCGCATGAGATGGAGTGGGAAGCCAAAGACACCGCCACCGTGGAAAACGGCGTTCATACGTTCATGAAGTGGTTACGCTCGGGAAAGCTGGAAATACGGGCATATCCTTCACAGAACATCCACGCCAAGCTCTACATCATGACCTTTCCTGAAGGACACATCGATGCAGGAAGAGTGATTACAGGATCCAGCAACTTCACACAGTCGGGGTTGGTTCAGAATCTGGAATTCAATGTGGAACTGAAAATGCGCAGCGACTACGAATATTCAAAGGCGAAGTTTGAAGAGCTATGGAAAAACGGCGTAGACGTGTCAGAGAAGTACATTGAGACTATCCAGAACAAAACGTGGCTCAATGACACCATCACGCCACGCGAGATGTTCCTGAAGTTCCTCTACGAATACTTCAAGGACGAGATCAACCGCCCAGTGGAACTCTTTTATCAATACGTTCCAACCGAGTTTAAGCAACTGGAATACCAGGAACAGGCTGTTCTCAATGCCAAAAAAATCCTAGACGAGTACGGCGGGGTCTTCCTCTCCGATGTGGTGGGCTTGGGCAAGACCTACATGGCGGCCATGCTTGCACAGCAATTGGATGGCAGGAGCCTCGTTTTGGCTTCGCCGGTGCTTCTGGATTCGGACAATCCAGGATCATGGACCAATGTCTTCGCGGACTTCCGAGTGAGCGCGACCTTTGAATCCATTGGAGTCCTCGAAAAGCTTCTCGAGCGCGGAACCGACCAGTACAAGAACGTCTTCATCGACGAAGCGCACCACTTTCGCACCGATACGAACATCACTTACGAGATGTTGGCACGCATTTGTAGGGGCAAACGGGTCATTCTTGTCTCGGCAACACCATACAACAACTATCCGCGTGACATTCTCAACCAGATCAAGCTCTTCCAGAAAGGAAAGAACAGCACGATTCCGAATATGCCGAATCTCGATGCGTTCTTCGCAACCCTCGAGCGCAAGCGCAAGAATCTGGACAGGCAAAAGGATTATGAAGAGTTCATGCGTGTCACAAAGGAAAACGCCAAGGAAGTTCGTGAGAAAGTGCTGAAGTATCTGATGGTAAGGCGAACACGTTCTGAGATTATCAAGTACTTTGGTGAAGATTTGGCAAGACAAAAACTCCGTTTCCCCGATGTCGCCGATCCTGAAGCTGTGTTCTATGAGTTCAGTCCCGAGGAAGACAAGGTCTTTTCGCGAACAGTAGAGATTATTGCGCGTGAATTCAGTTATTCGCGATACATGCCCCTGTCGTCAAAGTATTATAAGGGTGATCTCCAAGGCACCGAGGAGCAGGCACAAGTGAACATGGGTAAGTTCATGAAGATTCTCCTCATCAAGCGTCTGGAGAGCAGTTTCTTCGCTTTCCGTAATACCGTGGAGCGGTTCATTCACTCCTATCAACGGTTCCTTGAGGAATTTGAGAAGGGTTCGGTGTATGTGAGCCGCAAGCACTCGCTCAAGCTCTTCGATCTCTTGGAGCGCGACGACGATGCGGCGGTGGAACGTCTGATGGAACAGGACAAAGCCCAGAAGTACGATGCGAAGGATTTTAAGAAGGAATTCGAACGCGATCTCCGAAGCGACCTTGCTGCTCTTAGGGAAATCGAGAAACTCTGGAAAAGTATCGTGCGTGACCCGAAACTCATTGCCTTTGCGGACATCCTCACTTCTCGGCCCCTGCTGAAGGACAATAAGCTCATCGTCTTTACGGAATCGAAGGAAACCGCCGAATACCTAGCCGAAAGCCTGAATGAACGTCTTGGGAACGTGCTGTGCTATACGGGCAGCTCGGATGCTTCGGTACGAGAGCAGGTCATCAAGAACTTCGATGCGAAGGTAAAGAAGCCAAAGGATGACTACCGGATTCTCATCGCCACCGAAGTACTCGCAGAAGGTGTAAACCTCCACCGGAGCAACGTCGTCATCAACTACGACATTCCATGGAATCCGACCCGTGTCATGCAACGTGTCGGACGCATCAACCGCGTGGATACCAAGTTTCCGAAAATCTACACGTTCAACTTCTTCCCGACGAAACAAAGTAACGACCAAATCAAATTGCGGGAATCTGCCGAATCGAAGATCCATGCCTTCATCGAAATGCTTGGAGCCGATGCCCGCCTCTTAACCGATGGAGAAGAGATAAAGTCGCACGACCTGTTTGTCCGTCTTTCATCCAAGCAGACGATCACGGGGGAAAATGAGAGCGAGGAGAGTGAGCTCAAATACCTCTCCATCATCCGTCACCTTCGCGACAATCAGCCTGAGATCTTCGATCGAATCAAACGCCTGCCGAAGAAGGCGCGCACCGCGAGAGCAAGCGCTGAACTTCGTGACTCTCTCCTCACCTACTTCCGCAAGGGAAAGCTTCAGAAATTCTTCCTCGCAGGGGCAAAGAGTTCCGCGACCGAACTGGACTTCCTCTCCGCTGCTTCGTATCTGGAGGCTGAGAAAAGTATAAAACGTGAGAATGTGGGTAAGCGATTTTACGAGCTGCTCGAGCAGAACAAGGAAGCGTTTCGCTTCGCAACCAATGAGGAAGTGGAGATCATGGAGACGCAAGGAAAATCCGGCAGCGACAAAGGTACGCGCCTCCTCAAGATTCTTCGTACCTCAGACATTCGTAGGTTCAAAGGATACACCGAGGACGACGAAGCCTATCTGGAGAAAGTCATTCGGGAAGTGCAGGATGGTGGTATGCCCAAGCAGACGCTCAAGGAAGTCATGAAGCTTATCGAGAAGGAAATGGAGGGTGGTATACACCCCCTGAAGATCCTCGGCGCTCTGCGTACGTGTATTCCGGAAGAGTTCTTCAAGGAAAGCCTTGTGAGTAGCGCCGCAAAAACTGCGGGTCCGCGCGAGGTCATTCTCTCCGAATACTTCACTGCTTGAGCCTATGGATAAGAACACAGCCACTAAGCTCATTCGCGACACCTTTCATAACCCTTTCGACAAGGAGCGTTACGTGAACTTCGTAAAGAATCTTCTTAATACGATTGACGAATCCAAGGCTTTCTCCCTCTACGGTCAGTATGTTCCTGAAAAATTCCGCGAGTTTGTGAAAGGATACGAGCGCATTGGCACATTTATTGATCCTGAAGGGCTGAAGGTGGATGTCCTCATCGTGTACCTCAAGAATGAGGCAACACTAGCACGTGCGCGGACGTCCCAGCGGAACTTCATCGCCAATTACTTAAAAAGCAGGGACTCGAAAGATGCTGGTTTGATCGCCTTTGTCTCACCTAACCCTGAAGATTGGCGCTTCTCGTTTGTGAAGATGGATTACAAGATGGTGGAGAAGAAAGGTGCATTCAAAGCCGAGGAAGATTTCACACCCGCACGGCGTTATTCATTTCTCGTAGGCGCTCACGAGAGCAGTCACACTGCGCAACGCCAGCTGCTCCCTATCCTTGCAGATGATAAGCAGAACCCGACACTCTCTCTCATCGAAGAGGCGTTCAACATCGAAACCGTTACCAAAGAGTTCTTCGAGAAGTATCGTGATCTATTCCTGCAGGTGAAGGAGGCACTCGATGAACTCGCAACGAAGAACAAAGCAATCAAGAAGGATTTTGAAGAGAAAGGGGTGCAGACGGCCGACTTTGCAAAGAAGCTCCTCGGGCAAATCGTCTTCCTCTACTTCTTACAGAAAAAGGGATGGTTCGGAGTCGAACGTGATGCGAAATGGGGAACCGGTCCGAAAGATTTCTTGAGGAAACTTTTCGACGGGGGTCTCATGGAATATACGAATTTCTTCAATGATGTGCTGGAACCTCTGTTCTATGAAGCACTCGCTGTAGAGCGCGACTCAGGCTTCTACAGCAAGTTCAGATGCAAGATTCCTTTCCTCAACGGTGGTTTGTTCGATCCTATTAACAGCTACGACTGGGTGCATACCGATGTCACACTTCCCAACGATCTCTTCTCCAATGAAGTGAAAAACAATGAGGGCGACACCGGTACAGGCATCCTTGATATCTTTGACCGCTACAACTTCACTGTGAAGGAAGACGAGCCACTGGAAAAAGAGGTAGCAGTTGATCCTGAAATGCTAGGAAAAGTATTCGAGAACCTGCTGGAAGTTCGAGACCGAAAATCGAAGGGAACTTACTACACTCCGCGTGAGATTGTGCATTACATGTGCCAAGAGAGCATCATTAACTATCTTACAACTGACATGGAGGGCAAAGTAACGAAGGAAGATATCGCGGTATTCATTCGCATGGGAGACACGGTCATAGAGCATGAGAGCCGCGTCGTGCAAAAGGGCGAGGAAACTAGCGCATACTCATTCAAACTACCCGAGAGCATCCGAACACAAGCGGCACTTATCGATCAAAAGCTAGCTGATATACGAGTCTGCGATCCCGCCATTGGCTCGGGGGCATTCCCCGTGGGCATGATGAATGAGATTGTGCGCGCACGGCAGACGCTCACGAGCTATCTTCCAGCTAATGGTGATCGTCTATCCTATGACTTCAAGCGCCATGCCATCCAAGAATCTCTATATGGTGTAGACATCGACTCCGGTGCAGTGGAGATTGCTAAGTTGCGCCTATGGCTCTCCCTGATTGTGGACGAAGACGACATCGCACGCATCAAGCCGCTGCCAAACCTCGACTACCGCATCATGCAGGGCAACAGCCTCCTCGAAGAATTTGAGGGCATCAAACTCTTCGATGAAAAATTGATTGAAAACAGCGCGGAGGATCGAGAGATGGAGATTACCGCCGCAAAGAAGAAAATTGATGAGTTGCAGAAGGAATACATAACGCTGCACTCGGGCGGCACACTTACCGATGTACGAAAGGAGGAGATCCAAGCCGAGATCAAGCGGCAACAGATCCGACAAAAGCAATTGGTAGTACAGCCCAAGGACACATCGGTGAATATTGGCATGTTTGATGCACCAAGCAAGGTTGCAGATATTCTTACCGAATTGAAGAAGTTGCATCGAATATTCTTTGAGGCAACACAACGCAAGAAAAAGGAAGAACTCAAGAACAAGATCGAAAAATTGGAATGGGAGCTAATTGAGACATCACTTACAGAAAGTAATAAGGGCGTACTTCTTTCAAAACTCAAAAGCACACGTACACGTCCATTTTTTCTTTGGAAGCTGTATTTCTTTGAAGTTTTTCAGACAAAAGGTGGATTTGATATTGTAATCGGGAATCCTCCATATTTAAACTGTAAAAAAATACCAGCTGAACAAAGGGAATACTTTTGGTCTACTTGTGGCGAAATACTTGAAGGCGATATGGATTTGTATCAGCTCTTTTATTATAAAGCTATTAAGGACTGGATGAAGATTGGTGGAAATATTGCATTTATTTCTCCAGATTCATTTTTCACTAATAAATCATTTTCTAAATTTAGAAACTACTTGCTACGGAATATAAAAATTAATTGCATTATTAGTTTTCCTTATAGATTTTTCCCTTTTAAGCACGTTAATACTGAAACTGCCATTTTGGAAGGAACTAAGGAACGATGTAACACGCAAAATGTGAATATATGTGTTTCACAAAAGAAAAAAATAACATTTAATCCAAAGACCGAAATTACGTTACCTGTATTGCAAAGTCATAATGGATTTTTTGTTAATATTTCCGAAGATGTTCTCAGCATAATAAAACGAACATCCTCTATCAACTTCAATGAATACTTTTGTATAAGCAATCCATCTAGTTTAGACAGGAAGGATAGATGGCCACGTACATCTACACAGCAATATAAAGCTTGTGTATTTAGTCTTAAAGAAATTCAAAATGATCCAGAACTAGCTTCAATATGCGAAAACTGTATTACAGGTGATAAAATTCTGAGGTATTCAATACATGGTGATCCTATATTTACAAATATACATTGGGGAAATGGCAGTCAATCTAAAACTATAAATCATAGTACAATGCAAAAAATGAAAGATATAAAATTAGTGGGTCAAAGAATTACAGGTCAGGCTAGATGGAGGGTGGTATTTAGCTTCGATGAAAAGGGCTTAATTAGCATGCCCAGCGTTAATATAATCAACTGCAGACTGGGCAGTGTCGCTGAAAAAACTGGGTATTTACTAGCTCTTTTGACCATACTTAATTCATACCTATACAACTTTCTTTATAAAAATTTGTTTTCGCAGACCAACACAAATATTACTTCCGAAGTATTTGAAATAATTCCTATACCTAAAGAGTCTTTTGAAGAGGAAAATATTATGTTTCTCTCAGGAAAAGCGAAGGAGATCTTATCGTTAAAAAACAATAACAGCGACTGCATTGATGATCGAAAGCCTACCTCGGATAGGATTCAAATGCTTGAGCAAGAAATAGACAGGTATATTTATAAGCTCTACAGCCTCACTCCTAAAGAAATAGAATTAATCGAATATTCTAAAAAATAATATGTCCTCTCAATCCACCCTCACCGGCGCAGCAGGAGAGCACTTTGTGCTTTGCCAGTTACTCCGACGCGGCTGGATCGCTGCACTGGCTCCGAAGGGGGTGCCAAATGCTGACATCATCGTCACAGATATTGAAGGGAACCGACAATGCGCCATTCAAGTAAAAACACGCACCAAAGGTGCAGATAAAGGCTGGCCTATGCGTAAAAAGCATGAAGAGATTAAATCGATCACACTATTTTATTGCTTCGTGGACTGGGAAAAGGAGGAATCTGAGCTTCCTATTACATATATCATTCCCAGCACAATTGTTGCGCCGATACTGCAGGAATCGCATCAGCTGTGGCTAGATACACCGGGAAAGAACAACGCTGTTCACAATGACCACGACATGCGCAGACTTTTGCCTGACTACGCACGAAGTCGGAAGGTTGAGCCAGATGTTGGGAGAAGGCTGGGCTCAGGTTGGATGGAGCAGTACCGAGAAAAATGGGACATTCTTCGATGTCAGCCTTCTATCGCTTGATTGAATCTCTTGAGGAGATCGGCGTCGCGTTCAAAGAGGTTCTTCATGTCGGATTGAAAATATTCAGCGACATTCGATAAATCCCCCCTGCCATTTGTCTCCAGATTCTCCCTGAATGTCGCTTCGCTGCCTGTACTTAAGACGATCAGCTTAAGATTTCGCCGCACTGCATCCAGCAGCACATCGTTAATGTGCTGATCACGAAAGCTATAACCTATAACGACTAGGCGACGGTTCTCTTCCTGAAAATATCCTTCGAAGATTTTGTAGTACTCGTCGAGCAGAGGTTCCGCTCGTATTCTTTCGAGCTTGTTAATGCCCAGAACCATCCCAGGTTTGCCTGTGTAAGATTCCCAAGACATCGAACCATGCAACTTTATGTATGCTGGGCCCACATGGCCTTGTATGGCTCCGCCCAATTCCGTCTGGATCAACTCTCTGCTCTTCTTTGGATCAGGCAATCTGTAGGATTGTGGCGGTGCTGGATTGAGTCTGTGGGATTCACTGGTAAATAGGTCCGGAACGCCAGCCGCTCGCCATCGTTTTTGCCTTTCGAGAAACAAATCCTGATTGAGAGTGAACCAAAACGCTCGCTCTGAACCGGTATACTTTGAAATCGTGTGTACCAGCTGTCCGAGGTTGCTCAAGTGCATCGTCGTGGATTGCATATGACATGTGCATATTCGTTCCTCCATCACTGTGTATGCGCTCTCCAGTGCTACGCGAAATGCGCCGATTTCTTCTGGTGTGAATTCGGGGTTATCAATTACGTTGGCGTAAGCAGTTTCAAAATTCTCTTCCTGATCCAGAAGCGCTTTGATGCGCGGCGTATTCTTGGCTGCTGAATGCCCCTGAATAAACTGTCGCATTTCCCTTGAATCAAATCCCCCGAAATTTTTTGTAAAACCTGCGCCGGTCAATACTGCGACATCGCTGAATATAATTGTGGATGGAGACATGGAAAAACATCATACCCGATGACTAGCATGAAATATTTCCATCTTTCAGGAGCACTTTGCTCTTGAGGCATCCAAGCAGTTCATGCTTCTCCTCCTTCGTTCCCTCTCGGAGGATGTACTTCGCGTACTGTCGTACGTCGACTCTGCTCACCTGATTATTCTCCGCATTCTGCCCCAGCACCCCGGAAGAAAATTTGTTGAATCGTGAAACCTCTTCCTCAAGTTTTTTGCGCATGCCAGTCTCATCGAGATCGATGGTATCAATCATCGCCTGAAGCTGCTCTACAAGGACATCCTCGCGAATCGACGGTTCCTTGCATTGCAGATTCCGTGATTTTGTGCACCTGTAGTACACATACTTTGTGAATGAACCATTCTTGCGGTACTTTGTCTTCTCTTCGGCGGTGATGCCCGATCCGCAGCCACCGCACGTCATAGTCCGAACGAAGTGAAAGTCCTTATAACCCCATTCTTTCTTTGGAGCTAAGTCGAGAACTTTCTCTACGTCCTTGAAGAGTTTTTCTGATATGAGTGGCTCATAATCGCCCTTATACCATTTGCCGCTCCCCTGCGGATATTCAAATTTTCCGACGAAGAATGGCGAGTGCAGCATCCGGTAAATCATGCTGAGCGTCGGAAGTTTGCCCTTCCGTGTCGTGAACCCTATCTCTTTCATCCACCGAAGGATGACTCTGCCACTCGCGCCGTTGACTGCCACATTCTCAAACATCTGTCGGACGATCGGTCCACGTACCGGATCGATCACGGCTCGACTTCTGTTCTCGCCGGCACGCCGCTCCTGAAGGTATCCGAGTGGAGTAAGACACGGACGGTATCCCATTTCGGCTCTCGTCTTCTGCCCGCGCTTCACGTTGATCCCTCTGTTGTCGTTTTCCAGCTTCGCTTGCGAACTCAAGATCATCAGAAGAAATTTCTCGTTGGGATTATTTGTGAATTTCTGGCTGTGCGTCCGGATATGGGCAAGATGCCCTTGATCCATCAAGTCGATGATCGAACCAATGTCTCCGGCATTACGACTCAATCTCGACGGATCCCATGTGAGGATCCCGTCAAAGACTCCCCTCCGGACATCCTTCAAAAGCTGATTAAAGACCGGTCTGGATCCTGAAGATTTTGCCGAATGGCTTTCCTTCCGGATTTCTACAATTTGCAGGCTGTCTCGCTGTGCAACTTCAAGCATGACTTTGATTTGAGAATCAATAGAAAGCGCTTGTCGCTCGATTTCCTCGCTGCTTTTTCTCGCGTAGAGACAGTACTTTGTATTCGCCGTGGTTTGTGTTTTCTGTGTGTCGGCCGATGGTGTGAGCAGCGCGCTCGGCATAGCAATAAGGGGAAGAAGATGAAGCCCTCCAAGGAGGCCGCAGGTTCCCTCTGGAGTCCAGTGCTAAACCCGCCCCTAATGCCCTAGAAAGCCCTAGAAAACGACAAAATTGGATATAATCAGCTGCGTGCTTTCATTCCTCTGACTTATGCCTCCTTATAAAAATCAGCACTACGTACCTCAGTTCTATTTTCGACTCTATTCAACTGATGCCGAAACCATCTGGATGTACAACGCAAGCGAGCAGCGTTGCATGAAAGTCCCCATAAAAACCCAATGCCAAGAGGATTATTTTTATGGAAAGAATCCTGAGATTGAGAAGCATTTTTCGGTTGGGGAAGGCATGTTTAACTCACTGTTGAGCCGGATCATCAAAGATAATTCTCTTGCAGGCTTAAGTGAAGAAGATATGCGTAACCTTAGAGGATTCGTCACTTTTCAGCGTGGCAGAACTCAAGCTGCAAAAATGCAGACCGAAGAAATGAGCGATACACTGGCGAAGCAGATTTTGAAGTTTCATATTGCTGCCGATCCCACGCTTTCTTTTACGGAAGAGGATTTGAAGAATTTTCGTATTGTTGATGAGGGCGCATATTTGGATGTGTTATTGCATCATCTTTTATCACCAATACTTATACACGATTTGGAAATTACCCTTCTTCTGAATGAAACAGACCATGATTTTATTTTTAGCGGCGCACCTGTTGTTTTCTGTAATCAATGGCATAGACAGATCCGAACGACATCAGGCGGTTCGGGTTTTCAGTCGCCAGGGTTGCAAATCTTTTGCCCGATTAGTCCTCGGCATTGCCTCTTGTTTTTCGACAAGAAAAAATACGAATTAATGTCAAAAGCGAGACCATTCAGAATTTTTTCTCGAAGCGACATACAGTCAATTAATGACCTCCAGCACTTTTCTTGCATCGACAATATCTATGCGGGGAGCGAAGACCAAATTCGACGATCCGCAGATCGCCATGTTCAACTGGGTCTAGGAAAAGGTGGGCCTCAGGCAATTGTTATCAAAGAAGTTCCACATGAATCTGATCCTCAGCGTAGCTTGATGGTCTTTGGACAAGAGCGTATTCCCTACGATCTTCAGCTTAAATTTGTAAAAGTGCAGCAACTAACCGGTGGCTTGCATCCTCAAGTTCGCTTGCATGAGGCTGTCGAAGCTTTTATGCGCATGATCGAACCCATCTTTGAAGAAATTAACAAAAAGAGGGAGAAGTTTAAGAAAGAGAAGTTGGGCAGCTAAAACTTCTTATTCAGCCAATTTGTACCACTTCCAGAATCTCTGTCATCACTATGGTCAGGTGGGTACCAAAATCCTCGTTCATCCGCAGAATGCCTTGGCGGCTTATCATCAAGCCCATTCAATTCTCCAATACTGAAGCTTGAAGGCGGTGACATGTCCCGTACGCCGAGAACAAGAATAGAGAAGGCATCGGCGAGATCATCGAATCGATTCATGCCGAGTCCTAAGATTTGCTTCTTCAAAAGCTCCGCTCCGTGTGGCGGGAAATAGATGACACCCTTCTGCAGATACTGCGCTGCAATAGCCATGCGCTGCTGCTTCGACATCCCACGCAAGCTGATGCCTTCGGCGAGGCATCCTTCGTTATTCCATTCATCAATGTAAATTCGCTGAAATCCCAAGTCCTCAATGAAGATGTTCGGACGACTCCCGCCGAGACCGAACGCTTCAGATAGGGAAATCACCTTCTCTTTCGATCGCAGCGGCTCCAACCTCTCATTGATGATCTCCGGCAGAATGTAGATCTTAAAGCCGTCGTCATCCCACACGACCTTCGCCGTGATGATAGCTGTGTAATCGGAGTTCTGCCCCGTGGTGAATGCAAGATCGACGCCGATGACGTCTGCCTGCCTACGTCCCTCTTCGGGTAACTCACACCATGTCCGCATCCACTCTTCTTTAACGATGGATTCCGTGTCCAACCGGGGGTCGAGGAGGTACTCAATACGCCACACCAGTTCGTTGCCAATCGTGCTGCGGAGGCTCTCGATCATTTCCATGCTCGTGAATTTCCCCGGCCATGTCGGTGCATCGTTTTCGATGATCGGTACTCTGATGAAATGTCCTTTTCTCTCCTCATTTTGAATCTGTTTGCCCAGACGTAGAATCAGGCCGTCCTCGTGCACCGTATTCCCAAGTACGACGATTTCCGTACCGAGATCGCCGACACCGAGGATTTCCTGCGAAAAACGCTGGTGGAGCGCGTCGCGATTTTCCTGTGTTTGCGAGGAGCTGCTGTCTTCCAGGTCATCGCAGATAATGACATCCGGACGGACAGATCCGAACTTCATGCCGCGGATGGCCTGTTCAAAGGAAACCGCAATGATCTTCGCGCCGAATTTTGTGAATTCTATTGATAAACTACGCGTCTTGTCGCCGTCGTAGCTAATGGGCCAAAGATCGCGCTTGAGGCGGGGACTGTTATCAATTGTACGATCGATGTTGTCGATAGCCTGCCTCGAGAGTTGCTGGGTCCGTGTGACAAGCAGTAAGCATTTCTTTTTCCGCTTTCCGAGTATGAGCCACAGCGGTAATGAGGTGGAACAGATAGTGGATTTCCCCGCTCCACGAAAGGCAGCCACGACGAGAAACTCAAAATCCCTTTCTGATAATTTGAGGATTTTTTTATGGAATGGAGCCAAGTCATATTTGAGGTGTTCGGAGAAATAGACGAGAAAGAAAAGCGTGTGACTCTCTCGGGTTGCTTGAGCGCGAAATTCCGCATCGTCGAGGCATCTATTGATGATGCTTTTTATGGAACGGCGTGGCCGGCGTTTGGTGGCTTTTTTCTTCGACATAGATATCAGGAGAAACCGCCGAGTCTGAGCGCTCTGCGGATAGTTACACGCTCCTCTGGAGTAAGCGTGCGATCATTATGCTCAACGGTTGCATTGAGCTGCAGTTTGTTGCCGTAGGAAGAGTGACGACACCGGAGCCAAAACATGATGGCCGTCATCTCGCCGTCGCGGACGGCTGAGAGTAGCTGGCTCTCGGCCATGTCGTTCATAAGCAGTACTCCTTCGTGCAGTGCTTGGTCGGCAGCCCTTGCAAACGGCTCGTCGTCTTTCCTCCAGCGATAGTAGGTCGCACGAGCGATACCCATCTTCTCGCATGCCATCTGCACGATCGGAGTTTTACGCAACTGCTCTAGAATCAGCGGCTTTTCATGGATTTGCCGCGTGATGACTGCCGAATAGGATCGTTTTTTCTTCATGCGGTTGCCGGAGAAGGAACGCGTACCGGCTCGATGCCGGTAAGCTTTGTAAATCGATCGACGACGACGCGGCAATACTCCGGATCAATCTCGACGGCGATGCAGCGCCTCTTCGTTTGCTCGCATGCGAGAAGAGTCGTGCCGGAACCGAGGAATGGGTCGTAGACGGTGTCTCTGGTGCGCGAACTATTCAGGATTAGTCGCCGGATGACCCCTACAGGCTTCATCGTGCTGTGAGCTGCGCTCCGTGCAGGTTTCGGATGCACGATCACGCTCTTGTCCTTGGCCTTCATGAACTCATGAACTCCTTGCCAACAATAAATGATGAGCTCGTGCTGTGGCAGGTAGTCGAGCCGTCCGATGACCGCTTGAGTCTTGATCCAAATGAGCAGCTGCCCAAATTTCCATCCGGCATCGACAAGGCCATCTCTCAGGGCAAAGAGCATTTTGTCGGAGCCGAAGATATAAGCAGCATTCTTCCGTGTGAGAAACGGGCGGACAGCCTCGAGCCACGCGCGGGTGAAGACGCGATACTCGTCGTCGCTTTGCAGATGGTCGTTTGCGATGGGCTTATGTCTGCCGATGCTCTTTGTGAATGCCGACTTCCCTTCGACGTAGCCGACGCCGTAGGGCGGGTCGGTGACGATCAGGGAAATAGTGCGGCCGTGCAGGCGCGAGGCCATCAGCTCCCTGTCGCGGCTGTCTCCGCAGAGGAGTACATGATCACCGAGTTGGATCGTATCGCCATAATTGATTGCAAATTTTTTCATGATTTGAGGAGGGTAGGTTTAATGCTGAACGCCGCCTCGAAGCGACGCAGGATGACGTCGACGAAGACCGGATCCCACTCGACGAGAAAGCACCGGCGTCTCATTTGGTGCGCGGCAACCAATGTGCTTCCGCTCCCGCCAAACAAGTCGAGTACGGTATCTCCGGGCTTCGTACATCGTCGTAGCGGCCGCTCATGCAGGGTGGGATTCTTCGCAGTCGGATGCTCATAATCGGTTGTCGGCAGGCGTTTACAGAGAAAAATATCGATCATATCCATGATGTCATCGATCGTGCGGTTGCCGTTTGAGATTTCTTTGTTGAGGATCTCCGTAAAATTCTGCGCCCGTGGCGAGAGGTACGGTTTACCGCGCGTGCCGTAAATTACTGGTTCGTAACATTTGTTGAACGCCACCTGAGGGGTCATATTGAAGTTGTTCTTGATCCACAGTGCGACGCGCTTGAAATCGATGCCGAGTTCTGGATAGAGACTCTGAAGCATGCCGATGTATTTTTGGTCGGAGTACGTGAAGACATGGCAGTCAGGCTTACAAACCGAGAGTCCGTTCGTGAGCGATTTTTTCAAGAAATCGCGGTAGTCAGCATCTGATTTGTTATCGTTCGTCTTTCCACCGTAATGCATTTTGTTGCTGATGCCGGCGGAATAATCGAGTGAGATATTGTACGGCGGATCACTGTAGAGCATGTCGATCCGCTGCTTCCCAACTAACCGCTGGATAACAGCCGAGTCTGTTGAGTCGCCGCATATGACTCTATGTCCAGCAAGATCATAGAGATCACCCATCTTGGATTTTGGCTTCTTGATTTCCTTGAGCGCTGCATCAATGTCGAAGTTATCGTCCTCGGCTCCGAGTGCTTCATCCCAGATCTTGCTGAGATCGGAGTCATCGAAGCCGACGTCCAACAGGAATTCCGTATCAAAGAGATCTCGAAGTTTTTCTATATCCCACCGTCCGGTATTGCGGTTTAAGCGCAGGTTCAGCTCCTGTTCTTTTTTGACGTTCGGAATATCGACGTAGATGACCGGAACTGTCTTGTAGCCAAGTTTCTTGAAAACCTCGAGACGGAAGTGTCCGCCCACTACAATGTTTTTCCGCTTCGGGGCGCGGTTGACCACCAATGGCTCGACTGCACCGAACGTCTTGATGCTCTCGGTGAGCTGTTCCTCTTCAGCATCGGAATGCGTTCGGGGATTGTATGGAGCGGGACGGAGTTGGTCGACCGGGACATGGGTAACTTTGAGTGTGTTGTTGCTCCGGATTGCATGAGATGGCATAGAAAGGGTGGAAAAATAAACAGCAAAAAACGCGCCTTGTAATAGTGTTAGATACTAACTCGCCGCGTCTTGAACAACTTTTCTCTTGCCTCTCTCACGACATTTTCGTGAGCTGGCAGGGTCAAGACTTATTACTATACTAATCGCAGAACAACCGATTGCAAGCAAATCACTTTCTCTGCATAGAGAAGCCAATATTTCATCCAAAGTTTTTTGTAAATTATTTCAGAAATGTAATATTTTTTAGCTATTAACTCAGAATAATTTTCACTCCCTCAATGTTGCAATCAATCTTTGTTCATCGATAAACAAATCCAGCGCATCATTGATATTAGTTACAACGATATCCGCAGCTAAAAGTGTCTTCGCATGTGCCCCTTCGCCCTGCAAGACTACGATACCAAGCTTTACTCGCTGGATGAGCTGCAGATCAATCAATCCATTCCCAATTGCCGCACACTTATCCGCTTGAAGCTTATCGGCTTCATCCGCCTTATCTTGCCCTGTCTTTGTTTTAGTGAATGCGATCCCTAGATCATTGGCAAGCTGAGAAGCATCGCCACGCGTGTCTCCCGAGAAAAGGACGAGATGACATTTTTGACGCAACTCTTGAATACGCTCCGCAGCTCCAGGTACTAGCTTGCCTCCAACGCATAGCGTCCCATTCAGATCGAGGATGATCGTTTCAATCGTCAAAGGGCCGTTGCCTGGGATGTCGACCTTCATAGGAAACGGAAAAGAAACACTATAGGTTCATACTCTTATTCAAATCAATCCGCATCTAGCGACTCCGGCTTGTACCAATTCGCATCCTTCGCTGTGTCATGCACTTTGTCCGCCACATCCATGACCATCGCAAAGAGAGCCATTCTGACGGGGATACCATTATCGGTCTGGCGGAAGATGGCCAAGCGCGGATGGCCATTCAAATCGTTGTCGAGTTCGTTTGCTCCCGGACGACTGTCACGAGGTAGCGGATGTAAAATAGCCGTGTCTTCTCGGCAATGCTGCTCATAGAAAGCTCTATTGATCGCGTACCGGCCGCGATACTTATTGGCCTCCTCGGGGTTGGGAAACCGTTCCTCCTGGACGCGTGTCATATAGACAACATCCACATCTCGCACTCCTTCCTCTAAATTCTCTGTTTCCCTGATGGTGTGGCCTCTGCTCTTAGCACGCTGGCTGACGGCCTCTGGCATCCTGAGTTGTTCGGGTGCGACGAAAGTGAAAGAGATATTATTGAAGAGAGATAACAGCTTCGTGAGGGAGTGGACGGTGCGACCGTACTTCAGGTCACCGACCATCGCAATGGAGAGACCATCGACTTGATCCAGATTTCTCCCGTGTTCCTTCATGACGGTATAGAGATCGAGCAGTGCCTGTGTGGGGTGTTCGCCCGGCCCATCTCCTCCGTTGATTACAGGCTGATTCGTCGCATCCGCGAACTGCTGCACGGCTCCTTCTTCCGGATGACGTACAACGAGTACATCGCTGTAGCCACTTATCACGCGGCTCGTATCGTGAATCGATTCTCCTTTTGCCATTGAAGAAAAAGTGAAGCCAGTCGTGTCGCGCACTTCGCCTCCCAATCGGTTGAATGCCGAACCGAAGCTCACGCGTGACCGAGTACTTGGCTCGAAGAAAAGATTCCCCAATACCGCTCCTTCTAGAACGCGAGTCACTTTCTGGCGTGTTGCATAGATTTCCATCTGCGCGGCGACATCAAAAATCTTTGCGATGTCCTCGCGTTGGAATTGATCGACGGAGAGAATGTCTGCACCTTTGAATTCCATAGGATGGGAGTTAAAGAGAAGTATACTACTACAATTTTATAAGGTAGCAAATGATCAATTCTTCGCTTGAGAGGCCAATAGCTGTTCAACGACACGATCACAATCGGCTTCATCAAGTGAATTAAAAGCCTCCAGCCCTCGTTGTTTCAGGCGAGCCAATGTTCCCGCATTATTGCGGTCTTTCGGGAGCGTTATTTGTATGGGCGCTTCCACTCCGAACTCTTGGTATTGATGGAGTGATCCCATGATGCCAAGCACATCGCCGGAAGAATGCACAACCCCGGCGGCATACTGCATGACCTCCTTCGAGGTGAGAATGGCCGGAATGTTTGCTTCGATGATGTCCCCGCCCATCTCGGCGACGATCACATCCATCCCCTCGCGATTCAATTTATTGAAGAGGCTTATGGCAGCAGGGTATGAGCGGTCGGTGCTTGTGTAGGTGGATGCCAATCCGACATCGGGAAAATCGTAATAGGCGTCGGCCCCAGCATCCCTCATGGAGAGAAGATCACGGAACCGTCCGGTCCCCGCGAGCTTGGTAGCACCGACTTTCAACCCGCGCCTTTTGAGGGCTCGGATGATCGAAGACGAAGAGGTAGTCTTCCCGATTTCTGCAGAAGTTCCGCAATTGAAGATGATCGGAGCGGAGGGGATCATTTCCTTCTCCCATTGTGGATAGAGATCAAGGAGGTTCAAGTTCTGGTCACCCATCTTCACGATTGCGCCGATACGAACCTTGAAGAAAGTCTTGCAGGATTTGGTATTGGGTACACAGATGCCTTGTCCGAGTATGCCGCCATAGCAGAGAAGATCCGCCTGTGTATCAGGGGAAATAGGAAGCCTGCCGTTTTCAGGAAGTTCTCCATATTCAGATGTGCCGGAATGCCGATGGCCGAGGACACCCATAAAATGATCGCCTTGAAAGAGTCGGACATCTCTGCCCTGTTGATTCTCCACATGCGTTGTCGATCCGGTGTTGCCGAGTGCCTGGGCAATCACGATGTCGCCTTCGCAACCTATGCCGGATGATGCGATTTCATATCGATTCCAATCTACGTCCTGCCGACGAATGTTTGAGCAGATAGCCTTCACGGGGAATCCCAAGATTTCCCGGTGAGCGCCAGATCGCTCCCTGCAATGCGATTCATGCGTTCGCAGAATCTGCCCGACGTCCTCGGCGGTCGTTCCGTTTTCTAGCAGGCGTCCGACGAGCAGAATCGTCTCCAATTCACGGCGATAAAGCTGTTGCAACTGCTCAAGGGGTACAGACCTCAGTTGATCCAGATCAAGATCCGGGAAAAGCCTGCAGCCAAGCTGCTGCTCCAGTCTTTCACCGGTTGCGAGCAGTTCAGTGGAATTCATTGGTAAGACGGGTAATCAAAGGAGATCAGTTTCTCGGTCGTCATTTCAAGACATGCCCTTTCCACTCCTTCCTTGCCCACACCGCTTTTCTTGATCCCTCCGAACGGCCATGATTCGACTCTATAGCCCGAAGCTTGGTTGATATGCACTGCTCCCGTCTTGAGTTTGTGTGCGTAGTACATCGCACGTTTCAAATTCTGCGTGCAGACTCCAGCCTGCAATCCGTACTCCGTGTCGTTCGCAATATGGATTGCTTCTTCATCGCTTTTGAAACGGATGAGCGGCAACACTGGGCCAAATGTTTCCTTGGCGATGATTTCCATACGAGGGCTGACATAATCGAGCAATGTAGGTTCCAAGAGGGCACCTTTCCGCGCTCCTCCAATCACTAATGTTGCGCCTTGTTCACAGGCTTGGCGTATTCGCCCTTCGATCAACATGGCGGCATCTTCATCGATGACTGTGCCCATCTGTGTGGCGGGATCGAGAGGATCTCCAACTTTGATTGAAGAGATTTTTTCTTTGAGCAGATCAGCTACGTTATCGGCGATAGATTCATGACACAGAAGTCGCTTGATCGAAGTGCAGCGCTGCCCCGAGTTACCGAGCCCCCCTCTGATAATGATCTCTAATAGAGAATTGATGTCTGCGTCCTCGCAAAGAACGCAGACATCATTGCCACCGAGTTCCATCAAAGATTTTTTGACGCCGATCTCCCGAGCGATCTTCTCGCCAGTCTGGGTGCTACCGGTAAACGTAACCATGTCGATGAGCGAATGCGAGAGAAGAAAGCGGCCCTCGGTTTGGATGTCGCAAGTGAGCACAGTGAGCATTTGTGGCGGAAGTCCGGCCTCCAGTAGAAGTTCCCTGAAACGTATTGCTGACAGTGGAGTTTTCATCGACGGCTTGAGCAATACAGTGTTATTCATTGCGATAGCCGGGCCTACCTTGTGTGAGACCTGATTGAGCGGATGGTTGAAAGGAGTGATCGCAAGTACCAGACCTACTGGCTCCCGGATAGTAAAAGCCATGCGGGATGTGGTCTGCGGCACGACATCCGACTGATAGACTTTGCCGTCTTGGGCTTTTGCAGCCTCTGCGCTCAAAAGCAGAACATTACGGGTGCGTTCCACCTCATGAGTCGTGTCTTTCAATGACAGCCCGGATTCCTGAGAAATAAGAGTTGCAATCTCTTCTTTGCGTTCGAGAACAAGCTCAGATGCACGATGAAGGATGACATACCGCTCGAAGGGTGTAAGAGAAGAACGGAATGAGGCAGAAGACTCGACTATGTCTCGAATCTCTTTTTCTGAGAGAAGCGGCACCTCGGCAATCACTTCAGTCGTAAATGGATTTTTTATCGTAAGAGAGCGCTTTGCCGTGCTGTCTATGCCTTTGGTAAGAGTTGAAATGCTCATGCGAAGCAGGAAAGGAAACGCTCGGCCATCTCGACGGGGCCAAGAGTGATTCTCGGTGATGCCGGTTCATCCACATCCACGTGGTAGACGTTGGTGTTGTGGAATTGCGAGAAATCAATCCCGTCTGCACATGTCGGCTGGCCTCCGGTTGATGCGTATTTGCCATTATCGACAATGACATGCCGGAGGTTCGGAAGCTTCAGGCTGTTACCAAGTGCAAGGCTCCCCAAACTCATTAATGCGGCTCCGTCTCCAGAGATGATGACTACGCGTTTCGTTGGATTATTAAGCGCAATACCGATGCCTATCGGATAGGCATTTCCCATCGAACCGCACATGTAAAAATTTTCTTTCCTATCCTTGAGATCGAAAACATCGCGTGAAAGATAGCCGGTCGTAACGACAAGTAGCTCGTCAGTTAGAGAATCCAAAATAGCCTGCACTGCTTCTAATCTGGTCATTAGGAATGAGAGGAGGAATCGACAAGATGGACATGCGAATCGAGTTCAAGGAGAGCAATGATATCACGCGTGATCTTGTACATATGCGTATGCTCAAACGGTTTTTCCCGCATACTAATGAGGAAATCGATCGGAATCTTGTACGGGATGAGTAAAGAAGAGACGATGTTCACGATGTGGCCTAGGCCGCTGTTCTGGAGAAACACGAGCGGCTTCTTCCCCGTAAAGTACGCGCCGACCGCAAGAGCGACTGCAGTATCTTCTCTGTTGGCCGGAATATATTTCATCGTCGCATCTTTCTGGAGATCCACGATAAATTGCTGAAAACAGGAGCACGGAACTCCTACGATGAAGTCATATCCCTTCGATTTACATTCTGCGTACGTCATGATGGTTGTTGCAGAGAAGAAATCAGATCTTCCATTTCCGAAACACCAGTCCACTTGAAAACCTCTTTCAATGGGGCAATGGAATCTTCCACATTTTTCGTTGAACCGCTTTTTTTAATCGCAAGGTACGTTTCCAGCATTGCCTTCACGCTCGCCCTTAACCCTTGATTTGCGTAGATCATCATCTTATATCCGCGCTCCATCAGTTCCACGGATGAGTATTGATAATAAGTTGTGGGACTGCACACAAGCGGGATATCTCGTCCCCAAGCCTTTGCGAAAGCGACGACCTCTTCATCCGTATTTTTCTTGGAATGTACGAAAATAGCATCCGCTCCTGCGTCAGCATACGCATGCGCTCGTTTCAGTGCTTCTTCCAATCCGAGCTTACGGATAAAAGCTTCTGTCCTCGCTATGACAAAAAATTCCTTGCTCTTTCTGGCTGTGCAGGCGGCCTTAATCTTTCGCGAGTGCTCCTCAGCAGAAACCAATTCTTCTGCCCCAGCCTCATAGAAAGCACATTTTTTGGGAAAGACGTTGTCTTCGATGGAAATGGCAGATACTCCGGCCTTTTCATACAATTGTGTCATACGAAACACATTTACCTCGTTCCCATATCCGCTGTCGCAATCGACAACAATAGGTGTGCTTACTGCTTGGCAGACTTTATGTACCATTTCCAAATTTTCAGCCATACTGAGAAAATTCGCATCAGGCAGAGCATTGACCGAAGACAATTCAAGACTGCTCAACCAGAGAGCCGGGAAACCTGCCGCTTCCGCAAGACGCGCGGAAAGCGGACTATGACATCCCATCACTTCGACGGGGTTTAGTCCTTCCATGAGAGAGCGGACACTTTCTTTCGGAGATTTGACGTAAGAAGGAAGCATGTTGAAGTGATTTGGAGCTAGGAAAATGTCATTCTACTCGCACATATATTTTGTTTCTATGCCTTTTATAGATGCTTCTTTCAGGCACTACTACATTTTTGGCTTACATAAGCCGTATTTTCCGTTCCATGAGCATATAGAACGTCCCCATTTTCCATAGGGCTTAGGCAAAAACTGCTATACTGAGCATCAAATGACTTGGAATCCTGCTATCGGCCAGTTTCTGAAACAAAATGAGGATAAAATTTTCTCCTTACTTAGAGACATTTGTGAGATTCCTGCTCCAACGTTCCACGAAGAAGAGAAAATGCAGTATCTTTCAAATAAACTTAGAGCACTCGGTTTGACGGAGGTAAAAATCGACCACACAGGCAATGCAATTGGCAAAATCATCTCAAACCCGTCCGATAAAAAATTCGTGCTCATCTCCGCGCACGGTGATACAGCCTGCGAAGCCCCAGTTCCTATTCGGGTAATCGAAAAGGCCGGCCACTTCTATGCTCATGGCATCTGCGACAATACGGCAGGCGTTACGGCAACACTTACCTTCCTCGATTTTCTCAAGACGCATGCCATTTCTCTTAAGAAAAATTATCTCATCGGATTCACAGTCAGGGAAGAGGGGCTCGGGGCGAAGGGGGGAATGAAGGGACTGATGCGCGATCACACGAAGCATGTCCGGTACGTAGTCAACGTCGAGAGCCATGATCTCGGGCGAGTTACTAGTGCCTGTGTGGGCCAGCTCCGTGGTAAGCTTGCCGTCACCGCGAAACAGAAAGGCGCTCACAGCTGGCGCAACTTCGGAGAGCCCAATGCCGTCGTCATCCTCTCCCGCATCATCAGTGATTTCTCAAAGGTGCGCGTTCCCAAAAATTCGACCTACAACATCACGGCGATCAAGGGAGGGAAAGGAATCAATGCGATTCCTAATGAATCCGAATGTCTCTTTGAATGTCGCTCTGACACGCAGAAGCATATCGATTTCCTCGCGACTCAATGGCAGAAAATCATCAAGCGCCATTGCAAGGGAAAAGTGAAAGGTGTCTTCGAGATTCTTGCGACAACAGAAGCTGCCTCACTTTCCGAAAAACATCCTATTTTCACGATCACACAGCGTGTACAGAGATCCCTCGGCATCAAGCCATATTTTAAGACGGGAAACACCGATGGCGATGTACCTCTATTTCTCGGTATTCCTACGGTCACTCTGGGCTCCAGCAATGGCTTCGCAACGCACTCACTCGAAGAGCATATGGAAAAAGGAACATACCTTCATGGAGTGGAGCAGGTTCTGCGTATCATTCTCGCGCTCGATACCGAATTGAAGCTCTGAAGAGCGTCCTTGACACTGTAAAAATCGCTTTCCTAATGCCTTCTCCTCTGGTAGCGTCTCCATTTCCTATGGATACTCCTGACCGCATCAGTTCCCCGGAAGAGATTGCAGAATTTTTCGGAGGAGTGCTCGATTACTCCCGCCTCGGGCAGGATGCGCTTGTGGTACAGGCCAAGCAGAGGCTTTTGCGGAATAAGGCCTTCTCGGTCGTCAATTTTCCGGCACAGAAATCTGACTATGCGAATTTCTGCTCGATGTTTGGGGAGTTGCTTCCAACGTATCGGGAGCAAGTGGAAGGTGATGTGTTTGGCATCGGTGACGTCGCCTTTAAACCATCTGTCGAATCAGGTGAGCGTTTTGCCACCGAGCGTCTCGGGCCTCTACCCTTCCACACGAGCAGGTCATGGAGCATGCAAAGACCTCAGTTCTTCTCGATGCTTATGAAGTCGACCGGACCCTTGGGAAATCCAGTGGGACAAAACGGCGAGTCGATGCTTCTTCGCTCTAGCGACGCCTTACGGGATATGCAGCAGTGCCATCCTGAGCGATACAAAGAGGATCTGGCTGTGCTCATGCAGACGGCGGTGCGATTTAGAGCAGATCATCTTCTGGAGGATCCTGATACCTATCCACTGCTTTTTCCGTTGGAAGATGGAATGGATGAATACGACTACGGTATGCGGTTCAAAAATAATCTCGTGAATATTTTGAAGTCCTCTCGTGAAGAGATTGCTGCCGCAGATCGCT
The DNA here is from genome assembly GCA_964597665.1 of uncultured Candidatus Peribacteria bacterium. Classification (GTDB taxonomy): domain Bacteria; phylum Patescibacteriota; class Gracilibacteria; order Peribacterales; family Peribacteraceae; genus SICN01. The sequence goes on along the minus strand of CAZQYX010000001.1, from coordinate 37,293 downwards.
TCTTTGAAGTGCTCGACGGATTTGAATCTGTATTGCTCACCACAGATCGCTCGCTCGTATTTCAGATGGCACCGGGGCAACTCACATTTTTCGATAATAACCGGGTCGCGCATGGCAGAAGGCCGTTCACGCCCATAGAGACTGACGTAAATCTTCCCCCACGGCATTTGTTCAATGCTCAAGTGCTCTAATCGGGATACCACACTTCTCCCGTCCAGATGCCAAGATTTAATGCTCCAAAGATACACCTGTGACAGCTACTCTCATATGCCGAAGTGCTGCGCTAAGAGCGGTGACGTCATTCCCAGTATCATCGTGCCAGTATGTCTTCATTCCCATCTTCGCGGGTGTCACAAGATTCTTCTCTTGGTTATCGATAAAGACAGCCTCATCGGCATCGCACGCTGCCTTCCGGAGAGCCATATCAAAAATAGATGTTGATCCATCGTTTTTTGAGGCATGCTCGACTGCCGAAATGATGATGGGGTCGAACAATTCGTTCAATTGCATGTCACTAGCCAAGATTTCCATGCGTTCACGACTGTTGTCTGTGATGATGCCAAGACGATATTTCTTGGACAAAACGCGTACGAGATCGAACATCTCATCATTCTTCGAAACTTTGCGCATCATTTCATTCAGCAATTCATCGCTCTCGGGGATTTTCAAAGACGCACACATTCTCTTCCAGACATCACTCATGGAAATTCTTCCCATGTTCAGTACTTCAATATCTTCTCTGTAGCTGTCGAGAACTTCTTGAATGGACAGACCAGGAACCATCTCACACAGATTTCTGCTCATAGTGAGAGAGCCCTTCGCATCGGTTGTCAGAACGCCGTCGAGGTCGAAGAAAATTACTTTGATCACGATGATCACATTTTAGCGATAATTTGCCTTTTTCTCCTGCTTAATAACTTGAGCAAATAATTTGAACAACTTCCTAGGTTCGACTGTCTCATTTGTCTCATTTCCCTCACTGACCCGCTTGCCCTGACCGCTCCGAAATTCGATCTCAAGTATGCTCTCTGGGACTCGACCAAATAGGGTCTGACCCGTCCGCTCAGCCATCCCTAGTGGAAGCCAAAGTTTAGATATTTTTTATGATGGAAACTTTGTTACAATAAACATCCATGAAAAAAGCTCCAACGATATTTCTTCAGGGAATCATTATTCTCATTGGCATCGGCACGCTTGCACTTCTGCTTTGGGAGCCTCGGATCGAGGGCGTAAATGCGCACGCCACGAACGTTGAAATATACTTCGACCTTTTCATCGTGCTTGCCTACATTGGGTCCATCCCGTTTTTCATGGCGCTCTATCAGGCGTTTACACTGCTCAGATACATTGGGCAAAATAAAATTTTCTCGCAAGCGGCAGTGAAAGCTCTACGGACGATACAATATTGCGCATTAGCCATCATTGGTTTTGTTGTGCTCGAAGAAATATTCATTCTGCTAAACCATGGTACTGATGATGCGGCAGGCGGGGTTTTTATGGGCATTCTGATCATCTTCGGTTCGATCGTGATTGCTACTGCGGCGTCGGTGCTTGAAGGGATTATCCGGTGTGTCGTGGATAGAAAGTCCGGGCACGATTGATGGGAATGCGCCAATCTGCTCTTTCCAATGTGCTATACTCTTTCCATGCCTATCGAATGGACGGAAATCTATCGGCGTTTCAAAGGTCTGTGGGTCGCTCTTGGCGATGATGAGAAAACGGTTCTTGGCAGCGGCAAGACGGCGAAGGAAGCTTTTCTGAAAGCGCAGAAGAAGGGATGTGCGATGCCGATTTTAACGCATATGCCCGATCGACTCGGTACGTACATTGGTCTATGAAATTTCACTATAAGAAGATCGGTGCCGGTTTTCTGAGACCGGTTATTCCCGTTGAAATCATGAATGGTTCCGAAGCCATTCGCTACGAAGTTCTTGTCGATTCGGGAGCGGATTGCAATATCGTTCCTGCGGAAATCGGGGAATTGATTGGGATCGATGTGGAGAAAGGCAAGAAAGACTTTGTCGGAGGGATCACCGGAGGCGGATTCCCGTACTTCATTCATACGGTGGCGCTTCGTGTCGGGGGTTACTCGTATACAGTGCCGATGGGTTTTATGCCGGACATGCCTTCGATGGGATATGGAGTTGTCGGTCAAAAAGGATTTTTCGAGTTCTTCAAGGTGACTTTCGATTTACAGAAAGCAGAAATCGATATCAAGTTGAATGAGTGATATGCTTGAACCTATGAAGCTCCACATCGTCATGCACGAAAGCTTCGAAGCTCCCGCAGCCATAGAGACCTGGGCGCAACGAAAAGGTCATGCGATCTCTTACACAAAACCGTATGAGAGCGATGAATTTCCTGCGGAGTGTGACTTTGATTTTTTGATCATTATGGGTGGCCCGCAGTCTCCCGCAACAACAACCGAAGAATGCCCGCACTTTCATGCACGAGAGGAAATCGCATTCATCAGCAAAGCCATTGAACAAAAAAAGATCCTTCTTGGCATCTGTCTCGGTGCGCAGATGATCGGACAGACTCTCGGCGCTCAGTTTGAGCATAGTCCGAATAAAGAGATTGGTGTCTTTCCTCTTATGCTGACCGATGAAGGAAAAAAAGACCCGATTATTGGAACATTCCCGAGTACGTTCAACGTCGGTCACTGGCATAGCGACATGCCAGGACTCACTGCGGAATCAAAGGTGCTGGCTTTCAGCGCCGGCTGTCCACGACAGATCGTCCGTTACACAGACAAAATCTACGGTTTTCAGTGCCACTTCGAATTCACGCCCGAGGCGATGGAAGGCATGATCCGAAACAGTACCCGTGAGCTGGAACAATTGAAGGGACGACAGTACATCGAAACCGCAGAGCAATTGCGTGCACATGACTTTACTGACATCAATGGATTGCTTTTCCGATTCCTCGATTCCATCACGACTCTTTCAGCAGTATGAAAAACGTACAGAAGATCATCGATCTTACCCACACACTGTCCTCCGATATTCCGCACTGGGACGACTCCTGTTGTTTTCAATTGGATATTGAAACCGATTACGGCGACTGCACTCCGCCAAATCTCTTCCGCACGCAGAAGATCAATATCAAATCAGGCAGTGGAACGCATATGGATGCACCAAAGCACTGCTTCGCAGAGGGTAAAACCATCGACCTTCTGGATCTAAAAGATCTGGTGACTGACTGTATTGTCATTCATATCGACAGGGCCGATTCGAAGTACATTGCCATGCCGAAAGAGGTCCACGCATTCGAGAAAGAATATGGCACGATACCGGACAATGCATTCGTGATCTTCCATACGGGCTGGAGCAAGCACTGGAATAATCCGGCACAGTACCGAAATGACCTGAAGTTCCCATCCATTCACGAAGAGACAGCGACACTGCTACTAAAACGAAATATTGCAGGCATCGGTATCGACACACTTTCCCCCGATGCCGGTGGAAAAGATTTTCCCGTGCACCGCATTCTGCTTGGAGCGGGAAAATACATCGTTGAGAACGTCGCCAATGCAGAACGTGTACCTGCAACAGGCGCGGAAATAATGATTATGCCAATGAAAATCAAAGATGGAACGGAAGCGCCGATCAGGATGGTTGCCGTTGTTTTCTCATGATCCTGCAGGATAGATGCATGTTTAATAGTATCCGCTTCTTCTCATCGTATCCGGAGTCACTAATTCCACACCTGTATTTTTTCCACGAATCAGTTTCGCACACGCATAGTTGCTCTGTAGCTTCTGGAATTCCCACGGGGACATTCCAACGATGATGGATCGCTTTTTCTTTGCAGCTGACTGTGCAGCCAGTTCCTCGGCTCCGCTTGGAAACTCTGGAGTATACCATAAATCAATATTATGATCTCGCGATGATACCGAGCGAATACCATGATCCAACTCAAATTCGTACTTCATTGCAAGAAGCTTCCTGATACTGTCTGCGGGATAATGAGTCAGGAGATTCTGTACAACCGATCTCGGAAGATGTTGCAGAACAGTCCCTCCTGAGAGAAACGTAATCGTGTCGATGGTAAATTCACATCGACGCTGGTGCAGACAGTGAAGGAGAATTGACAGATCCTCCCCGCTATAATCGAATCCGTGACTTTCGGTGAGAGCGACAATCAGATCGACAGTAGGGATCACTGCTTCCGGCTCCCTCTCTTTGGCCATCATCCTATCGCCGTCTTGTACTCCAAATCTCTTGATAAGAAGACGTGTATCCATCCCCTGCTGATACGGGGTAATACCCTGAGCATCACCGAAAGGAAAACCGACTCTGGAACTCGCTAGCGCTCCTCCCGATTGCGGTATCTTTATTTTCTGCTTCATCGTTGCCGCAACATTCACTCCTGTTTTCATGACATTCTCTACTCTCTTCGGAATAGCCGATCTGCGACGATCTAGTTCCTCAGGATCACAGATGATCTCGCGACACACCGATTCAACGTCATCAAATGAGATCCTCTCCCGAGAGAGAAGTTGTTGAAAAGCCAACGCAATCTTCTTCATTGACTGGCGCACAGAGAGAACTGTAAAGATTCTTCCGAAAGGCAAACCGGTAGAAGAAAGTACATCGGAGAAATGCGGCCAGATCGACATCAGTTTTGAAAGAAGCAATACTTTTTCACGAGGAAGTTCCATGGCATCTTTCTTCGGAATCACCGCCTCGATCCCCGGATATGTCTCGTAGAGCCGTTCTACTTCTTGTGCAATATTATCCATGCTGACGTTAATTCTGATCGTCGGATCATCCTTCGATACCTTCTGAAAAACCTGTGCCGCAAGACGGTCATTTTCCGCCGTAGATTTTCCGTAAAAATATTCAAGCGGCCTCTTGTAGATTTTCGCATGAGCGATTTCCAAGGCTCTGATGAATGCATAGAGTGAACCAATGAGCGCAGGAATGATCAGTGACAGTGCTCCGAGTGCGAGGAAGAGAGAGGTCATGGGATGATCGGACGGTTTTTTGAATGTGTCCGATAGATTGTGCTTCGCATCATTCCATGCCTGCTTCAAGCCTTTCAGAAGGCTTTCAATGGAGAGAGAAGATTTTTTTGAGAACTTGCTGTAGTGATCTTTCTTGAGAATAGTCGTCAGAAGATCGTTGAACTGCTGATACTCTCTGAAGAGCTCTTCATCATCCGTGACTCCGGACATTCCCTTTGCTGTACGAAGCAAAGCATCGAGATCTTCATCCGAAAAGACAACATGCTCAAATGAGCCAGACGTCTTATCCGTGGTTTCAAATTGTCGATTGCCGACTTGTGCAACCGCATGCCCGGGATGCGGAGGAGGAAACAATTGATTCCCCTCCTCCTGCATACCGACATGCACGAGAGATTGGCTCGCTGCATCTCTCTGGACACCCAGAATGTACATCGCCAGGGTATCGCAGTCTCCGTAGCGAATGAATTCCATTTTCTGCTCCAGAGACCCAGGCATCAGATCGAGAAGCATCTGAAGTTGCTTGCTCGTGATATACGTAAATGATGACAATTGTCTCGTAAGAAGGTCTTTTCCTTCTTCATGCGATGCGTATTTCATCGATGCAATCACATCCAGTGTTCCTTTGCTTCTCTGTACAGGTTGAGGGGTATCCCATGAAAATTCCGGAGGCTGTTTCACATGAGAATGGGTCACTGCATGGATCGGATAGGTGATTCTCACCGAATCCGTATCTTCCGCTACCTGCACGGTTTGTGTCGATTCGTAGAACGTATGCCTGATCGGCGGATCGAGGGTCACGGACGGTGCCCCGAACCCGACGGGCCGCGGCAAAACGATGGTCTGACCTGCCCTGATAGTGAGTCCTTGCTTCCCTCCAAGAACGGCTGTTCCATGCACTTCTTTGCCGAAATCAAAAACGAGTGACTCCACCGGAACAAGATTCCGTTTCCCGTCCATCTGGAAAGATCCTGTACACCATAAACTATCGTCGATACTTGATGACGGACTGATGATCTCGGCAATCGGAGTCTCCTTGACGAGCTCTGTATCGTTTTCGTTTTCACCTGCTTCCTTCAATTCATCCGTATCAATATTCGGTTGATGGATAGCAGAGGGTTTTTTCAATGTATCGCCAAAATGTTTCGGCAATGTTGGTATTCTCTGTTTCGGTTGCTGGAGATTGGAGGGAGTATTCGCTTGCGCCTGCTTGTCTAGGCCTTCCTGATTCTTTTCCTGGGAATCCGCACTCGCTTTTTTCTTCGCTTGTTCAGGATCCGCAGGAGCTTTTTGGCCAACCTTGTCACCGGTGACTTTCTCGTTTTCTCCTCTCTGATGCATGAGCGCAAGGACTCCGGCACCGATCACAACGACTGCTGCAAGCACTCTATTCCTTGAACTTGCCATCCATGATTCTCTCTTTTTTTCCTGTATCGGCTGGGGCTCGATCTCTTCCTCATGATCCGGCTGCACATCCGGAAGCAGGGAGTGCAGTCCCGTGATAGCAGTGAGTAGCTCCTGAGTATTCGGGTTCTTTGCTGCTTCTCCAAGCTTTTCATTCCCATCGTATCCGCCTCGAACACCGTGACCCAATTGAAGGCTTTTATAGCTGAGGCATCGCGAACGAATAGAATCAAGCAAGGAGCATAGAGCTGAATTTTTTTTGATCTCTCCGGATCGAATAGCATGAATCGAAACTGCGACGGCATCGACTGCTTCATCGCTCATCAAGATCATCGCATTCCCAAGTGCCTGCTTGAGATCTGATAAGCAATACTGCACCATTTCTTCAGATGAAAGCAGCTTCAAAGAAGCAATAAGAGATGCTATCTCTAAAGAGGAATCTCCGTATGATTTTTCATCAAGGCTCATTCTATTTATTATAGCATATTTTGCTGTTTTTTACAAATACATCACTCCATCTGCCGATACGCCTTCAATGCCTCCAGAATCTCTCTTTTCCTATGGAGCATTCGAAGGAGCCATGGCGAGAACGGGAGACGTCGGTGACGGTACATCCAGAAATATCCGAGCGTGCTGACAATCACCGCTCCAATCCCGTTTGCGATGAGGTCCCACATCGTATCGGTATTCCCTCCCTGCCAGTTGCTACCGTAATAGGCATCACCGGCAAACTCGAATATTTCCCACAGAACGCCGATGGCGAGTGAGAACGTAATCGAGAACATCGTGAGGAATCCCGGACTCACATCGATCGTAAACTTCCTGTGCGCATTGAGTAAGTACACCACGATGTATCCGCTCGCCCCGAGGAGCAGTCCGGACTGAAAGTGCAGGAATTTATCCCAGAAAGGAACTTCTTCGTACAATTGCCCAATCGTTCCGAGGAAGATTGTCAGAAAGATGAAGAGAACGATGGAAAAATCGAGGACGAACGGCAGAAGGAGAAGATTCCGATCCTTGAGAAACGATGGAATCATCATCAGGAGGATCACGACGAGGGTTGAGAGTGCCGTTTCATAGTCCCCTCTCCAGAGAAAAATGCACGCTGCAACAAGAACGAGCAAGCGCATGCCGTAGTACAGAAAAAGCGTCCACGCGTTTCGGTAATCATTCGGCTTGTACTCATCCTGCATACTGCCGACTATAGCATGCTTCCTCGAAGCACTCCTCACAATTTTCGGATAGAATACGGTCTTTCGTACGTCATGAAGGTTATCTCCCACTCTCTTTCATGAGATTCCTTGCACTGCAAACCAACGTCGAGCTCTTAAAGAAGCAATTCATCCCGGAAGGCGAACACGAGATACTCACCGTCACACGGCATCCGATTAAATTCATTGCCGATTTTTTCGGGAAGACCCTGCTGGTCCTTCTGCTGACAACGTCAATCAGCTTCAGCCTGAGTTTTTTCTCAAGTTCGATGCCATCAAGCCTGACCTTGGCCCTTACCGTCTTTATCCTTCTCTTTTACTTGTACCAAATCGTGAAATCATACATTGCCTGGCGGTACAACTTCCTCATCGTCACATCCGAGAAAATCATCATCATTCATCATGAATCGTTCCTGCACCAGTCTATCAATTCCATCCACCTTGAGAATATCAGGAATACCGGATTCATATCGCAATTCTTCGGGATTTTCCGGTGCGGCATCCTTTCGATCGATCTCCTCGAACTGCAAGGAGGTTCCACTCAAGTCCTGAGACTCTCCTACATTCCGGCACCGGACACGATCGTCAGTGCCATCGAGCACGCGATTGCCTTGAAACAGCAGAAGAAAATAGAAATGGAAACCCCGAAAGAGCAGGAACAAAAGGCCGAAATTATCAAAGAGTCGCTGAAAGGTGAAGTCCAGCATCCACCGAAAGATCCAGAACCTCCCAAAACGGAGCTCCTGCAAGGTGAAACTTCGCAGCCGGTACAGCAAAACGCCTGATGGTACTCTTGCAAAAGAAAGTGATGATGGACAAAATTTATGAATGTTTTTATATGCTTTTATTACGAGAGAAGACGCAGAAGATTGATGATCCCCATGCGCGCGGGGCGACTATGCGCCGATACATCTCCTGTGCGCTCTGCGATATCGTCCTTGTGCTCATGGTAGTACTGGTATGCTCGCGTCAGAACGTCCTCGTTCGCAGCAGAGGGCTTCCAGCCGAGTACCTGTTTGATTCGCGATGTATCGAAGGAGAAATCCTCCGCGATCATCTTATAGTGATACGGTCCAAGAGGTGAGATACCCAGAAAGTGACAGAGTCGCATTGCCGCGAGCGTCGGTGCTCGCGGCAGCGAAGCAACACGTGCACGCGTCCCCGCAGTCGCAATGACAGTACGATACGTGTCAGCAAGACTACGGACATTGTCGGAGCCGACGTTAAAAGTGTCGGAGTGGTCGTGCGCTGCAGCGAGAATACACGCGGTGGCGAGGTCCTGCGCGGCAATGAATTGGTAGCGATTATCGCCCTTGCCGACGACCCACGCTCTGCGTCCCTCGTCGATGAACCGGAAGAGGATCGCAAGGAGACCCAGTCGTCCCGCATCGATGATCGTGGTACTGCGCAGCGTGACAATATTCATCGCACCGGCGTATTTCTGCAGCATTTCCTCCGCCGCCAATTTCGAGCGTCCGTAGATTTCCGAAGGACAGGGCGGTTCATCTTCCCCGATCGGGTGTCCGACCGGACTGCCCCAGAGGCAGTTGGAACTGATGAATACGAGATGTTTCACACCATGCTGAGACGCGGTGGATGCGATGATCTCTGTACCATCAACGTTGCTCGTCCAGAGAAAATCCTGGTCGCTGACATCGTGCGCAAGGATGGCAGCGCAGTGAAAAATACAGTCAATATGTGTCACTTTGAAGATTGTCTCGACTATTTCCCGCTGCCGAATATCTCCTCTTACTGTCGTCCATCGTTCATGCACAAAAGGATCTTCGTGTAGATCGATACCAACGCAAGTCCAACCCTCGTTCAGCAGTCGTCTTTTCAGAACGGAGCCAAAGAATCCCGCGCTGCCAGTGAGAAGAGCGGTTGGCATGATGTTCAGGCGGAATGAGGAGAGAGCAGGTGATATTTCCTGAGAAAGAAGCGGACGGTGACGCAAGAGTAGAGCAACGTCAGGATGCCCGAAAAGAGGACGAGGAGCTTGGGTAAGAGGAAAATGGGATCGCGGAGTACAAGCGGGCGCATCTCGAACTTCAGATCGCCTCCGTCATCGCGGAGCTCGGCGAACACGGTGTTGTGTCTCGCATAGAGAAATCTCTTCAGCGAGAAATCTGCACCGGAGGTATCACAGAAAGGGAGTGATGTGCCGTCATAAGACATGCCGTTGATGCGCAGTGAGAGGAGGCAATCGTCAGGAATGAGGGTGAAGTAGGTCGGTCTTGGAGAGGAGAGGGTGATATCGAAACGGAGGCGGACGGATTTTCCTTTGGTAGGTGTAGAGAGAGGAAGTGTTGCCTTCTGCCAAGCCCCACGCTCCACTTGGTACAGAACGTTGGAGAAGACGGGGGTCGCATTCAGTATAGTGAAAAGGAGCAGGACGATGCTGAACATGAAGAGCAAGACTGATCCGATGATTCTGTACAGAAGGTGAATGGGCATAGAGAATGATTAACCGGCGTGAGTAACTCCGTAGAGAGAGCGGAGCGAAATAATGATAGCGGCAAAAAATGTCCCTTTGGGGGAACATGCATATCCATTGCCAGCGGTACGGTGTATCCAACCATTCTGCTGAAGGAGATCGATTCTTGATCGGTACATGAAAACGAGTGGGTACACCTGATTCAATTCTTCCGTTGTCATAGATCCCTCCGCTTGAGCCAATTCCGAGAGGATACGAACGGAGAGAGACCGATAAGTGCCGACGTAGAGATGCAAGTAGGCGAGGACTGCAAAAAGAGTGACGGGGATTGCACACACGATGGCAAGAGAAGGCACTTCCAGCAGACAAAAGAGTATTGTAGTGAATGCCCAGACGATGACGATGAGCGAGAGCAAAATTTTCAACCCTTTGCGCTGCGACATGCGCCACCATACGACGTGAACGACGAGGAAGAGCGCCCAGATTCCGAAGCCGATAAGGATTGCCTGCAATGACAGGAGGAAATCATCCGCCATCGCTGAGTCGGAGAAGATGTTTAAAACGAAGTCCGAAATTACCGGATTTGCTTCCTTTGGTCGTGAGGGAGAGTCGATTGTCCTGCCGTACAAGAAGACCCGCACGAATCATGGTCGTGAGTCGGCGTTCGAGCATGACATCCATGCCGACCCCCTCGGCGAATCGCAGGTGCAACTGTTCCATGGTTATACCCGGGTTGCGTTTGATATCGGTAAGGAGCGTGTGCGAAAACCCCCGGCAGATCTTAAACATCATTTCCATGTATCCGAGACAGAGGAAACCGAGCGTGAAAAAAGCGAATGTCATCGCCGTGAAAATATTTTGCCGGTCAACGAAGGCAAGCAGAGAGACGGCACAGAGAAAAAAAGCAAACAGAAAGCATACCGGCATCAACAGGATATTTTTTTCGGGAATGCCTCGAAACCGGATGATACCGATGTGGAGCAAAGGGATGCTGCACGCACCGATGAAGGCAGCCGATAAAGCGAGAAGGAGATGACTCACAAGGCGGGTGGAGGCAGTCTAAACGTGTACAATCCGGCTGTGTAGCCCCCGATGTCGTAGGTCTTCTTTTCAACAAGCGGGTATTGCTTCATCAGATAAGAGAAGACCTCAGTATTTTCAAAAATCGGATACTCTGTGAAGTAGAAATGATCACCGGGTTTCAGTTTTTTTCCCAATTTTTCCGGTGTCATATCTCCTTGTGAGTCAAACATGAGCAGCGGGATTGTGCTGTCCCTGCGCAGCGTCGGTTCGAAGGTCGTATCGTCGACATTCGCTGGCATGAGGAAGACGCCGTATGCACCGGTGAGGATAACCGTTGAGCGTGTCGGCTGGATATCGCGGAAGATCCGCCGTTCCAACTCGAAGAGCTTCGTGAACTCGAAATTGTAGACCAGCTGGTCTCGGCGTGACCAGCGCGGACCAATCATCAACGACATGTCGAGCATCTCGTGAGAACCGAATTTGAAGGTGTGAAATACCCGCTTCGATACCGGATCAATCGTCCGGAAATTGGACAAGATTAAAAGCAACAGAAGGCAAACAAGGATCGTGTGCCGCACGATCTTCGATCGGATGAGCGCGTGCAGGGCGATGGAAAAACAGACGACAAGTGCCGGATACGCAACAAGAATGTAGCGGGCATTGTTCCATGGTCTCACACGCGTGACGATATAGACAGCGGTCAGGAGCAAGCAGAAAAGCAGGATATGCGTTCGCATCGTCACCCCTGCATTGTCAGTGGTAGGGAGAGGTTTCAAAACAAGCTTGAATAATCTCTGCAGCAAAAAAACAACGATGAAGACACTGGGGATCCAGTTGAAGTTGAGAACAAAAATATCGAAGAGCATCGCCCGAATACCCTCATCGTACATATTGAGATCGAACGCAGTCGACAACGCATCCTTCGGTGAGGTACCATACCAAGTGAGGTCGTGATTGGAGATGAACTTGAAGGTGGTGTAATAAACAACGAGAATGACGAAGGGGATGCCAAGGTAGATGTATTGCGTTGCCTTCCGCGACATTTCGCGTATCGTCCCGTGCTTGCGCGCTATTTGATGAAGAACGAAGAGCGCAGTCGTTCCCATGTACACAACGGCACCGGTTTCCTTGCTGAAGATCATCGCGATGCCGGCAAGCACAGCACCGACGCGGTATCCGCGCAGGAGACATGCGAGGAACATTGCGAAGAAGGACATCACGGGAAAATCCAGATTGAGTTGCAGGGCGTGGGATACTGCAAGTGGCATGAAGGCGTAGACGGCAGTAATGAGCCAAAGCGAGAGCGCATCGTGTTGGTTCCGGTGAACAAACCGAACGATAGTGGACACAGCCCAGATGCCCCCGCACCCGATGAAGATATTCAGGAGATGCACGAGGGTGACATTGCCGAAGTCAAGGTACTGCGTGACACTCAGCATCAGCAGATAGACGGTTGAAAAGTGTCCATCGCATTGGAAATTCGGCAGACTGAACGTAGCAGCCCGTACCGCGTTCATCATACAAACAAAATAGGATGCACCATCCCAGAAAGGCACGAAACGCAGGAAGGGCAGAAGCAACACACAATATGCAGTGAGGATGATTGCCAACGGGAAATTGCTCCTCTTTTCCTTTGTTTCTTTTCTAGGGTGTTCTTGCATGTTGACGAATGAGTGACGGATTGGTCCAACGTTACATGAGAATTCTTTTCTCATCCAGACTAAGGACTGAGTGAAGAATTTCAACGCACTTTTGTGTACAGTAACCATGTGACTCAAAACGGTAGTATAACTCCGGCATATTCGACGACAACCCTTCTGCATGACATGAAAGGGCTCTTGCAACCGTACAGAGCAAAATTTCTGGCAGCGACTCTGCTCCGTGTCATCTCCGATCTCTCCAGACTTTATCCTACGTACGCATTCGCAGAAATCATTTCCGCCCTAAGCAAGAACAGCACCGATCCCGAACTTCTACGGACCCTCTGGTGGCTGCTTGGACTCTCGGCGATCGCTTATTTGTCGCATGTCCTGTGCCGCGAGTCGGCGAAGTACCTAAGCTTCCAGATATCAGAGCGAGTCGGTCTCGATGCGCAGGTGCGAACACTGAGGCACCTGTTCCGTCTGGATCTCCTATGGCATGAACGCGAGAATTCGGGCAACAAGCTCAAACGAATGCAGAAAGGAGGTGAATCCCTCAACCAAATCCTGCGGATCTTCATCACCAATCTCATCGAAGTCGCCGTCAACTTCGTCGGGATCACGATCATCGTCGCATTCTTCGATACGAAGATCTCCTTCCTGCTCTTCGGCTTCGTTGCCGTCTATTATCTTCTGGCATCGATCATCCTGAACCGTGCCGCACGCTCGGAACAGATTGTAAACATCAACGAAGAAAATTTTCACGGGCTTGCTTTCGAATCGGTCAGCAACATCCGGAGTGTCAAAGTGCTCGGGCTCTCCCAGTCACTCCTCTCACGGATCCATGCACAGGCTGAAATACTTTTTCGGAGTGTGCGAACGCGCATCGTCTGGTACCGGATACGCGACATCGTGCTCGTGATCTACGGACGAATGTTCTTCCTCCTGTCGGTCGCATTCATTGCCTGGGGCATTCATCTTGGGCACTACGAACTTGGCTTCCTTGTGCTCTTTGGACAGTACTTCCGTCAACTCTGGGAGAATGCGGAGGAACTCTCCAGAGTCACGCAAGATTTCGTCGTTGCGAAGTACGGGGTCTCCCGGATGATGGAGATTCTGCATGCTCCGATCGAGGACGGTGACACGGGTAAGAGGGAACTGCGAGAAGACTGGGAGACGATCGATATCCGGAATCTCTCCTTCAGCTACCTCGAAGGAAAACCTGTTCTGAAGGATCTCTCATTTGCGGTCAAAAGAGGAGAGAAAATCGGCATCGTAGGAATTTCGGGAGCGGGGAAATCCACGCTCTTCAAGCTGCTGCTCAAGGAATATCAGAATTTCGGAGGAGAGATGAGGATCGGTTCAGTTCCACTTCGAGAGATCAGTCTCTCGTCATTCTCGAAGAGATCAGCAGTGGTGCTCCAGGACACAGAAGTATTCAACTTCACGCTGAGAGACAATATCACCATCGCGAATGACGGAGAGGCAAACAATGAAAAACTTCTGACACAGGCAATCGGCATCGCACACGTCACGGACTTCATCAAAAAACTTCCGGAAGGTCTTGATACATTCATCGGCGAGAAGGGCGTCAAGCTCTCGGGTGGGGAGAAACAACGCGTGGGCATCGCCAGAGCCGTCTTCAAAGAGCCGCAGATTCTCTTCCTCGATGAAGCAACCTCCCATCTGGACACGGAATCGGAGGAGAAGATCAAAGATTCACTGCACCGTTTCTTCCAGAACGTCACAGCCATCGTCATCGCCCATCGTCTGTCGACAATCAGAGAGATGGATCGCATCCTCGTACTCGAGAACGGAACGATCCTTGAATCAGGAACATTCGACGAACTGTATGCAAAGAAGGGAAGGTTTTTTGAGCTATGGGAGAAGCAGAAGTTTTAGCGAAAAAAAGCAGAGCGAAGGAACACACAGAATAAACATAGTAAGAGAAGAACGATTCAACCGTCTTCGAGAGGTACAGGTTTACTTCCTCGTTTCTTCTTACCCCTTTCCCTTCCTTCTTATGGAACACACTACGTCCTCTGCCCTTTGGGGTAGAAAACATATGGCACTTTTTGCCACCGTGACTCTTGCTGTCCTACTCTCATCGGCCAGAGCAATCGCCGCAAGCAAACTCACATCATTCACCGATGTGAGTGCAGGCGCTTGGTACGAGGCTGCAGCAAGCGACCTCATCGATCTTGGCGCTCTTGATGCCTCGCAGACAAGACTTCGGCCGAATGATCTTGCAACGAGAGCAGAAATGGTCGAACTTCTCGTCCGCCTTCGCAGGCAGCCTCTGCAATCTCCTGCACGCAGGAGCTTCAGTGATGTTCCGATGACAGCATCCTACTACGAGTATATGGAGACCGCCGCACGTGTCGGATGGATTCGCGGTGACGGAAATTGCTACGGTGCATATCCGTGTACGGCGCGACCCAATTCCGGTGTGAACCGTGCCGAGGCTGCAACTCTTCTCATGCGCGTCTTCGCCTTGCCGTCAACAAACACAGCACCTGTCTTCTTCGACAACGGTGATGAAAACGCATGGTACTACGAAACAATTCAAACCGCGGCGGACCACTGCGTGCTGCAGGGAGATGATCAAACCCGTCTGGTGCGTCCTGCTTCGGGGATGAATCGTGCCGAGATGATCGTCATGTTCGACAGAGCATCGAAGAATTTGGAGTACGGCACGGACTGCGGAGTCGTGCCAGAACCAAAGGCGGAGCTCTCAAGCGCTGTTGCACTCTCGTCAACGCGCATTCGTCTGACATTTACAACCGCACTGAACGGAACAATTGCCAATGATGATTTTCGATACGTCGTCAGTGTACTGGGAGGCGGACGAATTGCGATTACGGATGCCACGTTGATCGGTGATCGCATGGTCGATCTGACGCTCGAAACAAGCCTTTCGAATTAGTCATCGTACCGAGTGAATGTCGTCGATCTCAGAACCGCAGCCGGAGTGACATTCTCCGGCGATCGATCGTTCGTCTTTCAAGAAACTGCCGGCAAGATCACAACGATTACCGCAGAATCCTCGTTCCGTGTCCGAGTACAATTCAATACCGATATGAATGCAGCGGTGGCGGATGACGCCTATCGATACAATGTCCGCGAAATAAGTACGAACGCTTTCCTGGGAGTAAATTCCGTAGCGATCATCGACAGTCGCACGGTGGAGCTGACGCTCAGTTCCGCTCTCAAGGCAAACGTGCTCTACCTGCTCGGTGCGAATGACGTGATGACGCAGAGCAGCGTTCGCTTCAATGACAACAGCAGCTTCAGATTCAATGAACCTGGTGCAGAGCTGAGCAGCATCACCCCCGTGAATGCGACCACACTCCGACTTACCTTCTCCACCGATTTGGATGAGACGTCAGCGGAGAGCGTTGCGAAATACCGTGTCACCGGCAATGGACGCGATCTCCTCATCACAAGAGCGAATCTCATCAATGCCCGTCTCGTCGATATCTCCCTCGGTGAAACGATGGAAAGTCAGCGGATCTATACGGTGACTGTGACAGACTTGAGAACCTCAGGCGATGTTCTCTTCTCTGATACCGCATCGATGCTCTACGTTGGTGCAACAGAACTTCGCTTCAGCACAACGTTGATCGGAGCGAAAGAGGTACCAGCGGTATCGGTAGCACTGAGCGGTACTGGAACATTCACCCTCACGGCTGCAGGCCTTACGTATGACATCACGCTTGCAAATATGAGCGGTTCCACCTTCACCGGAGCTCACTTCCATCGTGGCAACATCGGGGCAAACGGACCGGTGCTGCAATCGATTCCCTTCACGGGCAATCGTGCAACGGGCACATGGACGGGCCTGAGCGAGCAAGATCGCAACGATCTGCAGAGCGGTGGCATCTACGTCAACATCCATACGCAGGCCTATCCGAATGGCGCAATCCGCGGACAGGTCATTCAGCAGTAAAGAGTCGCCAAGCGGAAGCACACCTCTCTCCGAAACTCGGAGAGAGGTGTTTTGGATGTGCAACATTCATTTGACAGAGCTGCTCAGATGAAATATTGTTGTACCGTTACATCAGTACATGCCTCCCTCTCAACGCTATCGGGAAAATTCTATCCAGAGCATCCTTCGACTCAAGAACAATGCTCCGGCTGTGGGACCGTTACGACTTGCTCGCAGTGCCGATGCAACTGTCATCGAAGCAATTTCACTTCGTATCGCCAATGATCAACTGTCTACGAAACAATTGCTTCTGACAACCGGATTTGGGTTAGACAAAAATCTCAAGGTTCCGGTGAGACTCCCTGTACTCGCTATTCCCGGCCTTCAACTCATGGAAAGAATGCATGAGGCAGGTCTCCCCGTCCCTTCGTACCTTCTGTATCAGGCAACCGGTTTCATTGCCGAAACAAACAACATCGATCAGCAGTCGGCTCAAGAATGTGCAACTCTCATGCAAGAATACCTGCAGCGATACGTTGCGACATTCCATCCAAATATTGCGGAACACGTCCGCATGGAATTTGGATGTGATTACCCTACAGCTGTACAACAAGACATCGAGCACATCATCGACAATATCCGTCTGCGAATCACGCAAAATGCAGATGTCAGCCAAGCGATGGAACTGCTTCAAACCTCAGGACAAAAACATTCAAACGGAGCAAGTAAGCATGGTACCTATGCCGCTGCAAATGTTCTCTACAACGGTGCGAGTAGAACGTACCCGTTTGCAGATGATATTCCTGCAGACCTCCATGCGATCCTGCCAATTGGAGGAAGTGCTGAAAAGCCATTCTTTACACTCACGTCCGATTTTGCAGATAGAAGGGGAGGAGTGAAGGTAATCCCGATGCTGACAATGCTAGGATC
Source organism: uncultured Candidatus Peribacteria bacterium (assembly GCA_964597665.1). GTDB lineage: Bacteria > Patescibacteriota > Gracilibacteria > Peribacterales > Peribacteraceae > SICN01. Next base: position 19,757 of record CAZQYX010000001.1, on the reverse strand, counting down.
AAAACCAACCTACTACCACTATCCGGAATCCGGTGACCCGAATACTGCTGATGAATTTCACCAAGCCTCACGCAATGCCCGCTTGAATGGACCCATTCGGGGAGATCTCGCAGCACTGATCTCTGATGCAGGCAGTGCTGATGCTGTCGCAGATATTTTCCCCCAACACTCATGAAGGGTATCCTCGGCATTCTCGGCGGTATGGGACCGCAGGCAAGCATTCGCTTGTACGAATTAATCATCCAGAGCAGCATTCGGGATTACGGTATTCGTGACAATGCCAATGTCCCTCATATTCTCCTCGACAATATTCCAGTGCCGGATCTCGTTCTGAGTCGCGACGATGAAGAGAAGACCATTAGGATTGTCGAAGAAGAAGCAAAACGTCTCGCAAAAGCCGGAGCGACATTACTTGTGCTTGCCTGCAATACCATGCATCTCTATGCCAATCGCTTTCAATCTGTAGCAGGCATCCCCTTTCTCTCGATGATCGACAGTGTGGTGAAGAAAGTTCTCGACTCGGGGGTACAAAAAGTCGGTCTCGTCGGGTCGCCGACAACGATGCGCTCCGATCTGTACCTCACACCCCTGCAAAATGCCGGTATCGAAGTTCTGATTCCGAAACAATCCGATCAGGATCGGATCGGTACGCTCATCCATGGCGTGATTGCCGGTACGATCGATGCAAAGGATACAAAAGATTTCAATGCTATCGCCGGAAAACTCTTGAGCGAAGGAGCACAAGCAGTCATTCTTGGATGCACCGAATTACCGTTTCTTGTCGATGCAAAAACTGACGTTCACTTCTTCGATTCTCTTGAAATACTTTCGGAGAGCATTTGCACGGAACTCTTTCAGGAATTGCGCTCTCCCGTCATTTCCGTAGAATGACCCCTATGCCAACCGACAAAAAACCGCTGCGCGATCTCTACAAGCTCTTCGCATCGATCGATGATGAAAAAGAATCCGAGATGCTCCTCAAAGATATTCTCACTCCGCAGGAACGCGAGACGATCGCCGAGAGATGGCAATTGATCCAAGCACTCGGAACTGGCATGTCGCAGCGTGACGTCGCGAAGAAATGCGGTGTCAGCATCAGCAAGATCACACGCGGCTCGCATGAACTGCAGTACGGAAGCGGAGGATTTGGGCATTTTTTGAAGAAGTTGGGGAAGACCCGATAATTGCAAATAAACTAGTAAAATGTTATAATATATGTATGAGTAAAACGATTCATAGCGAAGAAAGTCGACTGGAAAACAGGGAATTTTTGGAGAGAGAACGAGAAAGACCTCACCTAGGCGAAGTTGCAATTATTAAGGTCGGGACTGCTCTCGGTGCCATTCGGGAAAAGAATGAAACTGCCTCTGCTCCGGACGCACTTCTGAAAACCGAGGTTGGACTAATAGAAGCGATTGAGAAAATAGGAGCAAAAGTGTCCACAATTATCAACATTGATTGCAGTCCCGATCCCGCGGATGTTTTTCCGATTCCGAAAGGAGGTGTGCTGAATGAAAAAGGAAATATTCGTATTGCAACAGATCTTGCAAGGGAAGTGGAGCAGCAGAGAAAACTCGGCAGGCGGGTGATCGTGCTCGGCGGAGATCATTCGGTATCACTCGGCACCGTCCCCGGTTTTGTGGCCGCAATCAAAGATACGTACGGATCGGATGCCGAAGGAGCCGAGGTACGGATTGATGCACATGGAGATCTGCAGACAAGGGACAAGAGTCCGTCAAAGGCTCCCCACGGCATGACGGAGGCAGCAAATTACGGACTCATGAATCCTTCTGATCCTCTCGGAAAAATTCATAGAAACTATGCGAAACTCGATCCATCGAACGTCGTTCAGATCGGCATCAGGGATCTTGATCAGAATGAAATCAGTACTCCAATCGAACATGACATACAAATTCAGACCAGAGACAGGATGCGCCAACTCGGTTTGAACGGCGCGATACGAACGCTCGATACAATTCGTCAAAATCCTTCCGTTCGTGAATTCATGGTCAGTATTGATGTCGATGGGCTGCATGAACATGCAACACCCATGATCAATAAGGATGGAGTGAGAGATGAGGAGATAACCCTTCTTTCAAAGTTTCTCAGTACCGATCCGTCAAACGAAGCCCCTGTCACGGTCATCGAAATTGCCGAATACTCACCAATGCGCGATAAGAATGATCGCACTGCCAAATTCATACGCGATCAGGTTGTTCTGCTTCTTGGAGGCAGACCGTCAGCTGTTCCGCATCAAACATTTCTCAAGACAAAATTCAAGAAGGTCGCAAGAACAATTGCTGCTGGAGGTGCACTCGCCGCTGCAGTGATCGGAGGATTTTTTGTCGGGAAAACTCCAACAGATCAGGGAGCAGATAAACCTGTTATTTCTACAAAACTTCCATCAAAATCCGGATTGCTTCTCGCAGCAACTACGAATCCTGACTACCGACCTGATATTCTGATAGAGAAGGAATGGAACACTGATCGTCTCAAGGAACGCGGAGAAAGCATGATTGATATTTTCAGCGAGCGCATCGCTGGGTATGGCAAACGTTTCCAAGAAATCTGCGACAAAACAAAAGCGGGTGCCTACAGTAAAGATGAATTGAAATATCCTATTTTCTATATGCCAAATCCGTGTCTTTCCGAAATGACCACAATGCTTTATGAAGCCGAGCGACGTGATCCTCGAGCAGCTGAAGCTTTGCGCGCTGCGCTGCTTGCTACATTTGAAGCCTCATTCGAGCGAGGAGAAGGAAAGACATCACCGCGTGAAGCTTATTCAATGTTCGGAACACTCTATGAAGATTTTAAAAATCGGACTGCAGAGGGAATACAGGTCACAAAAAGATAGAAGGAAAAAAATCAAATATGACACGATCCTAGTCCCCTCTTCATCAAATACTGTTGATGATACTCTTCGGCAGGAGTAAAAATTTTTGCATCTTCGATGTGCGTGACGATCGGACGTTTCCATATTCCGGAATTTTCCAATGTAGTCTTTGAGGCCTCTGCAATTTTTTTCTGTTCCTGTGAGTGCACAAAAATAACCGATCGGTACTGCGATCCGAAATCCGGACCCTGCTGATTAGGCGTCGTCGGATTATGATTCTTCCAAAATACTTCCAGAAGTTTTTCGTACGAAATCACCGCAGGATCGAAGAGAATCTGCACGACTTCCGCATGCCCCGTGAGATCGGTGCACACCGCTTCGTATGTCGGATGTTCGGTATTGCCACCCGAGTAACCGACCGCTGTTTTCAGTACGCCCGGAAGTACTCGAAAAGCCTCTTCCACGCCCCAGAAACACCCTGCACCGAAGGTGGCGGTTTCTCCCGATACCCTGCTTTTGTCAGTACTCATCGATCCGATTATATCGCACTATTAACGATGTGACACAAAAAAACGTCACTCCGTTTTCAGTAACGTTGTGACGTTTCAAAAGGCAAACTATTTGCGCTTCTTCTTACCGCCTTTCTTGGCAGCTTTCCTTTTCTTCGGAGCGGCCTTCTTCTTCTTTTTCTTTGCAGCCATAAAATATGGATGGGAAAAAATAAAGCTTACTCACTATTGTACTCGCAGCTCCTCTCTTGTGAAGAGCGCAAAAAAATAATTGATTGCACTCACTGCCAATAATGTGGAAATGCAAACAGAAGAAATTTCAAATTCCAAAAAACAAATTCCAAGTAAAACTCTTTTTTTGAAAATACAAATCATTTTTTAATTTTCATTTTTTATTTTTCTTGAATTTGATATTTGAATTTTGGATTTTTTCCAAAAATTGAAATAACACAAAAAAAACTAGATGCAATAACAGCCCCGTTCTGTGTCTTGCGCGGGCACGAAGGCGCACCCCATGATGGGGCGCATTCTTCTTTCTCTCCTCCCCTCTCTCATGTCCTTCAATCAGCAACTGATGCTCACCATGGCATCCGGTGTCGTTGCCCTCCTCTTTGCACTTCTGTTCCGCATTATTATCGGACGGCAGAGTGCAGGGAATGATGTCATGCAAAATCTTGCGAAGAAAATTCGCATCGGTTCAATGGCATTCCTCACGCGCGAATATGCGGTGATTGTTCCGTTCATGATTATCGTTGCAGCACTCATCTACATTTTCCTCGATGTCGGCTGGACGAATCTTGGAACCGTCTGGGGCAAACCCTTCACCGCACTCAGCTTCATTGTCGGTGCATTCTCCTCGGGACTCGCAGGATTCATCGGCATGCGCACCGCGACGATCGCAAATGTTCGTACGGCAGAAGCGGCACGCACGAGCATCGTGAAAGCGCTTCGTGTTTCCTTCTTAAGCGGCGCTACGATGGGTCTCTCGGTCGTGGGACTTGGGCTCATTGGATTCGTCGGTGTGTTCATGATCCTGTTGCAATCAGTCGATGCTGCCACAGCACTGAAGTCTCTCACGGGCTTCAGCTTCGGAGCTTCCTGCGTCGCGCTCTTTGCACGTGTGGGCGGAGGCATCTACACGAAAGCTGCTGATGTCGGAGCCGATCTCGTCGGAAAAGTAGAGGCCGGCATTCCGGAAGACGATCCGAGAAATCCAGCCGTCATCGCAGACAACGTGGGAGACAACGTCGGCGACGTCGCCGGCATGGGTGCGGATCTCTTCGAGAGTTACATCGGAGCGATCCTCGCAACGATGCTTGTCGGTCTGCATGTGGACTGGGCAACAACAAATACTGATGCCGCACTGATCTTCCCTCTCCTCGTTTCGGGAATGGGAATCTTTGCAGCAATGATTGGCATGACAGTCGTGCGAACAAAGAATGCCGCAGGCGTGCAGCGTGCACTGAAAAACGGAATGCTCGTTGCTTCTCTTCTTGCCGTTGCGGGTACGTACTACCTCTCGAAGGTGATCCTGCCACAGGACATCGCATTCGGCGTATTCGTTGCATCGACTGCGGGTCTCATCGCCGGCGTGATCGTCGGCGGACTCACCGAGTACTACACCTCTCAGCTGTATAGGCCCGTGCAGGCACTTGCGGCATCCGCAAAAACTGGTGCGGGAACGGCGCTGATCGAAGGCCTCGCACTCGGTTACATGTCGACGGCTCTCCCCGTCCTCGTGATCGGTGTTGCCATCGGTATCGCCTACATCGAAGCAGGTCTGTATGGCATCGGCATCGGATCGGTCGGCATGCTCTCGACACTTGCCATGACACTTGCCATCGACGCATTCGGACCAGTTGCGGATAACGCAGGCGGCATCGCGGAAATGAGCGGACTACCAAAAGAAGTTCGCGTGACGACAGACGCTCTCGACTCCGCAGGAAATACGACGGCCGCGATCGGCAAAGGCTTCGCAATCGGTGTTGCTGGTTTCATGTGTCTCGCACTCTTCGGAGCGTTCAAAGAAGAATCGGGGCTTGCCGGCATCGATGTCAGTAATCCATTCACCCTCATCGGCCTCCTCATTGGCGGTATGCTGCCGTTCCTCTTCAGCTCTCTGACGATGCGAGCGGTCGGACGGGCTGCCATCGTCATCATCGTCGAAGTACGACGCCAGTTCCGCGAGATCAAAGGACTAATGCAGGGAACGGCGGAAGGAGATCCTGCAACCTGCGTTGCCATCGCCACGTCCGCCGCGATCCGCGAGATGATCGCCCCGGGACTTCTTGCCATCATTTCTCCGGTTGTCGTTGGACTGCTTCTTGGTAAAGAAGCGCTGGGCGGCATGCTCGCCGGAGCGCTCGTCAGTTCGATCATGCTCGGCACGTCAATGGCCAATAGCGGAGGTGCCTGGGACAACGCGAAGAAGTACATCGAGTCGGGACAATTTGGAGGGAAGGGCGGCGATACGCACAAGGCGGCAGTCGTTGGCGACACCGTCGGTGATCCGTTCAAAGACACATCCGGTCCTTCTCTCAATATCCTCGTGAAGCTCATGTCGATCGTCTCTGTGCTTACTGCAGGACTGTATGGAACGGGGTTGATTGGATAGTTCTCCCCCCTGCGCATACAGCCCTCATCCCCTGACCCCTTCTCCGGATTCCGGAGAAGGGGGAGCCCGTGCTTTTCTCGATTATGGACTTCCTCTCTCCAGAATCTGGAGAGAGGTGTCCAGCAGGACGGAGTGAGGGCTGTTTTGCGATGCTGTATACTCCCCCCATGAAAAAACTTTCAACCATCGGAGCAACACTGATTCTCAGCACAGCGTTCGGAATGCTTCCGATTGCTCTCGCACAACAGAACAATGTTATCTCCTATAACGAGCAAACACTGGTGATGCTGTACCAGGCGCTGCTGAAGAAAGACGGAGTGGATGCGTACATTCAAAAAAGAATCGTCGACGAGAGATCCAAAATTCGCATCCTTGCAGAGAGAGAAGTGAAGGATCTCGTGGACCCAGCTGAGAAAGATAGTCAAACGATCGATACGACTGCACCGACGAAAGCCGTCGACCGACAGCGTACCGTCGTACAGCTTCTGGAAGATCAGCTGCGTGACCGGAAAGCGGATCTTGAACTCCTAAAGGAAGAGGAACAGCAGTACTACAGTAACCCCACTGCGGTCGACGAATCATCGGAAGGACTCAGACTGACGAAGACCTATCCCGAGCTTCTGGCGAAGAAAGCGATTCTGGAGGAACGGATTGCAGCGATGGAATCAGGGCTTGTCTTGCAGAATGACCGCCTCAGCAAACTGAATCGCACACAGTGGCTCGAACAGTTCAAGACACTGTTCGGTTTCCTCGGCTACATCGCAATCATCCTTGCCGCTGTGATCCTCGATCGAATCATCAGAAGACGTGTCGCACATCGATTTGAAGAGAAAGGAAAACGCTATCTGATCGCAAAATTCCTCACCGCGGGCATCTATACGCTCGCGGCACTCTGGGTCTTCAGTAAACTCCTCTCCGATCACCCGAATGCACTGGCTTCTCTCGCCATCGTCGGTGCAGGTATTGCCGTCGCTCTGCAGGATGTCGTGAAGGATTTCATGGGATGGATCATCATCCTGCAACGCCGCCTCTACAAATTGGGGAATCGCGTCTCCATCGGACACTACACGGGTGATGTCATCGACATCGGACCGCTTCGCACGACCATGCTCGAGATCAGCGTCGGCGGGAGCTTCAACGCGCACGAGCGCACGGGGAAAATCCTCTATCTCCCGAACTCACTGGTGCTGAAAGAATCGGTGCTGAACTACAACACAACGTCTGATTTCATGAGCGTGGAAGTGGAGGTGACCATCACGTACAACAGTAACTGGCGCAAAGCCGAAGAGATTCTCAAGGAGATCCTGATCAAACAAACGAGTGAGTTTGCAGAACTCGCCCGCGCACAACAGCGCAGGCGCACGGCACTCTTCTTCACGATGTGGGAAGTCGGAGAACCGGAGATCCATGTCGATCTTGCAAGCAGTGGCGTGCAATTCACTCTCAAATTCATCGTTCCGATCGGCCAACGCAGAACCGTGGTCACCGCACTCTCCCGGGAAATCCTCGAACAGTTCAACGCCGACCGCGAAGTGGAGCTCGCCTACAATACGATCCAGATCGTCGGAGGAAAGGAAGTAAGTTGACATGAAAAACCAAAAAATAAAAGCCAAAATCCAAGATGGCTATAACGTTTTGGAATTTGGTTTTTTAGTTTTGGAATTTTCTATAACCGGTGTTTCTCCACATATTTTCTAAGAAGCTCTCCAAAGATCCGCCTCTCTTCTTTCGTAAAAATTCCCATACAATCAGCTGCTCTGCTCGAGAGAAGCTCGCGGAGACGGACGCTTACGGCTCTTCCCTTCGGAGTAAGGAGAAGCTCGGCAATGCGCCGGTCGCTTTCCATCGATGAACGGGTGAAGAGACCTTTCTTCTCGAGTCCAGACACTACCTGCGTGACATTGCTCTTGTGGCAACACATCTCCCTGCTCATATCCGACATGGAGATCTTCCCTTCGCCAATTTTCAGAAGAATCATCGCCTGACAGTGACTGATATCGAATTCCGAGAGAGCGTCATTGAGCTCACGCTCGCAGCATGCGGCTGCGGCTTTCAGCGTATTACAGAGGCAGAGTGAATCGTCCATGACTGAACGATCATACCACATACTCTTGATCCAATGCGGCATTCCATGCCGCGACTCAGCCTAGAAGGGCGCGCTGAAGGATGACCAAAGAACACGCAGCTAAGACGCCGCGTCTCTGTTCCAGGCATGCGATCATTCCTTACTCTTCCCGTTCGCCAATCCCCTGAACATTTCCTGATCCTCGCTCAGAATTGATTCATCAGCAATGCCGTCATTGATCAAATTAAACATCATACGTTGGACTTTCAGGTTCCGACTGTGGACTTCGTCATATGTGCCTTGGTCGAAGAACTCTTCAGCAGCATTCATGTATTTCAGCCCGCGTTTCTCGGCATATTTTCTTGCTGACTCCCGTGAATCAAATTCCTTATAGAAATGTTCCTGTTTGACGAGCCATCTTTTGGAGACTCTCTCCATGAATGCAGCCGGATACTGACTCTCAAGCGTGTAATACTTCTTCACGGCATGCGTCAGACGATTGGGATCGATACGGCGGATACGCCCCTCAGCCTGAATTGCTTCCACGCAATCGGACGGCAAATCATCCAGAATCATCGCATTACCTGCCGTGAACGTGGAACCGACCGAACCGGCGCTATAGGTAGCGATGAGAAGTTTGCGATCCGCAATGTTTTGGAATGTGATACGTTCGTAGTCGAGCGCAGACATTGTTTGTCCATCAGGATCGGGTACAGGGCGACCCGAGGAATCGAGGACCCATGCGTGATGATCGTCTTCGCTCTCGCCCTTTCTGAATTTGATTGGCTTACTGTTTAAGTCTTTTACGTCACCAAGAGCGCTTGTTTCTCCCGTATAGAGTGCAGGATGTAGGTTTGCAAAAGCTTCTGCGTATTTCTGTGTTTGCGCCTCGTACGCACAGAAGATGACGACTTTTCGGCCCTCTTTCATACACTGCTGCACGATTTTCTTGGCCTCAATCAGTTTGTGATCGGGAGCCTTTGAATTGATATAGGAGGGATTATTCACGGTCTGACGAAGCGCATGTCGTTTTGCAAATCCGTCACCAACACGAAGATGATCTTCTTTTGCTGTTCGGTCTTTCGGAATGTACTTGTTATTCGTTTTACACCAGCGATTCCAGTTCACAAACATCTGATAAATACTTTCAGCTTGATCTTCACTCATCTCAAATGAACCTATTTTCTCAGGATCGATGAATTCTTTGGCAGGGAGCTTATGTCGCTGCTGTGATAATGATTGTTTGGGATCAACAGTCTCAAAGACATCTTCTTCGCGGAAGCGCAGTGTCACATCCTGCTTGAGAAGACTAAGTGTACGCAGTGCCTGTGGATCGTCTGCAGGGAAAGCCCTAGTGAATGCGGCATCGCTCGAAAAACGTTTATCTTTCGGTCGAAGAATCGTCATCATACGGCGGAACGTGCGGGGGTTCTTGAAGGGAGTAGCCGACACAAGAATCTGGAATTTAGAATCTAGCATTGCGGCACCTTTACTCTGCAAACTCTGTTCATTGGCACGACTATGTCCTTCGTCGTGAACAACGACTGTTTCTTTATCACTGAGGAGCTTGAAACGCTCAGAATCATCAACACGCTGTAAGAACTCCCTGTTGATGTAAATGTGCTGTGGCGTATCAACCGTTGCCCTAAGTCGCTTGCGAGTTCTCAGTTGCTCTTTCCTAACTGCATGAGAAACGCCACGCAGTGCCAGAACATCGGTATCTTCTAAAACTTTTCCTGATTCTTCATCCCATGCGGACACGACGGAATTCGGCGTGATGACCGTCGTATCCATATCTGCTATTGCAGCCTGTATGATGCGCGTCTTTCCGGTACCAGGAGCATTTGCAAGGAAAACGCCGAGCAGTTCCTCTTCGATTCTGCGACGAATATCGACGGCACAGTACTTTTGAAAAAAGAGAAGGCTTCCTGGTACGGTTCCGGGGATTTTTGCTTCGTGAATCTTCTTGAATTTTGAGAGTACGGATCCGAGAACCTTTCGGATCGCCGGAGCCGTCGTGCCTCTTTCGATCAAATCACGTATATATCGCTCTCCGTCTGCAAATGATCTTCCGAAGCGCTTGATCAACGATTGCTCCATGCAACGGCAAAGATGTTGAAAGCGTCCCGGATTCTGTTGTATGCCAGCAATCGTTATGTCTTTCAATTGGGATAGCAAATCGACCAAGGCAGCTACGTCGTCCTGCTTACCTTTCTGGCTGATCATGAAAGACTCCTGCTCACTGCGCTTCTTTCCATTCTTGTCGATGGACATGATGCGAAGCTCATTCGTCTGACCGATCTTCAACGGAATCGTAAGTGCAAAATTTTCTCCTTCATCAATGCGCTTTGTGCGGGTATAAGCACCCGCAATGAAGATATGTGTGGCATTCGGTGCTACTGTTCCCATTATAGTGATTGTAGGTTCTGCAGTTACTTCAGGAGGCTCTTCGGTTAGGTTTATGGAAGACAATTTCGTGTCCCATTTCAAATATTTTTCCTCATTTTTTTCTAGGCTCCCCATCCTCATTCCATGGAAGCTGCGTATCGTAAGTCGATCCATTTCTTCCTCAGAAAGTTCAGGATGAGCAAATTGTAGGTATTCTTTGAATTTCCAAGGATCATTCCGAAAAAAAGCGGCCGCTTCTTCTAGTCCAAGGCTTGATAGCTTCTCGAACTCTGTATCTCTTCTATATTCCTCATCTACCAATCCCCTTACAATTTCTTCTGGATAGTAATCAGTTACATTACCGTTCGTTGCTTTTCCTTGAATGCCCTGTGCATTTACTAGCAAGTTCTCCAACACTCTGAAGTCTTTTCCCAGAAGCTTTTGCCATCCACCAATCGTTCTGTAGTCTTCATTATTTACTCTAATTATCCCTTCATTATTAGCCCTAGGTAAGTTCTTTGGTAGTGTTTTAAGCACGCCTTTGATGGTGGCATAAGAATAAAGATTAGCAGACAATCCATTTTGTTCTATGCCTTTCACATGAACCGCACCCGATAGTTTATTGGGGGTGAGATCTCCGTATTTATTATTCCATGCAGTCACAGTTCCATATTGGACGCCTTGGATATCAACAAATCCATCTTTATTTGTTTTCGGTAGCTCCAAGCGTTCACCCATTAGTAAATATACTGTTGCTTGTGCGTAAAATTTTGCGATTCTGCCCGATCTATCTTTCCCCGAAATCCAAGCAGCATTTTTTAGCCTGCTGTACATTGAGCTCTTGCTTGTTTGCGTTAAATTTGACCAGGCTTCAGCCATCCCATATGTCACATCTTCCTTTACGAAAAAGCCGTCATCATTAGCTTTATCTGTCTCAATCAATTCTTTGCACACATTGTCGATATCAACTTCACGATAATAGTCGCGTATTCTCCCCAAGGTCGTTTTGCCCTTAATCGGAGTTAGAGAAGCCACACGAGGAAAGACTGCTTTTGGTGAAATCGTATTCGCAATCGCCCACGCTGTTGATGTCACATATCTTTCCCCATCTAATACGATTGAATCATCCCCAAGTGCTGTTGGTAATTCCTCTGCTAAGTGTCTCGTTTCCTGAAAAAGAGTTTTTGCAGCAAGTAATGAAGGCACGCCCTGCTTATATTTTCTTCGTAATTGTCTCCGAATAGAAGCTTCACTCAATTCATTAAGTAATGCCCAATCTCCAACACTCAAAAAACAATCATCAGCTTCAGGCAAGGCTGCGGCTTTTAGCAATTGATACTTTAATCTCCGAGATTCTGGCATTTTATCTGACAATGTTTCGCATACTTGCTGAAGAGATTTTCGACTCATTTCGCCAACTTTTTTTTGATCTAAAATTTTCCTCGCCATTTCCAAATCTGCCTCCATACGATCTCTGATTTCCTCTCTTTTAGTCATAATATTATTATAACATAAATATGATATTTAATCACTTCTTTCCCACACCTCTAACTTCCCTCATCTTGTAGCGATTTTTTGGCTACGGTACGCTCTGCATATGTTCAAGAAAATCTCCTACGCGCTATCCGGAGTGAATATCGATACGGCTGACAAGATGAAGAAAGGAATCGCCAAAGATCTGGAAACAAGTAATCCTCTCGTCCTGAATAAGATCGGAGCCTTCAGTTCGCTCTGCGACGCTGCATTCCCCAGCTACGACCATCCGGTGCTTGTCTGTAAGACCGAAGAACCCGGAAGCAAGCAGCTCCTCGCATTCAAGTATAAACGCGTTCGAGGCATCTGCTACGACCTGATCAATCATCTCGTGAATGACGTGATCGTCATGGGCGCAGTGCCACTCTTCATCCAGGATCTTATCGTCTGCGGAAAACTTGAGAAGGATGTCGTGAGCCAACTTGTGAAATACATGGTGGAAGCTTCCAAAGCACAAGGATGCGCGCTGACCGGAGGTGAAACTAGCGAGCAACCGAACGTCCTTGCTGCAGGTACCTACGTACTCGGTGCAAGTTGTATCGGTGTTGTCGAAAAAAAGAACATCATCGATGGATCGGCGATTCAAGAAGGAGACACCGTGCTTGCGATCGAGAGCAGCGGTCCGCATACAAACGGCTATACACTGATCCGAGCACTGATTGATAATGACCCGTCGATCGTTGATACAGTGATTGTAGGCCGCGGGAAGAATCCCGCTTCCGCAAAATTTCTCGATCTGATCATGGAACCGCACCGGTGTTATTTCTCTTCACTGAAAGATCTTTTTACGAATACAGGACTTCACGGTATGGCGCACATCACGGGAGGAGGCATTGCAGGAAACTTGAACAGGATCCTGCCGAAAGGCCTCGATGCGGTCATCGATGCCGCACGAATCCGCATTCCACCAGTGTTCTCGTTCATCAAAGAAAAATCTGGCAATGACGATGCAGATATGATGAAGACGTTCAATCTGGGTGTTGGAATGACGATTGTTGTTGATCCAAAGACGGTAAAGGAAGTGATCACACATCTAGAGAGGCACGATCTTGCATCGTACGAAATAGGAAAGATCGTAAAGGATGGATCTCAGAGAGTAAAAGTAGAGGGGAACTTGAAGTGGTAGAAGCTTCTCGATACGCCCCGCGACGGGGCTACTCGAAGTGACACAAAAAACTGAGTGATGTGTCAGTTCGAGTAGCACGAGCCTCAGCGAGTGCGTATCGAGAACTAGATCCCTATCGGCTTTATCTTCCCTCCCGCATGCGGCTTATGATGCTCATGAGGAAAATGATGTTCTTTCTTCTCAGGATGATGTGCCGGGATATGTGAATGATGTATCGCATGATGAGCATGCGATGAAGGCTTACTGACAATCTCCGGAATCGGAGATTGCGATATCGCCCCGTTATAGCCTCCAACTGAATCGCGGACGATTGCTCCGTTCTCAAGACGCAGCACACGGACGTTCAATGAATCGATCACGCGCTGATCGTGCGAGGCCAGAATGACGGTTGCTCCTTCCCTGTTCACCTCCTTCAACAGTTCTAAGATTTCCATCGACTGCTTAGGGTCGATATTGCCGGTCGGCTCGTCTGCAATGAGAATGCTCGGCCTCCCTGCAAGGGCTCTAGCAAGAGCCGTTCTGGTCTTCTCTCCGCCGGAGAGTTCGCTTGGAAATGCATCTTGGCGCGCGGTGAGGCGAAGACGCTTCAAAAGCTCATCGACACGCGGCCCGATCTCGCTGTCCTCCACACCGGACACTTCGAGAGCGAACGCAACGTTCTCAGCGACCGTACGGTCCGAGAGCAACTTGTAATCTTGAAAGAGGACTCCCATCTTCCGCCGGTACATCTGGAGCACGGGTCTTGGGAGTGCTGCAAGATCCGCACCATCCACTTCGATGGTTCCGGACGTCGGAACTTCGGCGCAAATCAAAAGATGAACGATCGTCGACTTCCCTGCCCCGCTCGGACCCGTCAAACAGACGAACTCTCCCGGCTGAATCTGGAAACTGATGCCACCGAGCACCGTATTCCCATGAAACTCTTTGGTCACCGAAGAGAAGACGATCATGGAGGTCAGGATAGCGGGATTGCCTCCGAACACACAACGTATACTTCCCTGCTCCTGTCTCTGCTTGCAACGGCACTCATGACTTTGAGGCGGCTGAACATTGTTTTGAGTTCATGCGTGAACGCATCGAAATCCTTTCCGCGAAACACTTTCATGACAACGCTGCCTCTGCCGCGCAAATATTTGTGAGCAATCGCCGCAATTCTTTGATTAAGCTCAATCGATCGCCACTGATCGACATCTTTAATTCCACTCGTATTGGGTGCGATATCAGAGAGCACCAGATCCAGTTTCTGCCAGCTCATTTCGGCAATCGCTCCTGCGACAGCTGCATCATCGAGAACATCGACTACCTTCGTCACCACATTCGGAGCGGTGAACGTGATCGGCTTCAGATCGAGTCCGAGGACACGACCCTCAGGACCAAGCTTGTCGCTGGTGTACTGAAGCCACGATCCCGGTGCGGCACCGATGTCGAGAACACGCAGCCCCGGGCGGATCAGCTCGTACCGTGCATCGATCTCCATCAATTTATAGACCGAACGAGCGAGGTAGCCTTCCTTTGCAGCACGCTGACTCCACTTATCGTTGGGGACGTAGGGTTTTGGCATAGAAAATGTCGTCCAAACTATAGAACAATTTCAAAACTTTACCATTGCTCAAAAAGACAGTTTGACTACACTGTATCGGTTCGCTTCCATCCTCTTTCCTATGCGTTCTCGCACCTTGGGAGTTTCTCCGTTTGTCGTCGTATTTGTGTCGTGTCTGATCGTGGTGATGACAACACTGTCGCAGCATTTATAGAGGATTGCTCTTCGGTATCCCTACCTTCCTCGGATACTCTCTGGATGTTTCTTTTGTTTTCCTGAAAAACACTATCAGCCTTTTCCCAAAATCGGACGAGAGCTCGTATTCGTACGTTCCTACAAAGCTAACCGATAATGCTTTCTGAGCATTCACCGATGCAGCCAACTCCGCTGCCACTTTACTGCTCTTCCAGAATGCGCAGAAACCACCAACCTTCAAAAAAGGCACGGCGTATTCGAGGAGTACGGAAATAGGAGCAACGGCACGCGCGGTGACACAGTCAAATTTTTCACGGAAGTTCTTGTCCCGTGCCTTGTCTTCCAGACGTTCGGCGAACAGGCCGACATTGGAAAGATCGAGAGCAGTCGCGATTCTCGATACCGCATCGATCTTTTTTTTCGTCGAATCGATACCTGAACAGTGTGTCTTCGGTAGACTGATGGCAAGCGGGAGAAGAGGAAACCCGCCACCCGTACCGATATCGAGAAGCGTTTCGGGGACTTTCAGGCCTTCAATGGATTCTAGAGCCTGCAGAAATGACAGAGAATCGAGCACGTTGCCTACCCAACAATGCTCTTCTGTTCTGAAGGCAGACAAGTTGAGCTTCTTGTTTTCTTCGAGAAAAACCGTCACCAATTCTCGGAGTTTTAGTTCATCAACAGGCATGTGGGAAGTGTAGCAGACAGCTCTCATCCCTAACCCTTCCCCTTTCTCACTATCCCCTGCTACCCTACGGGTATGCACCACGGACTTCGCATCGCAGAGCACCTCCTTGAAATCGGTGCGGTGAAGCTCTCACCCGAGAAACCTTTTACGTGGACCAGCGGCATCAAATCGCCGATCTACTGCGATAACCGCATGATCTACAGTCATACGGAAGCGCGGGATTTCGTCGTGGCAGCACTCGCAAACAGAGTGAAGAATCTTCATATTCCACCGGATGTCATTGCAGGAACCGCAACCGCAGCAATCGGCTGGGCGGCGCTCGTCGCTGATCGACTGAAACTGCCATTCGTCTACGTCCGTGCGCAAGCAAAAGAGCACGGTGCAAAGAAGCGCATCGAAGGTGACCTGAAACCGGGCCTACACGTTGTTGTTATCGAAGACCTGATTTCGACTGCAAAGAGTTCCGCTTCCACCGTCGAAGCACTGCGAACTGAAGGAGGGTGCATCGTGACGGACATCGTCTCGATCTTCAGTTACGAACTTCCCGTTGCGCAGGAGAAAGCAAGCGAATGCAAGATACGGCTCCATCCGCTGACGACACTCTCGACACTGCTCGACGTTGCACTCGTACAGGATCGCATTCAGAAACAGGATATCGAGAGCATTCTGGAATTTGCCAAAGAACCCGAGGAATGGGCGAAGAAGATGGGAAAGTAATACTTCCTTATTTTTGCACCTTCTGCTTTGAGCGCTGTTTCAAAGACTCGAGGATAACACGGGTAGTTTGCCGAGATTCTGATAAAAATTCCTCAACCTCTGGGGGATTGATCATGAAAATACTATAGGTACTACCGCCTTCAATATTCACCGTCAGCGATCCTTCATTACCTCTCTGTACTTTTTCGACCTTACCCATATCCCTCAGCAAACCTTCGCCTAAAGGATGAAGCAGGAAATGCATACCTGCTCTCAATGCCAGAGAGATTCTGCCTTGCGTTGGTTCACTATCCAAGAATTTCCCCAACGTTGGATCAATTTTTCGTACAACTACTTCCTGCAGAGATTCAGGTGGAACAGTCGTTGTCATAATATTTTTATTATAAAACTATTATATTTTTTGTCAATACTTTGTAATGAGTTTAAAACTGCCGTAGGAACCTCAAATCCCCTTGAAAGAACGACCGAAGGTCCGGTATCTGATGCCTGATCATGAGCATGCGTTCCACGCCGAAACCGAAGGCGAAGCCCTGAAACTTCTCCGAATCGATGCCGACGTTCTTGAGGACCTGCGGATGCACCATGCCGCAACCCACGACTTCGAGCCATCTGCCTTCCCTACTCTTGCTCTCGTCTCCCCTCCAACGGAGATCCATTTCGAGTCCCGGTTCCACGAACGGAAAGTATCCCGTCCTCCAGCGGAAATCGACCGTAGGATCGACAAGTTCTCTGACCGCGGTCTCCATCACGGCTTTCATATTCGCAAGCGAAACGGATTTCCCAATCATGAGTCCTTCGATCTGGTGGAACATCGGTGAGTGCGTCGCATCGGAATCCTTGCGGTAGACTTTCCCGGCACAGATCATGCGGAAAGGCGGTTTCTTCTTCTCCATGTAGCGAATTTGCATTGGAGAGGTGTGCGTGCGAAGCACGGTACGATCGAGAGAGCTCACCCAGAACGTATCCTGCAGATCTCGTGCAGGATGAGTTTCGGGAATATTGAGTTTATTGAAGTTGTATTCCTCGGTCTCCAGCTCCGGTCCGCTCGCCGTATCGAATCCCATGCGACCGAACACTTCCTCGGCTTTGCGAATGAACTCATGAATCGGATGCTTATGTCCGGTATCGGTCGCGGGAAGATCGAGAGAGACATCGAGCGCATCGGCATCGGCCAAAGCATCCATCGATGCTGAGGAAATTTCTTGAAGCCTCGAATCGAGCATGCCTTCAAGTTTCACCTTCAGAACATTTAATTCCTGTCCTTTGCTTCTCCTCTCCTCCGCCGACTTCGTACCGAGATCCTTCATCGCAAGGGTCATGAGACCCGCCTTGCGCCCGAAGAGTTCATGTCGAATCGCTTCCACCTCGTCTGCGGTCTTTGCAGTGAAAATTTTTGCCGAGTACTGATCGAGTGAGGGAAGAGACATGCAGAGACAGTATACCTCATGAATGCAGCGCCACTTCCACCAATACAAAAACAAGATAGATCAGTCCTCCGATCCACCATGTCAGAATCCCAAGAATCTGAAAAATAATGAGAAACATCGTCGCAATCGCGAGAAAAAAACCTTCGCGGAGCGACACGCTCATCTTGCGACCGCTATCCATGCCTTCGATGGAGAGCGTTCCCCAAATTCCATAGCAGAGCAGTGCTCCGGTACTTGCGACCGTGAGGAAGACGGTGAGGAAGAAGAACGGGATGGCAAGAGCGGGAGAGACAAGCGGGCTGACCCGAAAGAGCACCACAATCAGCGATGACAGTGAGAAGAATGCGGCGGCGGCGATGCGGAGGAGGAGAGGGGTCACGTTTCGGGATGAGGGATGAGGGTTAGTGTTACGAATATCTATTTCAACGTCTTCAAAAAATCTCCAAGTGCTCGAAAATCGGACTGCAAACTGCTCCGCAGATTACCATTGTGAAGTGCGGCAGCGGGATGATAGATCGGAAATAGGGCCATCTCGTCGGTTAACTTGAATGGCTTGCCATGAGCAGTACCAATCTTTATCTGCGGAAAGAAGTGCCCAAGCGAATGCCTGCCGAGTGTCGCGATCACTCTCGGCTTCACGAGTGCGATCTCCAGCATCAGCCACGGCATGCACTGCTCCTTCTCGATCGGCTCGGGATCTCGATTTTCGGGCGGACGAAACTTCACAACATTGGAGATGTAAACGTCTTCACGCTTGAGACCGATCGACTCCAGAAGCTCGTTCAAAAATTTCCCGGCTGCACCGACGAACGGCCGCCGAAGTTCATCCTCTTTCTCTCCGGGAGCCTCCCCGATGAACATCACGGTAGCGTGAGGATTCCCTTCGCCAAGAACTGCATTGGCAGTTTTGCTTAAATCACAACCTTTCCAGACGCTGAGTTTTTCTTTGAGAAGGTCGAGGGTGAGTTGCATAGACATCCCGAACACTAGCTGACCGAATGAAGAGTCGGCAACTTGGCTACCGTTTGTTATTGTCCGGAGGAGCAGACTGCGTATTGATGGGTTTCGGCAGAGCCTGTAACCAAGCATCCATTTTTTGCCAATGCGTATCAAATGTCCGTACTCGCCAACTATCACCGTCCTGTTCAAAATCGAGATTGTATTGCTTTGATTGATTCCCAAGAAAAGCCGTATCGATATCTTTCATAACCTTTTGCATGCAAGTTTCTGCTTCCTTGTGCATCGCAACATCGGTGATTTTCTCCTTTGCTTTTTTCATGACTGCAACCGCCCTCTGGAAGGAGGGAACCGAAACCTGCCGAGCATTGGGGGCAAGAGACTTTCTCGCCTCATCCCGACACTGTTCTTCAAGTGCTTTCATCGCAAAGACCAAAGCCTGATCACTGCTCATCACTGTTGGATGCAAAAGCTTTTCCAATGCCAACGAAGCATCTTCGATACAATCGACATCGGGACCCTCAGCAGTAGTCACCGGAAGATGCTGATCGAGAATGCCGGGGAACAGAAGCGGCTGTTTTTCTTGAGGTTTTAGCTGGAAAGTTGCATCGGTATTTTGTCGGGATTCATCCTGAGTCGACAAAAATTGTTCCTCGGAGACAACAAAAGGAATCGCTGGTTCAAGACCAGTATCAGACCTCTTTGTCTCTCTTCTTACAGCATGCGAACCTAACAACAAAGTGGTCACGGCAAGCACAGTATACGTCGCAACTTCGACAAGCTTCCGGTTGCGCCTGAGCTTCATCCTATAATTGAAACGTGGAGTCTGTTCGGGCTGAAGTTGTTGAGGAACTTCTGACATAATTAGTATATCTATACATCTATAATAACTAATTGTCTATGGTTCGGAAAAGGAAAATCATATCCCCGCTTGCATGAAAAGGCGTAGATCGTCGTCGGAGAAGAATTTCTTCAGCATAGAACGTGAATGGGAGGATCCTATCATAGGTAGAAGACTCATTTTTACCATTTGGTATATGATCTACGCAGCGTTATACTGCGCCAGCTTTCTGGGGTTCTAGCTCTTGTACCGCAACCTTGGGGCTCTAGCTCATCTGGTAGAGCGCTTCCATGGCATGGAAGAGGTAAGGGGTTCGAGTCC